>NZ_JACCCI010000002.1:0-1060459 GCF_013409105.1 Stenotrophomonas sp. JAI102
CGATCCCATCCCGAACTCGGAAGTGAAACGCAGCTGCGCCGATGGTAGTGTGGCCTAAGCCATGCGAGAGTAGGTCATCGCCAGGGTTTTTACCCCGAAAACCCCGCTGCTCATGCAGCGGGGTTTTCTTTTTTGTCCGCGATTCAGCCATTCCGCGACTCAGCGACCCAGCGATCCTTCCAGGCGGTGACGAAAGTTGAGTAACGCCACCTTCCCCGCCGGTCGGCGCTTTCCCGAGTCGGGCATTCTGGGGTGGTGCGAGTCCTTTCCTTCACGCGGCGCTTCGGCCGGCGCCTGCAGGTCAATCGATATCGCCCTCCCGATCAGGCATGGAGCTGGCTGTCGCGGCAGCTTGGACGCTGATCTTGGTGTGCTGTCTCTGTGGGTGCCCGTGGTCACCGCGCTGCGCGGATTGGCCATGCGTGCGTAAGCGAGCCTGGTTCGGGGCGCGAGGCGCCACAGACGTGCCGCTGGACGCGGCGAAACAGCTGCTGTCGCCGGGCAGTGATGGGGTGTCTGCTTCGACCGATGAGGTCGGGGTATCGCTGTCGTTACGCTCTTTGGCCAGCGCGTCCGCTGCATCGGGCCCGGAGGCCAACACAACCATCGCGTGTCAACCAGGCGGTCGAGCATGTCGCCGCCTGGCTGCAGGTCGCGCGCCGCAGCGGGGCGCTGGGCGTTGAGGCAGATGAGGCTTACGCGACTGCGCGGCAGGCCTGTTCCTGATGACGGAACACCGCCACCGCCTGGGTCAGGTCCGCGGCCTGGGCTTCGAGCAGGCGTGCGGCGGCACTGGCTTCTTCGACGAGGGCGGCATTCTGCTGGGTCGCATCGTCCATCTGTGCCACGGTCTGGTTGACCTGATCGATACCCGCCGCCTGCTCCTGCGAAGCCGAGGAAATCTCGGCCATGATGCCGCTGACGCTGGCCACGCTGCTGACGATCTCGCCCATGGTCTGCCCGGCGTCCTGGACCAGGCGCGCGCCTTCGGCGACCTGCACCACGGAGGCATCGATCAACCCTTTGATCTCCTTGGCCGCGTCGGCGGATCGCTGGGCGAGGATGCGCACTTCGCTGGCGACCACCGCAAAGCCGCGGCCCTGCTCGCCGGCACGGGCCGCTTCGACGGCAGCGTTGAGTGCCAGGATGTTGGTCTGGAAAGCGATGCCGTCGATCACCCGGGTGATATCGCCGATCCGTTGCGACGCGGTCTGGATCGCATCCATGGTCGTTACCACCTGGCTGACCACCTGGCTGCCGCGCGTGGCGACATCATGCGCACCGTGCGCCAGCGCGCTGGCCTGGCGTGCGTGCTCCGCGTTCTGGCGCACGGTCGATGTCAGCTCCTCCATCGAGGCGGCGGTCTCTTCCAGATGCGCGGCCTGGCGCTCGGTGCGCTCGGACAGGTCATCGTTGCCGCTGGTGATTTCGTGGGCGGCGAGCGAGATGGAGCCGGTGCACTGCTTGATGCGTTCCACCATCGCGGTCAGCTGCTCGGCGGTGGCATTGGCGTCGCGCTGCATGGCCTGGAACGAGCCATGGAAGTCGCCGTGCATGCGCTGGTCCAGGTCGCCATCGGCCAGGGCCGACAGCACGCGGCGGATCTCGCCGACCGTGCCGCCCACGTTGTCCAACAGCTGGTTGATCCCGCCGGTCAGGCTATTGAGGAAGCTGGCGCCACCGTCGGTGGCCTGCAGCCGACGATCAAGATCGCCCTTGCTGGCAGCCTCGACGATGTCCGCCACCGCAGTCTCCAGCAGCAGTTCGTGGGTGCGGTCATGCCACTCCACCGCGAAGCCCTGGCGCTGGCCCTGCGCATCGAACACCGGCGTCACCACCTGGGCGAAGTGCACCGGGCCGATCCGCACGCGACCGTGGTGGGTGACCATCAAGGTGTTGAGGATGCCGCGGATGCGGTCCGGATCCACATGGAAGCGGTGGATGCTGCTGCCGACCAGGCGTTCGGCGTCGAAGTCGGGGAAGGCCTCGCGCAGGCTGGCCTGCTGGTTGCGCAGCAGGCTCACCACCGCCTGGTTGACGTAGCGGATCACGTGGTCGTTGTCGGCGATCATCATCGCCGTGCGCGAGACGTCCAGTGCCTGTCTTACCTGGGCGTCATGGGCATGCCCGATGCTGTCGCGGGCGTGGTCGCGCGCCGCTTCCGCAGCCACGGAGATCGATCGCTGCTCGGCCTGCCGCAGGGCGTGGGCCTGCTGCCGCGAACGCCGCGCCACCAGGCCCAGCAGCACGGCTGCGACCGCGATGAAGGGCATGGCCCACGGCTGCCGCTGCCAGATCGCCGTGGCCACGGCCGCGGCAAGCAGCACGCCCGTCGCGAGCAGATACGCGGTGTCCACGGAGACCCGGGGCGATCGCGCGCGCCGTTGGTCGGGCGGTCGGGAGGTGGCAGCAGGAAGGGCGGACATGGCGGCTCCAGGGTCAGTAGAAAGCAGAGAGCCCGCGGCGCGTACGCACGCAGGCGGATGCCGCACCCGTCACCGGCGTAGCGGTGGGTGTGGCAGCGGGAAGAAACGGATGGGTGCGCAGGGAACGGGCAGCGGCGGACGCCGCGTCGGCGGTGGCGATCACCGCCGGCAGGGCCCGGTCCTGTGGGCGATGGCACGGCCAATCCGGCATTGCGACGACGTTCCCTGGAAGCCTGGGTGATGCGCGGCTTCGCAACGGCGGAGCAAGCGACGACAGTGCGGCCGAGGAAAATCGGCCTGCATTATCGGTATCGGTCGCTGCCGGGATAAGTTGAGTGCGACCGTGTGTCGCACCGCGCCGGGACTACCCGGCCAGGAAGGCCCGGATCACCTTGGCCACCAGCTGCGGATGCTCCATGTGCAGATGATGCGTGCCCGGGAACACCGCCAGGCGACCGTCGCGCAGCAGCGAGATGCGTTCGCTGCGCAACGGCTCGGGGTAATAGGCCTGCGCCGGGGTGGCGTAGATCACCTGGGTCGGGCATTCGATCGCCGCGAGCAGGTCATCGATCTGCGCTTCGCTCAGGCGCATCGCGGTGGGCAGCATCAGGCGCTGATCGCTGCACCAGCTGTACCCGCCGTCGACCGGTTTGACACCACGCTCCACCAGCAGCCGTGCGCACGGCTCGCTGAGCTGGTTGGTCATCATGCGCGCGCGGATCGGTGCGGAAAGGTCGGGAAACACACGCAGCCTGCGGGTGGGCAGCGCACGGGCAGCACGCACATGCTCGCGCAGGCGCTGTGCGGTTTCATTCTCGGGCCCGCGCAGGCCGCCCAGCGCTTCGATCGCGACCAGGCGTTCCACGCGTTCCGGTGCGGCGGCCGCGGTAAGGCTGGCGATGCCGGCGCCCATCGAATGGCCGAGCAGCACGAAGCGGTCCCAGCCCAGCGCATCGGCGACGTCGAGGACATGGCAGATCGCACCGGGCGTGTTGTATTGCGTACCGGGCGGCAGATGCGCGCTGTGGCCGTGGCCGGGCAGATCGATCGCGACCAGCTCCAGCCCGGGCAGCTGCGCCGCCAGCGGGACGAAGCTGGCGGCGTTGTCGAGCCAGCCGTGCAGGGCGAGCACACGCTGGCCGCCCGTGCCCGGGGAGCGCAGACCGGCCACCGTGGTGCCGGCAACCGTCAGCGAGAAGGACGCCAGGGTCACGCCAACGCCGCGATGCTCAGCCGCGACAGCGCCAGTGCATGGGCCTGTGCGTCGTTGAGGCAGGGGATGTAGCGCATCGTCGCGCCCCGCTCGGCGACGGTTTCGGTGAAGCCCATCGCCACTTCTTCCAGGGTTTCCAGGCAGTCGGTAGCGAAGCCGGGGCAGACCACGTCCATGCTGCGCACGCCGCGTTCGGCCATCGCCCACAGCGTGGGTTCGGCGTAGGGCTGCAGCCATTTCTCGCGACCGAACCGCGACTGGTAGGTCAGCTGCCAGGCATCGTCGCTCAGCTCCAGCGCCTGGGCGATCGCATGCGCGCTGGCTTCGCAGCGCTGCGGATACGGATCGCCGGCGTCGGCCAGGCGCTGCGGAATGCCGTGGAAGGAAAACACGAGCGTCTCGCCGCGGCCATGCTGGTCCCACCATTGGCGGATGCTGCCCGCAACGGCGGCAACCCAGTCCGGATCAACCGCGTAATCGCGCACCAGGGTCACGGTCACCCCGGGGTGCTTCGGCTGCCATTCGCGCACCTGGTCCTCGATCGAGGCGGTGGTGGTGGTCGAATACTGCGGATACAGCGGCAGCACCACGATCCGCTTCATGCCCTCGGCGGCCAGACGATCCAGCTCGGCAGGCAGCGCGGGGATGCCATAGCGCATCGCGTGGCGCACCCGCAGGTCGGGCATCAGGCCCTGCATGGCCTCGGCCAGGCGGCGGGTGTAGACCATCAGCGGGGAGCCGTCCGGCAGCCAGACCTGGGCGTACTTGGCGGCCGAGCGACCACTGCGCAGTGGCAGGATCAGCCCGTACAGCAAGGGTTTCCAGAACAGCGGCGGAATCGCGACCACGCGCGGATCGCTGAGGAACTCAGCCAGGTAGCGACGTACCGCCGGGGCGGTTGGCGTCTCGGGCGTGCCTAGATTGACCGCCAGCACGGCGGTGTCGGGTGCGTCGATCATGGTGTCATTCTCGCAGGTCTAAGCGATTGGCGGGATGGATTTGGATGATGAACGTGATCCAGCAGGCATATCGATAGCCCGGAATACTCATTGCCGATTCATCGCGGGCCTTCTAACGTCGAGAAGCGTATCGACCCCGGGCGTACCTGCCGCTATCTTGTATGAATCGACTTTCTGGAGCCCACCCATGCGCCGCCTCAGCCTTGTACTGCTGATCTCCGCCAGCCTGCTGTCGACCCAGGCGATGGCCGGGCCACAGGAGGACCAGCGCGCCCGCAATGCGGTGCGCGTCCTGAATGAAATCCAGGACATCCCCGAGCAGGGGATTCCGGACAAGCTGCTCGACGAGGGCCGCGCGGTCATCGTCATTCCCGACACGATCAAGGCCGGCCTGGTGATCGGTGGCCGTCGCGGCCACGGGCTGATGTCGATCAAGACGCCGGACGGCAGCTGGTCCAACCCGGTGTTCGTCAAGCTCACCGGCGGCAGCATCGGCTTCCAGGCCGGCGTGCAGTCCTCCGACGTGGTGCTGGTGTTCCGCAATGACCGCAGCCTGGACAATCTCGTCAACGGCAAATTCACCCTGGGCGCCGATGCCGGCGTCGCCGCAGGCCCGGTCGGCCGCAACGCCGCCGCCGCCACCGATGGCCAGCTGAAGGCCGAAATCTGGTCCTGGTCGCGTGCCCGCGGCCTATTCGCCGGTGTGGCGCTGGATGGCGCCGTGCTGCAGATCGACGATGCCGCCAACCTGGATGCCTACGGCAGCAACACCACGCCGCGCATGGTGTTCGAAGGCCGCGTCGGCGAGCCGCCGTCGGTGGACGTGGTCGCCTTCCGCGATCGCCTGGAAGAAGCCACCTACACCGCCCGCGAGAAGCGTGGCACTGCCGGCAGCGCGCCCGCACCGGCGCCGCGTGCTGCTGCCGTGCCGGTCCGACCTGAACAGGCACCGGCCCCGGCCGCCGCTGGCGCGACCACCGCCCCGCTGCAGTCCGTGCCGGCGCAACCGGCCCCGCAGCAGGGCTTCCAGCCGGTCGGCGACGGTGAAGTCCGTACCGAATCGCTGGACGGCAACTGACTTTTGTCACGCGCGCCGGCTTACCGCCGGTGCGCTATGCTCAACCGTCTGATCACTACGTAACGAGCGAGTCATGGGCAGTTTCAGCATCTGGCATTGGTTGGTCGTGCTGGTCATCGTTCTGCTGGTGTTCGGCACCAAGAAACTGACCAGCGGCGCCAAGGACCTTGGCAGCGCCGTCAAGGAATTCAAGAAGGGCATGCGCGACGAGGACAAGCCGAACGCGCAGCTCAGCGACAGCTCGCGTCCGCAGGACTCGACGACGAAGTCGCAGACCGAGCACGACCGCGACCCGCGCTGATCCGGGCGGCTTGGCGTGTTCGATATCGGTTTCAGTGAACTGCTGGTCATCGCGGTGGTGGCCCTGGTCGTGCTCGGCCCCGAGCGGCTGCCCAAGGCCGCCCGCTTCGCCGGGCTGTGGGTGCGCCGTGCGCGCAGCCAGTGGGATTCAGTGAAGCAGGAGCTCGAGCGCGAGCTGCATGCCGAAGAGATCAAGCGGCAGTTCGATGATGTGAAGTCTTCGGTGCGCGATACCGAGTCGCAGCTGCGCGCCAGTGGCGAAGCGGTCCGCCGCGAAGCCGAACAGATGCGTCAGGACCTGGCCAGGCGGGGCGATGACGTTGCCAGGGGAGCCGACGACGAACCGGTGATGACCGGTCCCGCACCGGGCTCCCCGGCCAGCGTGGCCCAACATGTGGTGGCGACCGACGAGGCCGAGCCGCCACGCGATGCGATGTCGCCCCCCGGGATAGATGGCAGCGCGCCACGTGCGGAGCAGCCCGCGGCCTCCCCGGCCCTGGCGGACACCGCGCAGCGCACGCCTGCGCCGCCGAGCGAGGAGACGCCGCGATGAGCGAGCATGAAAGCAGCGAGAGTTCGCTGGTCGAACACCTGATCGAACTGCGTGCGCGCCTGGTGCGTGCGTTGATCGGCCTGGGCGTGGTACTGCTGGGCCTGATGCCGTTTTCGCGGCAGATCTACACGATGATCGCCGAACCGCTGATCTCGCAGCTGCCGAACGGGCAGACGATGATCGCGACCAACCCGGCCGGTGCCTTTTTCGCGCCGTTGAAGCTGACCTTCTTCGTGGCGGTGTTCATCGCCGTGCCGTGGCTGTTGTTCCAGCTGTGGTCGTTCGTGGCGCCGGGCCTGTATGCGCGGGAGAAACGCCTGGCGGTGCCCTTGCTGGCCTCGTCGGTGCTGCTGTTCTACCTGGGCTGCGCGTTCGCGTACTTCCTGGTGTTGCCGGCGGTATTCCACTTCCTCACCACGTTCCGCCCGGAAGTGATTGCGATCACCCCGGACGCCACCGCGTACCTGGATTTCGTGCTGGCGATCTTCTTCGCCTTCGGTACCAGCTTCGAGCTGCCGGTGGCGATGGTGATCCTGGTGCTGCTGGGCTGGATCACGCCGCAGCAGTTCAAGGAAGGCCGCGGTTACGCGATCGTCGGCATCTTCGTGCTGGCCGCGGTGCTGACGCCGCCGGACGTGGTCTCGCAGCTGATGCTGGCCATTCCGATGTGTCTGCTCTACGAGCTGGGCATCCATGCCGCGCGCTGGCTGGTGCCACGCGCGGGCGGGAAAGAACAGCCGGAGTGACGCACAAACAGAAACCCCGGCCTTGGCCGGGGTTTCGTTTTGATCAGGCCGCGAACACGTTGTTCGGGCCCGGCATCGGCGGCGGGGTCTGCGGCCCCTGCTGGCCGAACATCTGCTTCCACGCGGTGTAGATGGCACCGGCGAAGACCGGCATCACCACGCCCATCAGCAGCACCTGCGCAACGAACAGGGCGATCATCGTGCCGCCGATCAGCTGCGCGACCAGGGCCACCAGCATCACGCCGAAGTAGATCGCGAACACGGCCACGAAGGCGAGCAGGAAGAACACCACCATCGCCAGCACGTTGTGCAGGCAGGCGCGCAGGCTCAGGCGCATCGCCTGCAGGCCGTTGCGGTGTTCGAACATCACCTGCGGCGGCAGGGTGAACAATGCCAGCGCCATCGCCAGGAAGGTCACCACCACCAGCGCCAGCCAGAGCAGGATGCGCATCGCCGGCAGGCTGGCCATCAACTCTTCGATCTGGGCCGGGTCCGGCTGCGCGCCGGACTGGCTGATCGCGTTGAGCTGCACCATCACCTCGCTCAGGTGCTGCAGGCCGCTGCTGCCGATCAGCACCAGCAACAACACGCCCAGGAACAGGCCGGCCACCAGCTGCGGCAGCAGCGAGGCGAGCAGGTTCAACGCGCGGCCTTCCTGCAGGCCCTGCAGCAGGTGCGCAGGCTGCGCGACGCGACCCTGGTCGACTTCGCGCACGGCCCAGACCAGGCCGCCGAAGAACAGCGGGCCGGCCAGCGCCATCAACAGCTGTGCCAGCGAGCTCAGCGCCGGGCTGACCATCGCCAGCGACATCACCAGCAACGCGGCCACGGCCCAGATCACGCCGAGCAGGCCCAGCGCCAACGGCGCCTTGCGCAGCAGGGTGAAACCCGACACCAGCCATTCCGCGCCGGCGGAGGCCGGCAGCTTGCGAATCTCGCTCATAACATTCCGGGACAGGGGAGAAGGCGCGAACGCCCGAGTGCGGTCGATTATCCCTGTTTTCCCGACGCGTGACCTGAAGGCCGGCATGCGCGGCCCGGACGCTGCGTTGCGCCCGGAGGCGGTACCGGCGCAGGTGTCAGGCGTTGCGTGCCTGGCGGACGAAACGGCGCAGCAGCTGGCGGGCCAGCGGCGCGGCGCTGACCTCGCGGGCGACGCTGCGCGCGCAGCCGCCGTGCTGGCGGATGCACTCGGCGCGGGCGCGGACATAGCCGCGCATGTGGTGGGTGGCGAACTCGGGATGGAACTGGACGCCCCAGGCATGCGCGCCCCAGCGGAACGCGTGGCAGTTGTCCTGTGCCGAGCGCGCCAGGATCGCCGCGCCCTCGGGGGCGCGCAGCACCGTCTGCAGGTGGGTGGCATGCGCCGGGAATCGCGCCGGCAGGCCGCCGAACAGCGGATCGTCGACGGCCGACGGGTCGAGCGCCAGTTCGATCGTTCCGGACTCGCGTCCGGCCGGGTTGTAGGCGACTTCGCCGCCCAGCGCGTGGGCCAGCAGCTGGTGGCCGTAGCAGATGCCGAACACCGGGCGGTCGTCGTGGGCGGCATCGCGCAGCCACTGCGCGCTGCGCTCGCTCCACTCGGCGCGGTCGGTGACGTAGGCGGCCGAGCCGCTGACGATCACCCCGGCGAAATCGCGGTGGCTGGGCAGGGTACCGCCGTGCTCCACATCGACCACCACCGTCTCATCGGCATCCAGCCCGGCCGCGACCCGGATCCAGTGCGAAAACCGCCCGTAGCGGCGCAGCGAGGCGACGGGTTGACCGGTTTCAAGAATCAGGAACGGGGCGGAATTCATCCGGGGGAGGCAGGACCGAGAGGACTTCCTCGATTGTAGTCAGCCCTGCCGCCACCTTTTCAAGCCCCGCGCGGCGCAGGGTTCGTACCCCTTCAGCACGTGCGGCACGGTTGAAGGCGGCCAGATCCATGTCCGCGCGGATGTGCCGGCGCAGGCTGGAACCCAATGGCAGCAACTCATACAGGCCGACGCGGCCAAGGAAACCGGTGCGCCGGCAGTCGATGCAGCCGACCGGTGCATATGGCGTGGGCGCCTCAGGTAATGCCGCATCGGCATCAGTCAGCACCGCCCATTGCTCGGCCGAGAGCACGGTGGGCACCTTGCAGCTGGTGCACAGGGTGCGCACCAGGCGCTGGGCCAGCACCCCGTTGAGGGTGGAGGCGAGCAGGTAGTGCGGCACGCCCAGATCGAGCAGGCGGGTGATCGCCGAGGGGGCATCGTTGGTATGCAGGGTGGACAGCACCAGGTGGCCGGTCAGCGACGCCTGGACCGCCATCTGCGCGGTCTCCAGGTCGCGGATCTCGCCAATCATGATGATGTCCGGGTCCTGCCGCAGCAGGGTGCGCACGCCGCTGGCGAAATCCAGGTCGATGTTGGTCTGCACCTGCATCTGGTTGAATTCCGGCGCGATCATTTCGATCGGGTCTTCCACCGTGCAGACATTCACGTCCGGCGTGGCCAGCCGCTTGAGCGTGGAATACAGGGTCGTGGTCTTGCCCGAGCCGGTCGGGCCGGTGACCAGCACGATGCCGTGCGGGCGCTCGACCAGGGCGGTCCAGCCGGCCGCCTCCTGCGGGCTGAAACCCAGCTGGTCGATGCTCTTGAACGCCGCATCCGGGTCGAAGATGCGCATCACGCACTTTTCGCCGAACGCGGTAGGCATGGTCGACAGGCGCATTTCCACTTCGCGCCCGCCCGGTGAACGGGTCTTGATGCGGCCATCCTGCGGGCGCCGGCGCTCGGCCAGGTCCATCCGGCCCAGCACCTTGATCCGGCTGACCACGGCGGTCATCACCGCCGGCGGCACCTCGAACACCTTGTGCAGCACCCCGTCGATGCGGAAGCGCATGCGCCCCATGTCGCGGCGCGGCTCCAGGTGGATGTCCGAGGCGCGCTGCTCGTAGGCGTACTGCAGCAGCCAGTCCACGATGTGCACGATGTGCTGGTCGTCGGCATTGACGTCGCCGGCGCGGCCCAGCTCGACCAGCTGCTCGAAGCTGGGCAGGGTGCTGCTGGTCTCGCTGCGCACATCGCCACGGGCGCCGCGCACCGAACGGGTCACCCCGTAGAACTCCATGGTGTAGCGGTGCAGGTCGAGCGGGTTGACCATGGCCAGCTCGATCCGGCGGCGGCTCAGGTGCTGCAGGTCGCGCAGCCATTCCTGGGCCAGCGGCTCGCTGGTGGCGACCAGCACGCGCTCGCTGTCCACGGCCAGCGGCAGGAAACGGTGGCGGCGCGCGTAGGCGTGGGAGACCAGCGCGGTGACCGCCGAGACGTCGACCCGGGTCGGGTCCACCCGCAGGTAGCGCACGCCCGCGCGCTGGGCCAGCCACTCGCTGAGGCGCTCCAGGCCGAGCTCGCCGCCGGCGCTGGCGCCCAGCTTCAGGTTGGCAAGCAGCACCAGCGGATGGACCTCACTGGCGTTGCGCGCGCCCTGGGCGGAGAAACGGATGCGCTCCAGGTCCGCGGCGGCGACCAGGCCATCGGCGACCAGCGCCGCGGCGACCTGGTCGAAATCGAGGCGGCCGTGTGGCAGGGGCAGGCCCCCCTCAGGGACGCTGGCAAACGCCGCTGGCAGGCGTGGTTCCATCCTCCATTTCCCCAGGCACGGAAGGCCCGTGCGGTCGGTCGCTATACTAGCGCACCCCTTCTGCAGGCAAGAATCCGCCGCATGTCCGCCACTCCGAACGTTCCGATCACTTTCCAGGGCCTGATCCAGACCCTCAACCAGTATTGGGCGCAGCAGGGCTGCGTGCTGATCCAGCCGCTGGACCTGGAGGTCGGTGCCGGCACCTTCCACCCGGCCACGTTCCTGCGCTCGATCGGTCCGGAAAGCTGGAATGCCGCGTACGTGCAGCCCTCGCGCCGCCCGACCGACGGCCGCTATGGCGAGAATCCCAACCGCCTGCAGCGCTATTACCAGTACCAGGTGGCGATGAAGCCGAGCCCGGACAACATCCAGCAGCTGTACCTGGATTCGCTCAAGGCGCTGGGTATCGATCCGCTGGTGCACGACCTGCGCTTCGTCGAGGACAACTGGGAATCGCCGACCCTGGGCGCCTGGGGCCTGGGCTGGGAAGTCTGGCTCAACGGCATGGAAGTCACCCAGTTCACCTACTTCCAGCAGGCCGGCGGCCTGGAGTGCAAGCCGGTGCTCGGCGAGATCACCTACGGTCTGGAGCGCCTGTGCATGTACCTGCAGAACTGCGACAACGTCTATGACCTGATCTGGACCTACGGTCCGGACGGCACGCCGGTCACCTATGGCGATGTGTACCTGCAGAACGAGATCGAGCAGAGCACCTACAACTTCGAATACGCGGATGTGGACGAGATGTTCCACCGCTTCGATGCCTGCGAAAAGGAAGCACAGAAGCTGGTCGATGTCGGCCTGCCGCTGCCGGCCTACGAGCAGGTCTGCAAGGCCAGCCATGCGTTCAACCTGCTGGATGCCCGCCGCGCGATCAGTGTGACCGAGCGCCAGCGCTACATCCTGCGCGTGCGCGCGCTGGCCCAGGCCGTGGCCAGGCTGTACGAGGCCAAGCGCCTCGAAGCCGTCGCCGCCAAGGAGGTGCAGGCATGAGCACGATGCAGCCGCTGCTGATTGAACTGGGTACCGAAGAACTGCCGGTCAAGGCGCTGCCGGGCCTGGCCCAGGCCTTCTTCGATGGCATCGTCGACGGCCTCAGCAAGCGTGGCGTGGCCATTGAACGTGGCGATGCCAAGCCGCTCTCGACCCCGCGCCGCCTGGCCGTGCTGCTGCCCGGCGTGGCCGTTGAGCAGCCGGAACAGCATTCCGAAGTGCTCGGCCCGTACCTGAACATCGCGCTGGATGCCGAGGGTCAGCCGACCAAGGCGCTGCAGGGCTTCGCCGCCAAGGCCGGGATCGACTGGACCGCGCTGGAGCGCACCACCGATGCCAAGGGCGAGCGCTTCGTGCACCGCTCCACCACGCCGGGCGCGCGCACCGCGACCCTGCTGCCGGAGATCCTGCGCGAGGCGATCGCCGCGATGCCGATCCCCAAGCCGATGCGCTGGGGCAGCCACACCTACGGCTTCGCCCGCCCGGTGCATTGGCTGGTGCTGCTGCACGGCCCGGACATCATCGAGGCCGAGGTGCTGGGTCTGAAGGCCGACCGCATGAGCCGCGGCCATCGCTTCATGCATGACAAGACCGTGTGGCTGAGCGCGCCGGAGGACTACGTCGCCTCGCTGCAGGCCGCCTATGTGCTGGTCGATGCCGACGCGCGCCGCGCGCGCATCGTCGAGCAGGTCAACGCGGCGGCCGCCGAGGCTGGCGGCCAGGCGCGCATCACTGCCGACAATCTGGAGCAGGTGGTCAACCTGGTCGAGTGGCCGGCGCCGGTGCTGTGCAGTTTCGAGCGCGAGTTCCTGGCGGTCCCGCAGGAAGCGCTGATCGAGACGATGGAGATCAACCAGAAGTTCTTCCCGGTGCTCGATGCCGGCGGCAAGCTGACCGAGAAGTTCATCGGCATCGCCAACATCGAGTCCAAGGACGTCGCCGAAGTGGCCAAGGGCTACGAGCGCGTGATCCGTCCGCGTTTCTCCGATGCCAAGTTCTTCTTCGACGAAGATCTGAAGCAGGGCCTGGAATCCATGGGCGACGGCCTGAAGACCGTCACCTACCAGGCCAAGCTGGGCTCGGTGGCCGACAAGGTGGCCCGCGTGGCCGCACTGGCCGAGGCCATCGCGCCGCAGGTGGGCGTGGACCCGGTGCTGGCCAA
The DNA here is from genome assembly GCF_013409105.1 of Stenotrophomonas sp. JAI102. NCBI lineage: Bacteria > Pseudomonadati > Pseudomonadota > Gammaproteobacteria > Lysobacterales > Lysobacteraceae > Stenotrophomonas > Stenotrophomonas sp. JAI102. The sequence goes on from NZ_JACCCI010000002.1 coordinate 13,040, forward strand.
GCGCGCCGCGGTACTGGCCAAGAACGACCTGCAGTCGCGCATGGTCAACGAGTTCCCGGAACTGCAGGGCATCGCCGGCCGGCATTACGCCGTGGTCGGCGGCGAGTCGCCGGACGTGGCGCTGGCCATCGACGAGGCGTACCAGCCGCGCTTCGGTGGCGATGACATCGCGCTGTCGCCGCTGGGCAAGGTGCTGGCGATCGCCGAGCGCCTGGACACGCTGGCCGGTGGCTTTGCCGCAGGCCTGAAGCCGACCGGCAACAAGGATCCGTTCGCGCTGCGCCGCAATGCGCTGGGCCTGGCCCGCACGGTGATCGAGAGCGGGTTCGACCTGGACCTGCGCGCGCTGGTCGCCACCGCCATCGCCGGCCTGCCGGCGGGCGTGCAGCCCAGTGCCGAGCGCAAGACCGAGGCGCTGCCGCAGGAGCTGTACGACTTCGTGATCGACCGCCTGCGCGGCTACTACGCCGACAAGGGCGTGCCGGCCACGCACTTCAACGCGGTCGCCGAGTTGAAGCCGGCCTCGCTGTACGATTTCGACCGCCGCATCGATGCCATCGGCACCTTCGCCGCGCTGCCGGAAGCCGAGGCGCTGGCCGCGGCCAACAAGCGCATCCGCAACATCCTGCGCAAGGCCGAGGGCGACATCCCGGGCATGATCGACCCGGCGCTGCTGGCCGAGCCGGCCGAGAGCGAACTGGCCGAAGCGGTGGAAGCGGCGATCGACGACAGCAACGCCAGCCTGCACCAGAAGGACTACGTGAGCGTGTTGAACCGGTTGGCGCGCCTGCGCCCGCAGGTGGACGCGTTCTTCGATGCGGTGATGGTCAATGCCGAGGATCCCGCGCTGCGGGCCAATCGCCTGGCCCTGCTCAAGCGCCTGGGCGACCGCCTGGGCAGCGTGGCGGCGATCGAACACCTGTCCAACTGACGCTGCGGGGCAGGACGCCCCGAGGCTCACCAGAAGGCGCGACGGCTTCGGCGGTTCGCGCCTTCTGCGTTTCAAGGGGGTGGCCGGCGCACTGCGCACCGTTCGCGCCGGGAACATCATGAGGCGTCGCGGACGGTTCTGTCCGACACCGTGCCGGCATCGCTCAGGGTCGATGCGTCAGCAGCGACTTTCTCGTGGAATTTAACGGCGTCTTCACTGCCGTTCTGAAACGGTCACGCCGATTTCGCATGCCCGCGATGGCCCGTTATGCTGTCGCCATGCAGCCAACGAAATTCGCCCTTCCCCTGATGTTCCTGTCCCTTGCCACCGCCTCGGTGGCACATGCGCGGGGGACCATCGAAAAAGTGGACATCAAAGGACTGGACAAGGGCGACGACGCCGAGATGATCGAGAACATCGAGGTCTCGCTGTCCCTGTACGACACCATCGGCAAGGTCCAGGGCGAGTCGCGCCTGGAGTACCTGTTGTCCCAGGCCGAGCGCCAGACCCGCGAGGCGCTGGAGCCGTTCGGGTACTACAACCCGACCATCACCGTGGACAGCCCCCGCGAAGGTGAAAACCTGCGCGTGGTGATCCAGGTCGACAAGGGGCCGCCGACCCTGGTCCGCCGCGAACACATCGACATCACCGGCCCCGCCCAGCTGGACCAGTACCTCCAGGAAGACCTGGAGGACTTCAAGCCGCGCAAGGGCCAGCGTTTCGAGCACACCGAATACGAGGCCAGCAAGATCCGGGTGACCCGGCGCCTGGCCGAACGCGGTTACTTCGATGCCGACTTCACCCAGCGCCAGGTCCAGATCACCCGCGCCGAGAACGCCGCCGACGTCGATCTCACCTGGGACAGCGGGCGCCGCTACAACATGGGCGAGATCCGCTTCCACCAGAATTACTTCGTCGACAAGCTGTTCGACCCGCTGGTGTACTGGGACGAAGGCAGTTACTTCCACGAAGGCAAGCTCGACCGCCTGCGCGAGTCGCTGACCAAGCTCGATTACTTCAGTGTGATCGACATCCAGCCGCGCCCGGACCAGGCCAACGAAAACGGCGACGTGCCGGTGGACGTCAGCCTGACCCGGGCCAAGCGCACGATCTACACCGCCGGTCTGAGCTACGGCAGCGAGAGTGGCGCCGGTGTGCGCGGTGGCCTGGAGCGGCGGTTCCTCAACAGCCGCGGCCACAAGATGAACACCCAGCTCGACTACGCGCAGAAGCGCAAGAGCCTGGTCACCAGCTACCGGATCCCGGGTTTCGCGTGGCTCGATGGCTGGTATGCGTTCACCGCCAGCGCCTATGACGAGCAGACCGATTACATCGACCTGCGCAACTTCAAGCTGTCGGCCAGCCGCAGTGGCGAGATCAACGAGTACTGGACCGCGATCGCCTCGATCAACGCCCTGCGCGAGCGCTGGCGGTATGCCTCCGGCACCGAATTCACCGACGCCGTCTACAACACCTCCACCCTGGTCTACCCGCAGCTGGTCGCCGACTACGTCAACGTCGACGATGAGATGTTCCCGCGCCGCGGCCTCAGCGGCAGCGCGACCCTGCGCGGTGGCATCGAGGGCGCCGGCTCGGACACCAGCTTCGTGCAGGCCAACATGGTGCTGCGCTGGTATGTGCCGATCGGCGACACCGACCGCCTGATCCTGCGCGGTGAGGGTGGCACGACCTGGACCAGCGATCTGGTGGCGATGCCGCCGAGCCTGCGCTTCTTCGCCGGTGGCGATCGCAGCATCCGCGGTTACGCTTACCGCGAAGTCGGCCCGCGCACCGCACCGCCGGACAAATTCGCGCTCGGCGCGAAGAACCTGGTGGTCGGCTCGGCCGAGTATGAGCATTACTTCAAGGGCGGGCCGTGGGGCGCGGCCGTGTTCGTCGATACCGGCAGCGCGTTCGACAACACCATCGACCTGCACACCGGCGTGGGCTTCGGCGTGCGCTGGAAATCGCCGGTGGGTCCGGTGCGCGTCGATGTCGCGCACGGCCTCAACAATCCGGATTCGCAGTTCCAGCTGTACCTGAACATCGGAGCGGACCTGTGAGCACGCCGACGCCTTCCGCACCCGCCACCCCGCCGCCGCCGCGCGTGCGTTTCTACCGCAAGCGCCGCTTCTGGGCGTGGTCCGGCTTCACCGTGCTCGGCCTGGTGCTGCTCGCGCTGCTGCTGGTGTACTGGCTGCTGCAGACCGTGGCCGGCCGCGATGTGCTGCTGGCCCAGGTGGTCTCACGCTTGCCGGTCGGCGCGTCGCTGACGTGGAGCAAGGTGGATGGTCCGGTCGCCGGGCCGCTGGTGCTGCACGATCTGGACTTCCGCTACGACGACATCCATTTCACCGCCGAGCGCGCCTATCTGGATCCGGACATCCGGCCGCTGCTGGGTCGCAAGCTGCAGCTCGATGCCTTGCAGATCAAGAACGCGACGTTGAACCTGGCCAAGAGCGATGAGCCGTTCGAGCTGCCCTCGTGGCCGGACTCGCTGCCGCAGATCGAAATGCCGCTGGCGATCCAGGCCGACACCATCATCATCGATGGCTTCCGCATCACCCAGGCACAGCAGCCGCTGATCGACATCGCCAAGGTGCGCGGCGGCGTGGAGATCGCCAATGGCGAATTCCGCGCGACCCAGCTCAAGGTCGACAGCGACATGGGCGATTTCCGCGTGGACGGCCGTTATCTGCCGCGCAGCGATTACGACACCGACATCACCATCGGCGCGCTGATGCCGGCCCCGCGCGGGCGCACCCCGGCGCGGCTCGGCCTGGTCGCACGCGGCGATCTGGGCCATATGGAAGTGGCGATCGCCGGCAACGCGCCGGCGCCGCTGCAGGCCAGCCTGGTCTTCGATGGCCGCACCGATCCGGTGTGGAAACTCACCGCGCGCAGCAGGGAACTGGACCTGGCGCTGCTGGTACCGGGGATGGATGCGAGCACCAGCACGCCGATGGCGCTGGACGTGCAGGCCGACGGCAAGGGCGGCCAGGCCAATCTGCAGGGCAGCTTCAAACAGGGCGACATCGCGGTGGAACTGGCGCCCTCCAAGGTGGGCCTCGCCGACCAGGTGCTGACCGTCTCGCCGCTGCAGGTGAAGGGCTTCGGTGGGCAGGCGCGGCTGGAAGGCGTCGCCGATTTCACCGACAAGGAAAACGCCAGCCTGCGGTTCTCCATCATCGCCAACGACCTGACCTTCGTGCCCGCTGCCGATACCACCACCCCGGGCGCCGCGGCGCCGGTGCCGGTGACGTTGAAAGAAGCGCGCATGGGCCTGGCCGGTACGTTGAAGGCGTGGGCGGCGGTTGGCCGTGCCTCGGTCGAACGCGAGAAACAGGTCGCCGACCTGACCTTCGACGTGCGCGGCAACGATCAGGCCGCGATCATCAAACAGCTGCAGGCGAGCACGCCGGGCGGTTCGCTCGATGTCACCGGCCAGGTGGCCTGGGCGCCGCAGCTGGACTGGGACGTGGCCGCCAAACTAGCTGGCTTCGATCCGGGCTACTTCGCCCCGGGCTGGGACGGCAAGCTGTCCGGTTCGCTTGCCTCGAAGGGTCGCCAGCTGCCGCCGCCGGCCGGCAGTCCGGTCGGCACCGCCGGCAGCTATGAAGCCACGGTCGATGTGCCCGGCATCAAGGGCACGCTGCGCAAACGCCCGTTTGATGCGCAAGGCAGGTTCGCGCTGCGCGGCGAGCAGGGCGAAGGCAATCTCAAGCTCGCGGTGGGCAGCAGCCGACTGACCGCCAAGGGCTCGGTCGGCGACCGCCTGGATATCGATGCGCAGCTGGACCCGGTGCAACTGGCCGACCTGCTGCCCAACAGCAGCGGCAGCCTGCGCGGCCGCGTGCTGATCAAGGGCGCGCGTACCGCGCCGGACATCACCGCCGATCTGGTCGGCAGCGGCCTGCACTGGGACGACTGGAGCGCCGAGGCGATCAGCATCAAGGGGCGCCTGCCCTGGCAGGGCGACAGCGGCACGCTGGCGGTGCAGGGCAGCAAGGTGCAGGTGGGCATGCTGCTGGACACGCTCAACGTGGACGCCCGCGGCAGTCTGTCCAATCTGCGTCTGGATGCACAGACCAAGAACGAACTGGGTGCGGTCGCGCTGCAGGGCGGCGTGCGCCAGCAGGGCCAGACCTGGCGCGGTGATCTCACCGCGCTGCGCATCGCACCGATGAAGGGCGATGCCTGGAGCCTGCGCGCACCGGCCACCTTCAGCGTGCAGGGCAGCACCTTCACCCTGAGCGATGCCTGCCTCGGGTCGGCCACCGGTGGGGCACTGTGCGCCAGCGCGAACTGGCCGCGCGAAGGCCTGCTGGTGCGTGGCGATGCGCTGCCGCTGGCGCTGGTGCAGCCGTGGCTGCCGCCGCAGTCCGGGCGTCGCATCTACCTGCGCGGTGAAGTGAATCTGGATGGGCGCATCCGCCCTCGCGGCAACGCGTGGGAAGGCAGCGCCTCGGTCACCTCGCGCGAAGGCGGGGTGCGGCTGGGCGACAACGCGCGTGGCGAGCTGGTGCGCTACGACCAGTTCTCGGTGAACCTGGAGATGACCCCGCAGCAGATCAACGCCAAGCTCGGTGTCGGTTTCCAGGGCGACGGCTTCGTCGATGCGAAGGTGCAGACCGGCTGGGACGCCAACGCACCCCTCAACGGCGAGCTGTACATGAACATCGCGCGGCTGTACTGGCTGGAGCTGTTCTCGCCGGACATCGTGCGTCCGACCGGGCTGATCGAAGGCCACGTGAGCCTGCGCGGCACGCGCGGCACGCCGTCGCTGGGGGGGGAGGCGACACTGAGCAAGTTCAAGGGTGAGTTCCCCGCGCTGGGGCTCACCTTCGCCGAGGGCAAGGGCAGCTTCACCGCGCAGCCGGATGGCTCGGCCAAGATCACCGCGCAGGCCAACTCCGGCAAGGGCACGCTGTATGTCGATGGCGGGTTGTCCTGGTTCGGCGATGCCCAGCCGCTGCAGCTGCATATCCACGGCGAAAACGTGTTGCTGGCCAATACCAGCGAGTTGCGCGTGATCGCCAACCCGAACCTGGACTTCACCCTGGCCGGCAGCGCGATGCAGCTGCGCGGCACCGTGCATGTGCCCGAAGCGGACCTGGACCTGGAGCGGCTGGATCGGGGTACCTCGGTCTCCGAAGACGTGGTGGTGCTCGATCCGGTCGATCCGGAAGAGGGCCCCAGCTCGCCGCTGGACATGGACCTGACCGTGAGCCTGGGCGACAAGGTCAAGATGGCCGGGTTCGGCCTGAAGGGTGCGCTGACCGGCAAGATGCAGGTATGGGCGCGCCCCGGCCGCGAGATGACCGCCAACGGCGGACTGGAAGTCAGTGGCCGCTACAAGGCCTACGGACAGGACCTGACCATCACCCGCGGCAACTTGAACTGGAACTACAACGCGGTCTCCGATCCGCGCATCAACATCCGGGCCCAGCGCGCCGTCGGCGATGTCACCGCCGGCATCGACGTGACCGGGCGGGCGCAGTCGCCACGCGTGGATGTGTGGTCGGAACCGGCGATGTCGCAGTCCGAAGCACTGGCCTACCTGGTGCTGGGCCGCAGCCTCACCGGGGCCAGCAGCGACCAGGCCCAGCAGGTCAACGCGGCCTCGGCGGCGCTGTCGGCCGGCAGCGGCCTGCTCGCCTCGCAGCTGGGAGCCAAGCTCGGCCTGGACGACGCCGGCGTGAGCCAGTCGCGCGCGCTGGGCGGCTCGGTGATCGGCTTCGGCAAGTACATCTCGCCCAAGCTCTACATCGGCTACGGCGTCTCACTGGTCGGCAGTGGCTCGGTGCTGACGCTGAAATACCTGCTGCGCCGCGGCTTCGATGTGGAGCTGGAATCGAGCACGGTGGAGAACCGTGGGTCGCTGAACTGGCGAAAAGAAAAGTAGATCACGACCGTTGGTCGTGATGCGGGTGCTTGCCCAACCATCGGCCGTTGCCCCTGCCGGGCGCAGCGGCTAAGGTCTCGGGCTGTTCTGACGTACCGGATGTGCCCATGTCTTCACGCAAACCCCTCACCGCCGCGCTGGCGCTTGGCCTGACCCTCGCCGCCGGCGCCCATGCCGATGAAGGCATGTGGATGCCGACCCAGCTGCCGGACCTGGCCAAACCGCTGAAGGCGGCCGGCTTCAAGGGCAACCCGGGCAACCTGGCCAACGTCACCGCGCCGCCGCTGAGCGCGGTGGTGCGGGCCGGTGGCGGTACCGGCTCGTTCGTCTCCGACGACGGCCTGCTGCTGACCAACCACCACGTCGCCATGGGCGTGATCCAGTACAACAGCTCGGCCGAGCACAACCTGATCAACGACGGCTTCATCGCCAAGGGCCGCAGCGATGAGCGCGCGGCCAACCCGGATTTCCGCGTGCTGGTCACGGTCGGGTTCGACAAGGTCACCGATGACGTGCTGCGCGATGCGCGCGGCAAGACCGGGCGTGCGTACTTCGACGCGGTGGACCGCGCCAGCAAGCAGCTGGTGGCCGACTGCGAGAAGGAAGGCAACATCCGCTGCAGCGTGGCGGACATGTACTACGGCACCGATTTCTATCGCATCCGCCAGCTCGAGCTGAGCGATGTGCGCCTGGTCTATGCGCCGCCGCGCGCGATCGGCAACTACGGCGATGAGATCGACAACTTCATGTGGCCGCGCCACACCGGCGATTTCACCCTGCTGCGTGCCTACGTCGGCAAGGACGGCAAGCCCGCGCCGTACAGCGTGGACAACGTGCCCTATCACCCGCCGGCCCACCTGAAGATGGCGATCGACGGCCCGAAGACCGGCGATTACGCGATGCTGGCCGGCTATCCGGGCATCACCTACCGCCATCGCACGGCCGCGGAATTCGCCAGCCAGATCGACGCGGTGCTGCCGCGCCGCGTGGCGGTGTTCCAGCAGATGATCGACACCATCGAGGGGGCCAGTGCCAAGGACGCCCAGGCACGTACCCGTTACGCCTCACAGCTGCAGTCGCTGAAGAACAACCGCAAGCGGGCCGCCGGTGAGCTGGAAGGCCTGCTGCGCAGCGATGCCAAGGCGCAGCGTGCCGCCGATGAAGCGGCGATGCTGCAGGCCACCGATGCGAAGTACCAGGGCGACATCCAGTCGCTGCTCACCTCGCTGTCCAGCGGTGCCTCGGTAGGCGAGCGCGATCTGCTGCTCGACCTGCTCTCGGCGCAGAGCCAGCTGCTGCGTTCGGCATTGACCCTGGAACGCCTGCGCATCGAATCGACCAAGCCCGATGCCGAGCGTGACAGCGGCTACCAGCAGCGCGATCTGGCGCTGATCGAAGGCGTGCTCAAGCAGGTCCAGCGCCGGTACGACCCAGCCATCGAAAAGGCCCTGCTGACCACGCTGCTGACCCGTTACCAGCAGCTGCCGGAGGCGCAGCGCGTGCCCGAGTTCGATGCCGCCTTCGGCCGCACCCCGGCCGCGCTGGTCAAGACCCTGGACACGCTGTACGCCAGCACGCATCTGGGCGACGAAGCCGAGCGCCTGTCGCGCTTTGCTGCGGCGAAAGCGGGCAAGGCGCTGGCGCGCGATCCGCTGATCGATCTGGCCGGCCCGCTGGTCGCCGCGCAGCTGCGCCTGGATGACGAGCGCAAGACCCGTGAGGGCGAGCAGCTGCGCCTGCGCCCGGCCTACATGCAGGCCCTGTTCGCCTGGCGTGCCAAGCAGGGCCGTGCGGTGTACCCGGATGCCAACCGCACGCTGCGCATCAGCTACGGCAAGGTCGAAGCGCTGTCCCCGCGCGATGCGGTTCATTTCGACCCGGTGACCACCGTGGCCGGGATCGTCGAGAAGAACACCAACGCCTATCCGTTCGATGCGCCCAAGCCGCTGCTGGACGCGATCGCCAAGGGTGATTTCGGCTCCACCGCCGATCCGGTGCTGAAGACCCAGACGGTCAACTTCCTGACCAACCTGGATACCACCGGCGGCAACTCCGGCTCGCCGGTGCTCAATGCCAAGGGCGAGCTGATCGGCCTTAACTTCGACAGCAACTGGGAGTCGGTCAGCGCCAGCTGGTGGTTCGACCCGCGCTTCAAGCGCGCGGTGCACGTGGACATGCGCTACCTGCGCTGGCTGCTGGCCAAGGTCTACCCGGCACCGGAGCTGCTGAAGGAAATGGGCGTGCCGGCCGAGTAAGGGGCATCGCCGGTCAGGATCGTCGTGACCGGCGACAGCCGTTTCCAACGGGTGGCATGCCTTGATTCGACTGCCACCTTTGTCGCATTTGGCTCGCTTCCGGGTGGCAGCTAGACTGCAGGCCGGTGAAGGGAGACAGCGGTCACGTGACGGCAGACCAGGACAACCGCGGCGGCGCACAGCTGCCAGCGGCACACAAGGAACTGGACGGTTTGACCGTCTGGGTGGTCGAGGACGACCCGGAACTGCTGGCACTGATGCTCGATGACCTGCAGTGGCGCGGTGCCGGGGTCCGCGGTCTGGGCAGCGCCGAGGCGCTTTACCGCGCGCTGTTGCATGATCGCTGCGATATCGTCGTGCTCGATGTCGGCCTGCCCGGCGAAGACGGCTATACGGTGGCCAGCCACCTGCGCCAGGCCGCGGACATCGGCATCGTGATGCTGACCGGGCGTGGCAGTCCGCATGACATGGCGCATGGCCTGACCCAGGGTGCCGATGTGTACCTGGTGAAACCGCTGGATCTGGACGTGCTGGCCGCCGGGCTGCTCAGCCTGCGTCGTCGCTTGTCCGCAGGGCACCCCGCCGTGCAGATCATCACGGAGGTGCGGCGGGCCTGGCAGCTCTCTGCCGATGCCTGGACGCTGCACTCGCCCACTCAGCAGACGCTGGCGTTGACCGCCATGGAGCGTGCTGCGCTCCAGCGCTTGTTCGAGGCCGCGGGTGAGCCGGTCACGCGTGAGTGCCTGATCGACGACATCACCGACACCCCGTGGGATTTCGATCCGCACCGGCTCGACGTGCTGGTGCACCGGTTACGCGCGCGCGTGCGTGCCGCCACCGGTGCGGAGCTGCCGATCCGCGCCCTGCGTGGGCGGGGCTATCTGCTGACCGCCTGACCAGGCCTCCCATCCCGGCGTGAGCAAGTGTGAGCCAGCGTGAGCGGGCGGAACTGACTTGCCGATCCGGCACCACCACAATGCGCCCCGCCTGAGCGTGTCAATGACGACAGTCGTGCACGGCCAGGTCGCATCACGTCATGGGAGCGCAGCGCGTTCCCTCTGAAAGCAGCAGAGACCGGAACAGGGGAACAACGCATGTCCAGCCATAGCGATCGCGCAGCCATCTGCGCGGCGGTGACGCCGTTCGAGCGCGCAAACACATCCGCCCGCCTGGGCCGGTTGCGCGCCGCCCTGGCGACCCTGTTGCTGGCCCTGCCGTTGTCGGCGCTGGCGATCGATCTGCAGATCACCGACTTCTCCGATACCGGCTACGACCCGGTACCGGCGGGCACCACCGTGATCTACAACGTCAAGGTCGAGAACGGCGCCAATGACAACGCGCCCGGCAGCGTCACGATCATCGACCTGCCGGTCGGCACGGCATTGGGAAGCCCGGCACCGGCAGGCTGCAGCGCCTCGCCTGGCAGCGCCGGTACCACCCGCGTGGTGTGCACCAACCCGACCCTGAGCGCCTCCGGTGCGCCGTACCAGTTCAAGCTGCCGGTCGCCACCGTGCAGACGCAGCCGGCCACCATCACCCTGCATGCGGCGATCGGCTTCGCCGCCGCGCTGCCGCCGGCAACCACACCGATCGTGTTGTTGCAGGACAACGATCCGTTCTTTGCCGGTGACACCAATACCGGCAACAACCTTTCCAACCAGACCACCACAATCCAGGCCGCGGCCGATCTGGAGCTGAGCAAGTCCGCCACGCCCGACCCGGTGATCGGTGGCGGTGAGATCACCTACACCCTGACCGTCAAGAACAACGGCCCCAGCGTCACCACCGGCTTCCGCGTGGTGGACACGCTGCCGCCCAATGTGACGCTGGTCGGTGCACCGAGCGGTGCGGACTGGAGCTTCAGCGCACAGAACGGCACTTACAACGGCACCTTGGCCGTTGGCGCGAGCGCGAGCTATCAGTTCCGCGGCAAGGTCAACGTCGGCACCGGCAACATCGTCAATGCCGCGGTGGTCAACGCCGGTTCCGTGCCCGATGCGGTGCCGGACAACAATTCAGCGCAGGTGACCACCGCCGTCACGGCCGGTGCGGACCTGGCGATGTCCAAGTCGGTATCGCCGGCCCCGGCGGCGGCCGGCTCGATCGTCACTTACACCTTGACCGCACGCAACGACGGCCCCAGCGCCGCCAGCGGCGTCGTGGTCACCGATGCGATGCCCGAAGGCTTCGTGATCACCGGCGGCAACGCCCCCCCGGGCTGGACCTGCAACAACAATGCGGGCGCGACCACGCGCACCTGTACCTTGGCCGGCAGCTTCGCGCCGGGTGCCCAGGCGATCATCACCATCACCGCGCAGGTGCCTTCGACCGGTGCCAACAGCAGCGGCGTTGTCAGCAACACCGCGCAGATCAGCGCGACCACGCCGGACCCGGTGCCAGGCAACAATCGCGGCACCGTTGGCCTGACCATCATTCCCGATGGCGCCGACCTGCGCATGAGCAAGTCCAAGTTGCCGTTGCTGGTGCCGGTGTGGAACGGCACCGGCATGCGCAGCGACAGCATGATGACGTCCACGCTGGGTGTGCAGAACCTGGGGCCGCGCGCGGTGACCAGCAATCTGCAGGTGGTCGATACGCTGGCCCCCGGCGAGGAATGGGTGGACACCAGCGGGCAGCCGATCCTGCCCGGCACCTCGGTGACCGTGGGGCAGTGGAGCTGCAGCGTCGATCGCGTCTGGGCCGTCGGTCGGGCACAGACGGTGACCTGCACCCTGGCCACCGGCTACCCGGTGGCCGTCAATGCCAGCGCGCCTGCGCTGTCACTGCGGACCCTGGCACGCACCGCCGGCGCGCTGCGCAACGACGCCTGCACCGGTGGCAGCGGTGGCGCGCTCGAGCCGGGTACCGCCGGCGGCATCGATCGCGACCCGAACGACACCAATGACTGTGCAGGTGGCGAAAGTCGTGCCACCGATGACCGTGCCGACCTGTCCATCACCAAGCAGACCAACGGCGCGGGCGACACCGACAACATCATCCGCAACAGTGATGGCTCGGTGAGCTACACGCTGCAGATCCGCAATGCCGGTGCAGCCACCACCGGCGTGGTAGTGAACGATCCGATTCCGGGCTTCGTCACCGGGGTCACCACGGTGACCGCGGACACCATGCCGGCGGGGTGGAACTGCCGCCTGAGTGGCAGCGCGTGGGTGTGCGATGCCGGCGCCACCGTGCTGGCCCGCAACGAGACCGCGACGGTACGCTTCACCGTCAACCGTGGCCTGTTCGACAGCCAGAGTCAACCGGCTGGCGTCTGCGGTGGGCAGCCGCTACTGCCGGGCCGCTTCTGCAATACGGCCGGGGTGCGCATCAACCCGGCCATCGCCGGCGCGCTCGGCGAGATCGATCAGAGCAACAACACTGCCTCGGACTGGGTTCAGATCGATGCGGTCGCCAACGTCGCCACCACCCGCAAGGACATCACCTCGGGCACCCCGGGGCGTGCGGGCGTCAACACTACTTATCGCATCACCTACCAGAACATGGGTCCGTCGACGGCACGGGGCGTGGTCTTCAGCGACCTGTTCACGCTGCCCGCCAACGACGCCGGCTTCGTGCTGGTTTCGGCGCTGCGGACCGGCTCGGACGCGGGGGACAAGAGGTGCAACGTCAGCGCGCAGGATGCTTCGATCGGATCCGCGTCGGCGCCGGGCGGCACCTCCTGGTTCAACACCGGCGGTGCACCGGCCACGCTGCGCCTGACCTGCACGGCCAAGGACATGGCCAACAGTTCGACCGAAACGATGACGGTGGTGATCCGTCCGAACGTCAACAGTGGCAATACCGGACGCCAGTTCACCAACACCGGGGGCTTCCATTTCGACCTCAATGGCGATGGCACGCCGGATCCGTCCAGTGGCACCGATGCCAATGGCCGTACCTACGATTACAACAATCGCAACGACGACGACACCAAGGACGCCACCTTGCCGTTCGAAGCCGGTCGCGTGGACCTGATCGTCAACAAGATCGATCAGAACTTCGTCGGTGCGGTGGACCCGTTGGGCTTCGACTCCCGCGCCGGGATGGAGACCAACAACCACATCTACTACCAGATCAGCGTGCGCAACGCGGGCCCCTCGCTGGCCACGCACACGATGATCGATGACACCATCAGCCCGCCGCCCGGCGCCAGCGTCAGCCTGGTGGGCAGCCGCACGGGCACGGCCGCCGCGCCCCTTGGCGCGCTGGAGCCGGTCGGCAGTCGCTGCTCGGTGGCGGCCGGCAGCAGCAATCCCAGCAACGGGCCGCAGACCATTTCCTGCACCATGCCCAGTGCCGGGGTGAGCACGACGGAAGAGGGCATCATCACCGCCAACCAGACCAGCTATCTGTATCTGGTCTACCAGTACATGACCGCCCCACCGTCCACCGGCGAGACGCTGAAGAACGCGGTGACCGCGCGTTCCTCTGAGGCAGAGAGCGACACCAGCAACAACACCGCGACCCAGGAAACCAGCATCCGCACCCGCGCGGATCTGGAAATGAAGAAGTCCAGCGTTGTGCTTGCGCCGAGCGCCGACCCCAGCCAGGCCTTGCCGGCCGCGGCAGGCACGGTCAGCCTGCGTCAGCCGTTCTGGTTCGTCCTGGACGTGGTCAACCACGGCCCCGGACACAGCCTGTCGCGCGATCGCAGCGGCAGCAATCCGCTCAACGGCGATGGCGTGGTCGTCACCGACACCCTGCCGGAAGGGCTGGAAGTCCTTGGCGGAGCCGCCGCGATCACCTGGCAGAAGCTGGGCAGCACCAACGACAGCGGCGTGCAGACCACCGGTATCGGCAACTGCCTGCTGGCCGGTCGCAATGTCACCTGCCGTATGGGCGATCTGGCTCTGGACGGGCGCGTGCGGGTGCTGATTCCCGCGCGCTGGACCACCGTGCCGGCCAATGGCGCCGGCATCAATACCGCCAAGACCACCAGCGACCAGCTCGATCCGGAGCCGGACAACAACGAGGGCACCACCACGCACACCGTGGTGCGTTCTTCCCTGGCCGGCGTGGTATTCCAGGACCGCGACCGCGACGGTGCCAACGGTGGCACGCTGCAGAGTGGCGAGCCGCTGATCTCCGGCGTCACCGTGCACCTCAGTGGTGAAGATGCGTACGGCAATGTTGTTGCGCTGGATGCCACCACCGACGCGCAGGGCGCCTACCGCTTCGACAACCTGGCCCCGGCAGGCACCGCCGGTTACACCCTGACCCAGGGCCAGCCGGCTGCCTACGTCAACGGTCCGGTTGCGCCGCCGGCAACCGGCGCCCAGGCGCCTTCGGCCGGTGGTGCATTCGCCGCGGTGACGCCGCCCGCCAGCGCCGATTCGGTCTACACCACGATCGCGCTGGGCGCGGGTGTGGATGCGGTGCGCTACAACTTCCCCGAAGTGCGTCGCCCGTCGTTGTCCGGCTTCGTCTACGTGGACGGCAACTACAGCAACGTGCGCGATGCCGGTGATGCCCCGATCGCCAACGCGACCATCGAACTGCTCGATGCCACCGGCACGGTGCTGGACACCCGCACCACGGGCAATGACGGCAGCTACAGCTTCATCGCGCTGGACCCGTTGCAGGTCTATACGCTGCGCGAAGTGCTGCCGGATGGCAGCTATCGCAACCGCCCCAGCGCCATCAACCCCGGCCTGATCGGTGGGGCTGCCTGCGCGAGCTGCACGGTGGGCACGGGCGCGAGCGGCGATGCGCCCACGACGGACCGCATTGCCGGCATCGATCTGTCCAGTGGCGACGACGGTACCGCGTTCAATTTCGGCGAAGACGCGATCACGTCCATTTCCGGCCATGTCTACCTGGACCGCAACGGCAACGGCGACTTCGACGCGGGTGACGCCGGCGGCCGCGGCTCGCAGCCCAATGGTGGCCTGCTGGATGTCACCATCACCCTGACCGGCGCAGGCCCGGACGGCATCTATGGCACCGCCGATGATCTGCCGCCGGTCACCGTGCAGACCGATGCACAGGGCCGTTACACCTTCGAAAATCTGGTCGTGGGCCAGAACTACCGCATCACTGAAACGCAGCCCCCGGGCTACGCCGATGCGACCGAGAACCCGAGCAACCAGATCGACATCACCGCGCTGCCGTTGACCGGTTCCAGCGGCAATGACTTCGGCGAGAAGCTCGGCTCGATCGCCGGGTCGGTCTACGAAGATTTCTCCAACGTGGCCGCCAGCAACAACAACGGCCTCCGCGACAGCGGCGAGAACCCGATCGCCAACGTGATCGTGACGCTCACCGGTACCGATGTGCTCGGCAATCCGGTCAACCTGACCGCGACCACCGATGCCGATGGCGCCTACCGCTTCAGCGATCTGCTGCCGGCCCAGGCGGGCACCGGCTACACGCTGACTGAAACCCAGCCGGCCACGTACCTGGATGGCAAGCACACCGCCGGCAACGCCGCTACGCCGGGCAGCACCGCCGTGCCCAACGTGATCTCCGGCATCGCCATCAACGCGGGACAGGACGCTACCGGCTACCTGTTCGGTGAGCTGGCCAACGCCCCGATCAGCGGCACGGTCTACC
Organism: Stenotrophomonas sp. JAI102; assembly: GCF_013409105.1. Lineage (NCBI taxonomy): Bacteria > Pseudomonadati > Pseudomonadota > Gammaproteobacteria > Lysobacterales > Lysobacteraceae > Stenotrophomonas > Stenotrophomonas sp. JAI102. The sequence continues at coordinate 28,686 of NZ_JACCCI010000002.1, forward strand.
TGGACCGCAACGACGATGGCGAGAGCAACGCCGGCGACGTCGGCATCCCCGGCGTGCAGGTGATCATCGTGGGTGCGGGCCCGGACGGTGTGTTCGGCACCGCCGATGACACCACCGAAACGCTGGTGACCAATGCCGATGGCCATTACAGCTATCCCGGCGCCGTGGCCGGCCAGGATTACCGCATCACCGAGACCCAGCCGACCGGCTTGGCCGAGGGGCGCGAAACCCCGGGCAACCTGATCACGATCACCAACCTGCCCGCGGCCGGCTCCACCGGCAATGACTTCGGCGAGCGCGCTGCTGCGCTCTCCGGCACGGTCTACCTGGACCGCAACAACAACGGCGTGCAGGACGCCGGCGAACCGGGCCTGCCCAACGTGCAGGTGCAGCTGCCGGGCGGCACCGTGGATGCGCTGGGCCAGCCGGTCGCGGCGATCGCGACCGATGCCGACGGGCGGTATCGCTTCGACGACCTGCTGGCGGGCACCTATACGGTGACCCAGCAGGCCGCGCAGCCGGTGTTCAACGGCGTCGCGACGATCAACGGCATTACCGCTGCCGGCATCATCGACGGTAGCCCGGTCGGCGCCGCCACCCCGGTGGCGAGCGTGCCCAGCGCGATCAGCGCTGTCGTGCTGCCGGCGGGCAAGACGTCCCTCAACAACAACTTCGGTGAAGTGCTGGCCGTCGCCGTGTCCGGCACGGTGTTTTTCGATGCCGACAACAATGGTGCGCAGAACGGCGCGGCCGAAACCGGCATCGAACGCGTCACCATCGAGCTGACCGGCACCGACGACACCGGCGCCAGCGTCACGCGCAGCGTGCAGACCGACGCCGAGGGTCGTTTCGCTTTCGCCGACCTGCGCCCGGGCACGTACACCCTGACCGAACCGCAGCAGCCGACCGGCACCAGCAATGGCATCACCACCGCGGGCACCGTCGATGGTGTCAGCAGTGGCACCGGCACGCCGGTGACCACCGTGCCCAGCCGCATCAGCACGATCGATCTGTCCACCCCGGGCAGCGCCTCGGTGGACAACCTGTTCGGTGAGATTCCGCTCAACAGCGGCATCAGTGGCAAGGTCTGGATCGACCGTAACAACGATGGCGTGGTTGACCCGAGTGAAACCGGTCTGGCCAACGTCACCATCACCCTGACCGGCACCGACCTGGTGGGCAATCCGGTCAGCCGCGACACCGTGACCGATGCCGAGGGCAACTACAGCTTCAGCGACCTGCCGCCGGGCACCTACACGGTGACCGAGCCGGACCAGCCGGCGGGCACCCGTGACGGCCGTACCGTGGCTGGCAGCACCGGCGGCACCGTGACCGCGCCGGGCACCACGCCGTCGAAGATCACCGGCCTGGTGCTGGGCGTGAACCAGCAGTCGGTGAACAACAACTTCGGTGAGATCCCGACCGGCAGCATTGCCGGCCGCGTCTACAACGACAGCAACGACAACGGCGTGGTCGACGCAGGTGAGGGCGGCATCGCCAACGTCACCGTGGTGCTGACCGGAACCGATGATCTGGGCCAGTCGGTCTCGATCTCCCTGACCACCGATGCGGAGGGCCGCTATCGCTTCGAAGAGCTGCGTCCGGGCACCTATACGGTGACGGAGCCGACCCAGCCGCCGCAGACCCTCAACGGCATCACCAGTGCCGGCGCCGTGGACGGCGTCGTCACTGGCCTGGCCACCGGCCGCGACACCGTGCCCTCGGCGATCAGCCAGATTGTGTTGCCGCTGGGCGGCGACTCGCTCGACAACAATTTCGGCGAGATCGGTGATTCACCGGACATGCTGGTCAGCAAGACCGCGGGCAGCACACGCTTCACCGTCAACAACATCGCCACGTACACCGTCCACGTGCGCAATGGTGGGCAGCAGCCGTCGCGTGGCGAGTACATCGTGCACGACCGTCTGCCGCAGGGGCTGACCCTGGCGGCGGCGCCGAGCGGGACCGGTTGGGTGTGCACCGGCGCGGTGGGCGAGACCCGCTTCAACTGCCGCAGCCAGCAGGTGCTGGCCGCCGGTGCCACCGCGGTGGACACCATCGAGGTGCAGGCACTGGTTGGTGCCGCCGCCGCAGAAGCTGGCACCGTTAACAATGCCGTGTTGGTCGAGGGCGGCGGCGAGAATGAATTCCGCGCGCCGACCCCGGCCGAGCGCAGCGCGTTTGAAGGCGATGTGACCCAACTGCCCGAGTGCGTGGAGGCCATCCAGTTCAACGCCTGTCGCGTGCCCAATGCCGTGCAGTTGGCCGCCTCGGTCGGCGGCACCGTGTGGTACGACATCGGCAGCGATGACCAGCTGCTGGACGGCGGCGACAAGCGGCTGCCATCGTGGATCGTCGAACTGGTCGACCCGGCCAGCGGCCAAGTGGTGAAGACCACCACGACCGGTGCCGACGGCAGCTACCGCTTCGGCGACGTGGTGCCAGGCGTGACCTGGAACATCCGCTTCCGCGATCCGACCTCCAACATCCTGTGGCCGAACCCGGTGACCCGCGAAACCGTGGCCGGGATCCAGGAAGCCTGCGATGCACCGGCCGCCATCGCGCGCGCCGGGGTCAGCGCCTGCCGGGTCAACGAGAACGGCCTCAGCCAGCTGGAAGTCGTGCTCCGTCCTGGCCAGCACCTGCCGCAGCAGAGTCTGCCGGTGGATCCGTCGGGCGTGGTCTATGACGCCACCACCCGCGACCCCGTCCCCGGCTCGATCGTGACCCTGGCGCCGGTCGGCATGTGTGCGGGCTACGACCCGCGCACCTCGGTGCTCAATGCGGGTAGCGGCGGCTATCGTCTGGAAGGCAGCGCGATCTCGATGACAGTGGGCAGCGAGGGCTTCTACCAGTTCGCCTTCGGTCCTGCCGCGCCGGCCCGCTGCGAATTCCAACTCACCGTGACGCCGCCGGGCAGCTATCAATTCGTGTCGACGTTGATCCCACCGCAGGGCGGCTCGCTGTCGCCGGCCGGTAGTGCCGGTGCCAACCATCAGGTGCAGCCGAATCGTCTGGCGCCAACCGGTGCGGTCGGCGTGGCGACGCAGTACTACCTCGGCCTGTTCGCCGGCTCGGACACGGCGGCCATCATCAACAACCACCTGCCGCTGGATACCGCGGTAGCGACCGGCCTGGCCATCAGCAAGAACGGCGATCGGCAGACCGCCGAGATCGGCGATACCGTGCAGTACACGATCACCATCCGTCAGACCGCGGGCAGCGCGCTGCGCACGGTCAACGTGATTGATCGCCTGCCGCGTGGCTTTACCTACATCGACGGCACCGCACGTGCCGACGGCCGCGCCGTGACCGATCCGTCCGGCAAGCCGGGCCCGTTGCTGGGCTTCGATGTCGGCCCGATCAGCGTCGGTGGCCAGATCGTGCTGACCTACCGCGTGCGGGTAGGCGTAGGCGCACAGCAGGGCGATGGCATCAATCGCGCGCAGGCGTTCGGCTGTTCCATCGCCGGCGGCTGTATCGATCCGGCGGCGATCACCCCGCTGCCGGGTGCCTTGCCCTCCAACCGTGCCGAGTACCGCGTGCGGGTCACCGGCGGTGTGTTCACCGATCAGGCCTGCGTGCTCGGCAAGGTGTTCGTGGACTGCAACAACAACCACGTGCAGGACCGCGAAGAACTCGGCATCCCCGGCGTGCGCCTGTACTTCTCCGACGGCACCTGGGTGATCAGCGATTCGGAAGGCAAGTACAGCTACTGCGGCCTGCCGCCGCAGAGTCACACGCTGAAAGTGGACGCCAGCACGTTGCCGCTCGGCGCGCGCCTGACCACCAGCAGCAACCGCAACCTGGGCGATGCAGACAGCCTGTTCCTGGATCTCAAGAACGGTGAACTGCACCGGGCTGATTTCATCGAAGGCAGCTGTGCCAACCCGGTGCTGGAGCAGGTCAAGGCCCGCCGCACCCAGGGTGAGGTGCGTGCGCCGGAGACCGAGACCGGGCAACCGCCGCTGCGTTTCGACAGCAAACCCGCGCGGGCGCCGCAACAGGCGACCGACTCGGCCAACCAGAGACCGATCGTGCATCCCAGAGCCCATCCGCCCGCTGCCGGCGCTTCGACGGAGGACCAGCCATGAGCCGCGTCTCGACGTTGTCCCGCCTGCCGCGCCTGAGCCTGCTCGCCTGCGCCCTGGCTGCGGTGCCCGCCATGGCGCAGAGCGTCGGCAGCCCGGGCCGCTTCACGCCGGTGCTCGGCGATGCCAGCACCTTGTACCCGCGCAGCCCGACCAGTACCGACGCCGCCCCGCGCGCGCTGGACAGCGCCGTGCCGGGCACGCTCGACCGGATCCTGGTCGAGCTGGACCGTGATGGCGTGCCAGCCGACGGCCAGAGCGCCGTGCATGTACGTGTGCAGCTGCTCGATGGGCAGGGCCGCGCACTGGCCGGTACCACGTACGCCACGATCGAGACCAGTGGTGGCCGCATCCGCCTGCCCGGCTCGCGCACCGATGAACTCGGTCCGGGCGCGCTGGACGCCGACAAGGTCACCCCGGGCATCCAGCTGCAGGTGGTCGATGGCGTGGCCGAATTCGACCTGCTTGCCCCGCATGAGCCGCAGGACGTGGTGCTGCGCATCACTGCCGGCGCCGAGACGGCGCAGGGCACGATCGGGTTCCTGCCGGAAATGCGTGAGCTGCTGGCCACCGGTCTGATCGAAGGCGTGGTCAACTTCCGCCGGCGCAGCAACGCCGGTTTGATCTCGCCGGTGGAGCATCACGATGCTTTCGACCGTGACATCCGCCGCTGGGAACGCCAGTTCAACAACGGCAAGGCCAATGCGGCCGCGCGCACCGCGTTCTTCGTCAAGGGCCGGATCAAGGGCGAATATCTGCTCACCGCCGCCTACGACTCGGACAAGGACACCCGTGGTCGCCTGCTGCGCGACATCCAGCCGGAAGAGTTCTATCCGGTCTACGGTGACTCCTCGCTGCGCGGCTTCGATGCACGTTCGGCCGAGCGTCTGTACGTGCGCATCGACAACCAGCGCAGCTACCTGCTGTACGGCGACTTCCAGACCGGCGACACGCTGGCCACCGCAACCGGTATTGGCGGCAGTGGCGCGATCCCGCAGCGCAGCCTGGGCACCTACAACCGCACCGCTACCGGCCTGGGCTGGCATTTCGAAAGCGAGCGTGTGCGCAGCAATGTGTTTGCGATGCAGGATTCGCTGCGCCAGGTGATCGAGGAGTTCCGCAGCCAGGGCAGTGGCCCGTATGCGCTGCGCAACAACGCCGTGCTGGAAGGCAGCGAGCGGGTGGAGGTGATCGTGCGCGATCGCAACCAGCCTACCCGCATCACCTCGGTCCGCTCGCTGGCGCGGTTGGTCGATTACAGCTTCGAGCCGTTCTCCGGCCGCATCCTGCTCAATCAGTTCCTGCCGGCCTTCGACAGCGATCTCAATCCGGTGTCGCTGCGTATCACCTATGAGCTGGACCAGGGCACCGAGAAGTTCTGGGTGGTCGGCGCCGACGCGCAGGTCAAACTCACCGAGCAGCTCGAGGTCGGCGCGGCGGCGGTCGATGACCGCAATCCCTATGCCGAGTTCAAAATGGGCAGCGCGAACGCGAGCTACCGGTTCGGCGCCAACACGCTGCTCGTCGCCGAGTTCGCGCGCACCCGCAGCGAGGTCAATACCAACTCGATCAACCAGATCACCTCACAGGGCCTGAAGGACATCACCGGGGAAGTCGAGGGCGATGCCTGGCGGGTGGAGTTCGCGCACAGCGCCGACAAGCTCGACGCCCGCGTGTTCGCCGCACGTACCGATCCGGCCTTCAACAACCCGGCTGCCCCGTTGTACGGTGGCCGTGGTGAGTACAACGCGCGGTTGGCGTACCAGGTGGGCCCGCGGCTGGAACTGTATGTGGAAGGCCTGCGCAGCGAGGACCGCAATCCCGACGGCGGCAAGCGCGATGCCGGTGGCGCCGGTGTACGCATCGGTGCTACCGAACGGCTGACCGTTGACCTGGGCGTGCGCAGCATCCGCGAGACCATCGGCGTGACCTCGCCGTGGTCGTCCGGGGTGCCGTTCGGCAATGCTGGCGGTCTCACGGGTGGCTTTGCGACCGGATCGGGTGGCGGTGCACTGGGCTACGGCCAACAAGCGCTGGATCCGCTGACCGGCCTGATGGTCATCAACGGCAGCAGCAGTGGCAGCCCGATCACCAGCGACCTGCCGGTCGGCACCGAGCTGGAATCGGACAGTGCCCGGTTCGGCCTGGGCTACCGCATGAGCGATCGCCTCAGCGCGGGTGCGGAAGTGGAGCACAGCGTCAGTGGCGAAGATCGCAAGCGGCTGGCCGCCGGCCTGGATTACCAGGTGTTCGAACGCAGCCGTGTGTATGGCCGCTATGAGAAGCAGACGGGCCTGACCAGCGCCTACGGCATCACCACCACCGACCGCGAAGCCGATGCGCTGGTGTTCGGTATTGATAGCAGCTACCTGCGCGATACCCAGACCTTCAGCGAGTACCGCCTGCGCGACTCGATCAGCGGCCGCGATGTGCAGGCCGCCTCGGGTATCCGCAACAATTGGGACATCCGCGAAGGCCTACGCCTGGCCAGCTCGGCCGAGCACGTCAAGGTGATCGACGGCAGCACCGGGGACAGCACCGGCTTGGCGCTGGCGCTGGACTACAGCGCCAACCCGTTGTGGCGCGGTGCCATCCGCGGCGAGCACCGCATCTCCGAGGACGTGCCCGATACCCAGACCAACGAAGCGTTCAACACCACCCTGCTGCAGTTCATGCTGGCCCGCAAGCTCAGCCGCGACTGGACCCTGCTGGCCCGCAACTACCTGCTGAGCACGCGGTACGACGCGCGCGGCGATGTGCTTCAGGATCGTTTCCAGCTGGGCGTGGCCTACCGCGATACCGACCGCAACCGGATCAATGCGCTGGCCCGCTACGAGTACAAGCTGGAGCGCGATGAAAGCGGCTTGACCCTGTCCGATGGCAACACCATCGACGGCAGCAGCCAGGACGTGCGCACCCGCGCGCATATCGTTTCGGCGCATGCCGACTGGCATCCGTCGCGACCGTGGTGGTTCACCGGCCGCGTGGCCGGCAAGTGGCAGCAGGACCAGTTCGCCTACACCGATAGTGCACGGGTCAATAGCCGCTTCCGCGCGCTGCTGTTCTCCGGCCGCGTGGTGTATGACATCACCGAGAACTGGGACATCGGCGTGCTTGGCTCCACTTTCCGCGGGCAGAGCGGTGCCAACCAGTACGCCTACGGCATGGAGGTCGGCCGCCTGCTGCGGCAGAACCTGTGGCTGTCGGCCGGCTACAACTGGAGTGGTTTCGCCGGCGATCGTGATCTGAATGGTTACGAGTACACCCAGCAGGGCGTGTTCCTGCGCCTGCGCTTCAAGTTCGATGAAGACCTTTTCCGGCCGGACCCCGTCCGCTACCGCGACCCGGCACGCTGAGGATGCCCTGATGACGACTCTTTCCCCGTTTGACCGTATTGCTCCGTCGCTGCTTGCCGCGGCCCTCCTGGCTGCCGTGGCCGGGCCCGCCGGCGCGCAGCAGGCGCAGTTGTTGCCGCAGCAGCAGCGCATCACTGATGAGGCGATCCATGCCGACCATGGCACCTACGAGGCCACCCAGGGCCGCATCCAGGCGCTCAATGACGGTGGGCGCCCGATACGCGACTATCACCTGTCCAAGGCGCAGTGCTGGCTGGATGTGTCCTTCCACGAGTACAGCCGCAATGATCGCAGCGCGTTCCCACAGCAGGCGCTCACCGAATCGGAGCGGCTGATCGTCGGCATGGAGCAGGGGGTCTCGCCGTTGCCCACCGACACTCCGCTGGTGAACAACGCCAAGTACCTGCGCGATGATCTGTGGCAGCGCCTGCGGGTACTGCACGGTTCGCCGGGCTTCATGTGTGCCCAGCAGCAGGTCGCCTGCGGTGAGGTCGAGCTGGTGCACGCCGGCAACGAGTTCAATCAGCAACAGTGGCGCCATTCCAAGCCATACATCCAGATCGCCGAGGAACTGGTCAATGACGCCGAGGCGCTGGCCCGACAGTGCGATATCGGCCCGGCCCTCGCTAGTGCGCCGGGCCCACTGGTGGCCAATGTGCTGTTCGAGTTCGACCGGGACACCTACCGCGACATCCGCACCTACTCACTGGAGAGCGTGGACCGCGCGCTGGCCAGCGTTGCCGACGAGTCGCTGCAGTTGCACGGTGTGACCCTGGTTGGGCATGCCGACCGCATGCAGGGCCGCGGGTTCGATGCCAACCAGGCGTTGTCCGAGCGGCGTGCCCGTACCGTGCGCGAGCTGCTTATTGGCCGGGGCGTGGATCCTGCCCACATCCGCTATGAGTACAAGGGCGATACCCAGCAGGTGCAGCAGTGCGATGGCGTGCGCCCGCGCGCGGCGCTGCTGGAATGCCTGCTGCCCAACCGCCGGGTGGAAGTCCGCTTCGACGTGACGCGCTGATCGCAGGGCGCGATCAGCGCGGCTGACCGGTGCCGGTCTGCACATCCTGATCGACCGGGGTGCGCGCGGGCTCCGGGCGTGGCGGAAGCCAGGCCATTGGCCGGCTTCCCGCCAGTGACAGCCAACCGCTGGCCATTGCCTTGGCGGGGTCGTGGAGCAGGCTGTACAGATCGACATCGCGGCCAGCCTCCTCACCCCACAACATGGCCCAGGCATTGTGACCACTGCGACGGACGCTCTGAAGCGCCCGATCGGCAGCGCGCAGGCTGTCGTCGAGCGCATCCGGCGCATGCGCGAACAGCGGCAACGGTGCCATGCCGATGCTCGCCGTCGGGGTCAGGTGCTGGGCCGGGCCGATGTCCACCACAAGGCGCTCGATCGCGGCACGCAGATGGCTCGCCAGCGCCTGAGCGGCAGGGGCAGCGGTATCGTGCCGGACGACCAGGAAGGTGGCGCCCCCCCACCGGGCGATCCGGTCATGGCGGTCGCAGTGCCGGCGCAGGCACTGGGCCACGGCGCGCAACACGGCATCTCCCGCCACCTGGCCATGCTGCTCGTTGAGTGCCTTGAACGCATCCACTTCCACCAGCATCACCACGCTGCGCTGGTCGGCGACGCACTTGGCGCGTTCCGCGGCGAGCAGTAGTTCGGCCTCCCGGCGGTTGACCAGGCCGGTCACCCAGTCGGTGCTGCTCAGCTCGGTGAGGCGACGTCGTTGCCGACGCATGCGCAGCACGATGAACGTGGCGATGCCTGCCACCATCAACAAGGCGACCAGTGCGGCATTACGCAGCACCCGCACGCGGTCCAGGTCCTGCATGGCATGGATGTCGGCCGGGTTGATGCTGCGTTCGGCGGTCGCCTGTAGCTTGGCGAGCTGATTGAGCGTCTCCCCTTTGCTGCGCGCTCGATCGATATCACGGGCCTGGCGCGCATACTGCAGGGCCTGCTCGCGGTTGCCCAGCAAGGTATGGATATCACCGAGCAGGTCCAGCCCGCCACGGACTTCATCGGTGAAATGGCCGCGCTCGGCCTGCTCCTGGGCTTCTTCCGCCAATGGACGCGCCGCCTCCGCACCGGCCCGCTCCAAGGTGAGCCGGGCGAGCCGCTGGAGGGTGACCACCTGGCCCTGCGGGTCCTGCGCCGCCTGCCAGGCCAGGGCCCGGTGCAGCCCTGCTTCGGCGGCCGGCAACTGTCCGCGCAGGCGTTGGATCTCAGCGCGATGACTGACGATGCGGTGCAGGAACAGATCCTGGCCGCCCACGCGCATGCCGATCGCCTCGGCTCGGCTGAAGGCCGTATTGGCCTCTTCAAGCCGCTGCATCTGCAGCAGTGCATACCCGAAGTTGTAGTACAGCACCAGATCGCCGGGGTTGGGCGGCCGACGCATATGCTCGCTCAACACGGTGGCTTTCTGCAGGTAGGTCAATGCGCCTTGCGCGTCGCCCATCGCGTCGCCGCGGATCATGGCGATCTGCATCAAGGCACCGATCTGGCCCTGGATGTCGCGTTGGCGGACGGCATCTTCCAGGAAGCGGCTGGTCAGCTCCAGTGCCTGGCCATGGTCGCCGCGCCACAACAGCAGGTGCGCGGCGATGGAATGAGCGCGCAGTTGGTCCTCGGCCGTTGCATCAGGGCGCGCGGCAGCGGCCAGCAGCCGGTCGGGCAATTCCATGGTCTGGTCAAGGTGGCCCTGGGAGCGCAGCGCCGCACCCAGGCACCCCAAGGCACCGATCTCGATCGAGGTGGGCAGCGCGGGCGCGCCGAGCAACGAACGCGCCATCTGCAGTGACGTGCGCGGCGCGCTGGTCAGCAGGCCGTGGCACTGTTGTACCTGCGAGGTCAGTGAAGCGCTGTCCATGGGGTGCTGCGCGAGCGCGCATGGTGCAGCCAGCCAGGACAGACAGACGAGCGCGGACAGCCTGCGACGGACAAGGGACAACGTAGGCATGAGGACAGCGACTTCCCGGTCGAATGCGGACGGACGGCAGTGCGGCATGTTCCTGGCGACACGAGCAGCGACGCTGCCGGATCACACGCCGCTAATATACCCTCCTTGCTGCCGGACGCTGTCGCTCCGGCCTGGAGCCTGCCGCGCATGCCCATACCACCACCGCACACCCGGAATGGTTCCACTTCCGTTGCGGCGCCGCAGTCGCTGGGCCGCCGTACGGACGCGATGCTGCGTGGCCTGCTGCACATGGTGGGCCTGTTCCATCTGTTGATGGCGGTCTGGATCGCGCTGCGCATGGGGATGGGCCTGGACCTGATGGTGCCGGTCATCGGCGTGTTGCACGCGTTGCTGTGCCTGCTCTGCCTGCTGCTGCAGCGGGCAGGGCGTCCGCTACCCGCGGCGAGCCTCTTTGTTGGCGGGCAGCTGCTGCTGCTCACCGTGACCTATGCGTACTGGGGGCTGGCGGCACAGCTTCGACTGCAGCTGGTGTTGCTGCTGCCGGTGATGCTGGTGGCGGCCGTACTGGGCAGGCGTCCGCTGTGGTGGGTCACCGGCGCGGTGTGCGTGCTGATCGTGGTCGGTGCGTGGGTCGATGCGTCCAGCCTGATGTTCCGCCCCGATCGCCTCTTGCTCGCGGTGAATGACCTCGCGGTCTGCATGTTCGCCACGTTGATGGCCGCCTGGTTGCTGCATCACAGCGTCACCGGCCTGCGTGAGAGCCTGCAGGTGGCGCGGGAGCACGGTCGCGATCTGGCCCGCAAGCGCGATGAGCTGCAGGTGGAGATTCAGGAGAAGCAGCGCTCGCGGGACCAGTTGGTGCACGCGATGAAGATGGAGAACGTCGGCCGACTCGCCAGCGGCATCGCGCATGACTTCAATCATCTGTTGGCCCTGATCCAGAGCTATATCGCCAAAGCCAGGCGCAGCCAGGCGGGTGAGCTCCAGGTGGCGCTGCAGGGGGCCGACGCCGCGGTGCGGCGCGCGACGGCCGTCAGCCGCCGGTTGCTGGATTTCAGTCGGCTGGAGCAGAGCCGGCCGCAGCTGCTGGATGTCGCGGCGACGATCACGGCGATGGCACCTACCCTGCAGCAGGTGTTCGACGCGCGGGTGCAGTGCGAGGTGGACAGCGGTCAGGTGCAGTGTCTGATCCATTTCGATCCGGCACAGCTCGAGTCGATCCTGCTCAGTCTGGCGGTAAATGCCAACCAGGCCATGCCGGAGGGCGGTCATTTCAGCCTGGTGGTCGCGCAGCCCTCGCGCATCGACGAGGTGGTCATCCAGGTCAGCGACAGCGGCCACGGCATGAGCGATGAGGTGCGTGCCCGCTGCCTGGAACCCTTCTTCACGACCAAGCCGGTCGGGCAGGGAACGGGACTCGGGCTGGCCGTCACCGCGAGCCTGGTCGAGGCGGCCGGTGGGCATATCCAGGTGGAGAGCGGCAAGGACCGTGGTACCCGGGTCAGCATCCGTCTGCCGACCCGGCCGCTGGCGACGGTGCCGGGCCGAACCGGGCCGTGACCGAGGCCGCCCAGCCGCTACACTGCGGGCTGCTCTCGCGGAAACAACCCTGTGGTTTCTAGCTGGATCCTGCTGCTGGTCTCGGTAACCTACGCCGCGCTGCTGTTCGCCGTGGCGTGGTGGGGCGACCGTCGCCCGATGTATCCGAACCGGCCGTGGCTGCGGCCGGTGGTCTACAGCCTGGCGTTGGCCGTGTACTGCTCGTCGTGGACCTTCTACGGTGCGGTGGGCACGGCGGTACGCAACGGGATCGGCTACCTGCCGATCTACCTGGGGCCGCTGCTGCTGTGGGTGTTCGGCTGGCGCATCATCGAGCGCTTGGCGCTGATCGCCCGCAGCCAGAACGTGGTCTCCATCGCCGATTTCATTTCCTCGCGGTTCGGCCGCTCGCGCCGCCTGGCCGCGCTGGTGGCGGTGATCGCACTGATCGGCATCGTGCCGTACCTGGCCCTGCAGTACAAAGCCGTGGCGATGAGCCTGCAGGTACTGACCGGCAACGTCGGCCCCACCGGATTCTTCACCGATCCTGCGCTGTACGTGGCGCTGCTGATGGCCTTGTTCGCCACGCTGTTCGGCACCCGCCAGGTGGATGCCACCGAGCATCATCACGGCATGATGCTGGCGATCGCGCTGGAGTCGATGATCAAGCTGATCGCGATGGTCGCGCTCGGCCTGTTCGCCTACCTGTGGCTCAACGACCGCACCGATGCGGTGATCGAGTCGGCGCATACGCTGTTCACCGGCTTGCCACCGGTCGGCTTCATTTCACAGACGCTGCTGAGTTTCCTGGCGATCATCTGCCTGCCGCGCCAGTTCCACGTGGCCGTGGTCGAGTGTGGCGACGTACGCGACATCCGCCGCGCGCGCTGGATGTTCGGTGCCTACCTGGTGATCATCTCGGCGATGGTGATCCCGATCGCCACCGCCGGTGTGACCCTGTTCGGCACCGGTGGCAGTGTCGCCGATGACAGCATGGTGCTGGCGCTGCCGCTGGCCGAAGGCCGCAAGTTCCTGGCGCTGGTCGCCTATGTCGGCGGCTTCTCGGCGGCCACCGGCATGGTCATCGTGGCCTCGATCGCGCTGGCCACCATGGTCAGCAACGACCTGGTGATGCCCGTCCTGCTGCGCCGCAGTGGCGACCATCAGGAAGCGGCGGATGTCGCCTCGCGCGTGCTGTGGATCCGGCGCACCGCGATCCTGCTGCTGGCGCTGGTCGCTTACAGCTATTACCGCGGCAGCAGCAATGACAGCACCCTGGCGTCCTATGGGCTGATGGCATTCGCGGCGGTGGCGCAGTTCGCGCCGGGCCTGATCGGCGGGCTGTACTGGCGCGGTGCCAGCCGCCGGGGCGTGGAAGTCGGCATGCTGCTCGGCTTCGCCACGTGGGTCTATACGCTGTTGCTGCCTGCGCTGACCCACGCCGGGTGGATGGACGAGGCCTGGCTGGTGCAGGGGCCGTTCGGGATCGGCTGGCTGCAGCCGCAGCATCTGTTCGGCATGAGCGGCTGGGACCCGCTGACCCACGGCACGTTCTGGTCGCTGCTGGTCAATGTCGCGGCGATGGTGCTGGTCTCGGTGCGCTGGCGCCCGGGCGTGGACGAGCGCCTGCGCGCCGCCCCGTTCCTGGACCCGTACGCGCAGCGGCCCTCGGTGGCCGGCGCGTGGCCCGGCAACGTGCATGTGGGCGACCTGCTGGCGCTGGCCTCGCGCGTGGTCGGTGACCGCCATGCCCGCCGCTCCTTCTTCGAGCAGGCCCAGTCGATGGACCGTGAGCTGCAGGCCTCGGCGCCGGCCGACCGCGCCTGGGTGCAGTTCACCGAGCGCCTGCTGGCGGCTTCGATCGGCGCGGCATCAGCGCGCCTGCTGCTGACCAGCCTGCTGCGCGGCTCGGGCATGGACCTGGGCGAAGTGGTCGCGGTGCTCGACGAAGCGGGGCAGGAGCTGCGCTTCAACCGCGAGATCCTCTCCACCACGCTGGAGAACATCAGCGCGGGGGTCAGCGTGGTCGATCCGGACATGCGTCTTACCGCGTGGAACCGCCGTTACCAGCAGATGTTCGGATACCCCGATGGGATGCTCTACGTCGGCCGGCCGGTCGCCGACCTGATCCGCTACAACGCCGAGCGTGGCGAGCTGGGCGAGGGCGACATCGAACTGCAGATCAACCGCCGCATCGGCTACATGCGCGCCGGCTCGCCGCACATCTTCGAGCGCACCCGCAGCGACGGCAAGGTGATCGAGATGCGTGGGCAGGCCCTGCCCGGCGGCGGCTACGTCACCAGCTACAACGACATCACCGATTACAAGCACGCCGAGCGCGCGCTGCTGGAGGCCAACGAAACCCTGGAGCAGCGCGTGGCCGAGCGCTCGCACGAAGCCGAGGTGGCGCAGCAGTCCAAGACGCGCTTCCTGGCCGCGATCAGCCATGACGTGCTGCAGCCGCTCAATGCCGCCCGCCTGTTCGCCTCGGCGCTGCGCGAGAGCCACCACAACAATGAAGAGCAGCGGCACCTGGCCGAGCGCGTGGACGCATCGCTGCGCGCCGCCGAGGAGCTGCTGGACGGCCTGCTGGACGTCTCCCGCCTGGACGCCGGTGGGCTGCACCCGGTGATCGGCGATTTCGATGTCAGCCTGCTGATGCGCGAGCTGGCCGCGCAGTACTCGCCGGTCGCCGCCGGGCGCGGGCTGCGCATGGACCTGTTCGCGCGGCCGGCCTGGGTGCGCAGCGATCGCCGCCTGCTGCGGCGCGTGCTGCAGAACTTCCTGGCCAATGCGCTGCGCTACACGCGCCAGGGCCGCATCGTGCTGGCCGTGCGCCATCGCGGGCCGGAGGTGGAGCTGCAGGTGTGGGATACCGGCCCCGGCATTCCCGAGCATCACATGCAGCAGATCTTCGATGAGTTCCACCGCTACCAGCAGCCGTTCGACTGGGGGGAGCAGGGCCTGGGGCTGGGACTGTCGATCTGCCAGCGCATCTCGCGCCTGCTCGATCACCGCCTCAACGCGCGCAGCCGGGTCGGCAGCGGCAGCATGTTCTCGATCCTGCTGCCGCTGGTGGCCGCGCCGGCCCTGCCGACGGCGACCGCGCTGCCGGCACCGAGCCCGGTCACCCGCGCGGATTCACTGGCCGGCATGCGCGTGCTGTGCGTGGACAACGACCAGGAGATCCTGGACGGCATGCGTGCACTGCTGGGACGCTGGCAGGTGCAGGTGATCACCGCCAGCACGGTCGACCAGGCGCTGGAGAAAGTGGTCGAGCGGCCGGACGTGATGCTGGTGGACTACCACCTGCACGACCGCCTGGATGGGCTGGACACGCTGGTGGCGCTGGGCCAGAAGGCCGGACGTGCGATTCCCGGCGCGCTGCTCACCGCCGATGGGCGCGATGAGCTCAAGCGGATGGCACGCGACCGCGGCTACCGGTTGTTGACCAAGCCGATCAAGCCGGCCTCGCTGCGCGCCTTCCTGGCCGCCTTCCACGACACCCGCGGCGATCTCTAGCCGCGGGGCCGTGGCGGAGGCCGGTCAGGCGATGGCGCCGCTGAGGTGTTCGTACAGGATGGTCGAGCCGATGATGATCAGGATCAGGCCGCCGATGATCTCGGCACGCTTGCCGACCATGCCGCCCAGCACGCGGCCGAGCATGATGCCCGCGGTCACCATGGTCAGGGTGCACAGACCGATGATGAGTGCCATCACGCCGATATGCACGTCGAGGAAGGCCAGGCCGATGCCGACCGCCATCGCATCGATGCTGGTGGCAAAACCGGTCATCGCCAGGCGCCAGAAGCCGTGGTGCTTGCTGGTGTCTTCGTCCTCGGCCCCGTCATCAGGGCGCAGGCCGTTGATGATCATGTGCACGCCCAGCGCACCGAGCAGGCCGAACGCGATCCAGTGATCGAAGGCTTCCACGTACTGCAGTGCGGCGCGGCCGAGCAGCCAGCCGATCACCGGGGTGATGCCTTCGATGACACCGAAAATCAGGCCGGCGCGCAGCGCGTCGGAGAAGCGCGGTCTGCGCATGGCCGCGCCTTTGCCGATCGCCGCGGCGAAGGCATCGGTGGACATGGCAAAGCCGATCAGCAGGATCGAAACAGGCGACATTTGGGTACGCGGCAGGTCGGGCGATGGCGAGCAACGGACCGCGAACGCGCCCAACCTGTCGTTGCGCACGCGGACCGCTGGTCTCGCCAACCAAGATGGCTGCCCGCACCACGGCGCACTGGCCGAGTATGTTGATGCGGGCGATTCCTTCAGCAGGAATCCGGCTACTCCCCAAGGGGACGCGAAGCTTAGCACCGTGGGTGCAGCGAGGAGCGTTCAGCGCGAATTGCGCAGGTAACACTGGAATTCATAGCTCCGGCTATAACGCCGAAGGCGTTACAGCCGAAGGGGGTAGATCCACGGCATGCGTGGATGCTGTTCGTTCCGGTCTCGTGACATCCACGCA
Organism: Stenotrophomonas sp. JAI102; assembly: GCF_013409105.1. Classification (NCBI taxonomy): domain Bacteria; kingdom Pseudomonadati; phylum Pseudomonadota; class Gammaproteobacteria; order Lysobacterales; family Lysobacteraceae; genus Stenotrophomonas; species Stenotrophomonas sp. JAI102. The sequence goes on from NZ_JACCCI010000002.1 coordinate 45,076, forward strand.
TGGCGTGGATCTACTCTTCTTCGGGCGGCAACACGATCTGTTCGTCATCGATGGCCAGCTTGCCGGCCATCAGCACCGCCTGGGTGCGGTTGGTGACGCCGAGCTTGCGCAGGATCGCGGTGACGTGGGCCTTGATCGTTGCTTCGGAGACGTTGAGGTCGTAGGCGATCTGCTTGTTGAGGCGGCCGGCGCCGAGCATCTGCAGCACCCGGAACTGCTGCGGGGTCAGCTCGCGCAGCCGCTGGCCGATCTCGCGTTCCTCGCGGCCGGTCGGTGGCACGTTGTGCGCTTCCGGCGGCGCCCAGGTCTCGCCATCGAGGATGGTGCCCAGCGCATGGCCGATCGTGTCCGAATCGGCGGACTTGGGGATGAAGCCGAAGGCGCCATGGTCGAGCGCGCGGCGCATCACCGTCGGCTCCTCCCGTGCGGACACCACCACCACCGGCAGCTGCGGGTGCAGGGCGCGCATGTGGACCAGCGCGTTGAAGCCCTGCGCACCGGGCATGTTGAGGTCCATCAGGACCAGGTCGGCGTCGGTGTGCTGGTCGGCCAGCTGGTACAGCGCTTCCACGCTGTCCGCTTCGTACAGCTGCACGCCGGGGATGACGCGTTGCACGGCCCCGCGAAGGGCTTCGCGGAACAGCGGATGGTCATCGGCAATCAGGAGGGTCGTCATGGTGGGGGCCATGTTGCGGAGGAGTGCAGCGACGCAACGAAAAAGTCTATCGAGATGACAGCCCCCTGAGTCAGGGGGCGGCCGCGAAGCGGCGGGGTGTGGGTGCTGGTGAGGCGGGGCCCACGATCCGCTTGCGGATCGTGGGAGCGACAGCGCGAACGCGATGACGCGGCCCCATCCTGCGCCTTCACGGTGAAGGGTTACTTCACTTCACTTTCCGCTCTTCCACCAGCGAGGCCACGACCGACGGATCGGCCAGGGTCGAGGTGTCGCCGAGCTGATCCGGTGCGTTCTCGGCGATCTTGCGCAGGATGCGGCGCATGATCTTGCCCGAGCGCGTCTTGGGCAGGCCCGGCGCCCACTGCAGATGGTCGGGCGCGGCGATCGGACCGATCTCCTTGCGCACCCAGGCCACGAGCTCCTTGTGCAGTTCATCGCTCGGCGTCTCGTCGGCGATCAGGGTGACGTAGGCATAGATGCCCTGGCCCTTGATGTCGTGCGGGAAGCCGACCACGGCCGCTTCGGCCACCTTCGGGTGCGAGACCAGCGCGCTTTCCACCTCGGCAGTGCCGATGCGGTGCCCGGAGACGTTGATCACATCGTCGACGCGGCCGGTGATCCAGTAGTAGCCATCTTCGTCACGACGGCAGCCGTCGCCGGTGAAGTAGCTGCCCGGGTAGGTGCGGAAATACGTATCGATGAAGCGCTGATGGTCACCGTAGACGGTACGCATCTGGCCCGGCCACGAATCGCGGATGATCAGGTTGCCTTCGGTGGCCCCTTCCTGGATCTCGCCATCGGCGTTGACCAGGGCCGGCTGCACGCCGAAGAAGGGCAGGGTGGCCGAACCCGGCTTGAGATCGACCGCGCCGGCCAGCGGCGAGATCAGGATGCCGCCGGTTTCGGTCTGCCACCAGGTATCCACGATCGGGCAGCGGCTGTCGCCGACCACCTCGTAGTACCAGCGCCACGCTTCCGGATTGATCGGTTCGCCGACGCTGCCGAGCAGGCGCAGCGAGCTGCGCGAGGTGCGCTTGACCGGTGCATCGCCTTCGCGCATCAACGCGCGGATCGCGGTGGGCGCGGTGTAGAAAATGGTGACCTGGTGCTTGTCGATCACCTCCCAGAAGCGCGAGGTGCTCGGGTAGTTCGGCACGCCTTCGAACATCACCGACGTCGCGCCGTTGGCCAGCGGGCCGTACACGATGTAGCTGTGGCCAGTGACCCAGCCGACGTCGGCGGTGCACCAGTAGATGTCGTCCTCGCGCAGGTCGAACACCGCTTCATGGGTGTAGGCCGCGTACAGCAGGTAGCCGCCGGTGGTGTGCAGCACGCCCTTGGGCTTGCCGGTGGACCCGGAGGTATAGAGGATGAACAGCGGATCCTCGGCATTCATGCGCTCGGGTTCGCACTGCGCCGGCTGCGGATCCACCACATCATGGAACCAGCGGTCGCGCGGGGCCTGCATGTCCACCGCGCCGCCGGTGTGGCGGACCACCAGCACCGTTTCCACGGTGGTGGTGCCGGGCAGCTTCAGCGCGGCGTCGACGTTGGCCTTGAGCGGAATCTTCTTGCCGCCGCGCAGACCCTCGTCGGCGGTGATGATCAGCTTGCTGCCGCAGTCGATGACGCGGTCGGCGATCGAGTTCGGGGCGAAGCCGCCGAACACCACCGAATGGATCGCACCGATACGCGCACAGGCCAGCATGGCCACCGCGGCGTCGACGATCATCGGCAGGTAGATGGTGACCCGGTCGCCCTTCTTGACGCCGAGGTTGCGCAGCGCGTTGCCGAGGCGGCAGGTGCGCTCATACAGCTCGCGGTAGGTGACGCCCTGGGCCGGTGCATCGGGGCTGTCCGGTTCGAACAGCAACGCGATCTTGTCGCCGCGCGTGTCGAGCTGGCGGTCCAGGCAGTTGACGCTGGCGTTGAGCTCGCCGTCTTCGAACCACTTGATCCGGAAATCGTCGAGCTGGTAGCTGACGTTCTTGATGCGGGTGGGTTTCTTGAACCAGTCCAGGCGCTCGGCGGCCTTGCCCCAGAAGGCATCCGGATGCTCCAGCGATTCGCGGTAGAGCTGCTGGTACGTGTTCCTGTCGATCCGCGATGCCGCGGCGAACGCGGCGTCGACGGGGTAAAGATCAGCCATGGCACCCTCACTTGCACGTTGACTTGGGTTGTGCGGTCGCAACATAAGTGACGACCTCTCCCCCTCAGTTTGCCGCATCCACCCGCCTGCGCGTTACCGGGGTGGTTAGACCATGGTCGAACGCCGCGCGCCGTGATGGGACACGGTCGTAGACCCCGGTAGCTCATGACCGTTCGCCGCGGCAGCTCATGACCGTTCGCCCCGGTAGCTCACGACCGTTGGTCGTGAGGCACTGCGTACCGACCAACGGTCGGTACCTACACGGTGCCTTTGGCACCTGCCGGCCGCCTGCCGGCGCCCGGGTCGTACTCGCCCCCGGGGGGCGAGTACGACTAATGGCCAATAGCTTCGGTGCGTCAACGCGCCGCACCCTCGGGTCGACCGTGCCCCATGCGCGGCATCACCTTGCCACCCGGGAGAGAGGGCAACATGAGCCACCGTTTGCTGAGGACGACACGCCGGCCGTTGGCCGCCGCCATGTTCGTCGCATTGATCGCGCCAGGCATGGCGTTCGCCGAAACCGCCAAAGAGAAAGCGCTGGAAGCCCGCGTCGTGGAGCTGGAGCGCCAGGTCCAGCTGCTGCTGTCCAACCAGCAGCAACAGCAGGCCCAGATCAGCCAGGCCCAGACCGAGGTCACTGCCGTGCGCACGGTCCAGGCGCAGCAGCCGGTGGCGGCCACCGTGCCGGCCGGCAAGCAGCCGATCCAGGTCACCACCATCACCCCGGGCGCCGCGCCGGGCACCACGGTCAAGATCGGCGGCTTCATCAAGGCCGATTTCCTGGCTACCCAGACCGGCGACGGCCAGCTGGCCGACGACGCCACCGGCCGCGCGCTGTACCTGCCGGGCCAGACCCCGGTGGCCGGTGCCGGCGGCAGCGGTGAGCGTTCGGACGTGGACTACAACGCCCACGCCAAGTTCTCGCGCTTCAACCTGGGCATCGACAATGTCAGCGAGGCCGGCAACAAGTCCGGTGCGTTCTTCGAGATGGATTTCTTCGGCAACTCGCTGGGCAACCAGACCGCCACCAATACCTACGGCGTGACCCTGCGTCACGCCTACATGTACTGGAACAACTGGATGGCCGGCCAGACCTGGTCGAACTTCATGGACGCGGCCTCGCTGCCGGAAGCCGCCGACTTCGTCGGCCCGACCGACGGTGTGATCTTCGTGCGCCAGGCTCAGATCCGCTACACCCAGGGCGGCTTCAGCGTCGCACTGGAAAACCCGGAAACCACGCTGCTCACCGGTGCCCGTAATCCGGTCACCGGTGCGTGGACCAACGCGGCCAGCAACTCCGATCGCGGCGCATTGCCCGATCTGACCCTGCGCTATGGCTGGAAGGGTGACTGGGGCACCTTCGGCGTCGGCGGCGTGGTCCGCCAGCTGAAGGTCGACAACCAGACCAGCGGTGCCGACGCGGACAAGATCGGCGGCGGCCTCACCCTGGGTGGCAAGTGGGTGATGGGCGACACCGACACGCTGCACTACCAGGTCACCGGCGGCGAAGGCATCGCGCGCTACATCGGCCTGGGCGTCACCGCCGATACCGCGTATGACATCGCCCGCGACGAACTCAACCCGACCGGCGTGCTGGCCGGCTACGTGGGCTGGCGCCACGCCTTCACCCCGAAGCTGCGGACCAACCTGATCTACGCGCGCAGCGATTACGACAACGACGGCAGCCTCGGCCCGCTGGTCACCAAGAGCGTGCAGAGCATCCGGGGCAACGTGTTCTACACGCCGATGCCGAAGGTCGATGTCGGCGCCGAGCTGATGTACGGCGTGCGCGAAATCGAGGATGGCCGCAAGGGCGATATCAGCCGCCTGCAGTTCACGACCAAATACAGCTTCTAAATGAGTGCCGACCCACGGTCGGCACCTACCAACAACGATTGCTTCGGAGGGGAAGCGTCCCATGTCAACAACACCCGCACCTGCAAAACCCCAACTTACCCAGGGACACAAGAAGGTCATCTTCGCGTCCAGCCTGGGCACCGTCTTCGAGTGGTACGACTTCTTCCTGTACGGCTCGCTCGCCGCGATCATCGCCAAGCAGTTCTTCAGCGGTGTCAATGAAACCACGGGCATGATCTTCGCCCTGCTGGCGTTCGCGGCCGGCTTCTTCGTGCGCCCGTTCGGCGCGGCCTTCTTCGGCAGCCTCGGCGACCGCATCGGCCGCAAGTACACCTTCCTGGTCACGATCCTGATCATGGGCATCTCGACCTTCCTGGTCGGCGTGCTGCCCAACTACGCCTCGATCGGTTTCGCTGCCCCGGTCATCCTGATCATCCTGCGTCTGGCCCAGGGACTGGCGATGGGTGGCGAGTACGGTGGTGCCGCGACCTACGTCGCCGAGCACGCACCGGCCGACAAGCGTGGCCTGTACACCAGCTTCATCCAGTGCACCGCGACGCTCGGCCTGTTCATGTCGCTGCTGATCATCCTGGCCTGCCGCTATTTCCTGGGCAATGAAGCGTTCGAAGCCTGGGGCTGGCGCATTCCGTTCCTGGTCTCGATCGTGCTGCTGGGCGTGTCGGTGTGGATCCGTCTGCAGCTGAGCGAGTCCCCGCTGTTCCAGCAGATGAAGGCCGAAGGCAAGGGCTCCAAGACCCCGTTCCGTGACAGCCTCAAGGACGGCAACCTCAAGCTGATGCTGCTGGTCCTGCTCGGTGCCGCAGCCGGCCAGGCCGTGGTGTGGTACGGCGGCCAGTTCTACGCGCTGTTCTTCCTGAGCAGCATGCTCAAGGTCGACGCCACCACCTCCTACCTGCTGATCGCCGCCGCGCTGGCGCTGGGCGTGCCGTTCTTCATCTTCTTCGGCTGGCTGTCCGACCGTATCGGCCGCAAGAAGATCATCCTGGCCGGCTGTCTGTTGGCTGCCATCACCTACATCCCGATCTTCAAGGGCCTGACCCACTTCGCCAACCCGGCCATCGAAGAAGCCCGCACCAACTCGCCGGCGCTGGTCAATGCCGATCCGAACACCTGCTCGTTCCAGTTCGATCCGGTCGGCCTGCGCAAGTTCACCAGCTCCTGCGACGTGGCCACCGCGGCCCTGACCAAGGCCGGTGTGCCCTATGAAGTGAAGCCGGCACCGGCCGGTACGCTGGCGACGGTCAACGTCGGGACCACCGCCGTGACCTCCTACGAGGCCGCTGGCCTGACCAAGGATGAGCTGAAGGCCAAGGGCGATGCCTTCGGCGGGGAGCTCAAGGGTGCCTTGGCTGCGGCGGGCTACCCGGCCAAGGCCGACAACGCGCGCATCAACATCCCCGGCACGATCTTCATGCTGTGGCTGCTGGTGCTCTACGTGACCATGGTCTACGGCCCGATCGCCGCCTACCTGGTCGAGCTGTTCCCGACCCGCATCCGCTACACCTCGATGTCGCTGCCGTACCACATCGGCAACGGCTGGTTCGGTGGCTTCCTGCCGGCGATTTCCTTCGCGCTGGTGGCCGGTACCGGCAACCTCTACTACGGCCTGTGGTACCCGATCATCATCGCGTTGATGACGGTCGTGGTCGGTGGCCTGTTCCTGCACGAAACCAAGGATGTGGACATCACCAAGTAACGGTGATCCACACGGCAAGACCAAGGGGCCGCGATGCGAATCGCGGCCCTTTCTGTTTTTCCGGGTCGTGCCGGCCGCTGGCCGGCTCCCGATCAATCGACGGCGACGCGTGCGAGGTTGCCGGCCAGCGGCCGGCACGACCGATCCCGCCATCACACAGCCTGCCGCTATAGTCGGGCCATGAGCGATGCCCACACCGATCCCGCCGCGCTTCCCGCGATCCTGCACGCCCTGCGTACCGCCTGGCAGGCCAACCGCCCGACGCTGGAACAGCGCCGCAGTGACCTGCAGCGCCTGCGCGCGGCCCTCAAGGTCCGCCTGCCGGAGATGGCGGCCGCGATCTCGGCCGACTTCGGCCACCGCTCCACCCACGAATCGCTGATCGCCGATGGCATGACCGTGCTCGGTGATATCGATCATCTGTGCGGCCATCTGCGCCGCTGGATGCGACCGCGCCGGGTCGGTGTCGGCTGGCGGTTCTGGCCGGCACGTGCGCAGACCCGGCCAGTGCCGCTGGGCGTCGTCGGGGTGATCTCGCCGTGGAACTATCCGGTCAACCTGGCGTTGATTCCGCTGGCGACCGCGATCGCCGCCGGCAACCACGTGATCCTCAAGCCGTCCGAGCACACGCCGCGCACCAGTGCATTCCTGCATAGCCTGCTGGCCGAGGTGTTCCCGTCGGATCGCGTGGCGGTCGTGCAGGGCGATGGAGACCTCGCCAGTGCCGTTGCCGGCTCGCCGCTGGACCACCTGGTGTTCACCGGCTCCACCACCATCGGCCGCAAGGTCATGGCGGCGGCCGCCGAGCACCTGACCCCGCTGACCCTCGAACTGGGCGGCAAATCCCCCGCCATCGTCTGCAGCGATTACCCGCTGGACAAGGCCGCCGCGCGCCTGGCCACCGGCAAGTTCTTCAATGCCGGGCAGACCTGCATCGCGCCGGACTACGTGCTGATCGACGGCCATCGCCAGCGCGAACTGGTGCAGCAGCTGCGGACCCAGGTGCAGGCGCGCTATGGCGATTTCAGCGACGCCGCGGATTACACGCGCATCATCCACGAGGGCCAGTACCAGCGGCTGCGCGGCTATCTCGAGGAGGCCCGCGCGCGGAGCGTGCCGGTGATCGAACTGGCCACCGTCGATCCTGAGCGTGCCCAGCGCGAGCGGCTGATCGTGCCGACCATCGTGCTCGATCCGCCTGCCGATCTGGCCCTGATGCGCGAAGAGATCTTCGGCCCGATCCTGCCGGTCTGCGCATATCCGGATCTGGACGCTGCCATCGCGGAGGTGCAGTCACGCGACCGCCCGTTGGCGCTGTACGTCTTCAGTCACGAACGCGCGCAGGTGGAACGGGTGCTGGCGCAGGTCGTGGCCGGCGGCGTCACCGTCAACGACACGCTGCTGCATTTCGCGGTCAATGGGCTGCCGTTCGGCGGCGTCGGCCCGAGTGGCATGGGCGCGTACCACGCGCGTGCCGGCTTCGATGCGATGAGCAAGCAGCTGCCGATCCTGTGGCAGTCGCGCTGGGCTGCCAGCGATCTGCTCAAGCCGCCATACTCGAAGATCGCCGGGATGTTGAAGATGATGGTGCGCTAGGGGCCGCCGACGAAGGCGCGCCCCACAGGTAGAATGCCCGCATGAAAATCGCCTCCTGGAACGTCAACTCGCTCAACGTGCGCCTGCCGCACCTGGAACAATGGCTCACGGCGGCCGCGCCGGACGTGGTCGGCATCCAGGAAACCAAGATGGAGGACCAAAAGTTCCCCGACGCGGTGCTGGCCGGGCTGGGCTACCGCAGCGTATTTGCCGGGCAGAAGACCTACAACGGCGTCGCGCTGCTCTCGCGCGAACCGGCGCAGGACGTGCAGATCGGCATTCCCGGCTTCGAGGATGAGCAGAAGCGCGTCATCGCCGGGACCGTCAACGGCGTGCGCATCATCAATCTGTACGTGGTCAACGGCCAGGACGTGGGCACCGACAAGTACGCCTACAAGCTGCGCTGGCTCGAGGCCGTGCACGCCTGGGTCGAGGCCGAGCTGGCCAGGTACCCGGAGCTGGTGGTGATGGGCGACTTCAACATCGCGCCCGATGCCCGCGACGTGCACGACCCGCTGGTCTGGAACGAGAACCACATCCTGACCTCCACCGCCGAGCGCGGCGCCCTGAACAAGCTGCTGCAACTGGGCCTGCACGATGCGTTCCGCCTGCACAGCGAGGAAGAAGGTGTGTTCAGCTGGTGGGATTACCGGGCGGCCGGCTTCCGTCGCAACCTGGGCCTGCGCATCGACCTGACCCTGGTCTCCGACGCGCTCAAGGCGCGCGCGATGGCCTCGGGCATCGACCGCGAACCGCGTACCTGGGAACGCCCCAGCGACCACGCCCCGGCATGGGTAACGCTGGCGTAGTGCCGGCCGCTGGCCGGCTCATGAGGGACCCGCAGTGCGTGGGGTGCCGGCCAGCGGCCGGCACTACGCCATAATCAACAAGGCCCGGCAGTGCCGGGCCTTGTTGATCGAACGAAGTACGCAAGCGCGTCAGCGGACGCTTCGACGCGTAAACAGGTTCACGATCGCGAGCAGGATGACGGCACCGATCAGCGAGAACAGGAACGTACGGATGGTGATTGCTTCATTGATGCCACCGCCGAACAGCCAACCGGCCAGCAGTGCGCCGATGATGCCGACCACGATGTTGAGGATGATGCCTTGCTGCGCGTCCCGCTTCATGATGATGCTGGCAAGCCAGCCCACGATGCCGCCGACGATCAACCAGATGATGATGCCCATAGCGTTGACTCCCTCTGTGCGGTTGCAACCTGTGCAGTTGACGGCACACCCCGTGAAGTCGTCGTGCAGCCGCGATCGCGGGGGCGTGGCATGAGCCTGCCGGCCACCCTCGACGGCCCCTGGCGCTTCGGCCCGGTCACGGTCTGGCGCCTGCCGCACGTGGCGGGCACCCGTGGCGAGCCACAGGCCAGGGTGCTGCTGGCCGGGCAGCTGGGTGGCGAACCGGAGGACCTGCCGCTGCAGCGCGACCCGCGTGGCCGGCCGGAGCTGCATGGCCCGCTGGCGCATGTGGGCACCGGCTGGAGCCACAGCCACGGGCTGCTGCTGGTCGCCCTGGGCGAGGGGGTCCGGCTAGGGGTGGACCTGGAGCCGCTGCGCCCGCGCCCGCGGATGCTGGAGATCGTCCAGCGCTTCTTCCACCCGGCCGAAATCGCCTGGCTGGAGTCGCTGGACGAGACCGCCCGCAACCACTGGTTCTTCCGCGTGTGGTGCGCCAAGGAAGCGCTGCTCAAGGCGCAGGGGCAGGGCATCTCGTTCGGCCTGCACCGGCTGCAGCTGGCGCCGGGCATCGATGGTGGCCTGCATCTGGCCTGGTGCGACCCCGAACTCGGGCCTGCCGAGCGCTGGCACCTGCATGAGTGGCAGGCGGCCGATGATTTCCGGGCCGCGCTGGCGTTCCATGCCCTGTAATGGATGCCAGTCGTCTCCGGGCGCCGCTGCCGCTGCAGGCAAGATGCGATAATCACGGCATGACTGATCACACACTTCCGTCCGGCGTGGCCGACGCGCTGGAGCGCGGGCTGTCGGCGATGGGCCTGGACGCCGCGCTGGCACCGCCGCTGCTGACCTACCTGACCCTGCTCGACCGCTGGAACCGCACCTACAACCTCACCGCGATCCGCGACCCGCTGGAGATGGTCACCCGCCATCTGCTCGACTCGCTGGCGATGCAGCCCTACCTGGAGACCGGCACCCTGGCCGACCTGGGGACCGGCCCCGGGCTGCCGGGCATCCCGCTGGCGATCGCGCGCCCGCAGCTGCAGGTGACCCTGGTCGAGAGCAACGGCAAGAAGGCCCGCTTCATGCGCGAGGCCGTGCGCCAGCTGGGCCTGGGCAATGCCCGCGTGGCCGAGTCGCGCGCCGAGGCGCTGGCCGAACCGGCCGCGTATGACCACCTGACCGCGCGCGCGATGGACACCCTGGCCGGGATCATCCGGGTCGGTGGCCATCTGCTGCGCCCCGGTGGCCGCCTGCTGGCGATGAAAGGCGTGTACCCGCACGACGAGATCGCGCAGCTGCCGGCCGGCTGGTCGGTGGAGAAGGTGGTGCCGCTGAGCGTCCCCGGGTTGACCGGTGAGCGCCATCTGGTGGTGGTCACCGGCCCGTGAGCCGGTGACTTCACTGCCCGCATCGCCCGTCCCACGGTCGTCCTGCCCCTCTCCCGGCCTGGCCCTGCGCCGCGCCGTCGGCGTGCCCGTGGGCGCGGCTGCGGCATTGCGGCGCGTGCCTGCCGCGCATCTCACAGTGCATGACACGCCCCATATACGCATAATGACCAGTCCCACTCCCTGCCGATGAGGCTCACCCGCATGGCCCGCATCATCGCCATCGCCAACCAGAAAGGTGGCGTCGGCAAGACCACGACCGCCGTCAATCTGGCCGCCTCCCTGGCTGCTGCACCCAAGCGCGTGCTTCTTGTCGACCTCGATTCCCAAGGCAATGCGACCATGGGCAGCGGCGTGGACAAGCGTGAAGTCGCCGCGTCCACCTGTGACCTGCTGCTGGGCGAAAGCACCGCGGCCGAGGTCCGGGTCAAGACGCCGGAAGGCTTCGACCTGCTCCCGGGCAACATCGACCTGACCGCCGCCGAGATCCAGCTGATGGATCAGAGCGAGCGCGAGCAGCGCCTCAAGCGCGCGCTGGCCCCGATCCGCGACGAATACGACTACATCCTGATCGACTGTCCGCCGGCGCTGTCGCTGCTGACGCTGAACGCGCTGGCCGCGGCCGACTCGGTGATCGTGCCGATGCAGTGCGAGTACTACGCGCTGGAAGGCCTGAGCGCGCTGGTGGAAACCATCGAAGCGCTGCGCGCCAACCTCAATCCCGCGCTGGAGATCGAGGGCGTGCTGCGCACCATGTTCGATGTGCGCAACAACCTGGCCAACGCCGTGTCGGCCGAGCTGACCGAGCACTTCGGCGAGCAGGTGTTCCGCACCATCGTGCCGCGCAACGTGCGCCTGGCCGAGGCGCCCAGCCATGGCCAGAGCATCGTCGGCTACGACCGTGCCTCGCGCGGTGGCGTTGCCTATCTCGGCCTCGCCGGCGAGATCATCCGTCGCAACAACCAACGCAAGAAGGCCGACAAGGCCATGGAGACCGCCTGATGAGCACCAAGCCTGCCCTCGGCAAGAAACGCGGCCTCGGCCGTGGCCTCGACGCGCTGTTGGGGCCCAAGGGGGCGGTGACACAGGTGCAGGCAGCGGCGGTGGTCGAGCCGCAGCCGGGTGAGATCCTGCGCAAGCTGCCGGTCGGCCACCTGCAGCCGGGCAAGTACCAGCCGCGCCGCGACATGGACGAGACCAAGCTCGGCGAGCTGGCCGAATCGATCAAGTCGCAGGGCGTGATCCAGCCGATCCTGGTCCGCCAGCTTGGCGCGGACCGCTTCGAGATCGTGGCCGGCGAACGCCGCTGGCGCGCCTCGCAGCTGGCCGGCCTGGATGAAGTGCCGGTGGTGGTGCGCGAACTGGAAGACCGCACCGTCATCGCGATGGCGCTGATCGAGAACATCCAGCGCGAAGACCTCAACCCGCTTGAAGAAGCCGAAGCGCTGCAGCGGCTGATCACCGAATTCGCGCTGACCCACGCCGAGGCCGCGCAGGCCGTCGGCCGCTCGCGTGCGGCGGTCTCCAACCTGCTGCGCCTGCTCGAGCTGCCGATCGCGATCCGCCTGCTGCTGGAAACCCGCCGGCTGGAAATGGGCCATGCCCGCGCGCTGCTGACGCTGGCCCCGGAACTGGCCAGCAAGCTGGCCCAGGAAGCGGCCGACCAGGGCTGGTCGGTGCGCGAAGTCGAGCACCGCGCGCAGCAGTTCGCCGCCGGCAAGGTGCCGGGCGCGCTGCGCAAGAAGCCCGCGGCCGCCGCGCCGCAGGCCGACATCGCGTCGCTGGAAACCGAACTGTCCGAGTCGCTGGGCGCCCGCGTGGCGATCAACCACGGCCGTGGCGGCAAGGGCAAGCTGATCATCCATTACACCGACCTGGACACGCTGGATGGCGTGCTCGACCGACTTCGCGCACAGAAGGGCTGAGTCCCCCGCAGGCGTCAGAGGATTTCCCCCAAGCAATGAACCCCACCAAGGTCGACCGCAACCATCTGTTGCGTCTGACCGACCTGCCGAATGTCGGGCCGGCCTGTGAGAAAGATCTCCGTCTGATCGGCATCCGCGTGCCAGCGCACCTGCGCGGCCGCGATGCCTATGACATGTACGCACAGCTGTGTCTGCGCACCGGCGTGATGCACGACCCCTGCGTGATCGATGTGTTCCTGTCGGTGCTGCGTTTCATGCAGGGCGAGGCGCCGCGGCCGTGGTGGGATTTCAGCAAGGAACGCAAGGCCACCCTGGCCAAGGAAGCGCCGCTGAGCCTGTGGTGAAGCGGCGCCGGGACGCGCGGATCGCCACGCGTGCGTCCCGGGAGAGCACTGTATCGATACGTGGCGGTATGACGGACGGACCCCATGACGATTCTCGTGACCGGTGCAGCCGGTTTCATCGGCGCCAACACCTGCAAGGCCCTGCTCGCGCGCGGTGAGCGCGTCGTCGGCCTGGACAACTACAACGACTACTACGATCCGCAGATCAAGCGCGATCGCGTGGCCGCGCTGTGCCCGCAGGCCGACATCCGCGTGCTCGACCTGACCGACCGCGAGGGCCTGGCCGCGCTGTTCGACGAGGTCCAGCCGACCCGGGTCATCCACCTGGCCGCGCAGGCCGGCGTGCGCTACTCGCTGGAAAACCCGCATGCCTACGTCGACAGCAACCTGACCGGCTTCGTCAACATGCTGGAGCTGTGCCGCCATCGCGGCGTGGCCCATCTGGTGTATGCCTCCAGCAGCTCGGTATACGGCGATTCGGCCACCCCGCCGTTCTCCGAAGACCAGCGCATCGACAAGCCGCGCTCGCTGTACGCCGCGACCAAGGCCGCCAACGAGCTGATGGCCTACACCTATGCCCAGCTGTTCGGCCTGCATGCCACCGGCCTGCGCTTCTTCACCGTGTACGGCCCGTGGGGCCGCCCGGACATGGCACCGCTGCTGTTCTCGCGCGCGGTGCTGGCCGGCCGCCCGATCGATGTGTTCAACGACGGGAAAATGCAGCGCGACTTCACACATGTCTCCGACATCGTGGACGGTATCCTCGGCGCGCTGGCGCATCCGTCCAGCGAGGTCGTTCCGCACCGCGTCTTCAATCTCGGCAATCACACGCCGATCGAGCTGGAGCACTTCATCGGTGTCATCGAGGCCGCAGCCGGACGCCCGGCGCAGAAGGTCTACAAGCCGATGCAGCCGGGCGACATGGTCCGCACCATGGCCGATACCACGCGGGCGCATGACGCGTTCGGCTACGAGCCGGCCATGCCGATCGAGCGCGGCCTGCCGCCGGTGGTGGCCTGGTGCCGCGATTATTTCGGTGCTCACGCCTGACACACACGCACCCATTCATCTTCGGATAACCTCGGGTGCGGAAAATGCGCGCTCTTTTTCGATCCTGGCCATTCGCAGAGTCCGACCATGAGCCAACCCCAGTTGTCGGTCGTCGTCCCGGTCTTCAATGAACGCGACAACGTCACGCCCCTGATCAACGAGATCACCACCGCACTGCGCGGACGGATCGAGTTCGAAATCATCTACATCGACGACCATTCGCGTGACGACACCCTGGCGGTGCTGCAGTCCCTGAAGGCCACCACGTCGGAACTGCGGGTGCTGCACCACGTCACCCAGAGCGGGCAGAGCACCGCGGTGCGCAACGGCGTCAAACACGCCCGCGCGCCCTGGATCGCGACCCTGGACGGTGACGGCCAGAACGACCCGGCCGACATCCCCGGGCTGCTCGCCGCGCGCGCTGCGGCCGCCAGCGAGGTGAAGCTGTTCGCCGGCTGGCGGGTGAATCGCCAGGATTCGGGCAGCAAGCGCTGGGCCAGCAAGTGGGCCAACGCGATCCGCGCGCGCATGCTGCGCGACGACACGCCCGATACGGGCTGCGGCATCAAGCTGTTCGAGCGGGCCGCGTTCCTGGACCTGCCGTATTTCGACCACATGCACCGCTACCTGCCGGCGCTGATGCAGCGTGCCGGCTGGAAGACCCTCAGCGTGCCGGTCAATCACCGGCATCGCACCGCGGGCGTATCCAAGTACAACAACCTCGGCCGCGCCCTGGTCGGCATCCGCGACCTGCGCGGGGTCGCCTGGCTGATCACGCGCAGCAAGCGCACCGCCGTGGAAGAACGCTGATGGAACTGCACTGGCTCGACCAGCCGCTGACCTGGCTATACTGGACCGGCCTGCACGTCACCGGCTGGAAGCTGATCGGCTACACCGGCGCACTGATGTTTGGCGGCCGCTGGCTGGTCCAGTTCGTTGCCTCGCGCCGCGCCGGCAAGCCGGTGATCCCGCGCCTGTTCTGGTACATGAGCGTGGTCGGCAGCCTGATGACGCTGAGCTACTTCCTGTTCTCGGCCAAGCAGGACTCGGTGGGCGTGCTGCAGAACCTGTTCCCGGCGTTCACCGCGCTGTACAGCCTGAAGCTGGATATCGCGCACCGCGGATGGAAGCGGGACAAGGCCAGCCATTAGGGTAGATCCACGGCATGCGTGGATGCTTTGGTGCGGTGTCATGAACGTCTGACGGGTCTGCCGCGCTGCGCGCGGTATCCACGCATGGCGTGGATCTACCACGCGCCGTTGGCGCGTCGGTTCCGGCCTGCGGCCGATCCCCCGGTCCTGCCCTGGAAGAGGGCAGGACCTTTGATCCATGCAGCGCCCGGCCGCTTGGTGCCATCATCGGGGTTTGCCGTCCCTCGGGAACCCCTGACCGTGAAATCACCGCTCGTTGCTGCGCTGCTGCTCGCCCTGGCCCTTCCTGCCGGCGCTGCCTTGGCCGCGCCTCCGGCTGCCCCGGCCGCCGCCCCGGCCAGCCTGGCCACTGAAGGTCCTGCCGATGCGCAGTTCCGCGCCATCTACGAGAAGGAATGGGCCTGGCGCGAGGCCGGGGGTGGTGAAGCCAGTGAGGATGGCGACGGCCCGGCCAACGCCACCCGCATGCCGGATGTCGGCGCGGCCGCGCAGCAGGGACGCCTGAAGGTCTGGGACGACGTGCTGGCCCAGCTGGACAAGGTCGACACCCAGGCGCTCTCGGCCGAAAACCGGATCAACTACGCGATCTACCGCGACCAGGTGTTCAATCTGGCCGCCGATGTGCGCCTGCGCGGCTATGAGATGCCGTTCAATGCCGATTCCTCGTTCTGGTCCAACCTGTCCTTCATGGCGCGGCGCGAGATGAAGACCGCGCAGGACTACCGCAACTACATCGCGCGCCTGAACGATGTGCCGCGCTATTTCGACCAGCAGACCGAGAACATGCGCGCCGGCCTCAAGCGCGGTTTCAGCGTCCCGCGTGCGGTGCTCGATGGGCGCGAGGTGTCGATCGCCACCGTGTCCGAACTGAAGGACCCGACCCAGTCGCCGCTGTACGCACCGTTCAAGAAGCTGCCGGCCGGCATCCCCGCCGCCGAGCAGGCGCAGCTGCAGGAGCAGGCCCGCCAGGCCATCGGCGGCAGCGTGGTGCCGGCCTTCGCCAAGCTGCGCACCTTCTTCGTCAGCGAGTACGTGCCGCAGGCGCGCACCACCCTGGCCGCCGAGGCGATGCCGGGCGGCAAGGCGTACTACAAGCAGCAGATCCACGAGTACACCACGCTGGACCTGACCCCGCAGCAGATCCACGAGATCGGCCTGAAGGAAGTCGCGCGCATCCAGGCCGAGATGGACGGCATCATCAAGCAGGTCGAGTTCAAGGGCAGCTTCGCCGAGTTCCTGGCCTTCCTGCGCACCGATCCGCAGTTCTATGCCAAGACCCCGGACGAGCTGCTGCACCGCGCCGCCTGGATCTCCAAGCGCGTGGATGGCGTGATCGGCAAGTACATGACGCTGCCGCGCGCGCGCTTCACCATCGTGCCGGTGCCGCCGGACATCGCTCCGTTCTGGACCGCGGGCCGCGGCGGCATGGGCACCTACTGGCTCAACACCTACAACCTGCCGGCGCGGCCGCTGTACAACCTGCCGGCGCTGACCCTGCACGAGTCCGATCCGGGCCATGCGCTGCAGGGCGCGCTCGCGGCAGAGCAGGGCGAGCAGCCCGCGTTCCGTCGCAACAACTACATCTCCGCGTACGGCGAAGGCTGGGGCCTTTACTGCGAGAAGCTCGGCGTGGAGATGGGCATCTACGAAACCCCGTACGAGGATTTCGGCCGCCTGACCTACGAGATGTGGCGCGCCGCGCGCCTGGTGATCGATACCGGGGTGCACCACAAGGGCTGGACCCGCGAGCAGGCGCTTTCCTACCTGCGCGACCACACCGCGCTGAGCGAGCATGAAGTGACCACCGAAGTGGACCGCTACATCTCCTGGCCGGGCCAGGCGCTGAGCTACAAGCTCGGCGAGATCGCGATCGTGCGTCTGCGCACGCAGGCCGAGCAGGAGCTGGGCGACCGTTTCGACGTCAAGGCCTTCCACGACGCCGTGCTCAGCCAGGGCTCGGTGCCGCTGCCGGTGCTGGAAGAACAGATCCAGGCCTTCATCGCCCAGCGCAAGGCCGCGGCCAGCTGATCCGTGTGGGGGTCGGTCATCGTGCCGGCCCCCGCCAACGTGAACCACCGGACCGCGCTGCGATTGTGTAACGGCTTCGCACCCGGCTACCCTGCGGGCCATGTTCCGTCGTGCCCGCCCGCGTCCGTCCCTGCTGCTCCGCCTGCTGATGCTGGTGGTGGTCGGTGTGGGCGTGTTCGGCAGTTCGCTGGCCTCGGCCCTGGCCGACATCCACCTGACCGTGCACGCGGACAGCAGCGAGCTGCATGGCAGCCTGGATGACACGGCGTCCACCGCGCCGGGCGATGACGATGGCAATGACGACTGGCTGCATGCCCTGGTGCATTGCGGCCACTGCCATGGCCACGGCGGCGTGCTGCCGATGGCCGCGATGGCCTGGAGCCTGGCGGCCGCCCCCAGCCACGGTGTCCCTGCCGGGCTGATTGCGCAGTTGCGCTCACAGCCGCCCGAGAACCTGCTGCGTCCCCCGATAGCGATCTGATGCCCTGCGGCCGCGCGCCGCCGTTTTGCCATCTGATCGTTTTCTGGAGACTCCCATGTGGATGCGTCTGGCAGCCTTGGCTGCCATTGCGTTCGTGCCGTGCGTGTACGCACAGGGCACGACACCCGCCGTACCGTTGACCCTCGATGACGCCATCGCGCGCGTTGCCCAGTACCACCCCGACCTGCGCCTGGCGCAGGCCCAGCGCCCGGTGTGGGAAGCCCGCCGTGACGCGGCCGTGCTCCCGCCCCCGCTGACCCTGGGCGTGGAGCTGGAGAACGCGCTGGGCACCGGCGACAGCCGCGGCGTTGATGCGGCTGAAGCCACCGTCACCCTGGCCGGCGTGCTGGAGCGTGGCGGCAAGCTGGATGCCCGCCGCGCCGTGGCCCAGGCCAACCTGGACAGCCTGGCCCCGCAGCGCGAAACCGCGCGGCTGGACCTGATGGCCGAGGTCGCTCGCCGCTATCTGGCGGTGACCGACGCGCGCCAGCAACTGCGCATCGCCGAGACCGATATCGATCAGCGCAGGCGCGCGGTCGCCGCCGCACGGCTGCGCCTGCAGGCCGGTGCCTCGCCGGAATCGGTGCTGATGACCGCCCAGGCGATGCTGGCCCAGGCCGAACTGGACCGCGATCGCGCCAGGCAGATGGACCAGTCCGCGCGTGCGGCGCTGTCGGCGTTGTGGCGCCAGCGCGAACCTGGCTTCGATGTCGTGACTGGCGACCCGATGCAGCTGCCCGCGCTGCAGGACTTCGCGGTGCTCGCCGACGCACTGCAGCGCACCCCGGAACTGGCCGTGCTGGCCGGCGAACGTCGCATCCGCGAGGCGCAGGTGCAGCTGGCCCGCACCCAGGCGCGGCCGGATGTCAGTTGGCAGATCGGCGTGCGCAACAGCCGCGATACCCGCGATACCTCGTTGGTCGCGGGTTTCAGCCTGCCCTTGGGCAGCGTGCGCCGTGCCGGGCCGGAGATCCGCGCGGCGGAAGCCGAACTGGCGCTCAACAGCGTGGAGCGCGATGCGCGCGCACTGCAGTTGTACGCCACGCTCGCCGAAGCGCATGGCCGCTACCTGACCTCGCGGCTGGAAGTCACCCGCATGGGGCGCGATGTGCTGCCCCGGCTGCAGCGTGCCGAGAACGCTGCCGAGAAGGCCTGGCGTGCCGGCGCGATCAGTTACATGGAATGGGCCCAGCTGCAGGCGATGCGGATCGACGCGCGCCAGCGCCAGCTGGAAGCGGCCATCGCCGCACAGACCGCCCTGATCGAAATCCAGCGCCTGACCGGCCAGAGCATGGTCGCCGCTACCGACACCGTGTCCACGGAGGACCGCCGATGACCCGTTCCCAGACCCGTACCGCGCTGGCTGGCAGCCTCTTGATCGCGCTGATGGCGCTCACCGGCTGCGGCGGCACTGCACCCGCTGCGGCACCGGCCACGCCGGCCGGGACCGATGCCGGCCATGGTGAGGCCGGGCACGACGATGATCATGACGATCACGACGCCCCGGAAAGCACCACCATCGCCGCGGCCATGGCCGACCAGGCCGGCATCCGCGTCGCACCGGTCGTGGCCGGCACCATCGCCGACGAACACGACGTGCAGGGCCTGTTGACCCCTGTCGATGGCCGCGTCGCCCAGGTGATGGCGCGCTTCCCCGGCCCGATCCGCTCGCTGCGCGCCAACGTCGGCGACCGCGTGCGCGCCGGCCAGGTGCTGGCCAGCATCGAGAGCAATCTCAGCCTCACCACGTACACGGTCAGCGCACCCATCGGTGGCGTGGTGCTCGCACGCCAGGCCCAGGTCGGCGGCGTCGCCGGTGAGGGCACGCCGCTGTTCGAGATCGGCGATCTCTCCACCCTGTGGGTCGACCTGCATATCTTCGGCAACGACACCCAGCACATCACCGCCGGCGTGCCGGTCACCGTGTCGCGGATGACCGACGGCGTCAGCCAGGCCACCACGCTGGAACGTGTGCTGCCCGGCACCGCCACCGCCAGCCAGAGCACGGTCGCCCGCGCCACGCTGCGCAACGACGATGGTCAGTGGCGGCCCGGTGCCGCGGTCAAGGCGCGGATCGTCGTGGCCACCACACCGGCTGCGCAGGTGGTGCCGCTGAGCGCGCTGCAGACGATGGACGGCAAGGACGTGGTGTTCGTGCGCCAGGGCGATACCTATGCCGCGCGTGCGGTCACGCTCGGTGCGCGCGACGCGGGCAAGGTCGAAGTGCTCGGTGGCCTGACGCTCGGCGAAGCGGTCGTGGTCGAGCAGAGCTACGTGGTCAAGGCCGATATCGGCAAGGCAGGGGCATCGCATGAACATTGACGTGCTGCCGTGCCCCGCGGACGGGGGGCGCCATCATGCTTGAGCGCATCATCCGCGCCGCCATCGCCCATCGCTGGTTGATGATGGCCCTGACGTTGGTGCTGATCGTCATCGGCAGCTGGAGCTTCACCCGGCTGCCGATCGACGCCACCCCGGACATCACCAACGTCCAGGTGCAGATCAACACCGCCGCCCCCGGCTATTCGCCGCTGGAGACCGAGCAACGCATCACCTACCCGGTGGAAACGGTGATGGCCGGCCTGCCGGCCATGGAGCAGGCGCGTTCGCTGTCGCGCTACGGGCTCTCGCAGGTGACCGTGGTGTTCAAGGACGGCACCGACATCTACTTCGCGCGCCAACAGGTCGCCGAACGCCTGCAGCAGGTCAAGTCGCAGATTCCGGACGGCCTCGATCCACAGCTCGGACCGATCTCCACCGGCCTCGGCGAAATTTTCATGTACACCATCGATGCCGATCCCAAGGCACGCAAGGCCGATGGCACGGCGTACACCGCCACCGACCTGCGCACCCTGCAGGACTGGGTGATCCGGCCGCAGCTGCGCAACGTGCCCGGCGTCACCGAGGTCAACACCATCGGTGGCTTCCAGCGGCAGGTGCACATCACCCCCGACCCGGCCCGGCTGCGCGCGCTGGGTTTCACGCTGGAAGATGTCGCGCAGGCGGTGGAGACCAACAACCAGAACGTCGGCGCCGGTTACATCGAACGCAACGGACAGCAGTTCCTGGTGCGCATTCCCGGCCAGGTCGCCAACCTGGAGGAGATCGGCAACATCGTGCTGGCCCGCCGCGAAGGCGTGCCGATCCACGTGCACGACGTCGCCCAGGTACAGGACGGACCGGAACTGCGCAGCGGCGCGGCTACCCAGAACGGCCATGAAGTGGTGATGGGCACCGTGGTGATGCTGATCGGGGCCAACAGCCGCGATGTCGCCCAGGCCGCGGCGGCGCGCCTGCAGCAGGCGCAGGCCAGCCTGCCCGAGGGCGTCACCGTCACCGCCAGCTACGACCGTACCGCGTTGGTGGACCGCACGATCGAGACGGTTGCCAAGAACCTGATCGAAGGCGCGTTGCTGGTGATCGTTGTGCTGTTCCTGCTGCTCGGCAATTTCCGTGCGGCGCTGATCACCGCGGCGGTGATTCCGCTGGCGATGCTGTTCACGTTGACCGGCATGGCCCGCGGTGGGGTGTCGGCCAACCTGATGAGCCTGGGCGCGCTGGACTTCGGCCTGATCGTCGACGGGGCGGTGATCATCATCGAGAACTGCCTGCGCCGCTTCGGCGAACGCCAGCACGTGCTCGGCCGCGACATGACCCGCGAAGAACGCTTCGCCGAAACCGCCAGCGCGACGGCCGAAGTGATCCGCCCCAGCCTGTTCGGGCTGGGCATCATCACCGCGGTGTACCTGCCGATCTTCGCGCTCACCGGGGTGGAAGGAAAAATGTTCCACCCGATGGCGATCACGGTGGTGCTGGCCCTGACCGGTGCGATGGTGCTGGCGCTGACCTTCGTTCCCGCCGCGATCGCACTGTTCCTCGGGGGGCGTGTGCAGGAGCAGGAGAACCGCCTGATGGCGTGGGTGCGGCGGCGCTACGAGCCGATGCTCGCGTTCGCCCTGCGTCGCGGCCGCTGGATGATCGGCGGTGCGCTGGTGCTGGTGATCGGCTGCGGCCTGCTGGCCACGCGGCTGGGCAGCGAGTTCGTGCCGAACCTGGACGAAGGCGATGTCGCCATGCACGCGATGCGCATCCCCGGGACCAGCCTGACCCAGTCGATCGAGATGCAGAAGCAGATCGAGAACCGGCTGGTGCAATTCGCCGAGGTGGACAAGGTGTTCTCCAAGATCGGTACGCCCGAGGTCGCCTCCGATCCGATGCCGCCCTCGGTGGCCGATACCTTCATCATGATGAAACCGCGCAAGGCCTGGCCGGATCCCCGCAAATCGCGTGCAGCCCTTCTCGGCGAGCTGGAAGAAGCGGTCGAGCAGCTGCCCGGCAACAACTACGAGTTCACCCAGCCGATCCAGATGCGCACCAACGAGCTGATCTCCGGCGTGCGTGCCGACGTGGCGGTGATGTTGTTCGGCGATGACCTGGACACGCTGCTGTCGGTCGGCAAACGCATCGCGGCGGTGGCCGGCACCGTGCCGGGCGCGGCCGACGTGCGGGTGGAGGAAACCAGCGGGCTGCCGCTGCTGACCGTCACCCCGAATCGCACCGCGTTGGCCGGCTATGGGCTGAATCCAGGGCAGGTGCAGTCGACCGTGGCCACGGCGGTGGGCGGGCAGGTGGCAGGGCAGTTGTTCGAAGGCGACCGCCGCTTCGACATCGTGGTGCGCCTGCCGGAAGCACTGCGCCAGGACCCGGCCGCGCTGGCGGACCTGCCGGTGTCGCTGGAACCGGCACTGGCCGACGATGCCGACGAGTCCAGCCGCCCCGGCAGCTGGACCAGCGGCAGTGCGCGCACGGTGCCGCTGCGTGAGCTGGCGACCCTGGGCAACAGCGAAGGCCCGAACCAGATCAACCGCGAGAACGGCAAGCGCCGGATCGTGGTCACCGCCAACGTGCGCGATCGCGATCTCGGCGGGTTTGTCGGTGACCTGCAGCAGGCGATCGGACGGGATGTGCAGGTGCCCAACGGCTACTGGATCGAGTACGGCGGCAGCTTCGAGCAGCTGATCTCGGCCAGCCAGCGCCTGTCGGTCGTGGTGCCGGTGACATTGGCGATCATCTTCGCGCTGCTGTTCTGGGCGTTCGGCTCGGTCAAGGATGCGGCCATCGTGTTCAGCGGTGTGCCGCTGGCGCTCACCGGCGGCGTGCTCGCACTGGCGCTGCGCGGTATTCCGCTGTCGATCTCGGCCGGCGTCGGCTTCATCGCGCTGTCCGGCGTGGCCGTTCTCAACGGGCTGGTGATGATCAGTTTCGTCCGCAGCCTGCGCGAGCACGGTATGCCGCTGCCGGAAGCGGTACGCGACGGTGCGCTGGGCCGCCTGCGCCCGGTGCTGATGACCGCGCTGGTGGCCTCGCTCGGCTTCGTGCCGATGGCCTTCAACGTGGGCGCCGGCTCGGAAGTGCAGCGCCCGCTGGCGACCGTGGTGATTGGTGGCATCGTCTCGTCCACGCTGCTGACCCTGCTGGTGCTGCCGGTGCTGTATCGGTGGCTGCATCGGAAGGAATCTGGCGCGGTATGAAGGGCCGGTCCGCACGTGATGCAACGTGCGGACCTGGCTGCCTCACCAATGCGCTGGTTTGTCGATGGGCTTCTTTCCGGTCTGGATCCGGTCAGGCAACTGGCAGGACGCCAACTCTTCATCGTGGATATGGCTGCGCGCCCAATGCGCATTCGCTGACAGCGAGGACATCATGTTGCGGTGGGCAACGGCACCTGCCTCGGGAGGCCGCCTTGGGGTAACCACTCGCGGCATCTTCGTACCGCTGCGATCATGCGTGTGGGTACCCATTGTCTTCTGGAAGCGGCTTCCGTGACGTACTTCGTGCCCACGCAGGAAGCTGTCCTGGGCGATCGTGGAGGCGTTGCCGTGGGTCGAAAACCGGGCAAGGCAAAATGCGCTGAAGTACCTGACCAACGTCATCTGCGACGTCGGCGTCTGCTCATGCACCAAGCGCTCGAACAGCCGGACAACATCGATCCACTTGTAGGGCGTTCCCCGGATCCGGCCATAGTAGAAGTTATAGCCATCAACGTAGACGGCGGTGGTTTCAGTCATGCGCACGTTCCTTCGAGCATGAAAAAACCGCCTTTCGGCGGTTTCTTCGTCCCAAGCCGTTTAGCCAACTGAATGACGACGGCGAGGGCGGGGTCGTGGGGCCATTACAGCAGCCCGTTGCCGTGGCGGTCAAATGACGGGGTCACATCTTGGTGCCGCCTCGTCCACTCAGCACTGATCGGTTTTCTGCCAGCCATTGCTGGATCAGATCGACCGCTTCCGCCACGCCCTCTTCCGTGCCCATCGCCCTTCCCAGAGCAGCCGCCCGTCCGCGCGTTTCGGCGTGCTCGACGAAGCCCAGTGCCCGCCCCAGTGTCCCGGCGTCCAACCGCTTCGGCGACAGCGCCGCCGGTGCCACGCCCACCTGCTGCAGCCGGTCCGCCCAGAAGAACTGATCCGCGGCGAACGGCATCACCAGTGACGGCACCCCGGCCCGGCAGGCCGAATGCGTGGTGCCGCTGCCACCGTGGTGGATGACCAGCGCGCAGCGCGGGAACAGTGCTTCATGTGGGGTCGGCCCGAGCACGAACACGTTGGGCGGAAGCGGGGCGCTGGGCAGCCCGGCCCAGCCCGGGAACAGCAGTACCCGCCGCGGCGCCAATGCCGCCAGCAGCGCGGGCAGCACGTGGTCGCGATCGAAGCCGGTCATGCTGCCGAACCCCAGGTAGACCGGCGCGGGGCCAGCGTCCAGGAAGGCCTGCAGATCCGGGGGCGGCTGCCAGCCACGTTCGGGCGCGCGCCACTGGCCGCAGATCCGGTGGTTGGCGGGCCAGTCCGATGGAGGAGGCAGCAGACTCGGCGAGATGCCGTACAGCATCGGCAGATCGCGCCAGGGGGAGGCGCCCCCCGGCATGCCCAATGCCCGTCGCGCGGCGTTGATCGGACGGCGGAAGGTCCGCCACACCGCCTGGTTGACCAAGGTATAGCTGAGGCGATTGAGCGCGCCGGGCAGGCGCAGCCGTGGCAGGAACGGCGAGGGGAAGCCGGCAGTCGGGGTCAGCGGGATCATCCCGGTGCCGATCACCGGCAGCCCATGGTGTTCGGCCACGGTCAGGCCCACGAAGGCGGCCAGCCCGCCGGTCAGCACCGCATCGCACCCGGCGGCGGCTGCATCGGCCTGGCGCGTCCAGCCGGGCACGTGCCGTTGCGCCATCCGTGCCAGGCCCCGCGAGGCGGCGAGCCGGGCGTTGCCGCGCGAGACCAGCGCCACCACCTCGTCATGGATGTCGCCCTCCAGCGCGGCATGCGGGACGCCCAGCTGGCGCGCGGTCTCCAGCGTGCCGCGCTCGGCCAGCAGCAGCACCTCATGGCCGGCGCCGATCAGTCCATGGCAGAGCATCACCAGCGGGCGGGTGTCGCCTTCGGTGCCGTAGGTCAGGGCGAGCAGCTTCATGAAAGGCCGCGGGGGAAGGAGAGCAAAGGCGCTGGGGTCATGGTCACGTCCGGGTGGCAGGCCCGGGCAGCCTAGCGGAGGGACTGTCATGGGACCGGGATGGCGCGCCTGGCCCAGGCCAGCTTGCCGCAGGCCCCCGGAGCGGGCATAATGCGCGGCTCGCTGTGTCCAAAAACCTTTGGATCGGTGGCCGGGAACACGTCATCCGGCCCGCCCTCGACAGCGTAACCCCTTGATTCTCATGACGTGTGGCGGGAAACCGCCGAGGCCGCCGTCGCCCGGGCTATGGGCTGACAACTACTTTATCGAGGTGCGCAATGTCCCGCGTATGCCAAGTTTCCGGCAAGCGAGTGCAGACGGGTAACAACGTCTCGCACGCCAACAACAAGACCCGCCGTCGTTTCCTGCCCAACCTGCACGAGCGCCGCTTCTGGGTTGCCAGCGAAAACCGCTGGGTCAAGCTTCGTGTTTCCGCGCATGCCCTGCGCACCATCGACAAGAACGGCATCGACTCCGTTCTGGCTGAGCTGCGTTCGCGCGGCGAAAAGGTCTGAGGAGTAAACGATCATGGCAGGCAAGCGCGATAAGATCCGTCTGATTTCGACGGCCAACACTGGCCACTTCTACACGACGGACAAGAACAAGAAGAACACCCCCGGGAAGATGGAATTCCTGAAGTACGATCCGGTCGTGCGCAAGCACGTCCTGTACAAGGAAGGCAAGATCAAGTAATCCGAAAGGGTTCTTGAGCTTCCCGACGAAAAACCCGCCCTCGTGGCGGGTTTTTTGTTGGCCGACGATACGTGGAGCCGGCCAGCGGCCGGCACTACCGGTTGCATGCAGCGGCCCATGGCAGAATGCGGTTCCCCTCCCGACGGGCGACGCGATGCTGTTCGAGTGGCTGCTGGGTTCGTGGTTGTTGATGCTGGATTGGCTGATCCGGCTGGCCGCGCTGTTGTGGATTCCCAGCCGCACCACGCCCGGTGCCGCACGCAGCTGGTTGCTGCTGGTCGGCTTCGTGCCGCTGCTCGGGCTGCCGCTGTATCTGCTGTTCGGCCATCCGTGGTTGTCGCGCCAGCGCGTGCAGCGCCAAGCCGAAGCGTCCCAGGTGATCCGCGAGGAGCAGGCCCTGCAGCCACCGCTGCGCTGGACGCCCCCGCCGGACACGGCCACCGCCGAGATCGTGCCGCTGATCGAGCGCCAGGGCGACTTCATGCCCATCCATGGCAACGCGGTGGACCTGCTCACCGATTACGACGCCTCGCTGCAGGCACTGATCGAGGACATCGACCAGGCGCGCGAGCGCGTGCACCTGCTCTACTACCTGATGTTCGACGATGCGGTCGGCGAGGCCATCGTGCAGGCGCTGCAGCGGGCCGCGGCGCGTGGGGTGCACTGCCGGTTGCTGCTCGATGCGGTCGGTGCCAAGCGCGGGCTGCGCCACTATCGGCACCGCCTGCAGGCGCTCGGCGTGGACGTGCGCGCGATGCTGCCCGGCGGCCTGCGCTGGCGCCGCAGCGGCCGCATGGACCTGCGCAACCACCGCAAGATCGCGGTGATCGACAACCGCGTCGGCTATATCGGCTCGCAGAACCTGGCAGGACCGCAGTTCGTCGCCGGCTACCCCAACAAGGAGCTGGTGGCGCGCGTGCGCGGGCCGGTGGTGGCGCATCTGGAAGCGGTGTTCGCCAGCGACTGGTACATGGAAACCGGGCAGCGCCTGGACGTACTCGCAGCGGTGCCGGTGTGCTCGGCCGACGTGCCGACCCAGCTGCTGCCCAGTGGCCCGGCGTATCCCTTCAGCAATGCGCGCGATGCGGTCAACGCGCTGATCCATCTGGCGCGGCGGCGCATCGTGCTGGTCACGCCGTATTTCGTGCCGGACGAGGCGACCCTGAGTGCGCTGCGCATCGCGGCCTTGTCCGGCGTGCAGGTGCAGCTGATCCTCTCGGCCGGCACCAACCAGCGGCTGACCTCGTGGGCACAGGAGGCGTACTACGATGAACTGCTGCGCAGCGGCGTGCGGATCGCGCTGTACGCGCCGCACTTCCTGCATGCCAAGCACCTGACCGTCGATGAGGACATCGCCCTGGTCGGCTCGATCAATCTCGACATCCGCTCGTTCGCGCTCAATGCCGAGATCGGCATGCTCTGCTATGACGCTGGCATGGTGCGCCAGCTGGCGCAGATCGAAGCCGACTATCTCGAACACGCGCATCCACTGGACCTGGCGACGTGGCTCCAGCGACCGGCATGGAAGCGCAGCCGCGAAGGGATCGCGCGGCTGGCCGATGCGTTGATGTAGTGCGCTGTGACGCACGTGGACGGCCGATCCACGCGCATCGCCTACAATCCGGGCATGACTGCGTCCGATACCCACCGCCAGTGTGATCTGGCCATCGTCGGCGGCGGCGCTGCCGGCGTCCTCGTCGCGCTGCAGGCCCTGCGCCATGCAACCCGACCGTCACGCATCGTGCTGTTCGAGCCGGCCTCGGTCCTGGCCGAAGGCATCGCCTTCGCCACACCGTGGCCGGAGCACCTGCTGAACGTGCCGGCCGGCAAGATGAGCGCGCTGCCGGATCAGCCCGCGGATTTCCTCGATTACCTGCTCGACGGCGATGCGGTTCCCGACGTGCCGCGCACGGTGCTCGCGGACCAGTTCGTGCCGCGCCGCCACTATGCCGCCTACCTGCGCGCCCGGCTGGAGCAGGCGCGCGCGCACAGCGCGGCGGCGCTGGAGGTGGTGGAACAGCCGGTGTTCGCGCTGCAGCCCGATGCACACGGCGTGCAGCTGCGGCTGGATGACGACATGACCTGGAGCGCGCGGCGGGTGGTGCTGGCCTGCGGCAACAGCATGCGCCCGCTGCCGGTTGCCGGTGCCGATGCCCTGCCGCCCGCGCAGGTGGTGGAAGCCTGGGACTACGACGGCGTACGCGTGCTGGCCGGCGATGACGATCTGGCCATCATCGGCTCCGGCCTGAGTATGGCCGACAGCGTGGTTGCGCTGGCCGCCGCCGGGCATCGTGGGCGCATCTTCGTCCTGTCGCGCCACGCGCTGCTGCCCTTGCCGCAGGCGCACGGCGCACCGGTCAGCTTTGACCCGCAGCCGCTGTTGGCGATGCCACTGCGCCAGCGCGTGCGGGAACTGCGCGCGCAGGCGCGTGCGGCCGTCGCCCAGGGCATCCCGTGGCAGAGTGTGATGGACCGCATCCGGCCGATGGGCCAGGCGCTGTGGTTGAGCCTGGGCGAGGGGGACCAGCGCCGCTTCCTGCGCCACGTGGTGCGCTATTGGGACGTGCACCGCCACCGCATCGCCGAATCGGTGCATGCCCAGGTCGCCGAGCTGGAGCGCAGCGGCCAGCTGCAGCGCCACCGCGCCCGGCTGGACACGGTGCTGGTGCAGGAAACCGGGCTGCAGCTGCACGGGCGCAGCCCGGGCAACGGCCTGCCACCGCTGACCGTAGCGGCGGTGATCAACGCCACCGGCGTGGAGACCCGCGCGCTGTCCATGCGCAATCCGCTGATCCGGCAGCTGCTGGCCGACGGGCATGCGCGCCCGGGGCCGCATGGCCTTGGCCTGGATACCACGGTGGAAGAGGGCGGCCTGATCGACGGCCGTGGCCAGCCGCAGCCGGCGATCCGGGTGGTCGGCAGCCTGCGCATCGGCACTCTGTGGGAGAGCCTGGCGATCCCGGAGCTGCGCGGACAGGCCGAGCGGGCCGCGCGCGGCTGAACCTGTTCGATCCGGGCGCCGGGTAAGGGCCCGGAGCGACCCGCCCGAGGGTAAAATGGGGACATGGATGTTTCCCACTTGCTCGACGGGTTGAACCCCGCCCAGCGCGAAGCTGTGTCCGCCCCGCCCGGCCACCATCTGGTGCTTGCCGGTGCCGGTTCCGGCAAGACCCGCGTGCTTATCCACCGTATCGCCTGGCTCAATGAAGTCTGCGGCGTGCCGACCCATGGCATTTTTGCGGTGACCTTCACCAACAAGGCCGCCGGCGAGATGCGTCACCGCATCGACCTGCAGCTGCCACAGGGCAGCCGTGGTGCCTGGATCGGCACCTTCCACGGCCTGGCCCACCGCCTGCTGCGCCTGCACTACCAGGACGCCAAGCTGCCCGACAGCTTCCAGGTGCTGGATTCGGACGACCAGCTGCGGCTGGTCAAGCGCGTGGTCCAGCAGTTGGAGATCGACGACGGCAAGTTCCCGCCGAAGCAGATCGCCTGGTGGATCAACGAGCAGAAGGACGAGGGCCGTCGCCCGCAGCATATCCAGCCCGAGCCGCATGATGCGTGGCTGGAAACCATGCGCCAGGCGTATATCGCCTATCAGGAGCGCTGTGATCGCGCCGGCCTGGTCGATTTCGCCGAGCTGCTGCTGCGCGCGCATGAACTGCTGCGCGACAACCCGGCGCTGCTGGCCCACTACCGCTCGCGCTTCCGCGAGATCCTGGTGGACGAGTTCCAGGACACCAACGCCATCCAGTACGCCTTCGTGCGCGTGCTGGCCGGCGACAGCGGCCATGTGTTCGTGGTCGGCGATGACGACCAGGCCATCTATGGCTGGCGCGGCGCCAAGGTCGAGAACGTCCAGCGCTTCCTCAAGGATTTCCCGGGCGCGCAGACCGTGCGCCTGGAGCAGAACTACCGCTCCACCGCCAACATCCTCGGCGCGGCCAACGCGGTGATCGCGCACAACCCGGACCGTATCGGCAAGGAGTTGTGGACCGACAGCGGCGACGGTGACCCGATCGATCTGTACGCGGCCTACAACGAGATGGACGAGGCGCGTTACGTGGTCGAGCGTGCGCGCCAGTGGGTGCGCGATGGCGGCAGCTACGGCGACGTCGCCGTGCTCTACCGCAGCAACGCGCAGTCGCGTGCCTTCGAAGAAGCGCTGCTCTCCGAGCAGGTGCCGTACCGCGTGTACGGTGGCATGCGCTTCTTCGAGCGCGCCGAAATCAAGGATGCGCTGGCGTACCTGCGGTTGATGACCAACCGCAACGATGACGCGGCATTCGAGCGCGCGGTCAACACGCCGACGCGTGGCATCGGCGACCGCACCCTGGATGAAGTGCGCCGCTTGGCGCGTTCCCACGCGATCTCGCTGTGGGAAGCCACCATGCTGACCACCCAGGGCAATGCGCTCGCCGCGCGCGCACGCAACGCATTGGCCGGCTTCCTGGTGCTGGTCAACCAGCTCCAGGCCGAAGCCGACGAGATGACGCTGGCCGAACGCATCGACCACGTGCTGGTGCGCTCGGGCCTGCGCGAGCACTGGTCCAAGGAAAGCCGCAACGCGCTGGATTCGGAATCGCGCGCGGACAACCTGGACGAACTGGTGTCGGTGGCCTCGCGCTTCGTCCGTCGCGAAGACGATGTCGAAGAAACCCAGGACATGAGCGAGCTGGTCGCGTTTCTCGCCTACGCCTCGCTCGAGGCCGGCGAAGGCCAGGCCCAGGCCGGCGAAGAGGGCGTACAGCTGATGACGCTGCACGCCGCCAAAGGCCTGGAGTTTCCGCTGGTGTTCCTGGCCGGCATGGAAGATGGCCTGTTCCCGAGCGCGCGCTCGCTGGAAGAAAGTGGCCGGCTGGAAGAAGAGCGTCGCCTGGCCTACGTGGGCATCACCCGCGCGCGCCAGAAGCTGGTGCTCTGCTACGCCGAATCGCGCCGCATCCACGGCCAGGACAACTACAACGTGCCTTCGCGCTTCCTGCGCGAAATCCCGCGTGAGCTGGTGAACGAAGTGCGTCCGAAGGTGCAGGTCTCGCGCGGTACCTCGCTCGGCGCCAACCGGGTGATGGGCCATGCGGCGCTGGAAGCACCGCCGCTCAAGCTGGGCGCGATGGTCAACCATCCCAAGTTCGGCGAAGGCATGGTCACCGACTACGAAGGCAGCGGCCAGCACGCCCGCGTGCAGGTCGAATTCATCGAGGCCGGCAGCAAGTGGCTGGTGATGGCGTACGCCAATTTGACGGTGCTCTGAGCAGGTGTGTCACGGATGACGCGCCACGTGCTCTTCATCTGCAGCCAGAACCGCCTGCGCAGCCCGACCGCTGAGCAGGTGTTTGCCGATTGGCCGGGCATCGAGACCGCTTCTGCGGGTCTCAAGCCCGATGCCGACGTACCTGTCAGTCCCGAACTGCTGCAGTGGGCCGATCTGATCGTCGTGATGGAGCGCGCTCACCGCAGCCGGTTGGCCAGCCGCTTCCAGCGCTGGCTCGGTGGCAAGCGCATCGTGTGTCTGGATATTCCGGACGATTACGCGTTCATGGCACCTGCGCTGATTGCGTTGCTGCAGGCCAAGGTGCCACCGCTGCTGCGGTGAGCCGAGGCAGGCGCCCGGCGGATGCGACGATGTCTGCGGCAGTACCGGCCGCTGGCCGGCTGCGCTTTACTGTGGCGGTGTCGGGAGCCGGCCAGCGGCCGGCACTACAATGGCGTCACCCTCTTCGAACAGGCCCCCGCCATGACCGATGCGCCGCTGCACCTCACCGTCAAATTGAACGCCAGGCTCCAGCCGGAGCATCGCCATGAGCTGTTCGAAGACCCGCTGGATGCGCTGCTGGGCAGTGCCGAGCTGGGCGAGATCACCGGCGGTGGCACGGCGCTGAGCGAAGAAGGCGAAGTGGATTACGGCGATATCGAGATCGCGTTGAACGATCCGGCCTCGCTGCCCGGCGTGATCGAGCTGCTGGAGCAGCTGGGTGCGCCCAAGGGTTCGCTGATCCAGCGCGAAGGCGCTCCCGATCAGCCGTTCGGCGTTACCGAAGGCCTGGCCTTGTATCTCAACGGCACCGATCTGCCGGACGAGGTCTATGAGCAGTGCGATTCGAACCATGTGTTCGAGCAGATCGTCGAGCGCATCGACGGCCACGGCGAGATCTGCAGCTGGTGGCAGGGCCCGACCGAGACCGCGCTGTATCTGTATGGCGCCTCGTTCGACACCATGCATGCGCGCATCGCCGATCTGCTGGCGAGCTACCCGCTGTGCCAGGGCGCACGCGTGGTGCGTACCGCCTGATCAGCCGTCCGGCGCGTGGCCTGCGCTGCAGCACGGGCAGCGCAGGCCTGCGCTATCCGCGTTGCGGTGGGCCAGGGCGCCTCGCTTCATCCCGGATCGCCCCCGACTCATCCCGGATTTCACGCAGTTCGTCGCGTGCCGCTTGTCGCTCCCCGGGCCGGCGCCCAGAGTCTGCCCCTGTCCGCTGGGAGCGCACTCGTGAACAAGGGAATTCCGTATCTGCTTGCTGCACTGGTCCTGCTGACATGGTCGGCAGGCTGGGCCGAGCCGGTGCTGGCCCTGTTCCAGCACGCCCAGACCTGCCTGGCCGGCGGTGGCGACTTCGACCTGCTGCGCCTGCGCTGCCAGCCGCAGCCCAGCGTGGTGTACATCGGCCGGGCGACGCGGTGGTTCTGGCTGGGTGGCATCGTCTTCGCGGTGGTCGCATTGCTGGGCACGCGCTACAAGGCGCGCTGACAGGCGGGCGGCCAACCGGCATCATCAGGCTCTGTCCGAAGGAGGCCATATGGGTCCGAGCGAGAAGGAAAAGATGCTGTCCGGGAAGCTGTATCGCCCGGGCGACCCGGAGCTGCAGGCCGACATGGCCGCGGCCAAGGTCTGGATGGTCCGCTACAACGCGGCACTGGCCGAGAGCCCTGCCGCGCGCCGCGCGCTGCTGCGCGAGCAGCTCGGCGCGGTCGGCGAGGGCGCGGTGATCCGGCCGCCGTTCCATTGCGACTACGGCTACAACATCCGCCTGGGCCAGGGCGTGTTCCTCAACTACAACTGCGTGATCCTGGACGTGGCCGAGGTCAGCATCGGCGATGGCACCCAGATCGGTCCCGCAGTGCAGCTCTACGCCGCCGACCACCCGCGCGATCCGCAGGCGCGTGCCGAGGGCCTGGAGTCGGCCAGGCCGGTGCGGATCGGCCGCAACGTGTGGATCGGCGGCGGGGCGATCGTACTGCCCGGCGTCAGCATCGGTGACGATGCGGTGGTAGGCGCGGGCAGCGTGGTCACCCGCGATGTACCGGCCGGCGCGACCGTGGTCGGCAACCCCGCACGCGAGGTGCCGGCACGGCCGCACCGCGATTGATCCAGCTCAAGGCGTCGCGTCCACATCGGGTGTGCAATGGTGGTGTCCCCATTGCCGATCCCCAAGGAGCTCTGTCATGTACAAGCGCATCCTGATTGCCACCGATGGTTCTGAGCTGGCCGAGAAAGGCCTGGCCAAGGGCCTGGAGCTGGCCAAGGACCTCGATGCGGAGGTCGATATCGTGACTGTCTCCGAGCCGTGGGCGGTCGGCATGTACGACGCCATGGGCTGGAGCGTGGGCTACATGAACACGCCCGAGTACAAGGCCGACCGCGAAGAGACCGCGCAGAAAGTACTGCAGCCGGCCAAGGCCGCCGCCGAAGCGCAGGGCCTGCGTACCGCCACCGTGCACGTACTGGACCGCTATGCCGCCGACGGCATCATCGATACCGCCACCGAGCGCGGCAGCGACCTGATCGTGATGACCTCGCATGGCCGCCGCGGCGTCACCCGCGTACTGCTCGGCAGCCAGACCGCCGAGGTGCTGGCCCGCAGCACGGTGCCGGTGCTGGTCATCCGGTAACGGGAAACCGGTATCCGGTAACGGAGACACCGGTAGTGCCGGCCGCTGGCCGGCTCCTCGGGTAGTCCGATGCAAGCGCAGCCGGCCAGCGGCCGGCACTACGCATCCGTTGCGCAGCGTGCGCGTCCGGTCAGTCGCGCAGCTTCAACGTCTGCGATTCATCCAGCGTGCCATCCGGCTGCAACACGACGTAACGCTCGCCGCTGCGGTCGAACAGCACCGGGATCGGGTCACGGAACAGGGGGCGGCGCACGAAGCGCAGCTGCCAGCCGAAATGTTCGAGTGTCTCCACCGCCTGGCGCTGCTCTGCGGTCAGGCCGGCGCGCAGTTCAGCCGGATTCGGAGCGTTGCGGCGTTCGGATGTGGTCATCGAGCGTAGACGTGCAGGGACGGGCTTGCTGCCCCGGCCACCGCGTGCGGACACGGGGCGGCGGGGCGGACACCAGCGGAGCTCACCAGCTGTAGAGCTTCCAGTAGACCGGCGAGACGCCGTCCTTGTCGCTGTCCATGCGGCCATCGCCGTTCTGGTCGTACATGTAGAACGGCGCGCCGCGCGACGGAGTTACCTTGACCATCCGCAGCTGGCCACCGACCCGGTATTCCTCGATGGTGTCGCCATTGTCCTGGACGGTCTTGAGCACGTCGGCACCCGAGACATCGACCGGGGGCCTGCCGCCACCACCGGTGGCACAGCCGGCCAGCGCGAGCAGGCCTGCGAGCAACAGAATCTTCATGGGCCGGGAGTCCTTGGGCGAAGAAGGCCTGATTATGCCCGATGGATCGTGAGCCCGGTGCCGACGACGGTCAGGGCCGGGCGCGTAGAATCGTCACATGAGCCGATTAGTCCTGATTGACGGGTCCAGTTACCTGTATCGCGCGTTTCACGCGCTTCCGCCGCTGACCAACGCACACGGTGAACCCACCGGTGCCTTGTTCGGTGTGGTCAACATGCTGCGCGCCACCCTGAAGGAGCGCCCCGAGTACGTCGCCTTCGTGGTCGATGCGCCCGGCAAGACCTTCCGCGACGACCTGTATGCCGACTACAAGGCCAACCGCCCGCCGATGCCCGACGACCTGCGCCCGCAGATCGAGCCGATGTGCCGCATCGTCGAGGCGCTGGGCCTGAGCATCCTGCGCATCCCCGGCGTGGAAGCCGATGATGTGATCGGCACGCTGGCCCTGCAGGGCCACCGCGATGGTCTGCAGGTGACCATCTCCACCGGCGACAAGGACTTCGCCCAGCTGGTCCGCCCGGGCATCGAGCTGGTCAACACCATGACCGGCAGCCGCATGGATTCGGACGCGGCCGTGATGGAGAAGTTCGGCGTGCGCGCCGACCAGATCGTCGACCTGCTGGCGCTGATGGGCGACGCGGTCGACAACGTGCCCGGCGTGGAGAAGTGCGGGCCCAAGACCGCCGCCAAGTGGCTGGCCGAGTACCAGCACCTGGACGGGGTGATGGCGGCGGCGCCGACCATGAAGGGCAAGATCGGCGAGAACCTGCGCGCGGCGCTGGAGCGCCTGCCGCTCAACCGCGAGCTGGTCACGATCCGTACCGATGTGCCGCTGGAAGTGACGGCGCAGACGCTGCCGCTGCGCGAGCCGGACGTGCCGTCGCTGAGCGAGCTGTACCTGCGCTACGGCTTCACCCAGGCCCTCAAGGAGCTGGGCGGCCCCGTACCGGCCCCGGCCGCTGCCAGCGATGCCCCGGTCAGCCTGCGCGGCACCGCGGCCGGCTACGCCCGTGCCACGCCGGATGACGCGGTGGTGCCGGTGGACCCGGCGCTCTCCGCCCCCGGCGAGTACGAGATGGTGCTGACCACCGGGCAGCTGGAGGCCTGGGTGCAGCGCCTGGCCGATGCCGAGCTGATCTCCTTCGATACCGAGACCGACGCGCTGGACGCCATGCGCGCCAATCTGGTCGGCATCAGCCTGGCGGTAGAACCGGGCCGGGCCGCGTACATCCCGGTCGGCCACGACTACCCGGGCGCGCCAGCCCAGCTGCCGCGTGAACAGGTGCTCGAGGCGCTGCGCCCGGCCCTGGAGGATCCGTCCAAGAAGAAGCTTGGCCAGCACGGCAAGTACGACCTGCACGTGCTGCGCCGTCACGGCGTGAACCTGCAGGGGTATCACGACGACACCATGCTCGAGAGCTTCGTGCTCAATTCCACCGCCACGCGCCATGACATGGACTCGCTGGCGATGCGCTACCTGGGCTACACCACGATCAAGTTTGAGGAGGTCGCCGGCAAAGGCGCCAAGCAGATCTCGTTCTCGCAGGTCGGCCTGGACGAAGCCTGCCGCTATGCCGCCGAAGATGCCGACGTGACCCTGCGCCTGCACCACGCGCTGCAGCCGCAGCTTCAGGCCACGCCGTCGCTGGACAGCGTCTACCGCGACATCGAGATGCCGCTGGTGCCGGTGCTGGCGCGGATCGAAGCCAATGGCGTGCACATCGACATGGCCGAACTGCGCCGGCAGAGCCAGGACCTGGGCTCGCGCATGCTGGCCGCCCAGCAGAAGGCCACCGAACTGGCCGGGCGTACCTTCAACCTGGATTCGCCCAAGCAACTGCAGGCCGTGCTGTTCGACGAACTACAGCTGCCGGCGCTGGTGAAGACCCCCAAGGGCCAGCCCAGCACCAATGAAGAGGCGTTGGAGGCAATCGCCGAGCAGCACGAACTGCCGCGCGTGATCCTGGAGTACCGCGGGCTGGCCAAGCTGCGCAGCACCTACACCGACAAGCTGCCGGAGATGATCAACCAGGACACCGGGCGGGTACACACCAGCTACCACCAGTCCGGCGCCGCCACCGGCCGGCTGTCGTCCTCCGATCCGAACCTGCAGAACATCCCGATCCGCACCGAGGACGGCCGCCGCATCCGCCGCGCTTTCGTGGCCCCGCCGGGCCGCAAGATCCTGGCCTGCGATTACTCGCAGATCGAGCTGCGGATCATGGCCCACCTCTCCGAGGACCCGGGCCTGGTGCGGGCGTTCGAGCAGGGCGTGGACGTGCACCGGGCGACCGCGGCGGAAGTCTTCAGCCGGCCCCTGAACGAGGTGACCTCCAACGAGCGCCGCGCCGCCAAGGCGATCAACTTCGGCCTGATGTACGGCATGAGCGCGTTCGGGCTGGCCCGTAACCTGGGCATCGACCGCGGCCAGGCCCAGGACTACGTGGCTCTGTACTTCAGCCGCTACCCGGGCGTGCGCGACTTCATGGAGCGCATGCGCCAGCAGGCCCGCGAGCAGGGCTATGTCGAGACGCTGTTCGGCCGCCGCCTGTACCTGAACGACATCAACGCCCGCAACCAGGGCCTGCGCGCCGGTGCTGAACGGGCCGCGATCAATGCCCCGATGCAGGGCACCGCCGCGGACATCATCAAGCGCGCCATGGTGAACGTGGACAGCTGGCTACAGGACCACGGCGACCAGGCCAAGATGATTCTGCAGGTGCACGATGAACTGGTGTTTGAAACCGAAAGCAGTTTCCTCGATACCTTGCGTTTGAAAGTCGTTGAATTGATGTCCTCCGCCGCCGAACTGCGTGTTCCGCTGGTGGTGGATGCGGGCGTGGGCGACAACTGGGACGAGGCGCATTGAGGCCTCAAAATCACGTCGAAAGGCTGAATCGGTTCAGTGCCCCGCGATAATCTGACTGTTGGATGAATGTTTAGGGGGAGAGGTCCGGATTAATTGGGCCCCTTCACGAACTATCAATGTTCGGGGTGCTTTTATAGACCTCGACAGGCGCAATGCCTGTTGTGGATCTCTCCCATCCCCTGGAGCAGATCTCGGAACGGGGGCTCCTCCCCAAGCGCCCGTTCCCCGGCCCCGCTAACCTCCCCCTGGTTGGCGGGGCTTTTTATTTGTGGCGTTGGAACATGCCCGCCCGCGAAGCCCGGCCATTGCCTCGCGCCGGGTGCCGGCCCATGCTGGCCTGACCAGCCCGGGGAGAGGCAATGAGCGACCTGTTTGCATTGGCCATGCCGTGGTGGGAATTCATCCTGCGCGCGGTGGTGGTGTACGCGGTGGTGCTGGGCATGGTGCGGCTGTCCGGCAAGCGCGCGCTGGGACAGATCACGCCGTTCGACGTGCTGCTGATCGTGCTGCTCGGCAACGCGGTGCAGAACGCGCTGCTCGGCGAAGACACCTCGCTGGGGGGCGGCCTGCTGCTGGCGGCGACCCTGATCTCGATCAACTACGGCGTGGGCTGGCTGAGCACGCGCAGCCGTCGCGTGGAGACCCTGGTCGAAGGCGAGCCGATCCTGATCGCCCGCGACGGCAAGGTGCTCGATTCGGTGCTCAAGCGCGAACTGGTCACCCCGGCCGATCTGGACGCGGCGATGCGTCAGCAGGGCTGCCTGTCGATCGACGACGTCGCCCTGGCGGTGCTGGAGATCAACGGACACATCACGATCGTCCCGAAGAAGTAAAAAATAACGGGGACGGAGGTAGTTAAGCGCCCGCGCTTAACTACCTCCGTCCCCGTTAAAGCGCTGGCGGTGCTGGAGATCAACGGGCACATCACGATCGTCCCGAAGAAATAATCAGACCCAGTCGCGCGGTACCAGGTAATCCGCCAAACGCGCCTCATCGCTGCCGGCCTCCGGCTGGAAGCCATACTCCCAGCGCACGCGTGGCGGCAGGCTCATCAGGATGCTTTCGCTGCGCCCGCCGCTCTGCAGCCCGAACAGGGTGCCGCGGTCGTAGACCAGGTTGAATTCGACGTAGCGGCCGCGACGGTACAGCTGGAACTCGCGCTCGCGCTCGCCATACGGGGTGTCCTTGCGACGCTCGACCAGCGGCAGATAGGCCTCCAGGAAGCCATCGCCGACCGCGCGCAGATAGGCGAAATCGCGCTCGAAATCGCCGTGCAGGTCGTCGAAGAACAGGCCACCCACGCCGCGCGTCTCGTTGCGATGGCGCAGGAAGAAATACTCGTCGCACCAGCGCTTGTGCGCGGCATAGCGCTCCTCGCCGAACGGCGCGCACAGATCGTGCGCGACCTGGTGCCAATGCCGCACGTCCTCGTCGATCGGATAGAACGGGGTGAGATCGAAGCCGCCGCCGAACCACGACGCGACCGCCACGCCATCGCGCTCGGCACGGAAGTAGCGCACGTTGGCATGCGTGGTCGGCAGGTAGGGATTGGCCGGATGGAACACCAGCGACACGCCGGTGGCGCGCCATGAGGCACCGGCCAGCTCCGGGCGATTCGCCGAGGCCGACGGCGGCAGGCGCGTGCCGGCCACATCGGAGAACCCGATCCCGGCCTGCTCGAAGACCGCGCCATCGCGCAGGATGCGGGTGCGGCCACCGCCGCCCTCCGCGCGTTGCCAGACATCTTCGGCAAAACGGGCCTGGCCGTCGGCGGTTTCGATCGCCGCACAGATGCGGTCCTGCAGGTCGGTCAGATACGCGCGGACGCGGTCGAAGTCGTTCATGGGCGCTACTTTACCGCAGGCCGGTGCACGGCCTGCGTGTGCCCACGTGAGCTCAACGGCCGCCTTTGCGGTTGGTGCTCTTGCTGTTTTTCGTCGGGGCGGGCGTTTCGGACGGCGGGTCCTCGGCATCCGCGTCCGCGTCCGCGTCGCCTTCAGCCGCCATGCGCTCGGCGATCTGCTCCAGCCCGGCGCTGACCTGCATCAGCCCCCAGTTGCGGGTCGCGTGGACATCGCAGGCGACGTGCGTGCCTTTGCCATCCTTCGCGCAGATCGAGGCCATCTGCTCGGGCAGCGCCTCGTCACCGGTGTGTTCGTAGACGCTGGCCAGGTTCTCGCAGCCTTCGCGCACACCGGCCGTGCACAGCTTCAGATAGAACGGTGCCGCCTCGGCCCAGCGGTTGCGCAGGGCCAGCTGGTGGCCGGCGGCATTGCAGCCCTGCAGCTTGCCGGCCGCGCAGCAGGCCTGGGCGCCGCCCTCACGGCCCAGCGTCGGGCAGTCCTGCGGCAGCGGGGTTTCGACGAAGACCACCGGCGCGCTGCACTGCTGCGCCTCGCCGGTGCGCTCGTAGTAGCTGAAGCGGTTCCAGCTGTCCATGCCGATCAGGTTGCCGTTGGCCAGAAGTTTGAACACGAAGTCGTCGCCCTGGTCATGGCGTACGCGGATGTCCCCATCGACCAGGCGCGCGCGCAGCTTGCCGCCGAAGCCGCTGGCGAGCATGCCGCCATCGCCGAACGGCAGATGGTCCATCAGGCCCTGGCTGGCCACGTAGCTGCCGCAGGGCAGGGCGGTGGCTGCCTGCGGAGTCAGTGCCTGGGCATCCAGCTTGGCCAGCGGCGCCGCGCGTTCACAGGCGCGCGGGTCCTTGCCGCGGCTGCAGGCCCGCTGCAGGGCATCGCGGGCGGGGACCAGGCGGCCGGCCTCCCACAGGGCCTCCGCAGCCTTGGCGCAGAACGTGCCGCTGGTCTGTGCCTGGCAGATCGTGGTGATCTCATCGAGCTGCGCGGCCGGCAGCGGCGAGGCATCGGCGGCGGCGAGCCCGCCGAGCAGGGCCTTGGCAAAGGCCTGGCCCATGGCGTCACGCGCGGCCTCCAGGCAGGCGGCCTGGTCGTAGTCGGCGGCGTCGGGTTTGCAGACCTCCGGCTCGGCCATATCCGGGCTGTCATCCTGCGTGGCGGCCAGCGTCCTGGCTTCTTGCGCCTCGGACTGGAAGTTGGACAGCAGGCGCTTGCAGGCGGCCGGGACATCCTCGCGGCACCACTGGCGGAGGCGGTCGTTGCTGGCGAAAAGCATGTCGTCCAGGCAGGTGCCGATCTCGGCCCGGCAGGACGCAGCGGGGAATACCGTGGCGGGGCGACAGGGGGCGGCCTTCTGCAACCGGTACGCGTTGAATCGGTCGCTGAGCAGGCGGCCGCCGTCCTCCACGGTCAGCGCGCCGACGCCGCCGTTGTCCAGGTCGGCCAGCTTCAACTCGTTGCCGAGG
Source organism: Stenotrophomonas sp. JAI102 (assembly GCF_013409105.1). Taxonomy (NCBI): domain Bacteria; kingdom Pseudomonadati; phylum Pseudomonadota; class Gammaproteobacteria; order Lysobacterales; family Lysobacteraceae; genus Stenotrophomonas; species Stenotrophomonas sp. JAI102. The sequence goes on from NZ_JACCCI010000002.1 coordinate 85,636, forward strand.
CGGCTGAGCAGGTACGGTTCGGGCGCCTGCCCGGGGATCTGCCGATAGCCCTGGTTGGCGCTCTCCAGCGTCAGGGTGGTGCCGGTGTCCTCGGCCAGGAAGGTACCGCAGACAATGGCCTGGGCCGCTGCGGGCAGGCTGATCGCCGTGAGCAGGGTGAACAGCGTCGCGCGCCAGCCGTGGCGGCGCAGGAGGGGGAGGGAAACAGTCACACGATCATCCTTGCAGGTCGTGCAGCGCACCGCGGCGCTGCGGGAAACATTTCAGCGGCGGAACAGCGCACGCACATCGGCCGCGCACAGGCGCACGATCAGCCAGCCCTGCAGCACCGCGAACGCCAGCGCGGTCACGCCGGCGAGACCGCTGCAGATCACGCGCTGCACGCGCAGCTCACTGCGCAGCTTGAGCAGTTCGATTGACAGGGTGTCATCGGGTATCTGCGCGAGCAGGTGGCGGAACGCATCGTCCAGCAACCACGCGGCGATCACGTTGAGCACGGCGGTGACCGCCAGCAGCACGATGAACAGCGCCCACGCCCAGCGCCAGCGACGCAGCATGCCCCAGCACGCGACAACGCCCATGAGGCTTGATATGCACAGCAGCACGTTGGCCAGCACCGGGTGGTTGAGCAGCCAGCGCAGCGAGCCGGGCAGCCAGTGCAGGTCCTCATCGGCCAGCAGCGCCTGCAGCGTCTCCGAGGCTGACAGGGGAATGGCCACCAGCGCCAGCACCGCCCACAGCGCCGCCGAGGCCAGGCAGACCAGCAGCACGGACTTGAGCAGGGGCGCGAGGAACGCAGGTGCGCCATCGCCGCTGGGGCGTGGCGTGAACGAAGGCAATTGCGGGGGGAACGACGCTGACATCCGGTGTCCTGGTTGGGGCAGGCCACGACGTCTAGGTCGCAGCCACCGCGTTCGCGGCTGCGGGCAGGATATGGTCTGCACTCAACGCTGCCAAGCGCACGCCATGCGGCGGGCGCGGCGGCACCCAGGCCAGTTGGGCGATTTCCGCCTGCGCCCGGGGCGTGCCGGTGACCCTCACCAGGTACGCATCGGCGCGCACACGGTGCCCGGCTTCGTGCACTGCCCACGCCTCGAAGCGGCCCAGCGCCACGGCGCTTCCCGCCACCAGGGTGACCCCGAGTTCTTCCTGCAGCTCGCGCGCCAGGGCGACCAGGGGCGCCTCACCGGACTCGGGCTTGCCGCCGGGCTGGATGAAGGTCTCCGAGCCCTGTTTGCGCACCACCAGCACGCGGCCGCCGGCATCGAAAACGACCGCGGCGACGATATCGATCGTCGCCGCGGCGTGCTGCACGTCAGTGGGAACCGACGTCATCGCTGGATTACTTCAGGGTCTGCTCGAACAGCTTGAGGATGCGCTTGTACTGGTCCAGCCAGGAATCGGCACGCACATAGCCGTGGCGCTCCAGCGGATACGGCGCGATCGTCCAGTTGTCCTTGTGCAGCTCGATCAGTTTCTGGGTGAGGTTGACCGAGTCCTGGAAGAACACGTTGTCGTCCATCATCCCGTGCGCGATCAGCAGGTGATCCTGCAGGCCTTCGGCATATTCGATCGGTGACGACGTGCGGTACGCCTCCGGGTCGATGTCCGGGGTGTTGAGGATGTTGGCGGTGTAGCCGTGGTTGTACTGGTGCCAGTCGACCACCGGACGCAGCGCGGCACCGGCCTTGAACGTGCCCGGCGAGCGGAACAGCGCCATGAAGGTCATGAAGCCGCCGTAGGAACCGCCGTAGATGCCGGCGTGGTCGCGGTCGCCCTGCTTGGTCTGGACCAGCCAGTCGAGGCCGTCCTTGTAGTCTTCCAGTTCCGGGTGGCCCATGTTGCGGTAGATCGCCGTGCGCCAGTCGCGGCCGTAGCCTTCGCTGCCGCGGTAATCCATGTCCAGCACGATGTAGCCCTTCTGCACCAGCAGGTTGTGGAACATCTGCTCGCGGAAGTAGGCGGGGTAACGCTGGTGCACGTTCTGCAGGTAGCCGGCGCCGTGCACGAACATGGCGATCGGGTACTGCTTGCCCGGCGCGAAGGTCTCCGGGCCGTAGTACTTGGCCCAGACCACGCCGGCACCGTGCTTGGACGGCACCTGCACCAGCTTGGGCTGGATCCACTCGCGCGCCTTGAATTCGGCGCTACGGGTATCGGTCAGCATCTTGGCCTGGCCACCGGCGGTGGGCACCACGGCCAGCTGGGTCGGCAGGTAGGCACCGGAGTAGCGGACCAGCAACTGCTGGCCGTCCGGGGAGAGCGAGAAGTCTTCCACGCCATTGAGCGAGGTCAGCTCACGCACCTGCCTGCTGGCGTTGTCGACCGCGCACACTTCGTAGTCGCCGGGCGACTGCTGGTTGCACAGGAAGTAGAACCCGCGGCCATCGGCGCTGGGGACCGGCATCGAGGTTTCCCACTTGCCGCCGGTCAGCGCCTGCGGCCTGGCCGTGCCCTGCTGGGTGTACAGGTGCGAATAGCCGGACTCTTCGGACAACAGCCACAGCGTGCGGTTGTCGTTGGACCAGCCGAAATCATTGAAGCTCCAGTTGATCCAGGCGCTGTCGGTCAGGCGATGACGCGTCTCCAGCTTGCCGCTGGTCGGGGTCACGCTGGCGATCCAGCGGTCCTTGTTGTCGTTGGCGCGCAGCATGATCGCGGCCTGCTGGCCATCGGGGCTCCAGCGGATGCCGGGCGCACCGGGGCCCCCGAGCACTTCCACCGGGCGGTTGCCCTTCAGGGCGTCCTTGCCGGCCGCCTTGCGCAGCGCGGCCAGCGGGTCGGTGGCGATGCCCGGCAGGCCATCCAGCGACAGCGGCTTGACCGTGCCGGCAACGGCATCGACCAGCCACAGCGCGTTCGGTTCCGGATCGTTGCGGCCGACGCGGGTGCGGGTGTCTTCGAACTCTTCGTAACCGGATTCGGTCACGTATTTGGGCATCTTGCCGCCGCGGCCTTCATCGAAGCTCTTCGGCTTGGTCACCACGATCAGGGTGCGCGCATCGGGCGAGAGCACGCTGTCGACGATCTCCACGTCGGCGCCCAGATACACCGGGCCCGGTGCGCGGGTGCCGTCGGCACGGCGCCAGCTGGCTTCCTGTGCCTTGAGCGCCTCGCGCTGGGCGCGGTCGTTGCGCAGCGTGGCCAGGGTGCGCAACTGCTGCTCGCGCAGGGTGTCGGCCTTGGGGGCGTCGTCCGGGTTCTTCTCGGCCTTCAGGCTGGCCACCTGCTGCACGCCGGCGGCGGCGGTCCAGTGGAACCAGTCCTGGCCAGTGCGCCAGATCACCCCACCGTCGCGGGCGAAATTGACCGCGGCGGACTTTTCGGTGCTGCGGGTCAGCTGGGTCAGCGCGCCGCTGCGCAGGTCGCGCACGAACACATCGCCATTGCGCACGAAGGCCGAGCGCTGGCGCGCGCTGTCGTAGACCGGGCTGTCCACGTCGAGGGTGCCGCGCTGGTCATCGCCGACCTGGGCGGCCACGCCACCGGCCACCGGCTGGCGGAAGGTGTCGCGCACCGGGCTGCCGGTGCGCTTGAGCTGGTACTCGACCTGCTGGCTGTTCCAGGACCACCACGCGCTCTCGACCGGCGGACCGATCCAGTCCGGGTCGGCCATCGCCTGCTCGATGGTGATCGGCGTCGGCGCCGCATGGGCAGCGCCGCCGAGAGCGGCGAGCAGCAGCAGGGACAAAGGCAGCGTTCTGGGCATTGCGGGCGGCACCGTAGTGGAAAACCCTGCAAGCGTAGCAGCCGCAAGGGCCGGGGGAGGGGGCCACAGGTCATGGGCGTGCGCTCATGAGCGACGGCAGGTGGATCGGGCGCTGGGCCCCCATACCCTTTCCGGCGAATGTCCTCCGGCGTCGGCCTGCGGCCGCCACCTCCTCCTTTATTTCGCCTCCAAGGGTATGGGGGCCCAGCGCCCGACCCACCTGCGACAAAGTGAAGCAGCGCGTCACCGGGTCGCATGTGCCTTTCACGGATACAGGCCCAGACTGGTGCGGATTTCCAGAAACCAGGCGGAGGCGTCACGTGGACGCGTTGTTGTTGTCGCGGATCCAGTTCGGGTTCGTCATCAGTTTCCATGTGCTGTTCCCGGCCTTCACGATCGGTACCGCCAGCTGGCTGGCGTTTGTCGAATCGCGCTGGCTGCGGACCGGCAATCCGGTGTGGCGCGAGCTGTATTTCTTCTGGCAGAAGATTTTCGCCGTGTCCTTCGGCATGGGCGTGGTCAGCGGCATCGTCATGGCCTTCCAGTTCGGCACCAACTGGCCGCGGCTGAGCGAGGTCGCCGGGACGGTGATCGGACCGCTGCTGACCTACGAAGTGCTCACCGCGTTCTTCCTGGAGGCCAGCTTCCTGGGCGTGATGATGTTTGGCTGGGGCAAGGTCTCGCCGCGCCTGCATTTCTTCTCCACCTGCATGGTGGCGCTGGGCACGCTGGTGTCCACGTTCTGGATACTGTCCTCCAACAGCTGGCTGCAGACGCCGGCCGGTTACGAAATCATCGACGGCATCGTGCACCCGCAGAACTGGTGGCAGGTGGTGTTCAACCCGTCCTTCCCGTATCGCCTGGCGCACATGGCGCTGGGCTCGTTCATCACCACGTGCTTCGTGATCGGCGGCGTGGGCGCGTGGTACCTGCGCAAGGACGTGCACCGCGAGGCCGGGCGCAAGATGCTGCTGGCGGCGGTCGGCTTCGCCGCGCTGACGGTCCCGGTGCAGATCTTCGTCGGCGACATGCACGGCCTGAACACGCTCAAGCACCAGCCGATGAAGATCGCGGCGATGGAAGCGCACTGGCACTCCGAAGGCGAGGGCAAGGGCGTCCCGCTGGTGGTGTTCGCGGTGCCCAATGAAAAGGCCGAACGCAATGACTACGAAATCGCGATCCCGCGCCTGGGCAGCCTGATCCTGACCCATTCGCTGGACGGCAGCTTCGAGCCGCTGACCTCGGTGCCCGCCAGCGATCGGCCCCCGGTGGTGCCGGTGTTCTTCGCGTTCCGGGTGATGGTCGGGCTGGGCACGCTGATGCTGCTGCTGGCCTGGGTCTCCGCGTTCCAGTGGTGGCGCGGCAAACTGCTGCAGTCGCGCTGGTTGATCCGCGGTTGGAACTGGATGCTGCCCAGTGGTTTCATCGCGCTGATCTCGGGCTGGTTCGTGACCGAGATGGGCCGGCAGCCGTGGGTGGTCTACGGCGTGCTGCGGACCGCCGATGCGGTGGGTCCGCAGAGCGCGTGGATGACGGCGCTGTCGCTGGGCGTGTACATCGTCGGCTACGCGTTCGTGTTTGGCTGGGGCGTCTGGTACCTGGTGAAGATCATCCGTACCGGTCCCAAGCCGCACGATCCGGCGCCGAAACTGGATGCCGGCAGCCACACCCCGGCGCGGCCGCTGTCCGGTGCCGATGAACCGCTGGAGGAGCGCTGAGATGGAGATGACGACCTGGCTGCCCGTGGCATGGTTCGCGGTGATCGGTTTTGGTGTGCTGATGTACGTGGTGCTGGATGGCTTCGTCCTCGGCATCGGCATCCTCGCGCCGATGGCCGAGGATGAAGAACAGCTCGACATCATGATGAACACCGCCGCCCCGATCTGGGACGGCAACGAAACCTGGCTGGTGCTGGGCGGGGCCGGCCTGATGGCGGCCTTCCCGAAGGCCTACGCGGCGCTGCTGTCGGCGCTGTACCTGCCGGTGCTGCTGCTGGTGGTGGCGCTGGTATTCCGCGGCGTGGCGTTCGAATTCCGCTTCAAGGCGCACCGTTCGCGCAGGTTGTGGAGCGTGGCGTTCGGCCTGGGGTCGCTGCTGGCCGCCTTCGCGCAGGGCGTGATCCTGGGCGCGCTGGTGCAGGGCCTGCAGGTGGTGGACGGCCGTTACGTCGGCGGCGCGTTCAGCTGGTTCAGCCCGTTCTCCATGCTGACCGGCGCGGCGGTGGTGTTCGGTTACGCGCTGCTGGGCAGTACGTGGCTGATCCTCAAGACCGAAGGCCGCGAGCAGACCTTTGCCCGCACCTTGACCCGCCCGCTGGTGGTGGCGGTGATCGTGTTCATGGGGCTGGTCAGCGCCTGGCTGCCGTTCCTGGATTCGCGCCTGATGGCGCGCTGGTTCAGCGATGGCAATTTCTGGTGGCTTTCGCCGGTGCCGTTGCTGACCCTGGCGGTCGCCACGGCGCTGTGGCGCAGCGCGATGCACCCCAAGCGCGACCTGCCGCCGTTCCTGCTGACGCTGGCCCTGTTCGTACTCGGCTTCATCGGCCTGGTGCTGGGCATGTGGCCCTACCTGCTGCCGCCGAGCATGACCTTGTGGCAGGCGGCCGCGCCGGCATCGTCGTTGAGTTTCAGCCTGGTCGGGCTGGTGATCCTGCTGCCCGTGATCCTGGGCTACACGGCGTGGTCGTACCGGGTATTCCGCGGCAAGGTGCGGGCGGATGTGGGGTATCACTGAGGCGTCGGCTGGTCGTTGTCCTGATGGGGCGAGGGCGGCCACCCCCTGCCGGGACGCGCCGTAAAACCCATCCATGGGGGCTCGTGAGCGGCTTGCGCGTGTACGCACTCCTGCGTACACGGCAAGACCGGGGTTGGGCGTCCTGCCCAACCCGCCGGACGCATGCGTCGGGCCCATGCCGCTCCAACGGTCCCGTCAGGGGGTAGCCACCCTCTCCCTGGACACTTCGCGTTGCCGGTGGAAAATGGCAACAGGAAAAGCCGGTGCGAGAAGAAAAAGTGTCAGGCAACCGATCGGGCGCCGTCTGTTTTTGATGTTACCCATGCGCACCAGCCAACTGTCGAAGGGGCGGTGTGGGTGGGGTGGCGGGACCATGTGTTGCCATGGATGGCAATGAGCTTACATGGGTGAAGGCGCATTGCTCGCGAGGCACTGCCTCGCATGCGACTGAACGCACAGCCGTCAGCGGCTGGGCCGGGCCGCGGAGCGGGACTTGCAGCGGGTCCCGACAACCCACCCACGCCGACCCAGGCCAGGCAGGGCCGGCAAATCAAGGCTTTTAGCTTCTAAAGGTTTGCAGCTGCTCAACGAGTGGTTGGCTGCGAAAAGAGCAGCCGACCAGCGGTCGGCACTACAGGGGCCTGCAGCCGGCGAAGGGAAGGACAGCCGCCGGGAACTCAGCCGTGCAGCCCCTCGATCTCCACCAGCAGCTCCGCACGACACACCTCGGCGTGCAGCACCACGAACGGTGGCGCCGTCGGCAGCGCCGCCATCTGCGCCGCCACCGCCGCCATATCCTCCGCACGACGCACATACACCTTCAGCACCGACGTCGAGCCCAACACCGGTGACAGCGACGGCCGCTGACCGCGCGCCGTATCCACCAGACTCTGCAGATTCGTCAGCGTCTCCCGCAACTGCTCATCCACCGCCCCCGTGTGCTGCGACACATGCCCCACGATCGCCGCCGTCCCCGACTGCAGCAACGGCAGGCCCGTGGCCAACGGCGGCAGCAGCGCCCGCGAAAAACTCGGCGACTGCGGCCCGTACTGGCGCGGATAGCGGAACGCGCTCACCTGGCGCGGATTCTCCAACGGCTGGCCCGGCTCGCGCGCCGACAACCAGTACACCTGCAGGCGGCGCTCGCCATCGAAACGGCCAATGCACGTCGCCGCCGGCAGCGCGGCTTCATCCAGTTCACGCAGGCCCCGCACGCGGCCCACGCAGAAACGCCGGTAGCGCTCCTGATCGCCCTCGCCCTCGGTCACCGCATCCAGATAGTTCCAGGTCCGCAACAGATGCGGATACCCGCAGCGCGACAGGAACGCGCTCATCCGCGCATAGGCCTCGGCCGCGGCGGTCTCGATGTCGCTGTCGATCTCGTCGATGTCCAGCACCCCGAACAGCAGCTGGCCGTTGTGCGACCAACGCACGCCGTCGGTGACACCGTGCTCGACGGGCGTGCCACCACGCCACACCTCGACCTGCGCCGGGCCCTGCTCGGCCAGCGGCACCTGCAGCCAGCGCGGGTCCGCCCGCGGCGCGGGATGCAGGCCGAAGCCGAACACCGCCAGGGTGTGCGGGTCGGCCAGGGCCGCGTCACGCTGCGCCGCCGGGACATAGGCGACATGGAACAACGCAGGTCCGGAGGAAGGGGAAGCGACTGCCGGGGCCGTTGCGTTGTCGATCGTGTTGCTCATTTCAGAATGTGAATGCTGCCAGTGCCGAGAGTGTCATGATAGCGTGCGCTCCTTTCTCGGCACCGCCACCGGTGCCAAGGCGATGTCGACGACAGGCGTGGAATGGCTGGCATGGGGGGCCGTTCTGCGTTGCCACCATGGCTCGTGCCTTCTCTTGGTACCCATCCATCATGTTGGCGGGAATGATTGAGTTTTCTGTAATCGATTGGGCGGCGTGGGCGCCGGGCATCTCGACCCGGGCGGAGTGGCAGGCGTGGGCGAAGGCCCCCTGGCTGCCGGCCGGCGACGATACCCCGGCGTTGTCCGAAGTGCCGGCCATGCAGCGGCGCCGGATCGAACGGCTGGGGCGCATGGCGATCCAGACCGCGTGCTGGTGCGAGCAGTCCGACGACGGTGGCCAGGTGCCGCTGGTGTTCGCCTCGCGCCATGGCGATGTGGCCCGCTCGATGGAACTGCTCAACACCTTGAGCGCGGACCAGCCGATGTCGCCGACCGGCTTCGGGCTGTCGGTCCACAACGCGATCGCCGCGCTGTACTCGATCGCCCGCGGACATCGGGGCAACTATCTGGCCCTCGCGGCCGGCCGCGCCACGGTCGAGACCGCCTGCGTCGAGGCCTTCGGGCTGCTCGCCGATGGCGCGCCCGAGGTGCGGCTGGTGGTCTATGAATCCCCCTTGCCACCGATCTACGCCGGCTTCGCCGACGAACCCGACCCGTTCTTCGCCTGGTGCTGGCGGCTGGGACCGGCCGACGGTCCGGGCACCCGGCTGTCGCTGGGCTGGGGCGCCGGCGGCGAGGACCGTCCCTCCCAGGGGCTGCCGCACGGCCTGGAAGCCCTGCGCTTCCTGCTCGACGGCGGGCGGCCTGCGCTGGGGCTGGACGCCGACGGCCAGCGTTGGACCTGGCAGCGCCATGGCTGAGCGTTGGCCGGACCGGATCAACCGTGCCTGGCGGGTGCTGGGCACGGGCCTGAGCTTTGCCGCCTTCGGGATCGGCGGGCTGGTGCTGGGCGGCCTGCTGTTCCTGTCGCTGCTGCTGATCCGCGATCCGGTGCGCCGGCGGGTGCTGGCCCGGCGGCTGGTGCAGGCCGGGTTCGCCACCCACGTGGGCCTGATGCACCGGCTCGGGCTGATGACGTATGACATCCGCGGGGGCGAGCGCCTGCAGCGCAACGGTCTGCTGATCCTGGCCAACCACCCGACCCTGATCGACGTGGTGCTGTTGATCGCCCAGCTTCCCAACGCCGACTGCGTGGTCAAGCAGGCGGTGGCGCGCAACCCGTTCATGCGCGGCCCGGTCCGGGCGGCGGGCTATGTCTCCAATGACGACGGTGCCGGGCTGGTCGACGACTGCATCGCCGCGGTCCGGGCCGGCGGCAACCTGGTGATCTTCCCCGAGGGCACCCGCACGGTGCCCGGCCAGCCGCCGAAGCTGCAGCGCGGGGCGGCCAACATCGCCGTGCGGGGCCGGCTGGACATCACCCCGGTGCGGATCACCTGCACCCCGCCGACCCTGACCAAGGGCCAGAAATGGTATCGTGTGCCATCACGGCGATTTCACGTTCAGCTGGAAGTCGGGGAAGATCTCCCGATTGCCCCGTTTCTGAACGAGACCGGCGATGCGCCCAGGGGGGATGCCTTGGCGGCCAGGCGTGTGACCGATCATCTTGCCCATTACTTCGACTTCGCTGGAGACCCGACCCGTGCAGGCACTTGAGCACGAGATCAAGGAATTGATCATTTCATCGCTTTCACTGGAAGACATTACTCCCGAAGACATCGATTCCGCTGCCCCCCTGTTCGTCGAGGGGTTGGGCCTGGATTCGATCGACGCGCTGGAACTTGGATTGGCCCTGCAGAAAAAGTACGGTGTCAGCCTGTCAGCCGATTCGGAAGAGACCCGTCGCCATTTCTCCAGCGTGCGTGCCCTGAGCGAGTTTGTCGCCGCACGCCAGCCGTCCTAACGGCGCGTCAGGATTTACCCATGACCAAGACCGAACTTTTCGAGCGCATCGTCAAGATCCTCAAGGACAGCTTTGAGATCGAGCCGAGCCGCATCACGCCCGCCGCGCGCCTGTACGACGACCTGGACATCGACAGCATCGACGCGGTCGACCTGATCGTGCAGCTCAAGCCGCTGCTCGGCCGCAATCTGCAGCCGGAAGCGTTCAAGCAGGTGCGTACCGTGCAGGACATCGTGGATGTGGTGCACGGGCTGTTGCCCGGTCAAGCGGCCGCCTGACGGCCATCGCTGAAGACTGACCATGGTCCGGGTACGCGTCGCGGCATTTGCGTTGCTGTCGCTGGCATACCCGCTGGTGGTCTACCTGTCGCTGGGCCGGTTCGAGCCACGCTGGTTGTCGCTGCTGCTGTTCACCCTGGCCGCGCTGCGCGCGCTGACCACCCGCCAGGCGGTGTGGTGGGTGGCCGCGCTCGGCACCGGCCTGCTGGCCCTGATCGCCACGGCCTTCAACGAGGCGCTGCCGCTGAAGCTGTACCCGGCACTGGTGAACGCGGTGATGCTGGTGATCTTCGGCACCAGCCTGCGCTTCGGGCCCAGTGCCGTGGAGCGCCTGGCGCGGCTGAGCGAGCCGGATCTGCCGCCGTTTGCGGTGCTCTATACCCGCCGCGTCACCTGGATCTGGTGCGGCTTTTTTGTTCTCAATGGAAGTCTGGCCCTGGCCACGGCGCTGTGGGCGTCCAACCAGGTCTGGGCGTTCTACAACGGAGTGTTGGCCTACGTGATGATGGGTGCACTGTTTGGCGGGGAGTGGCTGGTCCGGCGACGGGTCAAGGCGGCGCACGCGCATGGCTGAGTGGATCGCACTGGACCGGCTGGCACTGGCGCCGCGGCCCGGCCGCATCGTCGGCATCGCCGGCGACACCGTGGTGGACCACCCGCAGTTCCGTGTGCAGGTGCTGCGCTGGCAGCAGGCGTTCGCGCGCGCGCCCGGCACCGACTGGGCGCTGTATTTCGATGACACGCTCACCTTCGCCGCCGCCCTGTTGGGCGCCTGGCATGCCGGCAAGCGCGTGTTCCTCGGCGGCGATAACCTCCCGGCCACGCTGGAAGGGCTGAGCCCGCGCGTGGCCGGATTCGCCGGTGATGTGCCGGCGCGGTACGCACCGCTGCAGCCCGATGCGGAGGTCGATCCGGCGCGGGTGCTGCAGCCGCTGGATGAGGCACTGCTGGAGCTGGTGGTGTTCACCTCCGGCAGCACCGGCGCGCCGAGCGCGATCGTCAAGCGCATGCGCCAGCTGACCCGCGAGGTGGATGCGCTGCAGGCCGCCTTCGGCGAGCAGCTCGATGGTGCGCAGGTGCAGGGCACGGTCTCGCACCAGCACATCTACGGGCTGCTGTTCCGGGTGCTGTGGCCGCTGGTGGCCGGGCGCGCGATCCAGCCGCGGCGGTTCTTCCACGAAGACCTGGTCAGCGCGCTGGGCGGCCAGCCGTCGGTGCTGGTGGCCACCCCGGCCCATCTCAAACGCCTGCCCGAGCAGCTGGACTGGTCTTCGCTGGGCGGCCAGCTGCGCGCGGTGTTCTCCTCCGGTGGGCCATTGCCGACCGAGGCCGCGCTGCAGGTGCGCGCCTTGATGGGCGTGGCGCCGACCGAGGTGTTCGGCAGCAGCGAGACCGGTGGCATCGCCTGGCGCCGCTGGAGTGCCGAGCAGCCGCAGTGGCATCCGCTGCCGGGCGTGGCGTGGCGGATCGACGCGGGCTGCCTGGCGGTCCGCTCGCCGCACCTGGACGGCGACGACTGGTGGCTGACCCAGGATCGGGCCGTGGCCGATGACGGCCACAGTTTCCGCCTGCTCGGCCGCGCCGACCGCATCGTCAAGATCGAAGAGCGTCGCGTCTCGCTGGATGGCCTGGAGCAGCTGCTGCGTGCGCACCCGGCGGTGCAGGACGTGCGCGTACTGGTGCTGCAAGGCGCGCGCGAACAGCTGGCCGCCGTGGTGGTGCCGCAGGCCGCAGGCACCGCGCAGTGGGACGATGCCGCGCGCCGCCGCCAGGCGCAGCAGCTCGGCGCACATCTGGCCCGCAGCCACGATGCCGTCACCCGGCCACGCCGCTGGCGCTTCATCGATGAGCTGCCCTTCAACGCGCAGGGCAAGGTCACCGCTGCGGCATTGGCCGCGCTGTTCCGCCCGGTAATGCCCACGGCCGAGTGGCAGCAGCGCGATGCCACCACTGCCGCGCTGCAGTTCGTGCTGGATCCGGACCTGGTCGCGTTCGACGGACACTTCCCGCAGGCGAAGATCCTGCCCGGCGTGGTCCAGCTGGACTGGGCGATCCACTACGGCCGCAGTGCGTTCACGATGCCGCCGCGGTTCCTGCGGATGGACGTGGTGAAGTTCCAGCACGTGGCGCGCCCGGGCGACTGCCTGCAGCTGAGCCTGGGCTGGGATGCCGCCAAGTCCGCCATGAGCTTCCGCTATGTCTCCGACCATGGCGTGCACGCCAGCGGCCGGGTGGTGTTCGGCGATGCGTGAAGACACTGGTACCCGCGTGGACAGGCCGGCCTTCGCCCCGTTGGTGGTGATCCCGGTGTACGACCACGCGCACGCGATCGGCGCGGTGGTGCAGGGCGTGCTGGCCAGTGGCGTGCCGTGCCTGCTGGTCGACGACGGTTCGCACCTGGCGTGCGCGCAGGTGCTCGATGCATTGGCGCGCGCACACGCACCCCAGGTAATGCTGCTGCGGCTGCCGATCAACCAGGGCAAGGGCGGCGCGATGCTGGCCGGGTTCGCCGAAGCGGCACGCCTGGGGTACAGCCACGTGCTGCAGATCGATGCCGATGGCCAGCATGAAACCGCCGACATCCCGCGCTTCGTGGCGCTGTCGCAGGCGCAGCCGGAGGCGGTGATCTGCGGCATCCCGGTCTACGATGCCAGCGTGCCGAAGGCCCGCCTGTATGGGCGCTATGCCACGCATATCTGGGTCTGGATCAATACGCTCTCGCTGCAGATCCGCGATTCGATGTGCGGCTTCCGGCTGTACCCGCTGGCACCGGTGACGCGCCTGATCGGCGAGGAAACCATCGGCCGGCGCATGGACTTCGACAGTGAGATCCTGGTGCGGCTGTTCTGGCGCGGCATCCAGGTGATCAGCGTGTCGACCGCAGTCACCTATCCCAGCGATGGCGTGTCGCACTTCGATGTCTGGCGCGACAACGTGCGCATCAGCCGCATGCATGCGCGCCTGTTCTTCGGGATGCTGTGGCGCGCGCCGCGGCTGCTGTGGCAGCGCATCGCGGGTCCGCGCGCATGACCACGCCTGCGCCTGACAGCGCCCCGCACTGGGCCGACATCGGCGAGTCCACCTCGGCCGCCGGCGTGCTGTTCCTGTGCTGGGTACATCGCTGGTTCGGTCGTTGGCCGTTCCGTCTGTGCGTCTACCCGGTGGTGCTCTGCCATTGGCTGACCAACCGGATCGCGCGCGAATCCTCGCTGCAGTACCTGCAGCGCCTGCAGGCGCACGCCGGCGTGTTCGCCTCGCCACCGGGACGCTGGCAGAGCCTGAAGCACTTCGCGCTGTTTGCCGACACCATGCTCGACAAGCTGCTCGGCCTGGGTGGCCGCTATCCGCCCGAGCAGATCTACCTGCAGCGTGACCTGGTCCTGGACAAGATCGCGCGCCGCGAGGGTGGCCTGATCCTCACCGCGCACATCGGCTGCCTGGAGCTGTGCCAGGTATTGGCCGAGCGGGTGCCGGGCTTCCACATCACCGTGCTGGTGCACACCGCCCACGCGCAGCGCTTCAACCGCCTGATGCAGCGGCTCGATCCGCTGGCCTCGGTGGAGCTGCTGCAGGTCACCGACATGGGCCCGGCCACCGCGGTCGAGCTGCAGCGCCGGGTAGAGGCGGGCGGCTTCGTGGCCATCGTCGGCGATCGCGTGCCGTTGCGTGGCGGGCGCACCGTACCGGCCTCGTTCCTCGGCCACACCGCGCAGTTCCCGATCGGCGCCTATGTGCTGGCCGCGGCGCTGGCCTGCCCGGTCTACACCATGGCCTGCCTGCATCACGGCCGTGGCTATCAGGTGCGCTTTGAACACTTCACCGACCGCATCGTATTGCCGCGCGGCTCGCGTGACGCCGCGCTGACCGCGCAGGCCGAACATTTCGCCCGGTGGCTGGAAGTTCAGGTCACCCAGGCACCCTTGGACTGGTTCAATTTCTTCCCCTTCTGGGATCAGGCATCGCATGGCAAGTAAGGCCGATCAGGCACCCTCCGTCCGCTTCGGCGATGCGCCGCTGACCATCGAAGACGTGATCGCGCTGTCGCAGCGCCAGGCCCGGGCCGTCGTCAGCGACGATGCCGCGTTCACCGCGCGCATCCAGCGCGGCGCGGACTTTCTCGATCGCTTGCTGCGCGAAGACGGCGTCATCTATGGGGTGACCACCGGCTACGGCGATTCCTGCACGGTGAATATTCCGCCGGCGCTGGTCGCCGAGCTGCCGCATCACCTGTTCACCTACCACGGCTGTGGCCTGGGGCGCTTCCTGGATCCGCAGGAAACCCGCGCGGTGATCGCCGCACGCCTGGCCTCGCTGGTGCGCGGCATGTCCGGCGTCAGCCACCCGCTGCTGCAGGGCCTGGCCACGCTGCTGCACCACGATGTGCTGCCGCTGATTCCCGCCGAGGGTTCGGTCGGCGCCAGTGGCGATCTGACCCCGCTGTCCTACGTGGCCGCAGTGCTGTGCGGCGAGCGCGAGGTGATGTACCAGGGCGCGCGCCGCCCGGCCGCCGAAGTGCTGGCCGAGATCGGGATGACCCCGCTGCGGCTGCGCCCCAAGGAAGGCCTGGCGATCATGAACGGCACCGCCGTGATGACCGCGCTGGCCTGCCTGGCGTATGACCGTGCCGATTACCTGACCCGGCTCGCCACGCGCCTGACCGCGTTCAACGTGCTGGCCAGCGACGGCAACGCGCACCATTTCGACGAGATGCTGTTCGCCGCCAAGCCCCATCCGGGCCAGACGCAGATCGCCGCGCGCCTGCGCCAGGACCTGCACAGCGACCGCCCGCCGCGCAATGAACAGCGCCTGCAGGACCGGTACTCGCTGCGCTGCGCCCCGCACGTGATCGGCGTGGTGCAGGACGCACTGCCGTTCTTCCGCCAGCTGATCGAAACCGAGCTCAACAGCGCCAACGACAATCCGCTGATCGACGTCGAGGGCGAGCGCATCCTGCATGGCGGCCACTTCTACGGGGGCCATATCGCCTTTGCGATGGATGCGCTGAAGAACACCATCGCCAACCTGGCCGATCTGCTCGACCGGCAGATGGCCCTGGTGGTGGACGCGCGCTTCAACCACGGCCTGCCGGCCAACCTGTCGGCCGCCACCGGTGAGCGTGCGGCGATCAACCATGGCCTGAAGGCGCTGCAGATCAGCGTCTCGGCCTGGACCGCCGAAGCGCTCAAGCAGACCATGCCGGCCTCGGTGTTCTCGCGTTCCACCGAATGCCACAACCAGGACAAGGTCAGCATGGGCACCATCGCCGCGCGTGATTGCCTGCGCGTGATCGAACTGACCGAACAGGTCGTCGCCGCGCTGCTGATCACCGCCCGCCAGGGCGTGGCCCTGCGCGAGCGCGTCGGCATGAAGGCGACCCTGCACGGCGACCTGGCCGCGATGTACCAGGACCTCTCCGGGCGCATCGCCCTGATCGAGGAAGACCGTGCGCTGGATGGCGAGCTGCGCGCCCTGCTGGACGATATCCGCGCACAGCGCTGGGAGCTGTATGTCGACGCCTGAGCTGAGCTTCGAGGTGGCGCTGTCGCCGGCCTTCCACGACTGCGATGCGATGCAGGTGGTCTGGCATGGCAACTACTTCAAGTACTTCGAGATCGCGCGCTGCGCGCTGCTGCAGCGCCACGACTACGATTACCCGCAGATGCGCGATTCCGGCTACCTGTGGCCGGTGGTCGATGCGCGGGTGAAGTACATCCGGCCGCTGCTGTACGGCCAGGCGCTGCGCGTGCGCGCCACGATCACCGAGTGGGAGAACCGCTTGAAGATCGCCTACGAGATCCTGGATGCGGACAGCGGCACCACGCTGACCCGCGCCCACACCATCCAGGTCGCGGTCGACGCGGCCACCAATGAAATGCTCTACCTGTGCCCGCCGGTACTGTGGGAGCGTCTGGGAGTGCAACCGCAATGAACCGTTTCCTGCGCACGCTGTGCGTGCTGGTGATGCTGGCGGTGGTCGCCCCGGCGTGGGCCGCCACCGATGTGGAGGTCGTCAAACAGCGCGTGGCCAAGGTCGACGTGCTGCGCGGCGAGTTCACCCAGGAGAAGCAGGTCGCCGGCTTCAAGAACCCGCTGCGCTCGCAGGGCCGCTTCGTGCTGGCCCAGGCGCATGGGGTGATCTGGACCACGCTCAAGCCGTTCCCCTCCGAGGTGGTGGTCACCCGTGACCGCATCCTCAGCCGGCAACGCGATGGCAGCAGCCGGGTCGAAATGGATGGCCGCCAGCAACCGGCGATGCGCTCGGTCAACGCGATCATGTTCGCGCTGATGAGCGGCGATGCGCAGGCGCTGTCGGCGCAGTTCACGGTCAAGGTCGAGGTGTTGCCCGGCAACGCCTGGAAGATGCAGCTGACCCCGCGCTCGGCGATGCTCGGCAAGGTGTTCGCCCAGCTCACCCTGAGCGGCGACCGCTACGTGCGCGAAGTCCAGATCAACGAGGCCAACCAGGACGTCACCCGCATCCACTTTGCGTGCATGAGCGAGACGCCGGCCACGCTGAGCGCGGACGAGGGCGGCAGGTTTGAATGACGTGCTGACCTCGAACGGCCGCCTGCAGCGCATCTGGCGCTGGCTGGCGATTGTGTGGCTGCTGGTGCTGGTCGGCCTCGGCGTGCAGCAGTGGCAGCTGTGGAAGAGCGAATCCCGGATCGATACCGACATCCTCGCGCTGTTGCCACAGGACGCGCATGACCGCCTGTTGTCCGATGTCACCCGGCGCATCGCCGATGCCAATGCGCGTCAGATCGTGGTGCTGCTGGGCAGCACCGATGCGGCACGGACCAAGGTGGCCGAGGCGGCCTTCCGCGACGCCATCAAGGGAGGGCAGGGCGCGGCCCCGCTGCTGCAGGAAAGCGGCTCGATCGAGGGCTGGTTCGATCAGGCCCGCGCGTTCTACGCCCCGTATCGCGACCGCCTGCTGACCAGCGCACAGCGCGAGCGCCTGCAGGATGAACACACCGAGGGCCTGGCAGCGTCGGCACTGGCGGCGCTGTACGGTCCGATGGGCGCACCGCGCCTGACCGAATGGCGTCAGGATCCGCTGTCGCTGTGGCCGCAGTGGTGGCAGGAACGCGCGCTGGGCTCGGGCCTGCAGATGGGCGATGACGGCCTGCTGGAGGCCGACGGCAAGCATTGGTCGATCGTGCAGTACGACACGGTCGGTTCGGCATTCCAGCTCGACGGCGAGCGGCACATCGATCTGCTGCTGGATATCGCCGCTGAAGCCGCCACGAAGCAGGCACCGGGCCTGGAGGTGCTGCGTGCCGGCGTGCCGCTGCATGCCGAAGCGGCGGCAGTGCAGGCCAGCTGGGAAATCAACACGATCGGCTGGGGTTCGCTGGCGGCGGTGCTGCTGCTGGTGTGGCTGGCGTTCCGCTCGCTGCGCCCGATCCTGCTGGTCGCCGCGTCGCTGCTGATCGGCTGCGGTGTCGCGCTGGCGGTGACCGTGCTGGTGTTCGGCAAGGTGCACGTGCTGACCCTGGTGTTCGGCGCGTCGCTGGTCGGCGTTGCCGAGGACTACGGCATCCACTGGTTCGCCTCGCGCCAGGCCGAGCCCGCCGACCGCCGCTGGAAGTTGCTGCGGCACCTGCTGCCCGGGTTGTGGCTGGCCCTGCTGACCAGTGCGCTGGCCTATCTCGCGCTGGGCCTGGCGCCGTTCCCGGGCCTGCGCCAGATGGCGCTGTTCTCGGTGGTCGGCCTCGCGGCCGCGTTCCTCACCGTGATCTTCTGGTTCCCGTGGCTGGACGGCGGCGAGGTCCGCCGCACCGGGTTCGCCCGCTGGCTCGGCGCCACGCTGGAGCGTTGGCCGCGCCTGCAGGGGCGCAGGGCCGCGGTGTTCCTGGGCGTGGTCACCGTGCTGTCCGCGCTCGGCATCGCCCGCCTGCAGACCAACGATGATCTGCGCAGCCTGCAGTCGTCGCCGCCCGCGCTGATCGCCCAGCAGATCCGCATCAGCCAGATGCTCGGCATGCCCAGCCCGGCCCAGTTCTACCTGGTGCAGGGCGACACCGCCGAGCAGGTGCTGCAGCGCGAAGAAGCGCTGATCGACCGCCTGCGCGTGCTCGAGGCCGACAAGCAGATCGGGGGGTATCGTGCGATCAGCGACTGGCTGCCCTCGCAGCAGCGGCAGCACGCCGATGCCGCGTTGACTGCCAGGGTCGAGCCGCAGGTGCTGGCCCAGGTCGGTGAGGCCGTCGGTGAACCACTGCTGCGCCCGGCCTACGCCGCGCAGGATCTGCAGGCCGACGCCTTCCTCGCCTCGCCGGCGGCGATGCCGTTCCGCCACCTGTGGCTGGGCACGGTCGGGCAGGGCGTGGGCTCGGTGGTGATGGTCGACGACCTCTCGCGCGCCGATGCGCTGACGCTGCTGGAAGCGCAGGCCACGGGCATCGACGGCGTGCGCTGGGTCGACCGCACCGCCGATTTCTCGGGGCTGCTCAAGCATTACCGCAAGCTGATGAGCGGCCTGCTGCTGATCGGCATCGCGCTGGTGTTCGCGGTGCTGTACTGGCGCTACCGCGGGCAGGCCTGGCGCGTGCTCGCGCCGACCCTGGTCGCCGGTGCGCTGACGCTGGCGCTGCTGGGCCTGTTCGGGCAACCGCTGCAGCTGTTCAACGTGCTCGCCTTGATGCTGCTGCTCGGCATGGGCATCGATTACGGCATCTTCCTGATCGAACACCGCGGTGATGCCAGTGCCTGGCTCGCGGTCTGCGTCGGGGCGGCCAGTACCTGGCTGTCCTTCGGCCTGCTCGGGCTGTCGGCCACGCCGGCGCTGCGCGCGTTCGGCTTGACCCTGCTGTTCGGCATCGGCCTGGTCTGGCTGATTTCGCCGCTGTTCCGACCACCGCCGCACGACGCACCGCACTGAGCGACCGCGTTTTTCCCTTTCATGATCTGATCAAGGATGTATCCGATGAACCCGCACGTGGAACGTACTGACATCCTGGTCATCGGCGCCGGCCCGGCCGGTTCCGTGGCCGCCGCGATGCTGCGCCAGCAGGGTCGCCAGGTGCTGATCCTGGAGCGCCAGCAGTTCCCGCGCTTCTCGATCGGCGAGAGCCTGCTGCCGCAGAGCATGGAGTACATCGAGGCCGCCGGTCTGCTGCAGGACGTGGTGCAGGCCGGATTCCAGTACAAGAACGGCGCGGCCTTCGTGCGCGGCGAGGCGACCACCGAGTTCGATTTCCGCGACAAGTTCTCGCCCGGCTGGGGCACCACCTACCAGGTACAGCGCGCCGACTTCGATGACGTGCTGGCGCGCGGTGCCGAGCGCATGGGCGCCACGCTGCGCTTCGGCGATGAAGTGCTGTCGGTGCAGCCCGGACGCCCGGCGCAGGTGCAGGTGCGCCGCCCGGATGGCAGCGAATACACCATCGAAGCCGGCTTCATCCTCGATGCCAGTGGTTTCGCCCGGCTGCTGCCGCGCCTGCTGAAGCTGGAGTCGCCGTCGAACTTCCCGGTGCGCGGCGCGATCTTCTGCCACGTGCGCGACCACATTCCAGCCGGCGCGGGTTTCGACCGCAACAAGATCCTGATCACCACCCATCCCGAGCACGTGGACGTGTGGTACTGGACGATTCCGTTCTCCAACGGCTGCTGCTCGCTGGGCGTGGTGGCCGAGCCGGCCTTTTTCGAACGCTACCCCGGCACCGATCTGGAAAAGCTGCAGGCGATCGTCGGCGAAGACCCGAACCTCACCCGTCTGCTCGGGAACGCCGAGTGGGCGGTACTGCCGGTGCGCACCATCACCGGGTATTCGGCCAACGTCTCGTCGTTGTGGGGCGAGGGCTATGCGCTGCTGGGCAATGCCGGCGAGTTCCTGGACCCGGTGTTTTCCTCGGGCGTGACCATCGCCTTCAAATCGGCGCAGCTGGCCAGCGCTTGCCTGGCACGCGAACAGGCCGGCGAAACGGTGGACTGGGAGCAGGACTTCTCGGTACCGCTGCGCGCCGGCGTGAAGACCTTCCGGCGCTTCGTCGAGGCCTGGTATGCCGGCGGCTTCCAGAAGATCATCTACCATCCCGATCCGCACCCGGAGGTCCGCCGCATGATCTCCTCGATCCTGGCCGGCTACGCCTGGGACACGCAGAACCCGTATGTCGCCGATGCCAGTGGCCGGCGCCTGCGCGTATTGGAGGAACTGTGCAGCGCCTGATCCTGCCCCTGTTGCTGAGTCTGCTGCTGGCCGCGTGTGCCAGCACCCGGATGCCCACGCCGCTGGTGCAGTTGCCGACGCTGCAGCTGGCGCCGTCGGCCTTGCCGCAGCCGGTGCAGCTGCAGCAGCGCCTCCAGTTCCGCTTCGGCAGCCACGAGCGCGAGCTGGACGCGCTGCTGGAAGTGGATGCCGGGCAGGTGCGGCTGGCGGTGCAGGCCATGGGCCAGACCGGCGTGCGCATGGTCTGGGACGGGCAGCACCTGGAACAGACCCGTGCGCCGTGGCTGCCGCCGCAGGTGCGCGGTGAACGCGTGCTGGACGACCTGCAGTTCTCGCTCTGGCCGGCGGCGGCGATCCGCGCCGCGCTGCCGGCCGGCTGGACCCTGCAGGAGACCGATGGCGTGCGGAGCCTGGAGCAGGGCGGCAAACCCTGGCTGGTGCGCGACACGCTGCCCGATGGCCGCGTGCGCCTGCGCAACCTGGCCGAGGGCTATGAACTGGTGATCGAATCGATGGACATGGGGCAGGGCCAAGAGTGAGCAGCAGTGCGGTCTATCTGAACGAACTGGGCGTGATCTGTGCGCTGGGCGCCGACCGCGCCGAGGTGCGCGGCGGCCTGTTCGCGCCACAGCCCGGCGGATTGCGCGACAACGATGCCATCCTGCCCGGCCGCACGCTGGCGCTGGGCGAGGTCCATGCGCCGTTGCCGGATCTGGCCGAGCTGCCGGTGGCCCTGCGTGGCCGCAACAACGGCCTGCTCGACGCTGCGCTCGGCCAGATCCGCGAGGCCGTCGCTGCCGCCGTGGCCCGCTTTGGTGCCGAGCGCGTGGCGGTGATCATCGGCACCAGCACCTCGGGCATCGGCGAATCGGAGAGCGCGCTGCGCAGCTACCATCGCGACGGTACATGGCCGGCCGATTTCCATTATGCGCAGCAGGAAATGGGGACCGCCGCGCGTTTCGTGCGCGAGCGGATCGGCAGCACCGGCCCGGCGTGGACGATCTCCACCGCGTGTTCCTCCAGCGCCAAGGCGCTGATGTCGGCCGCGCGCCTGCTGCAGGCCGGCGCGGTCGATGCGGTGGTCGCCGGGGGCGCGGATTCGATGTGCCGCTTCACCGTGGCCGGGTTCAGCGCGCTGGAGTCGGTCTCGGCGTCGCGCTGCAATCCGTTCTCGGTGAACCGCAGCGGGATCAACATCGGCGAAGGCGCGGCGCTGTTCCTGATGACGCGCGAGCCGGGCCCGGTGCGCCTCGCCGGTTGGGGCGAATCCTCCGACGCGCACCACATGTCCGCCCCGGACCCGCAGGCACGCGGCGCGATCGATGCCATGCAGCAGGCGCTGGACCGGGCCGGCCTGTCCGCGCCGCAGATCGACTACGTGAACCTGCACGGCACCGCCACCGGCCACAACGATGCGATGGAAAGCCAGGCGGTCGCGGCGGTGCTCGGCACGCAGGTGCCGGCCAGCTCGACCAAGCCGCTGACCGGGCACACGCTCGGTGCCTCCGGGGCGATCGAAGCGGCGCTGTGCTGGATGACGCTGGCGGACAACCCGGACCAGCAGCTGCCCACCCACTGGTGGGACGGGCAGGCCGATGACGCGTTGCCGGCGCTGGCGCTGGTAGCACCGGGCACGTGCGCCGCGCAGCCGCTGCAGCATGTGCTCAGCCACTCGTTCGCCTTCGGTGGCAGCAATGCCGTGCTGGCGTTGGCCCGGGGATGAGCATGCCGCTGCCCGATGACATCGACGCGGTGCTCCCGCACCGCGACAGCATGCGCCTGATCCACCGCGTGGTGGCCTGGGAGGACGCGTCCATCGCGGTCGAGGTGGACGTGCCGGCGCAGGGTCTGTTCTGCACCCCCGACGGTGTGCCTGCCTGGGTCGGGGTCGAATACATGGCCCAGGCGATCGCCGCCTGGGCCGGGTGCCGCGCGCGCCATGCCGGCAGGGCGCCGTCGATCGGCTTCCTGCTCGGCACCCGCCGTTACACCGCCCACCAGCCGTTCTTCGCCGCCGGCAGTTGCCTGCGGGTGGAGGCGAACTGCGAGCTGTTGGGCGAGAATGGCCTGGGCATGTTCGCCTGCCGGATCCTGGCAGGTGATATCGAAATGGCGGTCGCCAACGTCTCCGTGTTTGAACCCACGGATGCGATGGCCTATCTGGAGACTGGAGAGGCATGACAGGGAATTTGACCGTGCTGGTGACCGGCGCCAGCCGTGGCATCGGCCGCGCCGTGGCGCTGCGTTGCGCGCGCGACGGCTTCGATGTGGTGGTGCATTGCCGCAGCCGTATCGAGGAAGCGCAGGCCGTGGTGGCCGAGATCCAGGCCCTGGGCCGCCAGGCCCGGGTGCTGATGTTCGATGTGGCCGACCGTGACGCCGCGCGCACCGCGCTGGAAGCCGACATCGCCGAGCACGGCACCTACTACGGGGTGGTCTGCAACGCGGGTATCGCCCGCGACGGCGCCTTCCCGGCGATGCCGGCCGAGGATTGGGATGCGGTCATCCACACCAACCTGGACAGCTTCTACAACGTGCTGCACCCGTTGGTGATGCCGCTGGTGCGCCGGCGCAAGCCGGGCCGCATCGTCACCCTGTCCTCGGTGTCCGGCCTGGTCGGCAACCGCGGCCAGACCAACTACAGTGCGGCCAAGGCCGGGATCATCGGTGCCACCAAGGCGCTGGCGCTGGAACTGGCCAGCCGCGCGATCACCGTCAACTGCGTGGCCCCCGGCCTGATCGAGACCGAGATGGTCAATGAAGAAGTGGTCGAGCACGCGCTCAAGTTGATTCCCGCCAACCGCCTGGGCCAGCCGGACGAGGTCGCTGCGGCGGTGTCCTTCCTGCTCTCCGAATCGGCCGGGTACATCACCCGCCAGGTGATCTCGGTCAACGGAGGCATGGTCTGATGGCCCGTCCCGATCGTCGCGTCGTGGTCACCGGCGCCGCTGCCATCAGCCCGCTCGGGCAGGACTGGGCGAGCATCCGCACGCGCCTGCAGGCGCGGACCAATGCGGTGCGCTACATCCCCGAGTGGGAAGTCTTCGACGGCCTGAATACCCGCCTGGCCGCGCCAGCCGAGGCATTCGAGCTCCCGTCCAACTACAACCGCAAGACCACCCGCAGCATGGGCAAGGTGGCGGTGATGTCGGTGCGCGCCACCGAACTGGCGCTGGAGGCGGCCGGCCTGTTGGGCCATCCGGTGCTGCGCAGTGGCATGGCCGGCGTCGCCTACGGTTCGTCCTCGGGCAGCCACGAAGCCACCGCCGAGTTCGGCCGGATGCTCCATGAGCACACCACCGAAGGCATCAGCGCCACCACCTACCTGAAGATGATGAGCCACACCTCGCCGGTGAACATCGGCGTGTTCTTCGGTTTGTCCGGCCGGGTCTACACCACCTCCAGCGCCTGCACCTCGGGCAGCCAGGGCGTGGGCTCGGGCTACGAGGCGATCCGCAGCGGCAAGCAGACGGTGATGGTCACCGGCGGTGCCGAGCAGCTCGACGCCACCGCCGCGGCGGTGTTCGACACCCTGTTCGCCACCAGTGTGCGCAATGACGCGCCGCAGACCACGCCCAGCCCCTTCGATGCGCACCGCGACGGCCTGGTGCTGGGCGAGGGCGCCTGCACGCTGATCCTGGAAGAGCTGGAGCATGCCCAAGCGCGCGGCGCCACGATCCTGGCCGAAGTGGTCGGCTACGGCACCAACAGCGATGGCCAGCATGTCACCCAGCCCAGCGCCGGCACCATGGCGCAGGCGATGCGGCTGGCGCTGGGAGATGCCGAGCTGGCCGCCGACCGGATCGGCTACGTCAACGCACACGGCACCGCCACCGAGCACGGCGACATCGCCGAAACCCAGGCCACCCACCAGGTGTTCGGGCCGGGCATGCCGATCAGCTCGCTGAAGAGCTACGTCGGCCACATGCTTGGGGCCTGCGGTGCGTTCGAAGCCTGGCTCAGCATCGAGATGATGCGCGAGGGCTGGTTCGCCCCGACCCTGAACCTGCATGAGGTCGATCCCCGCTGCGGTGCGCTGGATTACATCGCCGGCGAGGGCCGCGCATTGCAGACCGACTACGTCATGAGCAACAACTTCGCCTTCGGCGGCATCAACACCTCGTTGATCTTCCGCCGCTGGCAGGACTGACCGCTGTTTCCGGCCTGCGTCGCGGGCCGGCTTTTCCGTAGACCCCTCGCATCCCACCAACAAGGAGAACGTTGAATGCGTCATTTTGCCCTGATCGCCGCCACCGCCCTGCTCGCCGTTGCCAGCACCGCCCAGGCCCGCGACACCCGTGTCGAGCAGTCGCTGCATGAGCTGGTCAATTCCGCTGAAGCCCGCAATGTCGGCATCGACGGCAGCGTGAAGTTCTATCTGGCCGGTGAAAAGGTCAGCGTGGTGGAACGTCTGGGCGAGGACGTGACCAACAAAAAGACCAACGCCGCCAACAAGAGCGACGCCGAGGCCTGCCGCTGGGTGGCCCTGTCCGCGCTGCGCGCGCTGCAGGATGGCGCCAGGTCGCGCGGTGCCAATGCCGTGGTCGACATCGTCAGCTACTACAAGAAGAACGAGTTCAAGAGCACCACCAACTACGAATGCTATGCAGGCGCGATCCTGGCCGGCGTGGCGCTGAAGGGCACCTACGCCAAGGTGAAGTAAGCACGCTCGGCCACCGTCCCTTCGGGGCGGTGGTCGCGGTCGGCAGGACCGCCAACCACGCCCGTCCCGGGCACGACGCAGCGACGCATTCATCACAGCGGCATGGGCAGACTGCAGCGGCGCCCAGCTGAACGGCATCGCGACATTGATGAACCTCGTGCTGTCCCGCGACGGAAAACCGACAGCAGACCGTGCACGCAGCTTTCACCTGTGCCGGCTTTCCTCCACAATCATTGCCATTCACTACCCTGGGCAAAGCCCTGCGGCATGCAAGCCTACGTCTATAAAAGCCAACGCAAGCAGGACAGCTTCGTCTATCTCGCCGTTCGTGATGACTTCTCGGTCATCCCGGACGCGGTGAAGGCCTCGCTGGCGCCGTTCCAGTTCGTTCTCGAAGTGGCCCTGACTCCCGACCGTCGCCTCGCCCAGGCCGATGCCGCACAAGTGCGCCAGAACCTGACCGAGCGGGGATTCCACCTGCAGCTGCCGCCGCCGCCTCTGGCGCCGGTCCGGATCCCGCGACGCAATGACTGACGCCCAACGCCCCCGCGCCGTTGCCTCCGCTGCCGCGCTCGGCGTGCTGCTGGCCCTGGCTGCGGCTGTCGGTGGCGTGCCCGGTGCCGTGTGTGCCGCGCTGGCCCAGCCAGCGTTCGCGCTGGCGGTGTCGTGGTGGCGCCGCACGCGGCCGCTGCAAGCGCTGCCACAGGTCGCGCGCCAGGATGCTCCCGCGCTGCTGGCGCTGTGGTCCCTCGGCCCACTGTTGCTGACCCTGCTGGTGGCCTGGCCGCTGGGCGCGTTGCACGACAGCGGCAGTCTGGCGGCCGTGCTGGGCCTGAGCGTGGCGGTCAGTGCCGCGCTGCTCGGGGTCTGGCGGACCTGGCCGTTGTGGAATGACGTGGAGCGCAGCGAAGGCAGCCTGGCGCGCCACTGGCAGACGCTGGCCGGGCGCGACCTGACCGCCTGGCGCGGCCTGGCCGTCGCCGCGCTGGTGGTCCTGGTCTGCGCGCTGGTAGTGCTGCCGGCGTGGCCGGGGCTGGTGTCGGACGCACTGCACTGGCCGATCGCCGCTGCGGTCGTGCTGCTGTCGCCGTTGGCGCACGTGCTGCTGCAGGCGATCGCCCCGGCCGACGCGTTGACGGCGACATTGCCGGTCCAGATGAGTGGCGACCGCGAGGATCCGTTCGCCGGGCACCACGCCGAGCCCACGCCGCTGGAATCGATTGGCCTGCACGAACAACAGCCGGCGCTGTACGACGCCGCGCGCAGCGGCCGGGTCGACCGCGCCCTGCAGCTGCTGCAGGCCGGCGCGGACCCGCACGGCCTGCCTGATCCGGCCTGGCGCGACCAGCGCAGCCTGGCCGTGCTCGCCGCGGTGCTGCCGGACCTGCGCCTGCTGCGTGAACTGATCGCCCGCGGCGTGGGCGTCAACGCGCCGCATCGCGGCATGACCCCGCTGCTGGCCGCCACCCGCGACAGCTGGCACGGTCGCCCGGAGGCGGTGATGACCCTGCTCGCCAACGGCGCCGACCCGCGTGCGGTGGACAGCGAAGGCAACACCCCCCTGCACCATGCCGCGCGCAGCTCCGATCCCGGCGTCGCCGCCCTGCTGCGCGATGCCGCCGCCGAAGTGGATGCGCTGAACGACGATGGCTGGTCACCGCTGGCGGTCGCCTGCCAGGTCGGCAACTGGCGCCTGGCCAAGTTCCTGCTCGAACGCGGCGCGAAGACCGAGCCGGCCGAAGGTACGCCCGTGCTGCTTGCCGCCGCCGGTACCGAAGAAGACGATCCGGCTGGTGTGCAGCTGCTGCTCAAGCACAAGGCCCGCGCCGACGCGCGCGACCGCCAGCGCCGCAGCGCGCTGCACGAAGCCGCGCTGGCCGGCCATGTCGACATCATCGATGTGCTGCTGGCCGCCGGCGCCAATCTGGAAGCGCGCGATGCACTGGCGCGCACGCCGTGGCTGGAAGCGGCGCGCGGGGGCCGTGCCGGCGTGGTGGAACACCTGCTGCCGCACCAGCCGGACCTCAATGCGGTCGATGGCGAAGGACGCAACGCGGTACTGCTGGCCTGCATGGCGGACAACGTGTCGCCGCTGCTGGTGCGCCGCCTGCGCGACCTGGGCATCGCCGTCGACGTGGCCGATCCACAGGGCCGACGTGCGGTGGACATCGCCGCCGGCGCCGGCCGCTGGGCGATCGTCTCGCTGCTGGATCCCGCCTACCCGCTGCCGTCCGCGGTCAGCGATGGCCTGGTGATGTCCGCTGACAGCGATGCGGCCGCGCCCTCGTTGCCGGACCGCCCGCCGCTGGAACTGCTGCGCGAAGCGCTGGGCTTCGGCAACGTGGAGGGCATGGCCGCGCTGGCCCGCCTGTGCGCGCCGGAGGAACTCGGTGCGCTGCTGCACGATGCCGAACTGGCGCTGGACCCACAGGCGCTGGACTGGTTGCTCGCGCACGGCGCGGCGCCCGAAGTGCTCGATGCCTGCGGTGATACCCCGATGTTCGCGCTGCTGGCGCGGGGCATCGACGCGGTGCCTGCGCTGCAGGTGCTGCTGCGCCGTGGCCTGTCCCCGGCCGGTCGCGGTGGCCTGGCACGGCTGTTGAGCGCCTGCGCCCAGCACGACCACGCCTCGCGCGGGCTGGAACAACTTGCGCTGGAACTGCTGGAACGCGGCGCGGATCCGTTCGCGCCATCGCCGGCCGGCGACCCGCCGCTGTCGCTGGCCGTGCGCCTGGGCTGGCTGCGCCTGCAGCAGGCGCTGCTCACCCAGGGCGTGGACCGCGAAGCACGCGACAGCCATGGCATGACCGCGCTGCATCTGGCCACCGCGCTCGCACGCGAAGGCTCGATCAAGCTGCTGGTCCAGCAGGGCGCCTCACCCGAAGCGCGTGCGGCCGACGGCCAGACGCCGCTGGGCGTGGCGCTGTCGATCGGCCGCCGCGACCTCGCCGACTGGCTGGACTGGCGGGTATGGCCGTTGCCGCGCCGCGCGCTGCGCGACGGCGACCTGCCGGCTGCGGCGATGGCCGGCGATGCCGATGCCGTGCGTCGCCTGATCGATCTCGGCTTCGGCGTCGATGTGGTCGACGCACAGGGCTGCACCGCCCTGCTGCGTGCAGCCGGTGGCGGTCACCTGGCCGTGGTCGACCTGCTGCTTACCCGCGGCGCGAATCCGCAGCATGCTGCGGCCAGTGGCGCCACGCCGCTGTCGGCCGCGGTGAGCATGCGCCAGATCGATATCGTTTCAGCCCTGCTCGATGCCGGTGCCGAACTCGAATACCGCCTGCCCGGCGGCGTCACCGTGCTGATGCTGGCCTCGGCGCTGGGCCTGCCGGACATCGTCTCGCGCCTGCTCACCGCCGGTGCCAACGTACATGCGGGCGATGCCCAGCAGCTCGGCCCGCTGCACTGCGCCGCGCTGTACGGCTTCAGTGCGCGCGATCGCTCGCGTCTGCTCGCGCTGCTCGACACGCTGCTGCTGGCCGGCGCCGAACCGGACCAGGCCGCCGCCGGCTCGGTCACGCCGTTGCTGCTGCTGCTCGGCGCCCGCGCCGAACCGGGCACCGCCTGCGACGAGCAGATCGTGCTCGCCGCGGTGGAGCGCCTGCTGGACGAAGAGGTCTCGCTGGACGTGCGGGATCCGCGTGGCTTCGGCCCGCTGCATCTGGCGGCCCTGCACGGACTGCCGCTGCTGGTGCAGCGCCTGCTGCGTGCCGGCGCCGACCCGGACGTGCGCGACGCACTCAACCGCAGCCCGCGCGAGATCGCGGTGATGCGTGGTTTCATCGACGTCGCCGGCGAATTCGAACCGCTGGTGCCGGGGGTGTCCTCGATGGCCCGGTTCCTGCGCGATAACGGCTGAGCCCCGCCTGGTAGTGCCGGCCGCTGGCCGGCAGCGCTCAATGATGCACGGGCAGGTGCACCCGCAGGTTCATCAACGCGGTGGGGCGCCGTCCGCACCCTTCCCATCACTCTCCGCATCCGCCTCGAACAGATGCATCAGGTCCGCACGCGCATCGCGCGAGGTCTGGATCACCGCCGCTTCGTCGTCGTAGACCAGGTACTGGTCGCGCAGCAGCTTCTCGTCGTGCTCGCGGAAACGCTGCACATGGTTGCGCGCGGTCTCCACCGACATGCCGAGCGCGATCAGCATCCGTTCGCTCAGTTCCAGGCTGGTCCCGAACACCTCGCGGAACGGCTCGGCGGACATGTCCATCAGACGCCACGCATGCTGTCGATTGCGCGCGCGCACCAGCACCACCGCATCCGGGTACATGCGCCGGATCAGCCGCGTGGCCCGCATGTTGGCGTCCGGATCATCCAGCGTGACCACA
Organism: Stenotrophomonas sp. JAI102; assembly: GCF_013409105.1. NCBI lineage: Bacteria > Pseudomonadati > Pseudomonadota > Gammaproteobacteria > Lysobacterales > Lysobacteraceae > Stenotrophomonas > Stenotrophomonas sp. JAI102. The sequence continues at coordinate 115,187 of NZ_JACCCI010000002.1, forward strand.
TACACACGGATGTGCTCGCCGCCGGCGGCACGCAGCATTTCCGGCCGGGTCGGGTCGCCGTAATACAGCTTGTTGCCGAAGCGGCGCAGGTCCGAGACCGTGTCCGGATTCGACTCCAGCGCCACGAACGGAATCTTCTGCGCGGTCAGCAGGCGCGCGACCACCTGGCCGAAGCGGCCCATGCCGGCGATCATCACCTGGGGCTGCACATCGTTGATATCGACGGTGTCGGCCGGCTGGGCGGGGGCCTTGGGCCCCTCATCGCGACCCAGCAGGCGGATCAGGCCGATCATCAGCAGCGGGGTGATCGCCATCGACAGGCCGACGATCGCCACCAGCCGGTCATGGTTGGCATTGCCGAGCAGATGCGCGCGCTGCGCCTCGTTGAACACCACGAACGCGAACTCGCCGCCGAGCCACAGCACGCTGCCCAGCAGCACCGCGTGGCGGGTCCGCAGTTTGGCCAGCTTGCCGATGCCGAACAGCAGGCCGAACTTCACCACCAGCAGGATCGCCACGCCCGCCGCGATCATCATCGGCTCGGCGACGATGCGGTCCAGGTCGATGCCCATGCCCACGGCGATGAAGAACAGGCCGAGCAGCAGGCCCTTGAACGGCTCGATCTGCGATTCCAGCTCGTGGCGGAATTCCGAATCGGACAACAGCACACCGGCCAGGAAGGCGCCCAGGCTCGGGCTCAGGCCGGCCTCCTGCATGAACCACGCCGTGCCGAGCACGACCAGCAGCGCGGTCGCGGTGAATACTTCCGGGCTGCGCGTGCGCGCAATGATGTTGAACAGCCGGCGCAGCACCGGCCGGCCGCACAGGATCACCACCGCCAGGGCACCGATCGCGATCGCGACGTCATTCCACTGCAGGGTGTCGTTGCGCACACCGCCGAGCAGCGGGATCGCCGCCAGCAACGGGATCGCGATCAGGTCCTGGAACAGCAGGATCGCAAAGCCAAGCCGCCCGTAATCGCTGTTGATCGCCTTGTGTTCGGACAACAGCTGCAGCCCGACCGCCGTGGAAGACAGCGCCAGCGCGATGCCGACGATCAATGCACTCTTCCACTGGAAGTGATCCAGCATCAGCAGGCTGCCCAGCACCAGCGCGCTCAGCGCCACCTGCAGCGCGCCGGCCCCGAACACCGAGCGGCGCATCACCTTCAGGCGGGCGGGGGACAGTTCCAGGCCGATCACGAACAGCAGCATCACCACGCCGATCTCGGCGGCACTGAGGATGCGGTCGGCGTCCTGCACGAAGCCCAGGCCATCCGGGCCGAGCACCACGCCGGCGGCCAGGTAGCCGAGCACCGCGCCGAGGCCGAGCTTCTTGAAGACCGGTACCGCGATCACCGCGGCCAGCAGCAGCACCAGGGCCAGCTCGAGCGCGCCGCTATGCATGGGAGAACCTGCTCATGGGATCGTGTGCCGTGCGGGTGGGAAACCTCCCCGGCAGCCGGGGCCCGTGGCCGGGGCCACGCACCATTATGCGGCCGGCATGGACGCCGAAGGCCACTGTCACCCGAACGGGCCGCGGCCCAAGGGTTGACCTGCGTCACACCCGGGTCCAGACTGCCCGCCGCTGCTGGCGCGTCCGCCGTCGGCAGTACACCCCTCCGGAGTCTCCAACCCATGTCCAGCGACAGTAGAAGTCGACCTTGCTCGACGCCAGCGATGGCTACCGCCTGACACGGGTCGGTTCGCCAGCGTTGGCGTCGCGCAATGCGATACCCACAGGCGAATACGATGAACCAGAAAGACCTGCTGCGCCCGGTGGCCGATGCCGCCTCGTTGAGCGCACCCCTCGATAATTTCAACACCGCCGATGCGGTGGAATTCCTCAACACGCTGAGCCTGTCGCGCGCCGCGGACACGCTGGCCGCGCTGCCGTTGCCGCGTGCGGTGAAGATGCTCGAACAGCCCGAGCTCAACCGCGGGGGCGATCTCGTGGCGGCCATGCCTGTGGCCCGCGCGGCCGCCCTGCTCGGGCTGATGGCCGATGACCGCGCCACCGATATCGTCCACGAGCTGGACGAGGACGAGCGTGCGCGCCTGATCCCGCTGCTCAGCCCGGAAGCGCGCAAGGCGATCCAGCAGCTGCTGAGCTACCCGGCGCATACCGCCGGTGCGCTGATGACCACCGAGTTCGTCAGCGTGCCTTCGGACTGGACGGTCGGGCGCACCCTGCAGCACATCCGCGAGGTCGAGCGCACCCGCGAGACCGTCTACGCGATCTACGTGCTGGACCCGCATACCCGCGCGCTGGTGCAGGTGGTGACCATGCGCCGGCTGATCACCGGGCTGCCGGAGGAACCCATCCTCGACGTCGCCCAGGTCAACCCGCCGGTGACGGTGGAGGTGCAGATGGACCAGGAAGAGGTCGCGCAGCTGATCCGCCGCCACGACCTGCTCGCGATCCCGGTGGTCGATGCGCAGCACCACGTGCTCGGCATCGTCACCGTGGATGACATCCTGGATGCACTGATCGAAGAATCCACCGAGGACGTGCACAAGTTCGGCGGCATGGAAGCGCTGGAAAAGCCGTACATGCAGATCGGCTTCTTCGAGATGCTGCGCAAGCGGGCGGGCTGGCTGAGCGTGCTGTTCCTCGGCGAAATGCTGACCGCCAGCGCGATGCAGCACTACGAGGACGAGCTGGCACGCGCGGTGGTGCTGACGCTGTTCATCCCGCTGATCATGAGCTCGGGCGGCAACTCCGGCTCGCAGGCGACCTCGCTGCTGATCCGCAGCCTGGCCCTGCGCGAGCTGCGCCTGCGCGACTGGTGGAAGGTGGCGCTGCGCGAGGTGCCGACCGGCATCACCCTGGGCGCGATCCTGGGCGTGCTGGCGATCATCCGCATCGTGTCCTGGCAGCTGCTGGGCCTGCACGACTACGGCGAGCACTGGCAGCTGCTGGCGCTGACGATCGGCGCGGCGCTGGTCGGGATCGTCACCTTCGGATCGCTGTCCGGCTCGATGCTGCCCTTCATCCTCAAGCGCCTCGGCTTCGACCCGGCCAGCGCCTCGGCCCCGTTCGTGGCCACGCTGGTGGACGTCACCGGCCTGGTCATCTACTTCAGCATCGCCGCGATGATCCTGCGCGGCACCCTCCTTTAACGGGGACGGAGGTCGTTAATAACAGGGACGGAGGTGGTTATTAACCACCTCCGTCCCTGTTACTGTCTGGTCGCATGAGCACCTACCACCTGCAAGCCGTCTTCCGCCCGCAGTCGGTCGCCGTGATCGGCGGCAGCCCGCGTGAACGCTCCGCCGGCCGTGCGGTGATGCGTAATCTGCGCGACACCGGGTTCCCCGGCAAGGTCGCCTGGATCAATCCGCGGTACAGCGAGATCGACGGCATCCGCACCGTGAAGCGGCTCAAGGACCTGGACTGGGTGCCGGAACTGGTGGTGATCACCGCCCCGGCCAGCATCGTGCCGCAGGTGGTGGCCACCGCCGCCGAGCGCGGTGTCAGTGCGGCGATCATCCTCACCGCCAACCTGGGCGAAGGCCCGGGCTCGCTGGCCGCGCAGGTGGAGGCGGCCGCCCGGCCCAAGGGCCTGCGCATCCTCGGCCCGCACTGCCTGGGCGTGATCGCCCCGCATGCGCGCTTGAACGCCAGCATCGCCGCGCATTTCCCGCAGGCCGGTGACCTGGCCCTGATCTCCGAGTCCAGCGCGATTGCCGCGGCCCTGGTGGAGTGGGGCGTGGCACGCTCGGTCGGTTTCTCCGCCGTGGTCTCGCTGGGCGACACGCTGGATGTGGATTTCGGCGACCTGCTCGATTACTTCGCCACCGATTACCGCACCCGCGCGATCCTGCTTTACGTCGAACACATCCGCGACGCGCGCAAGTTCATGTCGGCCGCGCGTGCCGCTGCGCGCGCCAAGCCGGTGGTGGTGGTCAAATCCGGCCGCCACATCCGCATCAATCCCGATGCCGATACCCACGTGCAGGCGCTGGCCAGCGCCGATGCGGTCTACGGCGCGGCATTCAACCGCGCGGGCCTGCTGCGCGTGAGTGCGCTGGACGAACTGTTCACCGCCGCCGAAACGCTGGGCCGGCTCGGCACGTTCCCCGGTCGCCGCCTGGCGATCCTGAGCAATGGCGGCGGGGTGGGGCGGCTGGCGGTGGACCAGCTGCTGGCCCTGCGCGGCAGCCTGGCCGAGCTGTCGCCGGCCACCGTCGCCCAGCTCGATGCGGTGCTGCCGCAAGGCTGGTCGCGCAGCAATCCGGTCGACATCGTGGTCGATGCCGATGGTGACCGCTACGCCGCCGCGATCGAAGCGCTGATGTCCGATACCGAGAACGACGCCGTGCTGGTGGTCAACGTGCCCACCGCGTTCACCTCCTCGGCCGATGCCGCCCAGGCGCTGACCCGCACGCTTGGCCTGCGTCCCCGCTATCACCGCGACAAGCCGGTATTCGCGGTCTGGCTGGGCAACGACGACCGTGCCACCGCCACGCTCAACGCCGCGCGCGTGCCGACCTATCCCACCGAAGCCGAGGCCGTCCGCGGCTTCCAGCATCTGGTGCGCTACCGGGATGCGCAGGCCGCGTTGATGGAAACTCCGCCCAGCCTGCCCGAGGATTTCGTGGTCGATACCGCCGGCGCGCGTGCGCTGGTGGACGCTGCGCTCGCCGCGGGCCAGCAGTGGCTGGACCCGATCGCCACCCACCAGCTGCTCACCGCGTACGGCATTCCGTCGGCCCCGGTGATGCAGGCCCGTGATGCCCACGAGGCGATGGACCTGGCCCAGCCGTTGCTGGAGCAGGGCGCCACGGTGGCGATCAAGGTGTTCTCGGCCGACATCCCGCACAAGTCCGATGTCGACGGCGTGCGCTTGAACCTCAGCACGCTGCAATCGGTGCATGCGGCCGCCACCTCGATCATCGCGCGCGCGCACGAGAAGCGACCCGATGCGCGCATCGATGGCGTGCTGGTGCAACCCACCATCGTGCGGCCCAAGGCGCGCGAGCTGATCGCCGGCATTGCCGACGACCCGACCTTCGGCCCGGTGATCGTGTTCGGCCGTGGCGGCACCGCCGTCGAAGTGATCGACGACAAGGCGATCGCCCTGCCACCGCTGGACCTGCGCCTGTCGCATGAACTGATCGGACGCACGCGGGTCTCACGCATCCTCAAGGCCTACCGCGATGTCCCGGCCGCCGACGAGCGCGCGGTCGCCCTGATCCTGGTCAAGCTCGCCCAGCTGGCCGCCGACATTCCCGAGATCCGCACGCTCGACATCAACCCGCTGTTGGCCGACCGCGACGGCGTCATCGCGCTGGATGCGCGCGTGGCGATCGAACCGTCGCGCAAGCTGCACAAGGGCCGCGGCCATCCGCGCTTCGCGGTGTTCCCGTATCCCAAGGAATGGGAGCGCACCATCACCCTGTCCGACGGCGCGCCGGCGTTCGTGCGCCCGGTCCGCCCCGAGGATGACGCGCTGTTCCGCGCGTTCTTCGCGCGCGTCACCGACGACGACCTGCGACTGCGCTTCTTCCAGTCGGTGAAGCACTTCAGCCACGAGTTCATCGCACGCCTGACCCAGCTCGATTACGCGCGCTCCATCGCGCTGGTCGCCATCGACCCACGCAACGGCGACATGCTCGGCGCGGTGCGGCTGCACGCCGATGCCGATTACGACCGCGGCGAGTACGGCATCCTGATCCGCTCCGACCTCAAGGGCCACGGCATCGGTTGGCGGTTGATGGCGATCATGATCGAGTACGCGCAATGGCTCGGCCTGAACATCATCGAAGGCCAGGTGCTGCGCGAGAACAGCACCATGCTGGCGATGTGCCAGAGCCTCGGCTTCAAGACCAAGCTCGACCCGGACGATTCGACGGTGATGGTGGTGACGCTGCCGGTGCAGGACGTACAGGTGCCGCAGGCGCCCGATCCTGCAACGCACTGAGCCGATCGCGGTACGGCGCATGCACGTGGGCGGGGCGACAATACGGGATGACCGATCGCATCCCCCTGCTGCTGCTCCCCGGCCTGCTCAACGACGCTGAACTCTGGCGTGCGCAGATCGCCGACCTCTCCGATATCGCCGACTGCATCGTCGGCGACCAGACCCGCGGCGAGACGATGCAGGCGGTGGTCGAGGATGTGCTGGCACAGGCACCGGCGCGCTTTGCCCTGGCGGGATTCTCGCTGGGCGGCTTCGTGGCGCAGGCGATCCTGCGCACCGCGCCGGAGCGGGTGCTGCGGCTGGCCCTGATCGACACCTCGATCCATGCCGACTCGCCCGAGCGCGCCAGGCAGCGCCAGACCCAGCGGGCCAGCGTGCGCCTGCCCGGGAAATTCCACGGCTTCGGCGACACGTTGATGCGCAGCTATATCGACGCCTCGCGGCTGGATGACGACGTGCTGGTCCAGCGCGTGCGCGACATGACGGCGCGGCTGGGCGCGGACGTGTTCCTGCGGCAGAGTGCGTTGGATCGGGTAGATGGCCATGACGTGCTGGCCGGGTATCGCGATCCGCTGGTGATAGTGTGCGGTGCGAACGACCGCATCACCCCGCTGGCGATCAGCGAGGAGATGCATGCGCTGGTGCCGCACTCGAACCTGGTCGTGCTGCCCGACTGCGGGCATCTGGCCCCGATGGAGAAGCCCGACAAGGTCAGCGCGGCAATGCGCGCGTGGTTGCAGGGGTAGGTGCCGACCGTTGGTCGGCACGCACCACCAACGACCGACCAACGGTCGGGCGCTACCGATCAATCCCAGGCCGGCGCGATCGCTTCCGGGTTAGCCAGGCGATGCCCGCGATCCAGCGTGGCGATCTGCGCCATGTCTTCCTCGCTCAACCGCAGCTCGGCCGCCAGCAGGTTGCTGGCCAGGTTGTCGCGCTTGGTCGAGGACGGAATCACCGCGTAGCCCTGCTGCAACGCCCAGGCCAGCGCGACCTGGGCCGGGGTGGCCTGGTGGCGGTCGGCGATGGCCTGGATCACCGGGTCCTTGAGCACTTCGCCGTAGGCCAGGCTCATGTAGGCGGTGACAGGGATGCCCTGTTCCTTCAGGAACGCGATCAGCGCGCGGTTCTGCAGGTACGGGTGGACTTCGATCTGGTTGGTCGCGATCGCGTCGGCCCCGAGGATGTCGATGGCCTGGCGGGTCTGGGCGATGGTGAAGTTGGAGATGCCGATCTGCCGGGTCAGCCCGAGCGACTTGGCCTCGGCCAGTGCACCGAGATACTCGGCCATCGGCACCGCGTCCTTCGGCGACGGCCAGTGGATCAACGTCAGGTCGACATGGTCGGTGCGCAGCTTGCGCAGGCTCTCGCGCAGGCTGGCCAGCAAGGCGTCGTGCTGGAAGTTGGCGATCCAGATCTTGGTGGTGAGGAACAGATCATCGCGGGCCACGCCGGATTCGGCGATGGCCTGGCCGACCTCGGCCTCGTTCTCGTAGATCTGTGCGGTATCGATGGCGCGGTAGCCGACGTCCAGTGCGTTGCGCACCGAGTCGATCACGGTCTGGCCCTTCAGGCGGAAGGTGCCGAGGCCGAATGCGGGAATGCTCATGGAAACTCCTTCATGGGGTGAGGTGCAGGCTACGCCGTGCACCGTAAAGCGACGTAGAGCCGACCGTTGGTCGCCTGCGGTTGCGTGAAACGAATCGTTGGGCGACTGCTGTCGCGTACTGCCGACCGTCGGTCCGCTGCCGGGAGCGATCAATGCGCACTCACCGCGATGCCTTCGGCGCGGTCGGCCACACCATCGCGGCGGTCGAGGCGGCCACTCCATGCGGTCAGGCCGAAGGCCCCCATCACCACCAGCGCGCCCAGCCACGGGGTATGCATCAGCCCGAAGTGATCGACCACCAGGCCACCGAGCGAAGCACCGAGTGCGATGCCGACGTTGAACGCGGCGATGTTCAGGCCCGAGGCCACATCGGCGGCCTGCGGGGCGAACCGCTGTGCCTGCTTGACCACGTACACCTGCAGCCCGGGCACGTTACCGAAGGCCACCGCACCCAGCGCCAGCACGGTCAGCAGCACCAGCCAAGTGTTGTAGGCGGTGAAGGTAAGCACGAACAGCACGGCGGCCAGCAACGCGAAGATCAGCTTCAGTGCCGGGATCGGGCCGCGACGGTCGGCCAGGCGGCCGCCCCACAGATTGCCGATCGCCACCGACACGCCATACACCAGCAGCACGCCGCTGACTGCGTTGGCGGAGAAGCCGGTGACGTCCTGCAGGATCGAGGCCAGGTAGGTGAACGACAGGAAGGTGCCGCCGTAGCCGAGCGCGGTGATCGCATACACCAGCAGCAGGCGTGGCTGTGCGAGCACGGCGAGCTGCTGGCCGAACGTGGCCGGCGCGCTGCGCTGCAGGTTGCGCGGGACGAACAGCAGGCTGCCGATCAGCGCGATCACGCCGAGCGCGGCCACGGCCAGGAAGGTGGCGCGCCAGCCCAGGTGCTGGCCGATGAAGGTGCCCAGCGGCACGCCGGTAACCAACGCCACGGTGAGGCCGGTGAACATGATCGCGATCGCGCTGGCGGCCTTTTCCTTGGGCACCACCGAGGTGGCGATGATCGAGCCGATCGAGAAGAACACACCGTGCGCCAGGCCGGTCAGCACGCGCGCCACGATCAGCGCGCCGTAGCCCGGGGCCATCCAGGCGATCACATTGCCGAGGGTGAACAGAAGCATGAGCGCGACCAGCAGGGTCTTGCGCGGCACCCGGCCGGTCAGCGCGGTGAGCACCGGCGCACCGACCGCCACGCCCAGTGCATACAGCGACACCAGCAGGCCGGCCGAGGGCAGGGTGACGCCAAGGTCGGCGGCGATGGTTGGAATCAGGCCGACGATGACGAATTCAGTGGTGCCGATGGCGTACGCACCCAGCGTCAACGCCAACAAGGCCAAGGGGATACCACGGGACATGGACGGATACCGGTGGGGAATGAGGCTGCGCAGTCTGCGCGCCGTACTCTTGCGGAAAAAGCGACCTTCACGCCAATCACTGTTGCCCCATGATCAATAATGGAGCACCTCCACCGTGCCGCCGCCATGAAAACCACCCTGGATGAGATGCAGGCGTTCATCGCCGTGATCGACAGCGGCTCGATCACCGCCGCCGCCGAACACCTGGGCCAGACCACCTCCGGGGTCAGCCGGGCGCTGGGCCGGCTGGAGGAAAAGCTCGGCACCACGCTGTTGACCCGTACCACGCGGCGCCTGCAGCTGACCGAAGAAGGCGACGCCTTCCTGGCCCAGGCCCGCGCGATCGTGGCCTCCGTGGAAGCGGCCGAGGAGCAGATCGCCGCGCGGCGCCAACGCCCAGCCGGGCGCCTGCGCGTGGATGCGGCGATGCCCTTCGTGCTGCACGTGATCGCCCCGCTGGTGGCCAGCTACCGGGCGCGCTATCCCGACGTGGCACTGGAGCTAAACAGCAGCGAGCGCTACATCGACCTGCTGGAGCGGCGCACCGATGTCGCCATCCGGATCGGGCCGCTGGCCGATTCCACCCTGCATGCGCGGCCGCTGGCCCACAGCCGCCTGCGCGTGATGGCGAGCCCGGCCTACCTGCAGCAGCACGGCAGCCCGCGCGATGTGGCGGCACTGGGCGAGCACACGCTGCTCGGCTTCAACGAGCCCGATTCGCTCAACCACTGGCCACTGCCCGGCGCGACCGACGCGCTGCTGCACGTGCGCCCGGCGGTAGCAGTGTCCAGCGGCGAAACGCTGCGCCGGCTCGCGCTGGAAGGCGTCGGCATCGTCTGCCTGTCCGACTTCATGACCCACCGCGACCGCGAGGCCGGCGCCCTGGTGCAGCTGCTGCCGGAGATCACCGTGGAAGTCCGCCAGCCGATCCACGCCGTGTACTACCGCAACACGGCGGTCTCGGCGCGGATCAGCTCGTTCCTCGATCACCTGGCCGAGGCCATGGTGGGCACCCCCTACGTCCGGTAGTGCCGGCCGCTGGCCGGCACCCTCGCAATGCCTGCTGCATACGGTTGCCGGCCAGCGGCCGGCACTACGGCTGCATCATGCGGCGCGAGGCAATCCGGCCACCGCACCGCGTCCCGCATCCAGCACGAACACATCCACCGCCGCATTCAAGGCGACGGCCTGCTCTTCCATGCTGCGCGCCGCCGCCGAGGCTTCCTCGACCAGCGCGGCGTTCTGCTGCGTGGTTTCGTCCATCTGCACGACGGTCTGGTTGACCTGCTCGATGCCGGCCGACTGCTCCTGCGACGCGGCGGCGATGTCGGCCATGATGTCGGTGACGCGCTGCACGCTGCCGACGATCTCACCCATGGTCTGCCCGGCCTGCTGGACCAAGGCCGCGCCACTGCCGACATCGGCGACGGACTGATCGATCAGGGCCTTGATCTCCTTGGCGGCACCGGCCGAGCGCTGCGCGAGGGTACGCACTTCGCTGGCGACCACCGCGAAACCACGGCCCTGCTCACCGGCGCGCGCGGCCTCCACCGCTGCGTTGAGCGCGAGGATGTTGGTCTGGAACGCGATGCCGTCGATGACGCTGATGATCTCGGCGATCTGCCGCGACGAGCCCTGGATGGCGCTCATGGTGGTGACCACCTGGCCGACCACCTCACCGCCCTGCGAAGCGACGGACGCGGCACTGATCGAGAGCTGGTTGGCCTGTCGCGCGTGCTCGGCGTTCTGGCGCACGGTGGAGGTCAGCTCTTCCATCGAAGCAGCGGTCTCTTCCAGATTGGCCGCCTGCTGCTCGGTACGGCGCGACAGGTCATTGTTGCCCGCGGCGATCTCGCCGGCCGCGGTCTGGATCGACTGCGCGGCCTGCTTGATGTCGCCGACGATCGTGGTCAGCTGGCCGGTGGTGCGCGCCATGTCATCGCGCATGCGCGCGAACACGCCGTGGAAATCACCGTGCATGCGCGCGCTGAGATCACCGCCGGCGATCGCCTGCAGCACCCGCGAGACCTCGCCCAGATCCTGCTCGGTGGTCTGCATCAGGCGGTTGAGGCCGCCGACCATCTCGCCGAAGTCGTGCTGGTAGCGCGCTTCATCGCCGCGCTGGCTGAAATCGCCCACGGCGGCGGCTGCAGCCAGCCGCTTGATCTCGGCATTGATCGCACCGAGGTTGGCCTTGGCCGTATCCAGCGCCTGGGTGATCACCGCCTTCTCGCCGGGCAGGCGTTCCATGTCCACCGACAGGTCACCGACCGCGTAGTGGCCCATGATCTCGATCGCCCGCAGCTTCACCTGGATGTGGTTGGCGACCAGGGTGTTGGTGTCGCGCACCATCTGGCCGTAGCCGCCGGGAAACACGGACGCATCCATGCGGTAACTGATCTCGCCCGCATCGTGGCGCTGCGCCATCGTCGCCTGTGCCGCCAGCACGGCCTTGAGGGTCTGGGTGACCTCGGCCATGGCCGTGCCCAGACGGCCGATCTCATCGCGGCTGCGCACCACCACGGCATGCTCCAGATCGCCACGGGCGACAGCACGGGCGGCGGCTTCCACGGCGACCACCGGGGCGATCACGGCGCGTCGCAGCCACACCGCCAGCACCCCCATCAGCACTACGGCGGCCAGCGCCGTGGTGACCGCCGATGCCACCAGCGCGGCGCGCGCGCGCTCGGAGGTGGCATGGGTTTCGAACGTGGCACGTTCGCTGGCGCGCGCGGCCAGCGCATCCAGCGTGGTGCCCACGGCGCGGTCGGCCCCGAGCACCAGTGCATCACCGGCCTGGGTGTCATAGCCACTGGCCGCGAACGCCTCCAGCGCGCCGCGGTAGCGGGCCTCCAGCGCACGGTGCTCGGCCAGGAACTGGTTGGCCAGCGTGCGCGTCTGTTCATCGCGGCTGGTGGCGAGCGTACCGGCCAGCGCTTCGATGCGGCGTCCTTCCGCATCGAATGCCGCCAGGTGGCGTTCGCGCTGTGCAGCGTCCGCACCGCGGATCAGCACGTTCTTCCACTCCTGCACCTGCAGGCGGAACTCGCGCTGCAGCAGCTCGGCCTGTGCCTGCCGGGCGACCTCGACCGGCACCTCGGCCGAGAGGTTGCGCCAGGCAGAACCCAGCCCGGCCAAGGCGGCCAGCACGATGATGACCAGGCCGAGCGACAGCGCGCCCAGCAGTTTGAATTGAAGACTCAGGGCGCGTGGACGCGCCGGTGCGGAGGACGTCATGAGAGATCAAAAGTAAGGAAGGGCGATGCGGTATCGGTCTGTAAGGAACAGGCTGAAGTGCGACGCCAATCACGGTTACCGTTCCATTAAATGTTGTGACGGTGGCGTGTAGATGAATTTTGGTCACACATGGAACGAAACAGGACTGGACAGGCAACTAATATGTAACTATAGTTGTTACATGAAATCCAGCAACCAGTTCTCCGATGCGCTCCACGTCATGGCCCATCTGGTCGGCCAGGATGGCCCGCGCACCTCCGAGCAGCTCGCCACCTGTCTGCCGACCCATCCGGTGGTGATCCGGCGCCTGTTGTCGGCCCTGCACAAGGGCGGCCTGGTGACCACCGTGCGTGGCCACGGCGGCGGCAGCCAACTGGCACGGCCGCCGGCGGAGATCACCCTGCACGACGTCTATCTCGCCATCGGTGCGCCCGCGCTGCTGCATACCGGTGCGCGCGAGACCGGCCGCGGCTGCCCGGTGCAGCGCGTGGTCAACGAAGCGCTCGATGACAGTTACCGCCAGGCACAGGCCCTGCTCGAGGCCCGCCTGCGCGCCACCACCCTGGCCACGCTGGGCGACGAATTCGCCCGCCACCTGGCCCACCACGCTGCGGGAGTTCCCCATGACGTTTGATGCGATTGTCGTCGGCGGCAGTTTCGCCGGCCTGTCCGCCGCGCTGATCCTGGCCCGCGCCCGCCGCGACGTGCTGGTGATCGACAGCGGCCTGCCGCGCAACCGCTTCGCCGCGCATTCGCACGGGGTGCTAGGCCAGGACGGCATCGCCGGCGCCGAGCTGCTGCGCAACGCGAAGGCGCAGCTGCTCGACTATCCCACCGTGCGCTGGATCAGCGACACCGCCACCCGCGCGCAACCGACGGTCGATGGCTTCGTGGTGGCTACCGGAAACGGCGACACCTGGGCCACGCGCAAGCTGCTGCTGGCGACCGGCATCCGCGACGAACTGCCTGAACTGCCCGGCCTGGCCGAACGCTGGGGCCATAGCGTGGTGCACTGCCCGTACTGCCATGGCTATGAGATCGGCGGCGGGGCGATCGGCCTGCTGGGGGGACACGAGAAGTCGGCCACGATGGCCGTGCTGCTCGCCGACTGGGGCGAGGTCACTCTGTTCGCGCACGGCATGGCCCTGGCACCGGAGGAACTTGCGGCCCTGCAGCACCGCGGTGTCAGCGTCGAACACGCAGCCGTGGTCGGGTTGGAAGGCGAGGCGCCGGCCCTGAGTGCCGCCGTGCTCGCGGATGGGCGCCGGGTCGAACTGCGCGCGCTGTTCGTCACCGCGCGGCAGCACATGGCGGCACCGCTGGCCGAACAGCTCGGCTGCGCGCTGGAAGAGAGTCCGATCGGCGTGCTGGTGCAGGTCGACGCCGGCAAGCAGACCAGCGTGCCCGGCATCTACGCGGCGGGCGATGCCACGCTGGTTGGCAACATCAGCCTGGCCAGCGCCGAAGGCGTACGCGCCGGCGTGAGCCTGCACCACGCGCTGGTCGCCGAGGACAGCCGCGCCAGTCGCTGAGGCGAGGGCGCCCGGCCCGACCGGAAACAGAAACAGCCGCCCTGCGGCGGCTGTCCGTAACAGAGAACGTCGGGCTCAGGCCTGTTCGGCGCTCGCCGCATCCAGCTGCTGCACCTCCTGCGCCGACAGCGCGACGTTCGCGGCGGCCAGCACATCGTTCAACTGCTCGACACTGGTCGCACTCACGATCGGTGCGGTGATGCCCGGGCGTGCGATCAACCAGGCGATCGCGATCTGCGACGGGCTCACGCCATGCGTGCTGGCTACGTCGTCCAGTGCCGTCAGGATGCGCAGCCCACGCGGATTGACGTACGTGTCCACCACTTTCTGGCCGCGCGCGCTGCTCTTGGCCGCATCGGCGGCGCTGCGGTACTTGCCACTGAGGAAGCCGCTGGCCAGCGAGTAATAGCTGATCACGCCCAGCTGCGCCTCGCGCACCACCGCTTCCAGCCCGGCCTCGTAACCGGCGCGATCGTACAGGTTGTACTCCGGCTGCAGCGTTTCATAGCGCGGCAGTTTGTAGTCCGCGGAGACCTTCAAGGCGTCGCGCAGGCGCTCGGCGGTATAATTGGAGGCGCCGATCGCACGCACCTTGCCCTGTTCGATCAGGCGGCCGAAGGCGGCCAGCGTGGTTTCCAGCGGGGTGGATTCGTCATCTTCGTGCGCCTGGTACAGGTCGATCACATCGGTCTGCAGGCGGCGCAGCGAGTCTTCCACCGCGACGGTGATGTTGTCGGCGGACAGGCCGGGGCGCTCGGCCCACTTGGCCACCTTGGTCGCCAGCACCACCTTGTCACGCTTGCCACTGTGCTTGAACCAGCGGCCCAGGATGGTCTCCGATTCACCGCCCTGGTTGCCGGGCACCCACGCCGAATACGCATCGGCGGTATCGACCAGGTTGAAGCCGGCATCGACGAACGCATCGAGCAGGGCGAAGGAGGTCTTCTCGTCCGCACTCCAGCCGAAGACATTGCCGCCGAAGGCGATGGGGGCGACATGGAGGCCGGAACGACCGAGTTCGCGCGTAGCAGTCATGGGTGATGTTCTCCCTGGGAATCGTTTCCACAGGATACGGCCGGCGTGGTGACAGCGTTGCGGCAGCAGGCACAAAACAGTGTTCCGGATTGCTGCGCCGCACTAACATTTTGTGAACACCTGTGCACGGTTGGCTGCTAGTCTCGCCGCATCCCGCTACCGGAAGCCCCGCCGATGAAAGCCCGTTCGTTGACCTGTGCCTGCCTGTTCACTGTCTCCACCCTGATGCTTGCCGCGCCCGCGATGGCCATCAAGCCCGCCGGCCCGAACGCGCAGGTCGCGATCACCCCGGCCGTGCAGAAGGCCGTGCAGGACAGCCGCCGCGATCCGGCCAACGTCAAGCGCGATGCGTACCGCCATCCGGCACAGACCCTGTCGTTCTTCGGCGTTGCGCCGGGCCAGACCGTCATCGAGATCACCCCGGGCAACGGTTGGTACTCGGAGATCCTGGCGCCGCTGCTGCACGACAAGGGCCAGTACGTGGCCGCCGTGGTCGACCCGATGGCGGTGGCCGAAGGGCGTGGCCGCGACTACCAGCAGCGCAGCCGCGAGGGCCTGGACAAGAAGTTCGCCGGCAACGCTGCGGTGTTCGGCAAGAGTCGCGTGGTGGCCTATGATCCGAAGGCCCCGGTGTTCGGCCCGGCCAACTCGGCCGACGTGGTGCTGACCTTCCGCAACGTGCACAACTGGCGCAGCAGCGGCCAGGCCGAGGGCATGTTCAAGGGCTTCTACTCGGTGCTCAAGCCGGGCGGCGTGCTCGGCGTGGTTGAACACCGTGCCAAGGCCGACGTGCCGGCCGACGACAAGACCGGTTACGTGGGCCAGCAGCAGGTGATCGCGATGGCCAAGGCTGCTGGTTTCGAACTGGCCGGCAGCAGCGAGATCAATACCAATCCGCGCGACACCAAGGATTACCCGAACGGTGTGTGGACGCTGCCGCCGACCAACCAGCATGACGCGGCCGACCAGGCCAGGTACCAGGCGATCGGCGAAAGCGACCGCATGACGCTGCGCTTCGTGAAGCCGGGCAAGTAAGAAACCCGCGCGTGAGACACGGCGCGCGGGCTGCGGCCCGCGCGATGCTCAAGATGAAGGTCATCGGCTGACGATCGGGCGGATCGCGGCGGCGGCACGGGGATGGGACAATGGGCCCTCCCACCGCCGCTGTTGCCTCGATGCTGATCGCCTTCAACAAACCGTTCAACGTGCTGTGCCAGTTCACCGACCGCAGCCAGCCGCCGCGCGCGACCCTGGCCGGCTTCGGGTTGCCGCCGGCGGTGTATGCGGCCGGACGGCTGGACTACGACAGCGAAGGCCTGCTGCTGCTGACCGATGATGGCGGCCTGGCGCACCAGTTGACCGATCCGCGCTACAAGGCCGACAAGACCTACTGGGTGCAGGTGGAAGGCACGGTGACCGATGAACAGGTGCAGGCGCTGCGCCGTGGCGTGCTGCTCAACGATGGGCCTACCTTGCCGGCGGGTGTCGAACGGTTGGAACCGCCGCCCGCGCTGTGGCCGCGCACGCCGCCGGTCCGCTTCCGCAAGACGGTGCCCGATGCCTGGCTGGCCATCACCCTGCGCGAGGGCCGCAACCGCCAGGTCCGCCGCATGACCGCCGCGGTCGGACTGCCGACGCTGCGGCTGGTACGTGTATCGATGGGCGAGCATGCGATCGGCGACCTGCAGCCCGGGCAGTGGCGGGAGATCGGACACTAAAAAACCGCCGGTGGACACCGGCGGTTTCGATGCGCATGCAGTGCTGCGTCAGCGGATCAGGCGTCGCTGCCGATATCGCTGGTTTCATCCACCACGGTCTCGTTGCGGCGGTTGCGGGCGCTGATGCGCTGCGCCTGGCCGTTCACCACGCCGCCGTTGGCCAGCTTCTTCTTCTGCTGCTTGCGGTACAGCGCGTAGCCCAGCAGGCCCACGCCGACCGCCGCGGCTGCGATGGTCACGGCCGGATTGCGGCGCACCACCTTGGCAGCCACCTTGCTGCCGGTCTTGACCGCGCCGAGTGCGGCGCCCGTCTTGATCCAGTCGGTGGCCTGCGGGCCGAAGTGGCGCAGGTTGCTGCCGGCATGCTTGAGGCCGTCACCAGCGGTGCTGGCGATGTCCAGGGCGCGCTCGAGGGCGCGGTCGGTAATCACAGTCAATCTGCTCATGGGGGGTCCTTGCCTGAGGTTCTGTTCCAGTGTGTCGCCTAGGCCGTGTACGGGGCGTCATCCGCCTGCTACGGCCGCATCACGACTGTAGCCGCTCCCCACCGGTGGAGGCGGGCTTGGACGCGGCACGGTCAGGCGCCAGCCATGAATGCGCGCATCCGGTGACGATGGTGGGGGGCGTGCTCAGGTGCCGCGCGGTTTCGCCCGGTGGGTCGCGTTGGCCGTCCACGGGTCGTCCGGCCACGGGTGGCGCGGGTAGCGCCCCTTCATTTCCTTCTTCACTTCCGCATAGGTGTTCGCCCAGAAATTGCGCAGGTCCTGGGTCACCTGCAGCGGGCGACCGCCGGGGGAGAGCAGATGCAGCGTCAACGGAATGC
This sequence comes from Stenotrophomonas sp. JAI102, assembly GCF_013409105.1. Classification (NCBI taxonomy): domain Bacteria; kingdom Pseudomonadati; phylum Pseudomonadota; class Gammaproteobacteria; order Lysobacterales; family Lysobacteraceae; genus Stenotrophomonas; species Stenotrophomonas sp. JAI102. The sequence goes on from NZ_JACCCI010000002.1 coordinate 132,431, forward strand.
GGCCGTCGGCGATGCGCGGGGTATCGCTCAGGCCGAACAGTTCCTGCAGTTTGACCGCCAGCACCGGCGCCTGCGGCGTCATGCCATCGGCGTCGAGCGCGTAATGGATCGGACGTTCCATGCCCGAAGGCACGGCAATGCGGACCGGTGCGTGGCGATCGATCAGCTGGCGTTGCGCCCAGGGCAGCGGCGACTTCAGCGCTTCACCGAGGGTGGATTCATCGAGGGCATCCAGGCGCGTCTTGCTGTTGAACGCAGGCGTCAGCCACGTCGGCAGCGTCGCCATCAGGGCCGCATCGGAGGTGTCCGGCAGATCCAGTTCCGGCATCCACGCGCGCACGGCCAGCGCACGCGCCTGCCATTGGCGCAGGCCCTCCGTCCACGGCAAGGCATCCAGGCCGAGTTCGGCGACAGCGTCGGTCAGGGCTTTCGCGGCGTGGGCGGGGTCCACGCGGCCGGCCGAGCGGCTGTCCAGCACGATGCGATCGAACCGGGTCTCACGGCGGGCGACCAGCGCTCGCTTTTCACCGTCCCAACGCACCACGTCGTCCTGCGTGAAGCGATCCGGGAAGTCACGGCGCAGGCGGTTCTCGTCCACCGGCGCGGCGCGCAGCAGCAACGCGTCGCGTGCTTCGTAGCGCAGTTCCACCGCCACCAGCCACGGCTCGCCGCGCAGATCGCTGGGATCGAACAGGCGCGCGCTGCGGCCGTTGGCCAGCAGGTAGCGCAGCGGATCGGTGGGATGGCGGGCGGCGATCCGGTCCGGGAAGGCATGTGCGAGCAGGTCGCCGAGTTGATGCGCTTCGACCGAGGACGGCGGCGCGGCATCACACCGCAGGCGTCGCCGCCATTGTCTGCTCGCGGCATCGATCGTGGCCAGGCCACCGCGGTTCGCGTCGTGCGGTACGCGCCCCTGGCGGAACGCGGCCAGTGCACGCCACCGCGCGGCGAGCGCGTCACCGCCCTGGCGCAGGGGATCGCGCGCTTCCACCAGCGCGGCCAGATCGCAGGCGAGCGCCTGTTCGACACCCTTGCCTGCCGCCATCAGCATCGCCGCCAGCCGCGGATGCGTGCCGAGGGTCAGCATGCGCCGGCCCAGTGGGGTCAGCGTGCTGCTGTCGCTGAGCGCGCCCAGGCGCTGCAGCAGTTCCCGCGCGGCGGCCAGGGCACCGGCTGGCGGTGTATCGACGAAGCGGAGGTCGTCACTGCCCCACGCAGCCAGCTCCAGCGCCAGCGAGGCCAGTTCCACCTGGGCGATCTCGGGTCGTCGCTGTGCCTCCAGCCGCTGCGACTGCGGCCACAACCGCCAGGCCCAGCCCTCAGCCACGCGTCCAGCGCGCCCGGCACGCTGATCGGCCGAGGCCTGCGCGATGCTCACCACGTCCAGGCGCGCAAAGCCGCTGTTGGGGTCGTAGCGCGGCTCGCGCGCCAGTCCCGAGTCGATCACCACGCGCACGCCGGGGAGGGTCACCGAGGATTCGGCCACGTTGGTGGCCAGCACCACGCGGCGGCGACCGCCGGGATCGGGCTGCAGCACCTGCGACTGCTGGTCCACCGGCAGTTCGCCGTGCAACGGCAGCACCTGTACGGCCGGGTCGAGCACGGACTGCAGCGCCGTCTGCACGCGCGCGATCTCGCGCTGGCCGGGCAGGAACACCAGCACGTCACCGGGATGTTCGGCCAGGGCCTGCTCCACCGCACGCCGCGCCTGCGGCTCCAGCGCCTCGTCGCGGCGCGCGGGGAAATGCGCGACCGTCACCGGGAAGCTGCGGCCTTCGCTGCTCAGGCGCGGCGCATCGAGGAACTGCGCCAGTCGCTCGCCATCGAGCGTGGCCGACATCACCACGATGCGCAGGTCCTCGCGCAGCTGCGACTGCACATCCAGCGCCAATGCCAGACCGAGATCGGCGGCCAGGTGCCGCTCATGGAATTCATCGAACAGCAGCGCGCCCACACCGTCGAGCAGCGGGTCGTCCTGCAGCATCCGGGTCAGGATGCCCTCGGTCACCACTTCGATGCGGGTCCGCGCGGAGATCTTGTTCTCGAAGCGGATGCGGTAACCCACGGTCTCACCGACGCCCTCACCGAGCTGCCGCGCCATGAACTGCGCGGCACTGCGCGCGGCGACGCGACGCGGCTCCAGCATGATGATTTTCCGGCCTTCCAGCCACGGCGCATCCAGCAGGGCCAACGGCACCTGGGTGGTCTTGCCGGCACCGGGTGGCGCTTCCAGCACCAGTCGGGTGCCGCTCCCGAGGGTGGTCAGGATCTGCGGCAGCAGCGCGGCAATCGGGAACATCGGGGTGGTCATGCGGCAAGGATACGGGGCCCAGGCGAGGGCGGCGAGACGTGCGCCCCGGGGCATCGCCGGGCAGCACGGTAGAATGCGCAGGTTCACCGTCCTGTAGCCCCCCATGCAACTGATCGATATCGGCGCCAACCTCACCCACGACTCCTTTGATCGCGACCGCGACGCCGTGCTGGCGCGTGCGCGCGAGGCCGGGGTGGTGCAGATGGTGATCACCGGCGCCAGCCGCGAGCATTCGCCGATGGCGCTGGATCTGGCCCGGCAGCATCCCGGCTTCCTGTACGCGACGGCTGGCGTGCACCCGCACCATGCGGTGGAATACACCGACGAATGCGATGCTGAGATGCGCGCGCTGCATGCGCATGCCGAGGTGGTCGCCGTGGGCGAGTGCGGGCTGGACTACTTCCGTGATTTCTCGCCGCGCCCGGCGCAGCACCGTGCCTTCGAGCGCCAGCTGCAGCTGGCCGCCGAGAACGGCAAGCCGCTGTTCCTGCACCAGCGCGACGCGCATGCCGATTTCATGGCGCAGATGAAGAACTTCGACGGCAAGCTCGGCCCGGCCGTGGTGCACTGTTTCACCGGCGAGCGCCAGGAGCTGTTCGACTACCTGGACCAGGACTGGTACATCGGCATCACCGGCTGGTTGTGCGATGAGCGCCGCGGCGCGCACCTGCGCGAGCTGGTCAAACACATCCCGGCCAACCGGCTGATGATCGAAACGGACGCCCCGTACCTGCTGCCGCGCACGCTCAAGCCGTTGCCCAAGGACCGCCGCAACGAGCCGATGTTCCTCTCGCACATCGTCGAGGAACTGGCCCGTGATCGTGGCGAGGATGTGGAAGCCACGGCAGCCAATGCGACGGCGGCCACGCGCGCGTTCTTCCGGTTCCCGCAGACCCGGTAGGTACTGACCGTTGGTCGGTACGCGTGTCGGTGCGCGGCACCCACGACCAACGGTCGTGGGCTACCGTCCGTCTCCATGGGCCCACGCATCGGCCAGCCCTTCGCGGTAGGTCGGGAACCGCGGCTGCCACTGCAGTGCGTCGCGCGTGCCGTGACTGTCGATGCGCTTGTTGCTGCTGTAGAAGCGTCGCAGCGAGGCAGGCAGGGCCGGGTCATCCCAGGCCTGCGCGGCAGGCAGCGGCAGGCCACTCAGTGCCGCCGCATACGCCAGCACGTCCTGCGACGGGGCGGGTTCATCGTCGGCGGGCAGATACAGCGCGTTTTCCTGCGAGCGATGCATCGCTGCCAGTGCTGCGGTGGCGAGGTCTTCGACGTGCAGCCGGTTGAACACCTGGCCCGGGCGCACGACCTGCCGCGCCGTGCCCTGCGCCAACTGCACCAGCGCGTTGCGCCCACGCCCGTACAGCGCGGGCAGCCGGAAGACCGCCGAGGCAATGCCGCGCGCCTGGGCGAACGCCTGCCACTGGGCTTCGGCACGCAGGCGCTTCAGTGCGGTGTCGTCGGTGGCATCGGCTGCCGCGTGCAGGTTGATCCAGCCGCCATCACGATCGGCGTAGACGGCGGTCGAAGAGAAATAGCCCAGCCAGCGCAGCGCGGGCGCATGCTGCAGCGCTTCGCCGAGCAGGCGTAGCGCAGGATCACCCTGGGCATCGGGCGGAATGCTGCACAGGATCGCATCGGCGCTGCGGATCGCCTCCGCCAGCGCCGCATCGATGGGGTATCCCTCGGCCAGCCGGTGGCGGATCACACCATCGTCCGGTGCGGTGGAGGGATCGCGCACGGTGCCGCTGCAGGCAATGCCCTGCGCGTGCAGCAGGGCGGCCAGGTGCCGCCCGCTGTAGCCCAGGCCCAGCACCAGCACGCGGGCCGGTGCGGTGTCGGCCGACACGCTCAGCCCTTGCGCTGCTGCTGGTAGGCCTGCAGGTGCGCATAGGCCACGGCCAGCAGCGGTGCGGCCTGGCCGGCCGCCCGTGCCCGTACCAGCATGTCGCCGACGATGTGCTCGGCCTCGACCTGCTGGCCGGCCTCCAGATCGCGCAGCATCGAAGCCTTCAACGCCGAGCCGGACTGGGTGGTCGCGGCCAGCGCGATCTCGCGCGCCTCGCCCGGGATCGGCTCGCCGGCCGCCTCGGCCACTGCCACGCACTCGTCATACAGGCCACGCACGATCGCCGCGCCGTCATCGGTCGCCACGATCGTGCCGACATCGGCGCGCATCAGGCAGGTCGCCGCGGCCAGCGTGGTCAGGAAGGTGTACTTGATCCACTGCTCCTGGCCGATCGCATCGGTGGCGACGTGGTCCACGCCCGCCTGCACGCAGGCCGCCGCCAGCGCCAGCACGCGCGCGCTGCTGCCGGTGCCGTCGCGCTCGCCGAAGGTCAGCTTGGCCGCCGGCGCCAGATGCACCACCGCGCCGTCGCTGGCCTTGGTCGCGCTGATGAAGCACAGCCCGCCCAGCACTGCGTCGCGGCCGAAGCGTGCGTCGAGATCGGCGTAATGCCGCAGCCCGTTGAGGATCGGCAGTACCGTGGTGCGCGGGCCGACCGCCGGGGCGATCGCCTCGATGGAGCTGGCGAGGTCGTAGGCCTTGCAGCTCAGGATCACCAGGTCGAACGGCTCGGCCGTCGCCAGCGCGGGCAGCGCGTCGGCGGTGACGTGCTTCACCGGGAAGGTTGCATCGCCCAGCGGGCTGCGGATCACCAGCCCTTCGCCCGCCAGCTGCGCCGCACGCGCCGGGCGGACGAGGAAGGTGACGTCCACGCCGGCCTGGGCCAGGCGACCACCGAAGAACCCGCCGGTCCCGCCGGCGCCGAGGATCAGGATGCGCATCAGCTGCGCATCCCCACGCCACGCTTGAGCAGCCACAGCGCCAGCGCGGTCAGCGCCACCACGAAGCCGATCATCAGCGCATAGGCCACCCACAGCGGCACGTCGCTGGTACCCAGCAGGCCGTAGCGGAACGCGTTGACCATGTAGAAGATCGGGTTGGCATGCGTGGCCGCTTCGGCCCAGGTCGGCAGCAGCTTCACCGAATAGAACACACCGCCCAGGTAGGTCAGCGGGGTCAGGATGAAGGTCGGCACGATCGCCACGTCATCGAACTTCTTGGCGTATACCGCGTTGATGAAGCCGGCCAGCGAGAAGATCGTCGCGCCCAGCAGCACCGTGGTCAGCGTCACCAGCGGATGCGGGATGCGCACCGGGGTGAAGAACATGGCGATGATCAGCACGATCACGCCGACCATCAGGCCGCGCAGCACAGCACCCGACACATAGCCCCACAGGATCACCCAGTTCGGCATCGGGCTGACCAGCAGCTCTTCCACGTGGCGGCCGAATTTGGCGCCGAAGAAGGACGAGCTGATGTTGCCGTAGCTGTTCTGGATCACGCTCATCATCACCAGGCCCGGCACGATGAACTGCATGTAGCTGTAGCCGCCCATCTCGCCCACGCGCGAACCGATCAGGCCGCCGAAGATCAGGAAGTACAGGGTCATGGTGATCGCCGGCGGCACCAGGGTCTGGCCCCAGATGCGCAGGATGCGCGCCACTTCGCGGCGCACGATGGTCATCAGGGCGATGCGGTTGCGCTGGCCGTCGGTCAGGACCGGGGTCGGGGTGCTGCTCATGCCACGTTCTCCTGGTTGCCGGTGAGGCGCACGAACAGCTCCTCCAGGCGGTTGCTCTTGGTGCGCATCGAACGCACGCGGATGCCCGCGGCGTTCAAGGCTTCAAACACCCGGTTGAGGTCCATCGCGCGCGGCATGTCCACGTCCAGCGTGTGGCTGTCGGTGGCGATCAGGATCGCGCCTTCGATCTCCGGCAGCTGGGCCGGCAGGCTGCCGTCGATGTCGAACAGGAAGCCTTCCACGTCCAGCTTGGCCAGCAGCTCACGCATCGGGCCCTGGGTGACGATCTGGCCATGGTTGATGATGGCCAGGTTCCGGCACAGGTGCTCGGCTTCTTCCAGGTAGTGCGTGGTCAGGATGATCGTGGTGCCGGCGGCGTTGATCTCCTTGAGCACGCGCCACATGTCGCGGCGGATCTCGATGTCCACGCCGGCGGTCGGCTCGTCCAGGATCAGCAGGCGCGGGCGGGTCATCATCGCGCGGGCGATCATCAGCCGGCGCTTCATGCCGCCGGACAGGGTGCGGCTCATCACCTGCGCCTTCTCCCACAGGTGGGCGCGCTTGAGCTCTTCTTCGGCCATCTTCTCGGCCTCGGCACGGGCCACGCCATAGAAGCCGGCGTAGTTGACCAGGATGTCGAAGGGCTTTTCGAACAGGTTGAAGTTGATTTCCTGGGGGACCAGGCCGATCAGGCGCATGGTGGCGCTGCGGTTGCGCACCAGGTCGCTGCCGAAGACCTCGACCTGGCCCTCGCTGAGGTTCACCAGCGAGCTGATGATGCCGATCAGGGTCGACTTGCCGGCGCCGTTGGGGCCCAGCAGGGCGAAGAAGTCGCCCGGGGCCACGTCCAGCGAGACGCCCTTCAGCGCCTGGGTGCCGTTGTCGTAGGTTTTGCGGAGGTCACGCACCCGCAGGGCGGGCACGGCGGTGGGCGCGGGAGTGTTCTGGGAAGCCAAGCTCTTGCCTTCGCGCCTATGGGCTGGCGCTGGATAGGGGCGGGGAGGGGCTATTATAGAAGACCCCGAGGGCTTGCCCCGGCTACACACTGTCCCGAAAAGTCGTGCCTGCCCAATTCCCCCTCAAACTGGTCGACCGGCGCATGCTGGCGCCGACCGTCGGCCATTACCAGTTCCTGCGTGATGACGGCCAGCCGCTGGATTTCCAGCCCGGCCAGTTCATCCAGGTCCATTTCGAGTACGCCGACGGCACCGCCACCAAGCGCAGTTACTCGCTGGCCACCCTTCACAACCACGCCCTCGGCGCGGGCGAAGCGGTCGATATCGCGGTCAGTTTCGTCCCCGGCGGCGCCGCCACGGCCCTGTTCGAGGGCCTGGACATCGGCGGCCACGTCAGCGCCAGCGGCCCGTTCGGCCGGTTCTGCCTGCAGCCGGGCGACCACAATGCCCGCTACCTGTTGATTGCCACCGGCACCGGGGTGACCCCGTACCGCTCCATGCTGCCGCTGCTGGCCACCGCCATGGCCGAGCGTGGCGTGGAGGTGGTCCTGCTGCAGGGCGCCCGCACGCCGACCGAACTGCTCTACAGCGAGGACTTCTACGCCTTCGCGGCCGCCCACCCGGGCTTCCGCTATGTGCCGTGCCTGTCCCGCGAGCTGCCGGAAAGCCCGCATCCGGACGTGCGCCACGGCTACGTGCAACAGCATCTGGCCGAATTCGCCCCGGACCCAACCACCGACATCGCCTACCTGTGCGGCAACCCGGATATGGTCGATGCCACCTTCGAGGTGCTGAAGGCGGCCGGGCTGCCCACGCCGCAGGTCCGCCGCGAGAAGTACGTCAGCAGCAAGTAACCGTGCCCGGCGGCCCTGCGATCGGGCCTGGCCGACAGCGGCGTCGGGGTGCGGGCGGCGGTAAGATGCGCCGCGCGCCGCTTCCGTCTGGCTGACACGATGCCCCTGGATTTCCCCACCATCGCCGTGCTCGGCTTCCTGCTGTGCCTGGGCATCGCCATGGGCTTCTCGTTGCTGCTGCTGGTGCTGCGGCGGCAGCCGGCCCTGCGGTTGTGGACGGCCAGCCTGTGGATGCTGTCGGTCAGCCTGACCCTGGTCGCGCTGCGGCCCCATCTGCCTCAGGTCCCGGGCATCCTGGCCGGCAACGCGGCCGTGGCGCTGTCCGGGGTTCTGATGCTGTATGGCCTGGCGCGCCATCTTGGCCGCCGGCAGCCCGCGTGGCAGCCCGTGGCGCTGGTATCCGCCTACCTCGGGGCCATCGCCTTTTTCCTGGTCGTCCACCCCAGCCTGGCCATCCGGCTGCATGTGTTCAGTGTCTTCGCGGTACTGATCAACAGCTGGATGACGTGGTTGCTGCTGCGGCATGCCCCGCCGGCGCAGCGCACCAGCTGCCGGCTGGCGGCCGCGGTGTTTGCCGTGCAGGCTGTGCTGTACCTGGTCCGTCTGTTCATGCCGGTGGCGCCCGATGCGGGCGACGACATCCTGCGCGCCGGCGTACCGGTGTTGGCGACCTATCTGGTCGGGCTGATCCTGGAACTGGCGCGCTGCTTCGCGCTGGTGCTGCTGCTGGTGGAGCGCATGCTGGTCGACCTGCAGCGGCTGGCGCGCACCGACGTGCTGACCGGCCTGCTCAACCGGGGTGCGGTGCTCGCCGACGGTGCGACCCTGCTGCAGCTCAGCCGCCGCCCGCCGACGCCGCTCGCGCTGCTGCTGCTGGATGTGGATCACTTCAAGCAGATCAACGACCGCTGGGGTCATCTGGCCGGCGATGCGGTGCTGCGCCACGTCGCCGACGTCCTGGCCGCGTGCGTGGCCGACCGCGAGCACCTGCTGGGCCGCTATGGCGGTGAGGAGTTCGTGCTGCTGCTGCCCGGGGCGGACCCACACCAGGCACGCCAGTGCGCCGATCGCCTGCGCCAGGCACTGCGGGAGTCGCCCGCCCGGATCGACGGTGTTCCGGTACGGGTGACGGCCAGCATCGGCCTGGCCATCGACCAGGGCACGGGCGACATGGCGCGCCTGCTCGGCGAGGCGGATGCCGCGCTGTACCGGGCCAAGGCCGAGGGCCGTGACCGCACCATCAGCGCGCTGGCCCCCGCCGCCTTCCCCGGCACCGGGGCAGCCGTGTAAGTTGAGTCACATCGCCCACGCCCGTGCGTCGTGGTGGCATGACCTTCAACAAGGGGAAGTACGGAAGATGTCTACACACCACCTGAGGCTGGCCGTCGCGCTGGTCGCCGCCCTGTGTGCCGGCTGCGCGCCGGTACCCGACGCTGCACCCGGCACCGCGGCCGCCCAGCGCCTGTACGGCACGCTCGCGTTCCAGCCCTGCACCCTCACCAGCGCGCAGGCCAGCGCGAATGTCGAGGCGCAGTGCGCCACGCTGCAGGTGCCGGAGAACCCCGCGGCACCGGACGGTCGCAGGATCGGCTTGAACATCGCCTGGCTGGACGCCGGCAATGACGGCGCGGGCAAGGCCGACCCGGTCTTCTTCCTGGCCGGTGGCCCGGGCCAGGCCGCGACGGAGGTTGCCGCCCCGGTCAACATGGCGCTTCGGGACGTGCGCAAGCAGCGCGACATCTTCCTGATCGATCAGCGCGGCACCGGCAAGTCCAATCCGCTCACCTGCCTGGATGCACAGGGCAAGGAGCTGCCGCTGGACGAGAACGCGGCACCGAGCGCCGCGCTCATCGAAGACTACGCCCGCCGCTGCGCGCAGTCGCTGACCGGGCGCGCGGACACCCGCTTCTACACCACCACCGAGGCCATCGGTGATCTGGATACGGTGCGCAAGGCGCTGGGCGTGGACAAGGTCAACCTGGTCGGTGGTTCCTACGGCACCCGCGTGGCACAGCAGTACGCCGCGCGCTACCCGCAGCACACGCGCACGGTGGTGATCGATGGCGTGGTGCCGAACGACCTGGTGGTCGGCGGTGATTTCGCCACCACGTTCGAAGATGCGATCACCCTGCAATCGGCACAGTGCCGCCAGGATCCGATCTGCGCCAAGCGCTTCCCGGTCGATACCCGCAGCCAGCTGCGCAACGTGATGGCCGCACTGGCCAAGGCCCCGGTCGAGGTCGAGTACCGTAACCCCGGCACCGGCCAGGCCGAGCGCGATGTATTGACTGCCGACTCGGTTACCGGACTGGCGTTCATGTTTTCGTACATGCCGGAATTGTCGTCGCTGCTGCCGGTCACGCTGGATGAAGCCGCGCAGGGCCGCTATGCGCCGCTGATGTCGCTGAGCAAGATGGCCAGCCGCACGCTGGGCGTGCAGATGAACCGTGGCATGCAGTGGTCGGTGCTGTGCGCCGAAGATGCCGATCGCTACCAAGAAGGCGACGCGGGCGATCGCGTGCTTGGCCCGGAAGTCGCGCGCATGTTCTTCGCGGCCTGCCCGGCCTGGAATGCCGGTTCGCGGCCGAAGGATTTCACCGCGCCGTTCGCCTCGACGCTGCCGGTGCTGTTGTTGTCGGGCCAGTTCGATCCGGTCACGCCGCCGCGCTACGCCGAGCAGGTGCTCAAGCAGCTGCCCCAGGGTCGCCACCTGCTCGCCAAGGGACAGGGTCACGGCACCATCAACGCCGGCTGCATGCCGCGCATCCTGGGTCAGTTCATCGACACCGCCAACGCCACATCGCTCGACGCCACCTGCCTGGACACCCTCAGCCCGGTGCCGGCGTTCACCTCGTTCAACGGATGGGCCCCATGAACCGTACTTCGTACCGCACCGGGGAGGTGCGCGCATGATCGTCGCCGAGCATCTGCACAAAGCGTTCAAGACCAAGACCGGCGTGATCCATGCCGTCCAGAACGTCGGCTTCCAGGCCGACAACGGGCGCATCACCGGCCTGCTTGGCCCCAACGGCGCCGGCAAGACCACCACCATGCGCATGCTGTACACGCTGATGAAGCCCGACGAGGGCCGGGTCGTGGTCGACGGGATCGACGCGGCGGTGGACCCGGTCGCGGTGCGTCGCCAGCTGGCGGTGCTGCCGGACGCGCGTGGCGTCTACAAGCGCCTCACCGCGCGCGAGAACATCGCCTACTTCGGCCAGCTGCACGGCCTGAGTGCCGCGCGGATCCGCGAGCGCACCAAGGTGCTCTCGGCGGCGCTGGAGATGGAGGACATCCTCGACCGCCAGACCGAAGGGTTCTCGCAGGGCCAGCGTACCAAGACCGCGATCGCCCGCGCGCTGGTGCACGATCCGCGCAACGTGATCCTCGATGAGCCGACCAACGGCCTGGACGTGATGACCACGCGCGCGCTGCGCGGGTTCCTGCGCGGACTGCGCGACGAGGGCCGGTGCGTGATCTTCTCCAGCCACATCATGCAGGAGGTGGCCGCGCTGTGCGACCACGTGGTGATCATCGCGCAGGGCACGGTGATGGCGGCCGGCAGCGCCGATGAGCTGCGTGCACAGACCGGGGAGAGCAACCTGGAAGATGCCTTCGTCAAGGCGATCGGTACCGAAGAAGGATTGCACGCATGAGTTCGTTCGCTACGCTGTTGACCGTGATGCGCAAGGAACTGCGCGACCTCTCGCGTGACCGCCGCACGCTCGCGCTGACGCTGCTGCTCGGGCCGTTGCTGTATCCGGTGCTGATCCTGGGCATGAGCAAGCTCGCCGAAAGCCGGGTAAAGACACAGATCGAGCAGCCGCTGGAAATCCCGATGATCGGCGGCGAACATGCGCCCAACCTGGTGCGCTTCCTGGCCGCGCAGGGTCTCAATGCGACCGAGGCGCCGAAGGACCTGACGGATGCGATCCGCAGCCAGCGCATCGATGTGGCGTTGCGGATCAGTCCGGAGTTCGGCAAGGACTGGAGCGAGGGCCGTCCGGCGCTGGTCGAGATCATCAAGGACAGTACCCGCCGTGCTGCCGATATTCCCAGCAGCCGGCTGGAGGCGGCGCTGGGCGGCTACAGCCAGCAGGTCGGTGCGCTGCGCCTGCTGGCGCGCGGGATCGATCCGCAGGTGGCGCGACCACTGGATGTCGCCGCGCAGGATCTGGCGACGGCTGAAGCCAAGCGGGGGATGATGCTGTCGGTGCTGTTGCCGATCCTGTTGACCATCACCTCGTTCCTGGGCGGCGCGTATCTGGTGATGGACACCACCGCGGGCGAGCGTGAGCGGCAATCGCTGGAGCCGCTGCTGGCGACGCCGGCACCGCGCAGCGCGATCGTCAGCGGCAAGATCGCCGCGGCCTGCGCGGTCGGTGTGGCGTCGTTGCTGCTGACCCTGGCGGCCTTCAAGATCAGCGCGCAGCTCTCCTCCGGCGGGGTAGGCCGGCAGCTCAACATGGGCTTCCTGCCGATGCTGCAGATGCTGCTGATCATGCTGCCGATGCTGTTCATCGGCACCTCGCTGCTGACCTTCCTGTCGGCAGCGGCCAAGAGCATGAAGGAAGCCCAGAGCCACATGACCTGGCTGATGCTGCTGCCGATGCTGCCGGGCTACGCGCTGATGGTGTACCCGATCAAGAGTGAGCTCTGGCAGTTCGCGGTGCCGTTCCTGGCGCAGAACCAGATGCTGCTGAAGATCATCCGCCACGAAGCGATCAGCCCGCAGATGTGGGCGGTCTACCTCGGCGCAGGCTTCGGCTTGGCGGCCCTGTTCTGGTACGCCGCCGTGCGTCGCTACCATCAGGAACGGTTGGCGATCTCGGGTTGATGCACGAAGGGCTCCGCAAGGAGCCCTTCTTCATAACAGGGACGGAGGTGGTTAATCCCGCGGCTGTCGATTCGTTAGCCCTCGGAACGCTGACGCATTCACGGCTAGTGGCCCTGCTGCTTGATGGGTCTTCCCGCAGGCCTGCACACCACGGATCTCTGCAATGCCCGTCCCACCATGTCCTGGAAGCGCGGGCTGCCCAACGCGCGCTCCTGCGCGATGTAGGCGACGATCCGCTCTCTTTCCTGTGGTTGGATGCTGGCCTGCAGCCATTGACTGTAGGCCACTGCACGGGCTTTCGGTGTAGCGCCGAGGGCGGTGTAGCCGGCGTGGGGTGTGAGCATCGGGTTGTACTCAAGCCCCAGGTACGCCCGAGCGCTGGACCATCGATAACTTTCGAGAAGGGCTACCAGCGCGGCCCGCACCGGATTCAGTTCTATGTAGCGATGGACCATCAGCAGGTAGCCATCGGAATCCACCAGGCACGACTTGAAGCGGCCCTGCAGCAGCGTTCCGCTCCGAACATGCCGCTTGTTGAAGTACTGGACGTAGTTCTGCCCGCACCTCCGCATCGCTGAAGCCAGCCCTTCCGCCACCATCGGCGATACCAGAAGATGCACGTGGTTGCCCATCAGTACGAAGGCGTGGATCAGGACGCCATGCCTTCGGCAGGCAGAGCGCAACAGACGCAGGTAGTGGTTCCGATCATCGTCGTCGATGAACAGCGCAGCGCGATTGACGCCACGCTGGATGACATGCAGGGGAATTCCAGGCAGAACCAGACGAGGGGAGCGGGGCATGGTCGCAACCGGGATGGCGAGGCATCACTCTGCAGAACCGCGCATCAGAACGCGCTAGGTCGGTGGCGCGGAACGCGGTAAGGGAAGTGCGCTTAACTACCTCCGTCCCCGTTATTAACTACCTCCGTCCCCATTAAGAAAGGCCCGGATCGCTCCGGGCCTTTCGTCATCCAACCGTGCGTTGTGATCAGCCGCCTTCCGGCGCGAACGCGAGCGTGCGGCGGGTCGTGACCGGGGCGCCGACCGGTTCGAACTTCCAGCGTTTGACCGCGTTGAGTGCTTCGCGGTCGAACACGCGGGCCGGGGTGGCGCGCAGCACGCGGGCGGCGGTCACCGAGCCGTCCGTGCCCACCGTCAGTTCGACCAGCACTTCGCCGGCGGTGCCCGAACGCAGGGCGTCGGCTGGGTAGCGCGGGGCCGGGGTACTGACCGGGCGCAGGCTCGCGGCCGGCGCGGCGGCAGCCGGGGCCTGGCGGGCGGCCGCTGCCTGGGCGGCGGCGGCCTGCTGCTGGCGCTGTTCGGCCTCGCGGCGGGCGGCGGCCTGGCGCTCGGTGTCCTGGTTGTCGATGCGGGCGGCGGCTGCCTGCTGCGCGGCGATCTTCTTCGCTGCTTCGGCTTCCGTGGCCTGCTGCTGGGCCAGTTTCTGCTGTTCCACCAGCTGCTTGGCGCGGGTCTCGGCGTCCTTCTTGACCTTGTCGGTCTCTTCCTGGGTGCGCTTGAGCGCGGTCTGCATGCTGCCGCTGATGCCCTGCTTCAGGCGCGGCAGCGCCGGGGCGGTCGGGTCGACCTTTTCGATCAGCGCGACCAGGCGCTGGGTCTCGGCGAAGTCCTCGCGGCCCAGGTTCTGCTCGGCGGCGATCAGCGTGTAGGGCAGCAGATCGGTCAGCGCGCTCTTGACCGAGGCGTCATCCGGGGTCTTGTCGCGCAGTGCCAGGTAATACTCGATGGCGTTGTCGCCGTCCGGGGCATACATGCGGTTCTCGCGCAGCGCCTTGCTGGCCAGCTCTCGCAGTTCCTCGGTGCCCAGCGACTGGACCTTGGCCGACACCGCCGGTGCGGCCGGGGCAGCAGTGGGGGCCGCCGGTGCCGCAGGCGTGGCCGGTGCGGTGTCGTCCTTGCCCGAGCAGGCGGACAGGGCGATCAGCAGGATCATCGGCGCGAACAGGCGCGCCGGGCCATGAGTCTTGACGTGCGACATCCAACTCCCCTTTGAAGACGACGATACGTAGGGCCTGATGCGGTCAGGCCAACCGACGGCCATGGACGTTTCCCGACGCCCATGGCGGACCCGCAGGTGTGCAATCTAGCATCACCCCGCCCGGCCCGGGGGCCAGGCGGTCAGGGCAGGGGGCATCCTCACCGATGCCGCCGCTGCCGGGCAAGCCTCAGTGCGACAGCGCCTTGCTCGGCGTGCCGCTCATCAGCTTGTCGGTGTAGGCGATGCCGATGGCCGACAGGATGAAGGCGCCATGGATGATGGTCTGCCACATCACGCCGTCCGAGGTCATGGTGGAGCACTTGATGACGTCGCCGACGGCGGCGACAGCCTTCAGATAGGCCTCGCTGTTGCAGGCCGGCAGCGCCCCCAGATTGCCGGCGCCGATGAAGGTCTTGAGCAGGTGGATCGAGGAGATGCCGATGATCGACAGCGCCAGCTTCACCTTCAATACGCTTGCGTTGACGTGGCTCAGCCACTCGGGCTGGTCCGGATGACCTTCCAGGCGCAGGCGCGAGACGAAGGTTTCATAGCCGCCGACGATCACCATCACCAGCAGGTTGGAGATCATCACCACGTCGATCAGGCCCAACACCAGCAGCATGATTTCCTGCTCGCCCATCTGGTTGGCCTGGTGCAACAGGTGCCAGAGCTCCTTGCCGAACAGGAACACGTAGACGCCCTGGGCGAGGATCAGGCCGAGGTACAGCGGCACCTGCAGCCAGCGCGAGGCGAAGATCAGGGTGGACAGGGCGTTCGGGGATTTCGAGGTCGAACTCATGCTGGAATGCTGCGTTGCGGGGACGGCGCAGCGTAACGGTCCAGCTTGACCCTGCCAAGCCGAGCGACGGACTAGACTCGGGATTCCCTCTCCGCGCGAGCCCTCGCCATGATCGACCTGTACTACTGGCCTACCCCGAATGGCCACAAAGTCACGCTGATGCTGGAGGAAACCGGCCTGCCGTACCGGATCCAGCCGGTGAACATCGGTGCCGGGGACCAGTTCAAGCCCGACTTCCTGGCGATCTCGCCGAACAACAAGATGCCGGCCCTGGTCGATCACCAGCCCACCGATGGCGGGGCCGCGCAGCCCGTGTTCGAGTCCGGCGCGATTCTGCTGTACCTGGCCGAAAAGACCGGCCGCTTCCTGCCGGCCGACAGCCGCGGCCGGGTGGCGGTGCTGGAATGGCTGTTCTGGCAGATGGCCGGGCTCGGCCCGATGAGCGGCCAGATGGGGCACTTCAACGTCTATGCGCCCGACAAGATTCCCTATGCGATCGAGCGCTACGACAACGAAGTGCGCCGCCTGCACGGGGTGATGGACAAGCGCCTGGCGCAGGCCGCCTACCTCGGCGGTGACGAGTACAGCATCGCCGACATGGCCAGCTACCCCTGGATCGGCGCCTACGACACGCTGCCGGTCGATTTCAGCGCCTTCCCGAACCTCAAGCGCTGGCATGACGCGATCGCAGCACGCCCGGCCACCCAGCGTGCCTACGCCCTGCGCGAGAAGGTGAACCCGCAGGCCGGCAAGCCGCTCAGCGACGAAGAGCGCAAACACCTGTTCGGCCAGCGCTGAAACGTGCGTAGTGCCGGCCGCTGGCCGGCTGCCCGCCGAACCCGACGCGGCCCCTACCCCCTCCACCCGGACGTTCCGGCCGCTGGCCGCCGCCCGAGGAGGCGCGGTGCGGCCGGCACGACCACAGGGCTTTTGGTTAGGATGAAGCGTTCCCCATGCCGCACCCGCGGCCGGGGACTGCCCAGACGCTGCCGGAATCCTTCATGCGCCACGTGTTCGCTTCACTCGCCCTGATGCTCGCCTCGACCTCGATCGCCCACGCTGAAAAACTCACCCTGGATGCCATCACCGGTCCGCTGCCGTTGTCCGGCCCGACCCTGATGAAGCCCAAGGTGGCTCCGGACGGCTCGCAGGTCAGCTTCCTGCGCGGCAAGGACGCCGACCGCAACCAGCTGGACCTGTGGGCGTACGACATCGCCAGCGGCCAGACCCATCTGCTGGTCGACTCCAAGGTGGTGCTGCCGGGCACGGAAACCCTGAGCGACGCCGAGAAGGCCCGCCGCGAGCGCCAGCGCATCGCCGCGATGACCGGCATCGTCGATTACCAGTGGTCGCCGGATGCACGCACGCTGCTGTTCCCGCTCGGCGGTGAGCTGTACCTGTACGACCTGAGCAGGCAGGGCAAGGCCGCGGTGCGCCAGCTCACCCATGGGGAAGGCTTCGCGACCGATGCAAAGCTGTCGCCGAAGGGCGGCTTCATCAGCTTCGTGCGTGCCCGCAACCTGTGGGTGATCGACCTGGCCAGCGGCCAGCAGATCCAGCTTACCCGCGATGGCAGCGACACGATCGGCAACGGCGTGGCCGAGTTCGTCGCCGATGAGGAAATGGACCGCCACACCGGCTACTGGTGGGCACCGGACGACTCGGCGATCGCCTTCGCCCGCATCGATGAATCGCCGGTGCCGGTGCAGAAGCGCTACGAGATGTACGCCGACCGCACCGAGATGATCGAACAGCGCTACCCGGCGGCCGGCGACCACAACGTCACCGTGAAGCTGGCCGTGATCGCGCCGCGTCAGAACGCCAAGCCGACCTGGATCGACCTGGGCCGCAACCCGGACATCTACCTGGCTCGCGTCGATTGGCGTGATCCCCAGCGCCTGACGTTCCAGCGCCAGTCGCGCGACCAGAAGACGCTCGAGCTGATCCAGACCGAGCTGGCCAGCGGCCAGCAACGCACCCTGGTGACCGAAACCTCGCCGACCTGGGTGCCGCTGCACAACAGCCTGCGCTTCCTCAAGCAGGGCGGCTTCGTGTGGTCGTCCGAGCGCAGTGGTTTCGAGCACCTGTACCGCATCTCCGATGACGGCGGGAGCGTCACCGCGCTGACCGCCGGCACCTGGCCGGTGGACGAACTGCTGGCCGTCGACGAAGACGCCGGCAAGGTGTATTTCCGCGCCGGCGTGGACAGCCCGCGCGAAAGCCAGCTCTACGCCGTGTCGCTGCAGGGCGGCACGCCGCAGCGCCTGTCGCAGGCGCCGGGCATGCATACCGCCAGCTTCGCGCGCAATGCCAGCGTCTACGTGGACAGCTGGTCCAGCACCACCACGCCGCCGCAGATCGCGCTGCACCGTGCCAACGGCGAGAAGATCGCCACCCTGGTCGAGAACGACCTGGAAGATCCCGCGCATCCGTACGCGCGCTATCTCGATGCGCAGCGCCCGGTCGAGTTCGGCACGCTGACCGCCGCCGACGGCAAGACGGCACTGCACTACAGCCTGATCAAGCCGACCGGTTTCGATCCGGCCAAGCGCTACCCGGTGGTGGTGTACGTCTATGGCGGCCCGGCCTCGCAGACGGTCACCAACAGCTGGCCCGGCCGTGGCGATCATCTGTTCAACCAGTACCTTGCGCAGCAGGGCTACGTGGTGTTCTCGCTGGACAACCGCGGCACCCCGCGTCGCGGTCGTGATTTCGGCGGCGCGCTGTACGGCGTGCAGGGCACGGTCGAAGTGGCCGACCAGCTGCGCGGCGTGGCCTGGCTGAAGCAGCAGGCGTGGGTGGACCCGGCGCGCATCGGCGTGCAGGGCTGGTCCAACGGCGGCTACATGACCCTGATGCTGCTGGCCAAGGCGTCGGACAGTTACGCCTGTGGCGTGGCCGGTGCACCGGTGACCGATTGGGGCCTGTATGACACCCACTACACCGAGCGCTACATGAACCTGCCGGGCAACAATCCGAAGGGGTATGAAGAAGCGCGTGTGCTGGCGCACATCGATGGCCTGCGTTCGCGCCTGCTGCTGATCCACGGCATGGCCGACGACAACGTGCTGTTCACCAACTCCACGGTGCTGATGAGCGCCCTGCAGAAGCGCGGCCAGCCGTTCGAACTGATGACCTATCCCGGCGCCAAGCACGGCCTCTCGGGCAGCAACGCGCTGCACCGCTACCGCTTGGCCGAGGACTTCCTGGGGCGCTGCCTGGCGCCCTGATTCCCCGTTCCTGCCACCGGCCCGACAAGGAGTTCGCCGATGACATTGCCGCCCGCGCTTCCTGGTTCGACCGTGCCTCCCGGCTGGTGGCGCCGCCACTGGCGCTGGGCCATGCCGTTGGCCGTGGTGTCCGGCCTTGCGGCGGCGGTGGGCGCGGTGTGGTTCGCGCTGTACCAGTGGGCGTACTGGAGCAAATCCAGTACGCCCTACCAGGAGGCCATGCGTCGCGCACGCTGCAACATCGAGCTGGTCGAAGCGCTCGGTGAGCCCCTGCGCGATGGCTACCTGCCCGCAGGCTCGATGCACTCCAATGGCCAGAGCCAGTTCGTGATCGCGATCGCCGGCCCACAGGGCAAGGGCCGCGTGTTCCTCAACGCCAAGCGCTCCGGCGACCACTGGGACTACCCGATGCTGTACGTGGTGACCGACAGCAAGGACGCCATCGATCTGGCGGCCCTGGACGACATCGAAGCCGCGGATAGTTGCGCGCTGGAGGAATGCCGGGCGAAGGGGAAGTGCCCGCCGTCGCTCAGTCTTTGAGGGGTGGCTTGGAAGCTTCAGCCTTTCGAATCCGAGATGACGGATGGTTTCGTTGATACCGTGATGCCGCGCGGCGTTCCGCGCCCCTGCTGCCGCTAGCCTCGATGCACCTGCCCGGTCGGGCAATGCTGCAGGCGAGGTGGAGACATGAAACGCATCCTGTGTGGTTGGTTGGTCGTGGTGTGCGGTGTGTTGCTGGTGTCGACGACCTCGGCGGCGGTACCGTTCATCGAGGTGCCCGCCGACGGATGGGACCCCGGGCCGGAGGCGCGCAAGCGCTACTCCAAGGGCATTTTCGACTGGGCCCGGCGGGTAGAGGTGCACCGTGCTGCGCTGGCGGCTGACCAGATTCAGGTCGATCTGTTTGACGGCATCCTCGTCGTCAACCGTACGCGCGCTGCCAATAGTGAGACGGACACTACACCGCTCTATCAGGCCATCGGAACGGGACGGGAAGTCCATCGTGAAACCACCTCGTCGCGGCAGCTGTGGGTGGGTGAAGTGGTCGGTGGGCGTGGTGCAGGGGGCATGCCCCAGATTGTCCACGTCATCGAAATGGAAAATGGCGAGTTGATGACGAGCTTCACCCGAGGTCATCTTCGTTACCAGCTGTTCGGGAACCTGTTGGTGCGCAGTGATCTGCGGAGGCTGCCGAACGAGGCACCCACGGTGCGCGACCCCTATCCGGTGGATCCGCTCATTCTCGACCAAGTCACTCAGTCCGATGAGCGATCCACCATCCGGGTCGCCTTTGGCTATGGGAACAAATCACTGGCGGATGGTAGAGAGAAGATCTTTAGCATGATGCAAAGAGCGGTCGCACATGCGAATGAAGGATTTCGAGAGAGTGGAGTTCTCGTTGACCTGCAGCGGGCAGGAAATGCGCTCCCCGGATATGCCGAATCGACCGTATTGCAGACGCTGGACGATCTAGCGTTAGGCATTGAAGGGCCGCTCTGGCTCGTCCATAGAATGCGGCAGATGGAGAAAGTGGATCTCATCTTGATGATCGTCGATACAGACGACGCACCGACTGTCTGCGGCCAGGCACAGCGCTTGCTGGCAACGAAGGAGACGGCGTTTGCGGTGGTGGAGCGGAATTGCCTTGCAGACGAGAAGAACAGCCTTGCTCATGAAATTGGCCACTTGCTTGGCGCCGATCATGACCTGGCGCATGCCTCCGTCCATCCTCCGAAATTCGAATATGGCCACGGCTATCAGGCGCCGCTGAACACGCCTGATCGTTGGCGGACAGTGATGGCGTACGATTGCAGCGACCGCGAATGCGGTCGCATCAATCGATGGTCTTCGCCAAGCGGAAGTCACAATGGACTACCCGCCGGAACGGCGCGGCAACATGACAACGTTCGCGTGCTGAACGAGACGCGTGCCACGATTGCGGCCTTCTATCCAGACCCTTGAGCATTGCCTACAGGCGAGAGAACTACGCAACGTGCCTAGCGTTAGCTAGGGAGATTCCATGTAGACCGGACCGCACTGGCCTCCGATCGGATCCAGGTCGATCTGTTCGACGAGGTGCTCGTCATCGAACGCACGTCCCTCATCGCCACCGAGCCGGAGGATGCTCCTCTGTATGTGGCGGAAGGCAGCACACATGTTGTCCAGCGCTCGCCCACATCGCGGCAACTGTGGACAGGAACGATCATCGGGGTGCGCGGGCCTGGGGGAATACCGAGCACCGTAGACATCTCCGAACTGCAACGGCGAGCTCATGACCAGATTTTCCAGGGACCACGTCCCGTATCAGCTCTTCGGGGACCTGCTGGTGCGCATCGATCTACGGCGGTTGCCGAACGAGGCACCCACGGTGCTCGACCCATATCCTGTCGAACCGCTGATTCTTGACCCCGCCGGCCAGCTTCCCGACGCGGCATGACCTCCGGCCAATTGCCCCGGGCCCGCCAAGTGCGTAGGGTCGCAGGCATCCTGCCCTGGAGTTCCTGCATGAAGCCGCTTGTCCTCGCTGTCGCGTTGGCCCTGTCCGTTCCCGCCGCGCTGTCGGCCCCGCCGGCCCTGGCCGCCCCTGCTGCCGCCAAGCCTGCCGCCTCGCCGGCCTGGGTGACCCGCAGCAACCAGCTGGCGCAGATCCTGCTCGATGCGCAGGGCCCGTTCCAGCCGGAAGAAACCGGCTTCTTCGGCGTGCCCGGCTACGACGACAAGGTGGCCGATTTCGGCCCGGACAACGGCGCCCGCTACCGTGCGGCGATGGCCAAGGCGCGCAGCGAGCTGCAGGCCAAGCTCGCCACCGAGCGTGATGCCAACGTCCGCCAGGACCTGGCGATCATGATCGCCGCCGCCGACCAGAACATCGAAGGCAGCGAGCTCAACGAGAAGTACCTGCTGCCGTGGAGCGATACCCCGCAGACGGTGTTCAGCGGCCTCAACCTGCTGCTCTCCGACCAGGTGCCGGCCGAGCGCCGGGCCAAGGCGCTGGATCGCCTGAAGGCCTACGCCGGGCTTGCCCCGGGCAGCCAGCCGGTGACCACGCTGTCGCGCCAGCGTTATGAAGAGCGCCTGGGCGACAAGGCACTGCTGCAGCCGACCAGGATCGAAGTCGAGCAGTCGCTGGCCAATGTGGACACCTACATCACCGGCATCGAGCAGCTGTTCGGCAAGTACAAGATCGCCGGCGCCGAGCAGGCGCTGCAGACCATCGCCAGCCAGCTGCGCGAGTACCGCGACTGGACCCGCCGTGACGTGCTGCCCAAGGCGCGCACCGACGCGCGCCTGCCCGAGCCGCTGTATGCCTACCAGCTCAAGCGCGTGGGCATCGACATCGCCCCGGCGCTGCTGATGCAGCGCGCCCAGCTGGAGTTCATGGAAACCCGCTCGGCGATGCGCCAGCTGGCGCCGCTGGTGGTGGAGGCCAAGGGCCTGAAGGTCGCCGACAGCACCGATCCGGTGGCGGTGGTGCGGGCGCTGAAGGGCGACAAGATTCCGGACGACCAGCTCGAGCACCACTACCGGGGCGTGATCGATGCGATCGACCCGATCATCCGCAAGGAAAAGATCGTCGACGTGCCGCAGCGTCCGATGCAGATGCGCCTGGGCTCGGCCGCCGAAAGCGCCGCCTCGCCGGCACCGCATTTCCTGCCGGCGCCGCTGGTCGGCAACACCGGGCAGCAGGGCACCTTCGTGCTGCCGCTGGGCAATCCGGCCGCCGGCGACAAGGCCGCGCAGTACGACGACTTCAACTTCGGCTCGGCTGCCTGGACCCTGAGTGCGCATGAAGGCCGCCCGGGCCATGAGCTGCAGTTCACTGCGATGGTCGAGCGCGGCATCTCGCTGGCGCGCACGATGTTCGCGTTCAACTCGGTCAACGTGGAAGGCTGGGCGCTGTATGCCGAGGCGGAGATGGTGCCGTACGAGCCGCTGGACGGGCAGCTGATCGCGCTGCAGTTCCGCCTGCTGCGTGCCGCGCGCGCGATGCTGGACCCGATGCTCAACCTGGGCCAGATCGACCGTGCCAACGCCGAGCGCGTGCTGATCGACGAGGTCGGCCTGTCCAAGGCGATGGCGACCCAGGAACTGGACCGCTACATGGTGCGCATGCCCGGCCAGGCCGGCAGCTATTTCTACGGTTACACCCGCATCCTGGAACTGCGCATGCAGACCGAGCTGACGCTCGGCGATCGCTTCGACCGCCTGGCCTTCAACAACTTCCTGCTCGACCAGGGCCTGCTGCCGCCGGACCAGCTGGCCAAGGCGGTCAATGACGTCTTCGTGCCGAAGTACAAACGCGCCAGCAAGCGCTGACACGGTTCCGGTAGGCGCGGAACATCTTCCGGTAGGCACCGACCGTGGGTCGGTGCGCTGTTCCAGCAGCCACGACCGACGGTCGTGGCCTACCCCGGTTCGCGTTACCCCGGTCTGCGTTACCGCGGTTCTCGTTACCGCGTCGGGGTGATCGTCTGCGTCGGCAGGCGCGGGGCCGGCGGCGGATTCGGGACCCAGATGGCCACACCGGCCGCGCGCTTCTGCGTGGTCGGGATGCCGATGCCGACGCCACCGCCCACGTGCGAGCCGTAGCTGCCCGCACCGACGGACATGCCGACCGGCGACCCGCTGGAGCCCACGCCCATCAGGATCACGCCATTGGCGCCAAGTGCGGCGGCCTCACGCTTGAGCCGCATCACGGCGGCATCGGTCTGGCCCTGCGTGCCGAAACCGACTGCGCTGGCCGACTCGAGCTGGGCGATTTCCTGCGAACCGGCCGGCGGCGTGGAATAGATCTGCACCGTGGCCGGATCGACCGGCGCGCGCGCCTGGCCGAGCATGACCTTGGAGGTGCTGGCGCAGCCGGCGCTGAGCAGCGCCAGGCCCAGCAATGCAGCGCATCGGATGTTCATGGCGTTACCCCTGTGTGTGATGGCTGGGATGATCGGTGCTGGCGACTGAATCGGTCCCAACCCCTGCCAGCGCACCCTAGCACCGGGTCGGTGAGGCCCCCGCCAACGGCGTCTCGCCGTCGCTTGCGCCTGCGCCCGGAACCGCTATGGTGGGCCACGCATTCACCTCAAGGAGCCGGGCATGGGATTGATCAGTCTGTTGTGGGGCATCGTGTCGCTGCTGTGGATGATTGTGGCCCTGATCCCGCTGCTGGGGTGGGGCAACTGGTTCCTGATCCCGTTCGCCGCGGTGGGCGCGGTCATCGCCGCGATCGGCATCCTGTTCACCCACGCCAGCAAGCGCGGCCGGGCCTGGACCGGGCTGGTGCTCAACGGCATCGTGGTGGTGGTCGGCATCGTCCGGCTGGGGCTGGGCGGCGGCATCATCTGAGCCGCCGGCGTCTGCGTCGCCGGGTGCGACCGACCGTCGCAGCTCACGGCCGCCGGGTACCATCGGCGTAGAATGACCGGCTGCCGCATCCGGCTCCGCCGGCGGTCCACGCCTCTCCGGGCGCTCTCCCTGCACCGATGATCATTCGTCCTCGTCCCCACGGCTGGCAACTGCTCTACATCCTGCGCGGCTCCATCGTTCCGGCGGTGGCGCCGAAGGTCGTGGCGATCCTGCTGTTGTCGGTCGCCGTCGCCGCCCTGGCCGAGCTCTGGCATCCGCCGGGCATCGAGCGCGTCTCGGTGGCACCGTTCACCCTGCTGGGCCTGGTGCTGTCGATCTTCCTCAGCTTCCGCAACAACGCCTGTTTCGAACGCTGGTGGGAAGGCCGCAAGCTGTGGGGCCAGCTGATCTACGAATCGCGCAGCCTGGCCCGGCTGTGCCAGGCCCTGCTGGTCGACGATGCCGCGCTGCGCGACCGCGTGTGCCGGCGGTGCATCGGCTTCGCGCATGCGCTGGCCGCCCGCCTGCGCGGTCGCGACATGGCGCTGGCCGCGCTGCCGTGGGTGCCCGAGGCCGACCGTGCGCGGTTCGGCCAGCGCCTCAATGCGCCGGATCAGCTGCTGGCCATGATCGCCACCGACCTGGCCCAGGCGCTGCGTGCCGGGCAGCTGGATCCTTACCTGTACACCCAGTTCGACACGCGCCTGCATGCGCTGTCCAGCATCCAGGCCGGCTGCGAGCGCATCCTGACCACGCCGCTGCCGTTCGCCTACACCTTGCTGCTGCACCGCTGCGCCTGGCTCTTCTGCGTGCTGCTGCCGTTCGGCCTGGCCAGTTCGCTGGGCTGGGCGACGCCGGTGGTGTCGGCCGTACTGGCCTACGCGTTCTTCGGTCTGGACCAGCTCGGCGAGGAGATGGAAGAACCCTTCGGGCTGGAATCCAACGACCTGCCGCTGGACGCCATGGTGCGCATCATCGAGATCGACCTGCTCGACAGCCTGGGCGTCCAGCCGCTGCCCGAGCCGCTGCAACCGCGGCAGTACCTGCTGCAGTAGTTCCTGCACTCCTTCCTGCATTCCGTTCCGGAGTTCCTCATGGCACACCCCGACTATCGCCCCCGCCGCATGCGTCACGACGAGTTCTCGCGCCGCCTGATGCGCGAGAACACGCTGACCACCGACGACCTGATCTACCCGGTGTTCGTGCACGAACTGGCCGGCCGCGCGGCGGTGGCCTCGATGCCGGGCGTGGAACGGCTGTCGATCGACGAGCTGCTCAAGGTGGCCGAAGAGGCACTGGAACTGGGCATCCCGGTGATCGACCTGTTCCCGGTGATCGATCCGGCCGGCAAGTCGCTCGATGCGGCGGCGGCATGGGACGGGAACGGCCTGGCGCAGCGTGCGATCCGCGCGTTGAAGTCGCGTTTTCCGGAACTGGGCGTGATGACCGATGTCGCGCTGGATCCGTACACCACGCATGGCCAGGACGGCATCATCGATGACAAGGGCTACGTGCTCAACGACATCACCGTCGAGGCACTGGTGAAGCAGTCGCTGTCGCATGCCGAGGCGGGCGTGGACATCATTTCGCCCTCGGACATGATGGACGGCCGCATTGGTGCGATCCGCCGCGCGCTGGATGCCGCCGGCCACGTCAACGTGCGCATCATGGCCTACTCGGCCAAGTACGCCTCGGCGTTCTACGGCCCGTTCCGCGATGCGGTCGGCAGCTCCACCGGCCTCGGCAAGGCGGACAAGAAGACCTACCAGATGGACCCGGCCAACGGCGACGAGGCCATGCGCGAGATCGCGCTGGACCTGGAAGAGGGCGCGGACATGGTGATGGTCAAGCCCGGCATGCCCTACCTGGACCTCGTGCGCCGGGTGAAGCAGCAGTTCGGCGTGCCCACCTTCGCGTACCAGGTCAGCGGCGAGTACGCGATGATGAAGGCCGCCTTCGCCAATGGCTGGCTGGACGAGCGGGCCTGCGTGATGGAGTCGCTGATCGGCTTCAAGCGTGCCGGCGCCGATGGCGTGCTGACCTATTTCGCCCCGCAGGTGGCGCGTTGGCTGCGCGAGCGCTGACAATACGCGCCCACCCCGACACAGGACGACGATGATGCAGACGATGGGATGGCTACAGTGGGTGACCTGGAGTGCCGGTGTACTGGCCTTCGCCGTGGTCATCGGACTGGTGATCCGTGGCGTGCGCCGCGCGGCGCGGCAGGCACCGGAGCAACCCTCCGCCGCCGCCCGCATCGCCCGTGAGGCCCAGCTGTCGCCCGCATTGCAGGCGCAGCTGGCCACGTTGAACCAGCGCAAGGACCGCGGCGAGATCAGCGAAGCGCAGTACGAACAGCAACGTGCGGCGCTGCTGCAGGGCCAGTGACGCCGGGCCACGCCGCCTCCACGGGTAGAGCGACGCCAAGCGTCGCTGCCCTTCGGCCCCGCAACGTCACCCGCAGCCCGGACCCTGCGGCGCTGACGGCGTCTTGATCCGGTACAGATCCAGCCCGCCGGCACGCGGTGCGCGTGCCACGCCAGCCAGGACCATCTCCGACGGCTTCGAGGCGTCCACCACCGGCGCGCCGGTCTGGCCGTCGGCGGTATTGAACGACAGCGTCAGCGGCTCCGCCGCCTGGCGGTGATCGCAGCCCACCCGCCACACCTGCGAATGCCCATCGGTCGCGCGGGTGAAGGCCAGTGCGCCCGCAGTGTCCAGCCAGGCGGCACCGAGTTCGTCGGCGGCCGTATTGAGCGGAGCAGGCAGGGCCTGCGCGGTGCCGACGCCTTCGCCCTGCACGGGCGCCAGGTACAGATCGAAGCCGCCCTGGGTCTGCCTGCCATTGCGTGAGAACAGCAGGGTGCGTCCATCCGGGCGCAGCGCAGGCGTACGTTCGTCATCGCGGGTGTTGAGCGATGCTGGCAGGGCCTGGACGGGGCCGAGGCTGCCATCGGCGCCCACCGGGGCGCGGTACAGATCGAACCCGCCCTGGCCGCCGCTGCGGTCGGAGGCGAAGTACAGCCAGCGGCCATCGTGGCTGAAGTAGGGATCGCGTTCGTCGCGGGCGCTGTCGAGCGCGAGCGGGGCGGCGTCCTGCCAGCGGCCATCGCGCAGCACCGCCTGCCACAGGTCCCAACCGCCGCTGCCCCCGGCGCGGTCGCTGGCCCAGACGATGCGCTGGCCGTCCGGCGCGATCGTGGCCTGGGCCTCATTGGCCTGGGTCGAAACCACGCCCATGCCCTCGATGCCGAATTCGGAAAGCGCCATCGCGGCGGGTGTGCAGAGTAAACTGGCGCTCAGCGCGAGCAGAGACAATGGAATGCGCATCATCGCGTCCGTTGGGGTTTGCGTTCCATTCTAGGCCCGGAGCAGGAAACCCATGACCGACCGTTACGCCGTATTCGGCCAGCCCATCGCGCATTCGCAGTCGCCGCACATCCACGCCACGTTCGGCCGGCAGGAAGGCCTGGCGCTGGATTACCGCGCGATCGAGGCATCGCCGGCCGAATTCCTGGCGGCCCTGGAGGCCTTTGCCGCCGAGGGGGGCGTGGGCGCCAACATCACCGCGCCGCACAAGGAAGCCGCCTTCGCACTGTGCACCACGCTGACCTCGCGCGCGCGCCGCGCCGGTGCGGTCAACACGCTGCTGCGCAAGGGCGACCGCTGGCACGGTGACACCACCGATGGTATCGGCCTGGTCCGCGACCTCACCGACCGCCACGGGCTGGACCTGCGTGGCCGCCGCACCCTGCTGATCGGCGCCGGCGGCTCGGCCCGCAGCGTGGCCCCGGCCCTGCTGGATGCCGGCATCCTGGAGCTGGTGGTGGTCAACCGCACGCCGGAACGCGCCGACGCGCTGATCGATGCGATGGGCGAGCCGGGCCGCGCGATCACCCGCTACTGGGAAGACATCCGCGAACTGGGCGATTTCGAGCTGATCATCAACGCCACCTCGGCCGGCCGCGACCGCGCCGCGGAGTTCAAGCTGCCGCTGTCGCTGGTCAACAGCATGACCACCGCAGTGGATCTCAACTACGGCGAGGCGGCCATCGCCTTCACCGCGTGGGCGCGCTCGGCCGGCTGCCGCAACATCGTCGATGGCCTGGGCATGCTGGTCGAACAGGCCGCCGAGAGCTTCCTGCAGTGGCACGCGGTGCGTCCGCAGACCGATGCGGTCTACACCGAGCTGCGAACCCAACTGGCGCCGCTGGTCGGCGAGGACTGAGCCGGTGAACATGGACCTGCTGATTTCGATGCTGGGCATGGTCGGCGTACGCCTGCCCGTGCTGATCGCGCTGGCGATCGCCGTGGTATGGGTAGTGGATACCCCGCGCGGATCGATCCGCAGCGTGGCCCTGTGGGCCCTGGGCGTGATGGCCCTGACCACCTTGGCAGGCCTGGTGCTGAACGTGGTGCCGATGTGGCTGGTGCAGCAGGGCAACTACGAGAACCTGCAGCTGATGTCGACGCTGCTGGGTGTCGGCCACTTCGCACTCAACCTGTTCGAGGCGCTCGCCCTGGTCCTGCTGGTCTGGGCCATGACCCGCGCGCTGCGCGGCCGCGCCGTTCAACCGTCTCCGCCGCTGCCGCCGCGCTGAGCGGGTGCAGCCGCCGTCTGCCGTGGTCCACACCTTTCGCGTGGGCCGCGTCACGGATATGAACCGGCGCGGAAAATGGCGCCGGTCACGGCCCCCGGGTCGTGAGAAAATGGGGACCGTGATCCAGTCAGGCAGTCCCCCGGCGTGACCGAAAAAGTTGAAGCCCCCCGCGCCCTGAACGACGCGCTCAAGGCCGGCATCCGCGACGCCTACGCCAAGCTGCAGGCCAATACGCCCGGCTTCAGTACCCGGCGCTCGCAGAGCCAGATGATCGGCGTGGTGTCGCGTGCGCTCTCGCACAGCGGCGGCGTCGGCGTGGTCGAAGCGCCGACCGGCGTCGGCAAGTCGCTGGGCTACCTGACCGCCGGCGTGCCGATCGCGCTGGCGACCAAGAAAAAGCTGGTGATCAGCACCGGCACCGTGGCGCTGCAGTCGCAGCTGGTCGAGCGCGACATCCCCAATTTCCTCAAGGCCACCGGCATCGAAGCGACCGTGGCGCTGGCCAAGGGCCGCACCCGTTACCTGTGCACCCGCAATGCCGCCGAAGCGCATGGCGACGGCGCGCAGGAAGGCATGTTCGAGGACGAGCAGCCGCTGTTCGATCGCCCGCTGGCACCGATTGAAATGGACCTGGCGCAGTCGCTGAGCAAGGCCTTCCTCGAAGGCCGCTGGAACGGCGACCTGGACAACGCCCCGGAAACGATCAGCAACACCCTGCGCTCGCGCATCACCACGCCGGCCTCGGGCTGCGCCGGGCGCAAGTGCGCCTACTCGGCGCAGTGTGCGGTGCTGCGCTCGCGCAACACGGTGCGTGAGGCGCAGATCGTGGTGACCAATCACGCGCTGCTGTTGTCGGCGCTGTCGATCGGGGAGAGCGACAACGGCCAGCCGCTGATCGCGCCGCCGTCGGACATGCTGCTGGTGCTCGACGAAGGCCATCACATCGGCAACGTCGCCATCGACCAGGGCGCGGCCAGCCTCGCGCTGGACGAGATGGCCAAGCGTACCGGCCGCCTGCAGGTGCTGATCGCCGCGTCCTACCGCGCGGTGGACAAGGACAAGCTGGGCAACCTGCTGCCCAACGAGGCCATCGAGGCCGCCGCCAAGGTCAGCAAGCAGCTCAAGGCCTTCCGCGATGTGATCGAGCGCAGCTGGCGGCCGGACCCGTCCGCGCAGGAGCCGATGTGGCGCGCCCCGAACGGTCGCCTGCCGGAGATCTGGATGCCGGATATCGAGGCCATCGCCGACGACACCCGCGCGCTGTTCAACTGGGCGCACGCCGCGCTGACCCAGGTGGCCAAGGGCAAGCCCGAGGATGCCGCGCGCGAGCGCCTGCAGCGCAACCTCGGCATGGCGCTGGAGATGATCGAGCAGCAGCACAACCTGTGGACCGGCTGGCGTCGCGAAGACAAGGAGGGCCAGCCGCCGACCGCGCGCTGGATCACCCTCTCGCGCGATGGCGACCTGGTCCTGCACGGCTCGCCGGTTTCGGCCGCGAACGTGCTGCGCAAGCTGCTCTGGGATGAAGTGGATTCGGTGGTGATGACCTCGGCCACGCTCACCGGCGGCGGGGACTTCCAGGCGCTGGCGATCGACAACGGCATTCCGGCCGAGGCCGAGATGGTCTCGCTGGCGTCGCCGTTCGATCTGCCCAACCAGGCGCAGCTGATCGTGCCGGCGTTCCCGGTCACTCCGGATGACAAGGAAGGTCACCCCAAGGAAATCGCCAAGTACCTGGTCAAGGAACTGGACTGGGACAAGGGCAGCATCGTGCTGTTCACCTCGCGCTGGAAGATGGAAAAGGTGGCCGAGCTGATGCCGGCCGCGCAGCGCAAGCAGGTGCTGGTGCAGGGCGAAACCGCCAAGCAGAAGATGATCGACGAGCACCTGCGGCGCACCTCGGCCGGTGAGGGCTCGGTGCTGTTCGGGCTCAATTCCTTCGGCGAAGGCCTCGACCTGCCGGGCGAAGCCTGCACCACGGTGGTGATCACCCAGGTGCCGTTCGCGGTCCCGACCGACCCGCAGACCTCCACTCTGAGCGAGTGGTTCGAAAGCCGCGGCCTGAACGCCTTCAACCTGATCGCGATCCCGCACGCGCTGCGTACGCTCACCCAGTTCTCCGGCCGGTTGATCCGCACCTCCACCGATACCGGCCGCGTGATCATTCTCGACTCGCGGCTGCTGACCCGCCGCTACGGCAAGCGGATCATCGATTCACTGCCGCCGTTCAAGCGGGTGATCGGGTAGCGCCGAATGCTCTCTGGCAGTTAGGTCAGGGTGTGCTTCCTTGAGGCGCGGCCGAGGTGTCTGGATGACGGCAGGCCTGGTTGGAGAAGGCCTCCCGGTAGCTTTGGCCGAAGCACCGCACAAACGCATCGACGATATCGAGATTGGGCGGCCAAGCGACCTGTACCACCTCACCGTTGGGCATCGTGAAGTCGAAGAAGCCGTTCTCGACGTTGGTCTCAGGCGGCGCAGGCAGGGCTGCGAGCGTCGCGCGGGCGGCGGCCAGGGCCGGGCGGTCCTTTTCGATGAGCGCGACGCTGGCATCCATGTAAGGATTCCAGCCGCCGGCATCGGGTGCGGGTTTGTAGGTCTGGCGCATCAGTGCGACCGCCTGCGCGTCCTGACCGGCCTGCGCGCGCATCTGTGCTTCATGCCAGATCATCGTGGTGTTGCCGGCAGCCTTGGGCTGCGCACGGTAGGCCGCGATCAGATCGGCGGCGGCCAACTGGCACTCGGCTTTCTCCGCCATCGGTCGCCAGCCGCCTTCCAGATCCTGATCAAAGTGCTCCGGGCTCAGCGCCAGCATCGCGGCGCGATCCACGGCGCACGCCTCGGCAAAGGCCGGAAATGCGGCGGCCGACAAAGCCAGTAACAGCAGAGAACGCGTGCCGTGCATTGTCACATCCTTGTGCAGAGGTCTGACCTGAGTGTTTGCCAGTGCTGCACTCAGGTCAAGCCGGGAGCCTGCGCTGGCACCCTCAGTCCTCCAGCTTCGCCAGGTCGCGCACCGCACCCTTGTCGGCACTGGTGGCCAGTAACGCATACGCCTTCAGCGCGCCGGTGACCTTGCGCGGGCGGGCCTCGCGCGGCTTCCAGCCCAGTGCATCCTGCTCGGCGCGGCGTGCGGCCAGCGTGGCGTCATCCAGCAGCAGGTCGATGCGCCGCGCGGGAATGTCGATGCGGATGCGGTCGCCGTCGCGGACCAGGCCGATGGCGCCGCCCGAAGCCGCTTCCGGCGAGGCATGCCCGATCGACAGGCCCGAGGTGCCGCCGGAGAAACGACCGTCGGTGAGCAGCGCGCATTGCTTGCCCAGGCCTTTGGATTTCAGATAGCTGGTCGGGTACAGCATTTCCTGCATGCCCGGGCCACCGCGCGGGCCTTCGTAGCGGATCACCACCACATCGCCGGCCACCACCGTGTCGGCGAGGATGCCGGCCACGGCGGCGTCCTGGCTCTCGAACACACGCGCGTTGCCTTCGAACACATGGATCGATTCGTCGACGCCGGCGGTCTTCACCACGCAGCCATCGACGGCGAGATTGCCGCGCAGCACCGCCAGCCCGCCTTCGGCCGAATAGGCATGCGCCACGGCGCGGATGCAGCCTTCGGCACGGTCCACGTCCAGCGTCGGCCAGCGCGTGGCCTGGCTGAAGGCGACCTGGGTCGGGATGCCGGCGGGCCCTGCGCGGAAGAAATCGTGGACCTTTTCATCGGTGCTCACCGCGACATCCCAGCGTGCGATCGCCTCGGCCAGGGTGCGGCTGTGCACGGTCGGCACGTCGGTATGCAGCAGCCCCCCGCGCGCGAGTTCGCCGAGGATGCCGAACACGCCACCGGCACGATGCACATCCTCCATGTGGTACTTCGGGGTATTCGGGGCGACCTTGCACAGCTGCGGCACACGGCGCGAGAGTTCGTCGATGGCATGCAGGTCGAAGTCCACTTCCGCTTCCTGCGCCGCGGCCAGCAGGTGCAGGATGGTGTTGGTGGAGCCGCCCATGGCGATATCCAGCGTCATCGCGTTCTCGAACGCCGCGCGGGTCGCGATGCCACGCGGCAGGGCGCCGATCTCCTCACCGCCGTACCAGCGGTGGCACAGCTCCACGATCAGTCGCCCGGCGCGGCGGAACAGCTGCTCGCGGTCGGCATGCGTGGCCAGGGTCGAGCCGTTTCCGGGCAGCGACAGGCCCAGCGCTTCGGTCAGGCAGTTCATCGAGTTGGCGGTGAACATGCCCGAACACGAGCCACAGGTAGGGCAGGCGCTGCGCTCGTACTCGGCGACCTTCTCATCGCTGGCGCTTTCATCGGCGGCGATCACCATCGCATCGACCAGGTCCAGCTTGTGCTCGGACAGGCGCGTCTTGCCCGCTTCCATCGGCCCACCGGAGACGAAGACCACCGGGATGTTCAGGCGCAGCGCGGCCATCAGCATGCCGGGAGTGATCTTGTCGCAGTTGGAGATGCACACCAAGGCGTCGGCGCAGTGCGCGTTGACCATGTACTCCACCGAGTCGGCGATGATTTCGCGGCTGGGCAGCGAATACAGCATGCCGTCGTGGCCCATGGCGATGCCGTCATCCACCGCGATGGTGTTGAACTCCTTCGCCACGCCGCCGACCTGCTCGATCTCGCGCGCCACGAGCTGGCCCAGGTCCTTGAGGTGCACGTGGCCGGGCACGAACTGGGTGAACGAGTTGGCGACGGCGATGATCGGCTTGTGGAAGTCGCCATCGGTCATCCCGGTGGCGCGCCACAGGGCGCGTGCGCCAGCCATGTTGCGGCCGGCGGTGGAGGTGCGGGAGCGGTATTCAGGCATGGTGGCTGGCAGGATCTGGCGGGCCGTGGGGGCGCGTTTCATCTCGATTCTGCCGAAAAATTCCGGTTGCGTTTGCAACCACCTTCGCCGCTGCCGTGATGGAATCCTGAAATGCTGTTCATGTTCTGGACTTTGCCGGTTTTGGTTGTTCGCCCCGATCAGGCATGATTGGGGAGATAACCGCATTAGGGGGCATGACGCCATGAAACGTTCCAGGACCACTGCGCTGCTGCTGATGAGCGCTGCGCCGCTGCTGTTCACCGCCTGCCAGAAGAACGAGGCCGTGCAGGTGCAGGAAGGGCTCTACACCTCGGTGCAGGCCTGTACCGAAGCCACCGGCGATCCGTCCAGCTGCCGCACGGCCTTTGCCGACGCGCAGAAGCAGTCCGCCGATGCCGCCCCCAAGTACGCCTCGCGTGAAGCCTGCGAAGCCGAGTACAACGCCGAGCAGTGCGTGGAACAGAAGACCTCCACCGGCCATTCGTTCATCGGGCCGATGATGATGGGCTTCTTCATGTCGCAGATGCTCAGCAACCGCGGCGGTGCAGGCCTGGCCCAGCAGCCGGCGGCAAGCCCGGCCTATCAGGACAAGGCCAAGGGCTGGGCACGCCCGGGTCCGTCGACCGGCGGGCTGAACACCGCCAGCGGCATTGGCGCCGGCAAGGCCGGCCTGGCCCCGGTCACTGCCACCCCGAACCGTGCGGTCACCGCCAGCCGTGGTGGCTTCGGCAACACCAGCAGCAACCGCAGCAGCGTCGGCGGCTGATCGATGCAGCGCGTGCGTATCGCCGAGCGCAGCCAATGGCGCGCCCGGGCCGAAGAGTCGGGGTTCCGTTTCCACACCATCGATGGCCTGCCGTACTGGGATGAAACCGCGTACTACGCCTTCACCCTGCGTCAGATCGAACAGGACATCGAGGATCCCAGCGCCGAGCTGCATGCGATGGCGATGGATCTGGTCGACGAGGTGGTGGGCAGCCAGCAGTTGATGGACCAGCTGGCGATCCCGCCGCAGTTCCGCGACTGGATCGCCGACAGCTGGCGCCGCCGCGAGCCGCATCTGTACGGTCGGCTGGATTTCGCCTACGACGGCAGCGGCCCGGCCAAGCTGTACGAGCTGAATTACGACACGCCCACCTCGCTGTTCGAGGCCTCGTTCTTCCAGTGGCAGTGGCTGGAGGACCAGCGCAACCAGAACCGGTTGCCGCCGGATGCCGATCAGTTCAACGCGATCCATGAGGCGCTGGTCGAACGCTTCGGCGAACTGGCCGCGCAGTTGCCGCCGCCGCTGTATTTCAGCGCGGTCGGTGCTTCGGAAGAAGACCAGGGCACCGTCGCCTACCTGCGCGACTGTGCGGCCCAGGCCGGCCTGCGTGGCGACGCGATCGCGATCGAGGATATCGGCCTGTCCGAGGATGGGCGCTTCACCGCGCTCGACGACACCGTGATCGGCAGCCTGTTCAAGCTGTACCCGCTGGAAGACCTGATGACCGAGTCGTTCGGCCAGGCGTTGCCCGCCTCGGGCGTGCAGCTGCTGGAACCGGCGTGGAAGGCAATCCTCAGCAACAAGGGCGTGCTGCCGCTGCTGTGGCAGCGTCACCGTGGCCACCCGAACCTGCTCGCCGCCGAATTCGACGACGGCAGTGAGCTGCCGCGCGGCTGGGTGCGCAAGCCGTTGTTCTCGCGCGAGGGCGCCAACGTGGCCATGCACCTGGCCGACGGCAGCTGGCAGGAAAGCGAAGGCCCCTACACCGGCCCGGCGATCCGCCAGGCCGCGCATCCGCTTACCGCGTTCGATGGCGGCTATCCGCTGATCGGCAGCTGGATCGTGGGCGACCAGGCCTGTGGGATGGGCATCCGCGAAGACAACAGCCGGATCACCCGCGACAGCGCCCGCTTCGTACCGCACGCGATCATCGACGAAGCGCCGACGCGTATCTTCGTCTGATGGCTGTGCAGCGCCGGCCCGGCTCGCGCGGGCGCACAACACCTGTTGCCGGCCGTCACTTCGATGACGGCCGCAGCCTGCAGGCGTTTGCCGATCGCGTGGCCGTCCGCTGCCACCGCTGCGATACGCCTGGCTGGGTGCTGGCGAGCTGGGCACCGTATCGCTGGACCGCGCGTTTCCGCTGCACCGGTTGCAGCGCGGCATTGGACAGCGTCGACAACCCCTGGGTGGGCCCGGTCCGCCTGGATGGGCGTCGGCCCTGTGGCCACTGTGGTCATCAATGGCTGTCCGTACACCAGCACCGACCATCTGCGACCACCGGGGTGCCGGGCACGTTGCCTGCGGAGTGCGCGCAATGCGGGCGCAGCAGCGAGGTCAGCGTCACGGTACGCCCACTGCGCGCTGGGGACCCGGCCGATCCGCATTTCGGGCTACCCCTGCGCCTGGTCGAGCCGACCCGCGCCGGTCTGCTGTGGGCGTACAACACAGCGCATCTGCAGGCCCTTCTGGATTACGTCAACGCGTCACTGCGCGAAAGCCGTGGCGTGCATCGTTCGATGTTTTCCCGCCTGCCGGGGTGGATGAAGCTCGCCCGCAATCGTGTGGCGGTGCAGAAGGCGATAACGCGCCTGATCGCCAGCGCCCGCATCGCCGGGTAGCTACCGACCGTTGGTCGCTGCGCGTGGGTTACAGCAACCCATCCCGCTTGACCGCCAGATAGCGCTCCACCAGCGCCCCGGGCAGGGCCTCGGCGGTGACATCCAGCACCATCACCCGATGGCTGCGCAGCGCGTCATGTGCGTCGCTGCGCTGCTGCAGGTAGCGGGCGATCGCACCGGCCTGGGTGGCGTCCTGCAGGGTCTCCACCGGCTGGGCCAGCGCATCGTCCAGCTCGCGCTCGCGCAGGCTGGCCACGCACACCAGGTGCTGGCGCTGCAGCAGGTGCACGGCCGCGAGCAGGTCTTCGATGTCTTCATCGCGCACGTTGGTGACCAGCATCACCAGCGAACGCCGGCGTTGCCGCAGCGAAAGCTCGGTGGCCGCGGCGAGATAGTCGGTGGCGACCGGCTGCGCCTGCAGGTCATAGCTGGCGCGCAGCAGGGTATCGATCGTGCCCATGCCGCGTTTCGGTGCGACCCAGCGGCTTTCGCCACCGGCGGCGAACAGGCCCACGCCGTCGCCCTGGCGCAGCGCGAGGTAGGAGACCACCAGCGCTGCATTGAGCACATGATCGAAGTGCGACAGGCCGCCTTCGCTGGCCATCATGCGCCGGCCGGTGTCGATCATCAGCACCAACTGCTGGTTCTTCTCGTCCTGGTATTCGCGGGAGATCAGCTTGCGCGCCCGCGCGGTCGCCTTCCAGTCGATCTGGCGCAGGCTGTCGCCGATGCGGTACTCGCGCATCTGGTGGAAATCGGTGCCTTCGCCGCGACGGCGCTTGAGGTGGGCACCGACCAGGCGCGAGGCCTGTTCGGCACTGAACAACGCAAAGCGGGTCAGCGGTGCGAAGTTGGGGTACACGCGCACCGTCATCGCCGGCGGCAGCTGCCGCCGCTGATGCCACAGCCGCCACGCGCTGTGCACGCGCAGGTGCACGCCCTCGAACACGAATCGGCCACGCGCGGTGGGCGTCAGCCGGTACGCCACGCTGCTGCTGACCATCGGCTTGAGCGCCAGTGCACGCGGCAGGCCGTGCAGGGCCCAGCCACCGGGCACCAGATCGAACACCTCCACGCGCTGGTGCCGGCTCGATTCCAGCCGCAGCGTGGCCTCGCGCTCGACGTTCAGCGCCAGCGACTCGGGCAACTCGCGGTGCACGCTCGGCGAGGGCTGGCGGCGCAGGCGCAGCAGGTCCACCAGCGCGATCAGGCCCACGCCGGCACCGACCGCCCACCAGACCGCGTGCGGCCAGGCACCGAGCACCACCGGCACGCCGAGCAGGCCCCAGCCGGCCAGCAGTGCCAGCAGCAGCGGTCCCGGCCTCATGCCGGTCGCCTGCGATGGACGGCGCGCGCACTCATTTGCGTGGTGCGTCCACCTTGGCCAGCAGTGCGGTCAATGCATCGTCGGCGCTTTGTCCTTCGATCTGCAGTTCCGGTGCCAAGGCGATGCGGTGGCGCAATGCCGGCTTGGCGATGTCGCGCACGTCGTCGGGGGTGACGAAATCACGGCCGGACAGCACCGCCTGCGCACGCGCTGCCCGCACCAGCGCGATGCTGCCGCGCGGGCCGGCACCGAGCGCGATACCCGGCCACTGCCGCGTGGCGGCGACGATACGCACCGCGTAGTCGATCACTTCCGGATCGACCGTGATCGCCGCGGTCGCCTGCTGCAGCGCGACCACCTCGGCCCCGCTCAGCACGCGTGGCACCTGCGAGAGATCGAAGTCGGCCGCGCTGCGGCCGGTGGTGATCGCATCGACCATGCGCTTCTCGTCGTCCAGCGTCGGGTAATCGATCAGCACCTTGAGCAGGAAGCGGTCCAGCTGCGCTTCGGGCAGCGGGTAGGTGCCTTCCTGCTCGACCGGGTTCTGCGTGGCCAGGGTCAGGAACGGCGGGGTCAGCGCGAACGCCTTGCCCTCGATGGTGACCTGGCCTTCCTGCATCACTTCCAGCAGGGCCGACTGGGTCTTGGCCGGGGCGCGGTTGATTTCATCGGCGAGCAGCAGGTTGGTGAACACCGGACCGCGACGGATCTTGAAGCTCTCGGTCTTCGGGTCGTACACCGCGTGGCCGCTGACATCGCTGGGCATCAGGTCCGGGGTGAACTGCACGCGCCCATAGTCCAGCTCCAGCGCCTGGGCGAGGGCACGCACGAGCAGGGTCTTGCCCAGCCCGGGGACGCCTTCGATCAGCACATGGCCACCGGCCAGCAGGGCGATCAGGATCTGGTCGAGCACCTCGGGCTGGCCGATGAAGGCGCGGCCGACGGCGTCGCGCACGGCATCGACGCGCTCGGACAACGGCGACGGCGACGGCGGCGCGGTCACGGCAGGAGGGGACAGCGGCGGCGGAAGCGTCGGCTCGGTCATAGCAGGTTTCTCATCTGGATCAGCAGGCGGATGCGGTCGCGCAGGCCGGCGACGTCGTGGGCAGCGGGTGGGGTCAAGGCGGTCTGCACGCGTGCGTGCGACCACTGCAGCAGGGTGGCGATGGCGTGCACCCGGGCCTCGCCGGCCAGCGCGGCGGCCGTCGGTGACCGGCGTCGCAGGCGAGCCAGGAAGGCCCGGCGGACCGCGTCATACAACAGCGGCGCTTTGCCGAAGCGCAGCAGGTGCTCGCCGCTGGCGCGGATGTGTTCCAGCAGGGAGCGGCGTTCAGCCGGCGGCGAGGGCAGTTCGCTGCCCAGCCGCTGCGCACGCTGCCACAGCCAGCCGAGCAGGGCCAGCAGCAACGGCGCCCACACCGGCCAGCCGAGGTAGAACACGCGGTTCCACAGCGAGGGCGGACGGGAGGCGTAGACCAGCCACATCGTGCCCTTGCCATGGTTCGGCGCCAGCACGTAACGGGTCAGATCGCGGTGCGCCTTGTCGTGCAGGCCATCGATGATCGCGTTGGCAGCGTTCGGGGGAACCGCCGGGTTGGGTCGGCCCTTGCCGTGCATGAAGGCCATGTCGGCCAGCACATCGATGCGGCCATGGCCGTGGCGCAGGCGGGCGAAGACCCGGCTTTCCTCGTCTCCCCAGCCCCGCTCGAGCGTGATGCCGGTGGGCGGCGCGACCGCGAAGCGGCGTCCATTGCAGAACTCGACATGCTGCGGGTCATCGCGCACGTGGAACGGCTGGCAGTCGCTCTCTTGGCCTTCGCTGTCCACACCGAGCGCGTCCAGCAGCGGCCCGTTGCGCGCGTCGTCCTTGCCGATCGGTGGCGTGCGCACGATCAGATGCCCGCCGCGTGCCACCCAGGCCATCAGGGCGGTGACGGCGGGCGCCGGAACCTCCGCACTGTCCTGCAGCAGCACGACGGTATCGCCCGGCGCCAACGGCATGCGGGTCAGGTCCAGGCGCGGCCGCGACTGCACCGTGAGGCCGTCCGCACGCAGTGCCTGGCCGAGCACATACAGCGGGTTGTAGCTCGCTTCGCCCTGCGGGGGCAGGCGTTCCACCTCGGTCACCCGCTCGTGCGTGCGCAGGAACAGGATCGCCAGCGGCACCGCGATCACCAGCAGCACGAGGCCAACCAGCAGCCAGCGCAGGCGGGCGCTCATGCGCGCCACCCGAACTGGGCCTGCAGGGTGGTGGCCAGCGTGTCGAAGTCGTCATCGGTCGGCAACTGGCCCGCGTAGGCGGCGTACTGCCAGACCCGCACGATGCGCGCGAACAGATTGCGGTCGGCCTCGACCGGCATCCGTCGCGAAGCGCGCAGGCACTGCGCTTCGGTGGCCCCCGGCGGCAGGCTGACCTGCGCGCGTTCGCTCATGGTGTCCACACTGGCGCGATACAACAGCGCCAGCGCCTGGCGGGGGCGTCCCTCCTGCCACAGCGCGCGCGCACGTGCGGCGGGATCGGGCGGTGCCACGTCCGGTATCCGGATCGCGTCTTCCACGACCGCCGTGGCCGTTGCGCGACGGCGCCGGCCGGAGCCGCGCAGCCACGGCAGCCAGCGCGGCGCGGTAACCAGCAGCAGTACCACCAGCAACCCCACGAACGCCCACAGCGTCCACTCGGCGATCTGTGCCGGCAACAACGGACCCTTGGCACCGCGTTGGGAGCTGCCCTTGGCCGCGGCCTCGCGCTTGGCCTTCTCGGCTTCGGCCGTGTCGGTGTCCGTGCGCTTCCACTCGGTCACCTCGCGGGTCGGGCTCTGCAGCGGGTCTTCGTACGCGCGCTGCACGGCCTGGCGGAAGCCGGCCGTGTCCACCGGCTCGTTGCCGAAGATGCCGACCAGCGTGTTGTCCGGATCGTTGTCGTAGGTCAGCGGTGGATCGTCTTCTTCGGCTACTTCTTCGCCGTCTTCGTCAGCGGCGTCGGCTGTGTCGGCTGCATCGGAGGCGGGCGCCAGGCCGTCCTCGAGCGACGGCGTATCACCGGCCGGTGCCGCCACCGCGCCCTTGGCGTTC
Organism: Stenotrophomonas sp. JAI102; assembly: GCF_013409105.1. Lineage (NCBI taxonomy): Bacteria > Pseudomonadati > Pseudomonadota > Gammaproteobacteria > Lysobacterales > Lysobacteraceae > Stenotrophomonas > Stenotrophomonas sp. JAI102. The sequence continues at coordinate 172,776 of NZ_JACCCI010000002.1, forward strand.
GACGGCCGCCCCTGCTGGGCGTGCAGTGCCGCGCCCGGCCAGATCAGCACCACGGCCAGCATCAGCAGCGGCGCCGCCTGCTGCAGGCGTACGCGGAGGCGCCGGAAGGCGATCTCCAGATCCCACGCTTCCATCTGCGTACGCCGGTCCAGGTACAGCCCGAAGCCCGCGCCGACGTAGAACGGACCGATCACCGTGGCCGCGCCCCAGAACAGCAGGTTCACGCCCAGCTGCATCCACGCCGGCATGTCCTGCTTGGCCAGCTCCCACGCCGCGCGCCAGGATTCGGACAACAGGTCCACCGGAATGAACAGGAATACCGCGGCGATGCCGCCGGCCACCAGCACGATCTCGAACATCATGCACACCAGCGTGAGCAGCAGCGCATGGCCCATCGCGCCCCCGGCGATCGCACGGCGCCGCTGGCGCCGATGCGCCGGATCAGCACCTTCCAGCAGGTTGACCGGCAGCAGCACCGACCGCAGCGGGCTCAGGCGTCGCCAGCCGAGATAGCCCCAGAAGCCCTGCCAGCCCCAGGAGCGCTGCGCACGCAGCGTCTGCCGGGTCGTCGACGCATCGCCGAAGACGCCGCGCGCGATCACGTACAGCGCGATGCGCTCGAACAGCGGCTTGAGCCACCACATCGCCAGCCAGGCCCAGCCGAAGCTGTCGGTCCACCACGCCACGGCGTTGAGCAGCACGAACACCGGCAGCGACACGGCCACCCAGGGCGCCCACACTGCGGCCGCATGGCGGCGCACCAGGGCCATGCCCAGCTCCATGGCCTCCCAGCCCGAGCGTGCGCGCAGCACGACGTTGAGCCGATCAATCTGCATCGGCCGCCCCGCGTCCACCGCGCCACAACCAGACGAACACCGTGGTCCACAGCACCGCGGCCACGCTGTATTTCCCCCAGGCCGGGATCGCCGCGATCGAGGACCAGAAGGCTTCGATGAAGGCGGCGATCAGCAGCATCGCCGCGACCCCCACGCACAGCTTGGCCCCGATCATGCCGCCCTCGACCAGCGCATCGATGCGCCGCCGCCGCCCGGGGGCAAGCAGTTTCATGCCCAGCTGCAGGCCGGCGCCGCCGGCGATCACGATCGCGGTCAGCTCGAACGCGCCATGGCCGGCCACGAAGCGCCAGAACGGATCGCCGTGGCCGATGTGCTGCAGATGGCCGGCGACCGAGCCGATGCCGACGCCATTGAACAGCATCACCAGCACCGTGCCGACGCCGGCGATCAACCCGAAGGCGAACGTGCGCAGGCCGATGCTGATGTTGTTCATGATGTAGTAGCCGAACATGGTCCAGTTGGTGCCGCTGTCGCGGCCCAGGTTCGGCGAGGCCGGATCGTACATGCGCTCGAACTCGGCGATGCGCGCGTTGTCCAGCAGCAGGTGGATCAGCTCCGGGCGCCACAGGATCAGCGCGAAACTGCCGACCAGCGGCACCACGAACAACGCCGCGGCCACCCACATGCTGCGCGCCTGGCTGCGCACCAGCTGCGGGAAATCGGCGAACAGGAAGGCGAGCGCGCGCTGCCACTGCGGTCGCGGCGTGCGGTAGAGCAGGGTGTGGCCCTGCTGCATCAACTGCTGCAACCGCGCGACCAGCTGCGGGCTGTAACCGCGTCGGCGCGCCAGCGCCAGCTGCTGGCACAGGCGGCGGTAGCGCTGCGGGAAATCACCGTCGTCCAGGCCCTCGTGGGCGGCTTGCCGGCGTGCCTGCCGTGGATGCTCGCCGCGCTGGGTCAGCCACTGCTCCAGCGCCTGCCATTCGGCCTGGTAGCGGGCGACGAACTGTTCCTGTCTCATCGGCGTCCCAACAGCCAGTTGGCCATCGCATACAGGCGCAGCACGCCGACCTGGCCGCGGCTTCCGGTGAGCGGTGCGGCGATATCGGCCAGCTCCTGCTGGCGCGGAGTCGACAGCCGCGGCGCACGCTCGGCGAAGGCGACCACGGCCGCCTGCTCGGCCGGCTGCAAAGGGTGCGGTGGCACCAGCACGCTGCCGACCGGCACGCTGCCGCCCAGCGGCGGCGCACCCTGGTGGATCACCACGGTGCCGGCGACCAGATCGCCGAGGCGGCGGCCATGCGCATCGAACAGACTCGACAGCAGGCCGAGCGCGTAGCCGAACGGCAGCATGTCCACGGTGCGCAGCAGGTTGCGGGTGATCGCGCTCATCCAGCCGATCGGTCCGCCATCGCGCGCGACCACGCGCAGGCCCATCGCGCGTTTGCCCAGGGTGCGGCCCCAGCACGCTTCCTGGACGATGGTGTAGGCCCACAGCAACAGGAACATCAGGCCCAGGTAGAGCCCTTGGCCGAAGCCCCCGAGGAAGCCCAGCGGAATGCTCAGGATCATCAGCGCGCCGATGCGGATCACGAAGTCGATCGCCCAGGCCAGTGCACGCGGCAACGGACCGGCCACGGGCAGGTGCAGGGGCACGCCTTCGGGGGTGATGACCTCCCGGTAGGTATCCAGCATGGGCGCGCTCATCGGCGGCACATCACGCTGGATCGTACGGAAGGCCACAGGGGACGCCGGATTCCTCTCCGGTCTGCCAGCGGGGGCATGCGGGTCTCGACTGCTTCCTGGTCGGCTGAGGACTTTACCGCGCACACGCGCCGATGCCCAGCCGGGTGATCGCAATCAACCCCGGTATTGATCCTTCAGGCGCACATAGTGATCGGCCGAGTAGTGCAGCGACTCGATCTCCTTGTCGCTGAGCGTGCGTGCCAGCCGTGCCGGGTTGCCCAGCCACAATTCGCCTTCGCCGACCACCTTGCCGGGGCCGAGCACCGCGCCCGCGCCGAGGAAGCCATGCGTGCCCACCTTGGCACCATCCAGGATGCACGCACCCATGCCGATCAGGCAGTAATCGCCGATGGTGCAGGCATGGATGATGGTGCCGTGGCCGACCGTCACACCTTCACCGATCAGGGTCGGGTAGCCGCCCTTGTTGAACGGGCTGTGGTGGCTGACGTGGATGATGGTGCCGTCCTGGATGTTGCTGCGCGCGCCGATCCGCACGTGGTTCACATCGCCGCGGATCACCGTGCCCGGCCACACCGAGACGTCATCGCCCAGCACCACGTCACCGATGATCGTGCAGGCCGGGTCGATGTAGACGCGCTCGCCGAGCACGGGGAGTTTGTCGAGGAAGGGGCGGATCGGGGACATGCGGTACTCCAGACAAGGACGCGCCCTGCTGGGCGCGGGGTCATGATACCGGGCGCTGTTCTTAGGCGACTCTGCTGCGCCGCGCGCGTTCCAGGTGCACCAGCAGCAGCGAGATCGCCGCCGGCGTCATGCCGGGGATGCGCTGGGCCTGGCCGATGGTCTGCGGCCGCACCCGTTCGAGCTTCTGCTGCACCTCGGCCGAGAGGCCGCGCACGCCGGCGTAATCGAACTCCGCGGCGATGGCGGTGTTCTCGTGGCGCTGCTGGCGCGCGATCTCATCGCGCTGGCGGTCCAGGTAACCGGCGTACTTCACCCCGATCTCGACCTGCTCGGCGACCTTGGCATCGGCCACGGCGGGCCCGAGCGAGGGCACCTGCATCAGCGTGGCGTAATCCAGTTCGGGACGCTTGATCAGGTCCAGCACGTTGGTTTCGCGGCTGACCGCCACGCCCAGGGTGGCCTCCACTTCGCGGCCGAGCGCATTGCCCGGCGTCGCCCACAGTGCACGCAGGCGCGCCGTTTCCCGTGCGACGGCGTCCTGCTTGGTCTGGAACGCGCTCCAGCGACGGTCATCGACCAGGCCGAGTTCGCGGCCGGGGCCGGTCAGGCGCACGTCGGCATTGTCTTCGCGCAGCTGCAGCCGGTACTCGGCGCGGCTGGTGAACATGCGGTACGGCTCAGTGGTGCCATGGGTGATCAGGTCGTCGACCAGCACGCCCAGGTACGCCTCGTCGCGGCGCGGGCACCAGCCGGCGTCGTCGCGGGTGAAGCGGGCGGCGTTGAGGCCGGCCAGCAGGCCCTGCGCGGCGGCCTCTTCATAGCCGGTGGTGCCGTTGATCTGGCCGGCGAAGAACAGGCCGCTGACGGTCTTGGTCTCCAGCGTGTTCTTCAGCCCGCGCGGATCGAAGAAGTCGTACTCGATCGCGTAGCCCGGCCGGGTGATATGCGCGTTCTCGAAGCCGCGCATGCTGCGCACCAGGTCCAGCTGCACATCGAAGGGCAGCGAGGTGGAGATGCCGTTGGGGTAGATCTCGACCACGTCCAGCCCTTCGGGCTCGACGAAAATCTGGTGGCTGGCCTTCTCGGCGAAGCGCACCACCTTGTCCTCGATGGACGGGCAGTAGCGCGGGCCGATGCCTTCGATCTGCCCGCTGTACAGCGGCGAGCGGTGCAGCGCGTTGCGGATGATCTCGTGGGTGCGCTCGCTGGTGTGGGTGATCCAGCAGCTGACCTGCGCCGGATGCTCGGCCACGCTGCCCAGGAAGGACATCACCGGGCGCGGATCGTCGCCGGGCTGTTCTTCCATCAGGCTGTAGTCCAGTGAGCGGCCATCGATGCGCGGCGGCGTGCCGGTCTTGAGGCGGTCGATCACGAACGGGCGCTCGCGCAGGCGCGCGGCCAGCGTGGTCGCCGGCGGGTCGCCCATGCGGCCGGCGGCGTACTGGGATTCACCGACGTGGATCTTGCCGGCCAGGAAGGTCCCAGCGGTGAGCACCACGGCCGCCGCGCTGAAGCGCAGGCCGGTCTGGGTGATCGCACCGCGCACGGCGTCGCCTTCGATGATCAGGTCATCGACCGCCGCCTGGAACACGGTCAGGCTGGGCTGGGCCTCGACGATCTGGCGGATCGCCATGCGGTAGAGATTGCGGTCGGCCTGGCAGCGCGTGGCGCGCACGGCCGGGCCCTTGGAGGCGTTGAGCGTGCGCCACTGGATCCCGGCGCGGTCGGCGGCATGCGCCATCGCGCCGCCCAGGGCATCGATCTCCTTGACCAGATGGCCCTTGCCGATCCCGCCGATGGCCGGGTTGCAGCTCATCGCGCCGATCGTTTCCACGTTGTGGGTCAGCAGCAGGGTGCGTGCACCACTGCGCGCGGCCGCGAGCGCGGCCTCGGTGCCGGCGTGGCCGCCGCCGATGACGATCACGTCGTAGCGGTAGAAGGAGTCAGTCATGGCGGAGGAGCTCGGGACGGGGCCGGGCGGCCCGGATCAGCCCTGGCGACAGGGCGCGGGTGGCGATTTTAGCGCCATTCGTCGGGGGGTATGAAATCCACCCTCAAGTTGGCACGTTTTCTGCAGATAACCCAATAGCACCCAGGATGGCATGCGCCTTGTGCGCAACGGACCGGAATTGGAACAGGGGCCGGTCCAAGCGCATCGTGGGGAAGCAGAGGGGCCGGCAGTCGGGGGACTGCCGGCCCTGTTTTTTTGCCGTTCCCGGCCGTGCCGGGCGGCCCAAAAACAGAAGGCCCCGCCAGTAGCGGGGCCTTCTGCGTTTAAGGTGCCGACATCCGACAGGGCCGGAACAGGGGGGATCCAGATGTTCCTGGCGGATATCGACATAGAGCCGAATGTGACGCCACTTGTCGCTTTTGACACTTTGTGACCGTGGCAGTCACCGCCCGGCTAGAGTGAACCGCCGGGCGCGTGAAAATCAAGCCATCTCAGGGCTCAACTGTGCGTTGGTTCGCATTGTTGAGATTCCGCCACGGGGAGCCGTTCATCCTCGGCGCAGCCGGACGCGGGGCCTGGGCCGGGCGTGCCTGCGGCGGACGCGAGGGTCGCTGCTGCTGCTGTTGCTGCGGCCGGCGCGGGCCCCCCACCGAATCCATGTTCCGCCACGGCGAGCCGCCGTTGGTCGGGCGCGGACGATCCGGCGGACGGGTCGGATGACCCCCATTGCCGTTGCCGGGGCGCGGCGGCGGGCGATGATGGTGTGGCGGACGGTAGTTCGGATAGGGGCGATACACCGGGTAGCCGTAACCACCGCCATAGCCGCCGCCATAACCGTAATACCCGCCACCGCCGTAGTAGCCGCTGCCGTAGCCGTAGGGATAGCCGGCCGGGTAGCGATACTCGACCGACGGTGCGCCGTGGTAGTAGCCACTGCCGCCACCGCCACCGCCGACATAGTCGTACGTCGCGCAGCCGGACAGGGCCAACAACAGGCCACCGGCAAGAACAAGGCGCATTTTCATGATGGGTCCCCCCAAAGGGCTGTAGGGCCAGCTTCGGCCCACGGCGTTGAATCGGCCCTTAACTCGGCCCGATCTGAATGAATGGTTGCCATGCTGACACGTTCATCAGGGCGCATGTGGCCGTGGGGCATACGTTAATCTTGCGTCATGAGCGATTCACCCTTGCCCTGTGTTGACGACGTGCTGGCGGCGGCGGCGCGCATTGCCGCGCACGCCTGCGTGACCCCGGTGCTGCGCTCGCGCACGCTGGATGCGATGACCGGCGCCACGATCTTCTTCAAGGCCGAACACCTGCAGCGCAGCGGCGCCTTCAAGTTCCGCGGCGCGTGCAATGCCGTCTGGGCGCTGGCCGATGACCAGGCCCGGCGCGGGGTGGTCACCCACTCCTCGGGCAACCATGGCGCCGCCCTGGCGCTGGCCGCGCGCACCCGCGGCATCGCCTGCCATGTGATCGTGCCCGAGGGGGCGGTGGCGGCGAAGCTGGCCAACATCGGTCGCCACGGGGCCACGCTGTGGCGCTGCGACGCCTCGATCGCCGCGCGCGAAGCGATGTGCGCGCAGGTCCAGGCCGAGACCGGGGCGACCCTGGTGCATCCGTATACCGACCCCCAGGTGATCGCCGGCCAGGGTACGGCTGCGCTGGAGCTGCTGCACGCCAGCGAGGGCCTGGACATGATGGTGGTGCCGGTGGGCGGCGGTGGCCTGGCCTCGGGCACGCGGCTGGCGCTGCAGGGCGCCGCCCCGGGGGTTGAGCTGGTCCTGGCCGAACCGCTGGGCGCGGCCGATACGGCGCGCTCGCTGGCGGCCGGCGAGCGCCGCATCGATTTCACCCCCGATACCGTCTGCGATGGCCTGCGCGGCACGCTGGGCATGCCGAACTTCGCGCTGCTGCACGGCGCGGCGCAGGTGATCACCGTTGCCGATGACGCCACCATCGCCGCGATGCGGCTGATCTGGCAGGTGCTCAAGCAGGTGGTCGAGCCGTCCTCGGCGATCGCGCTGGCGGCGATCCTCGCCGAACCGGCGCGCTTTGCCGGCAAACGCGTCGGTGTGGTGCTGTCGGGCGGCAACGTCGACCTGGACGCCCTGCCGTGGAGCGCGGCATGAGCCGGCGCACCGGGGTGGGTTTCTTCGGCTGGCTGTGGCGGCTGTGCATCGTGCTGGCCGTGTGGCTGCTCGGGGTCACGGCGTGGATCGTCTGGATCGGCGAGCGCGACCAGGCACAGAAGGCCGATGCGATCATCGTGCTCGGTGCGGCGGCGTATGACGCCAAGCCCTCGCCGGTGTTCGAAGAGCGCATCCGGCACGGCCTGGATCTGTACCAGCAGGGCTATGCGCCGCTGCTGATCTTCACCGGTGGCTACGGTGGCTCCGGCGCGCGTTTTTCCGAATCGCAGGTGGCCCGTCGCTACGCGCTCAAGCAGGGCGTACCGGATGACGCGATCCTGATCGAGACTGCTTCACGCACCACCCGGCAGAACCTGATCGAGGCACGGCGCCTGATGGACCAGCGCAAGCTGCACCGCGTGATCATCGTCAGCGATCCGCTGCACATGGCGCGCGCGCTGCGCCTGTGCCGTGAGCTGGGCATCGATGCGCTGGCCTCGTCCACGCCGAGCACGCGCTTCCGCAGTTTCCATACCAGCTGGCGGTTCCTGGCGCAGGAAATCTATTTCTTCCACCGCGATCTGTTTCCGGCGTCCTAGCGCAGCGCTTCGCCCCGGCCCTACGCCGTAACGCCGGCCAGACGCCGGCGCATCACGTCGTCCGCCGACGGATCGGAATCGCCGAGATCGGCACGGTGGCGACATCGTGGCCGCGCTCGCGGATCGGCGCGCCGCCCTCCGGTGCCCAGGCATGGGCGTAGATCACTTCCCAGCTGCTGGGCAGCTTGCCGTCCTCGCGCCGCAAGGGCTCGTACGCCGCGCGCGCGGCATCGAATCGCCCGCGCCCGGTCAGGGTGTGGCGGCGGTCCTGGCGTGCGTTGGTGGCGCCGATCGCCTGCAGCTCGCGCATCAGCGCGGTCAGGTCGTCATAGGTCAGGGTGAACAGGTCGCGGTCCAGCACCGGATCGCGGAAGCCGGACATCATCAGCGCATCGCCGAACTGCGCGATCGGGGCGAAGCGGCTGACATGCGGCACGTCGTCGGCGGCGGCGAACGCATCGCGCAGTTCGATCAGTGTTTCCGGCCCGAACGTGGAGACCAGCAGCAGGCCCCCGGGCTTGAGCGCGCGGCGGAACCCGGCGAACACCGCCGGCAGATCCTCCACCCACTGCAGGCACAGGTTGCTGAAGATCACATCCACGCTCTGGTCCAGCACCGGCAACGCCTGCGCATCGCCGCACACGCGCGAGAACGGCTTCCACCAGCCGGCCTGCTTCTTCGCCTCGCGCAGCATCGGCTGGGCGAGGTCGAGCGCGATCACCTGCGCCTTCGGCCAGCGCTTCTTCATCACGGCGCTGGCGTGGCCGGTGCCGCTGCCGACATCGAGCACCACCTGCGGCTGGCGGTTTTCCAGGTAGTCCAGCGATTCGAGCAGGCGCTTTTCCACCTCGCGCTGCAGCGCCGCGGCGGCATCGTAACTGCTGGCGGCGCGCGAGAAGGCGCGGCGGACGTGATGGGGATCGAAGCTGGACGTCATGGGGTACTCACGGCTCAAAACGGTGGTGCGGGTGGAATCAGAAGGTGCTGCGGGCGCCCGGCAGGGCCTGCAGCTCGAGCACGGCGCGATCCAGCGCCGCTTCACCGCGCGCGGCGATCACCACGTTGACGCCTTCGCGTGCCAGCGCACGCGCACAGCCCAGCCCGAGGCCTTTGCTGGCGGCGCAGACCAGGGCCCAGCGGCCGGCGATTCCAAGATCCATGGGTCAGTCCTGTGGCGAGAGGCAGGCGTACATGATCGGCGATGCGTGGCCGGGAGAGGTCAAGAGTGTGCGGCAACAAAGTGTTGCAGCTGCGCGGCGACCTCGTCGGCATGGCCGAGGAACGGGGCATGCCCGCCGTGGGCGACCACATGGACCTGCGCGGCGGGGGCCAGCGCGCCGGCAGCCTGCATGGCCCGCGCCGAGACCAGCCGGTCGCGCTGGCCGGCCAGCCACAGGCTGGGTTTGCCCAGCGGGGCCAGGGCGCCGCGGAGATCGGTGTTCTCCAGCAGTCGCAGGCCTTCGTGCAACGCACGGGGGGCCGGTTCTCCGCGCGCGACCAGCATCTCGCGCAGTGTGCGCAGTTCCTGGCGGGCGTGTTCGGACCCCATCGCGTCCAGCGCGAGGAAGCGCTCCAGCGTGCCGCGATAGTCCTGCGCGAGGTCCTGGCCGAACTGGCCGAACACCGCCGGCTCGACCGCATGCGGCCAATCGTCGCCGCGAACGAATCGCGGGGTGGCGGCGATCATCGCCAGGGCGCGCACCTGCGGCAGCGTCGCGGCGGCATGCAGGGCGAACAGGCCGCCGAGCGACCAGCCGCACCAGACTGCCGGCGGCGTGGCCGCGGCGATGGCGTTGACCACATGCGGCAGGCGCAACGGGGTGGTGTCGTCGCGGCTGGCACCATGGCCGGGCAGATCGACCAGGTGCAGCTGGAGATGCGGCGACAGCCGCTCCACCAGCGGCGCGAACACGCCGCCATGCAGGGCCCAGCCGTGGATCAGGACCAGCGCCGGGCCCTGGCCGATGACATCGATATGCATGCTCAACTCTGTGGCGTCACGCGGTCAGGGCATTCAACGCGTTCTGCTGCCCAACGGTATCGCGGGCGTGCGCGATCGCATCGACCAGCGCGCGCACCTGCGCCGGTGCATGCAGTGCGGACAGCGTCACGCGCAGGCGCGCCTTGCCCTCGGGCACGGTCGGCGGACGGATCGCACTGACCAGGAAACCCGCCGCCTCCAGCGTGGCCGACATCGCCATCACCGTCGACTCGGCGCCGCACAGCAGCGGTTGGATCGGGGTATCGGACGGCATCAGCTCCAGGCCGTGCTGGCGGGCACCGGCGCGGAAGAGGCCGATCAACTCGGTGAGCTTCTCGCGGCGCCAGTCGTCGCGGCGCGCCAGCTTCACGGCGGCCAGTGCAGCGGCGGCCTGGGCCGGCGGCACGGCGGTGGTGTAGATGTAGGGCCGTGCGGTTTCGGCCAGGTGCTGGATCATCGCCTCGTCGCCGAGCACGACCGCACCACTGCCGCCGAGTGCCTTGCCGAGCGTGGCCAGCTGCAGCGGTACATCGTCCACGCCCAGGCCCGCATCGGCCACGCAGCCGCGGCCGTGCTCGCCGACCACGCCGATACCGTGCGCGTCATCGACGTACAGCAGCGCTTCCTGCATGCGCGCCACCAGCGACAACGAGCGCAGCGGGGCGATGTCGCCATCCATGCTGAAGACGCCGTCGGTGGCCAGCATCGCCGCGCCGTTGGGCGCGTGCTTGAGCTGGCGCAGCGCGCCTTCGGTATCCAGGTGCGGATAGCGCCGCAGCCGGCAACCGGCCAGGCGCGAGGCATCAAGCAGGCTGGCGTGGTTGAGCCGGTCCTGCACGCAGACATCGTCTTCTTCGCCGAGCAGCGCCTGCTGCACGGCCAGGTTGGCGGCAAAGCCGCTGCCGAACAGCAGTGCCCGTGGATAGCCGAGCCAGTCGGCCATTTCCTGTTCGAGCGCTTCATGCAGCGCATGGTGGCCACAGATCAGGTGCGAGGCGGTCGCGCCGGCGCCTTCGCGCGCGGCGGCATCCTGCAGTGCGCTGACCACCCCGAACTGCTGCGACAGACCCAGATAGTCATTGCTGCAGAAGTTGGTCAGCCATTGGCCGTCCACTTCCAGCTGCACGCCATCGCGCCGGCTCACCACGCGGCGGACACGCAGGCGCCCCTGCGCGTCGCGGAGCTTGCGCTGGGCCTGGATGCGGTCGTGCAGGTCAGGACGGGCCATGGTCGTCAGGGGCTCCGGGTGGGCCGTTAGCGTACCCGGTTGCCGGGCCCGCTGCTCGGGGCTCAGGCCGCCCGCCCACAGCCGCCGCCAGCGGTGATGTCGGCGTGGACCGTGGCCGGGTGATCGTGCCCCGGCGCGTCCACGGTGATCGCCATCGGGCGCAGGCCCAGCCGTTCGAACAGGGCCAGGTCGCGCTCGGTGTCCGGGTTGCCGGTGGTCAGCAGCTTTTCGCCATGGAAGATGGAGTTGGCCCCGGCCAGGAAGCACAGCGCCTGCAGCTCGTCGCTCATCGCCTCGCGCCCGGCCGAAAGCCGCACCATCGAACGCGGCATCACGATGCGGGCCACCGCGATCATCCGCACGAACTCGAACGGGTCCAGCGCGGCGGTGCCGTGCAGGGGGGTGCCGGGGACCTGCACCAGGCGGTTGATCGGCACCGAGTCCGGGTGGGCGGGCAGGGTGGCCAGCGCCAGCAGCAGGCCGGCGCGGTGTTCGCGCGTCTCCCCCATGCCGACGATGCCCCCGCAGCAGGTCTTCAGCCCGGCATCGCGCACGTGCGCCAGCGTGTCCAGGCGGTCCTGGTACTGGCGCGTGTGGATGATCGAGTCGTAGTAGTCCGGCGCGGTGTCCAGGTTGTGGTTGTAGTAGTCCAGCCCAGCCTCGCGCAGGGCGGTGGCCTGCGCGCCGCTGAGCATGCCCAGCGTGGCGCAGGTCTCCAGGCCGAGCGCCTTCACTTCGCGGATCATCGCCGCGACCTTGGGAATGTCGCGGTCTTTCGGCGAGCGCCAAGCCGCGCCCATGCAGAACCGCGAGGCGCCGGCGGCCTTGGCCTGGCGCGCCTTTGCGACCACAGCGTCGGTGGCCATCAGCTTCTGCGCGTCCACGCCGGTGCTGTAGCGCTGTGCCTGCGGGCAGTACGCGCAGTCTTCCGGACAGCCGCCGGTCTTGACCGAGAGCAGGGTCGAGACCTGCACTTCCGCCGGATCGAACTGCTCGCGGTGCACGCTGGCCGCGCGGTGCAGCAGCGCCGGGAACGGCAGTGCGAACAGCGCCAGCAGCTCCTCGCGGTGCCAGTCGTGTCGGATGACAGAAGCCATGGGGATGTCCTGACAGATAGGGGAACGAAAGGGCGGCAGTCTGGTGAGGAGGTTGCTATCTGTCAACCATATGATCATTTCAGAAGTTTACGGAGCCCTGGGGTGGCTGCGCTGGCAGATCCTGCCGCTGCGCTGCCTGGTCTGCGAGTGCCCGGGCGAGGACGGGATGGACCTGTGCCGCGCCTGCCATCGGGCGTTGCCTTGGAACGACCATGCCTGCCGCCGCTGCGCGCTGCCCTTGGCAGCGGCCGACCGCAGCGAAGAAACGGACGACCACTGCGGGCGTTGCATCGACGAGCATCCCCGCCAGGCCGCCGCCAGCGCGGCATTCCTGTACGCGGCGCCGATCGACCGCCTGCTGATCCGGTTCAAGTTCCACCAGGACCTGGCCGCCGGCCGATTGCTGTCACAGCTGATGCTCCAGCGCGTGCCGCCGTTCCTGGCCGGGCCGCTGCAGCCGATGCCGCTGCATCGCCGGCGGCTGCGCCAGCGCGGCTACAACCAGGCGCTGGAATTGAGCCGGCCGCTGGCGCGCGGGCTGTGCTGCCCGCTCTGGCAGGGCCTGCAACGGACCCGCGAAACAGCCGCGCAGTCGAATCTGGATGCCGATGCCCGCCGCTGCAACCTGCGCGATGCGTTCGCGGTGCGCGGGCATCCGCCCGCCGGGCTGACCGTGGTCGACGACGTGATGACCACCGGGGCGACCACCGATGCCGCGCTGCGCGCGCTGCAGTACGCCGGTGCCGGGCCGATGCAGGTCTGGGTCTGTGCGCGGGTGCCGTGAGCGCAGCTGTACGGCGTTTTCGCTGCCCGCTGCGCCCACGCAGCAGCGATACTGCTGTCATCCACTCATGGAGAGACACGCATGCGAAGTTCCCTGTTGATCATGACGATGTTGCTGGGGTCCGGCCTGAGCGCCTGCACGCAGACATCCCCGCCTCCGGCGGCGGCAGACGCGCCGGCGGGTGTCTCACCGCTGGCGAACGCACGCATCCAGATGCGGGAGGTGGCCGAGGATGCCAAACGCCCCGGCGCCACGACGCTCAAGGACCGCGACGGCAACACGCTCTCGTTGATCGAGCCCGCCTTCGTCACGACGGCCGACATCGCCTCGGTTGCCGTCGGCACCGATGGACACAACGGACAGGACACCCTTGTCCTGCGCTTCACCGATGCAGCCGCACCGCGCATTCTTGCCGCGACCGAAGCACGCGTGGGCAAGCGGGTGGCGTTTACCGTCGGCGATCAGGTCCTCAATGTCGCCGTCATCGCCGGTCCCTTCGCGCAGTCCATGCAGGTGACCGGACTGGATGGCAGCGACGAAGCGCACCGGCTGTTCACCGAGATCACCGGCAAGGCGCCCTGATCCCGTCGGGCAGGGCAGCTGCCGCTCAGCGGAAGTTCGCCTCGATCTGCTCCAGCGACTTGCCCTTGGTCTCCGGCAGCCAGAACGCGGCGATCAGGAAGTACAGCAGCGTGCAGCCGGCCCAGAAGAAGAACATGCTGGCGTAGCCGTAGTGACCGACCGTGGGCAGGAAGATCGCCGCGATCACCGTGGAAACGAACTGGTTGATCAGCAGCGCGATGCTCATGCCGTTGGAACGAATGCGGGTCGGCATCAGCTCGGACAGCGCCAGCCACACGCACACGCCGGGGCCCACCGCGAAGAACGCGACGAACAGCAGGATGCAGCCGGCGACCAGCCAGCCGTGCGTGGGCGAGGGCACCGGGCCGATCACCGCGCGTTCGATCACCAGCGGTGCGTTGGCGGCCTGCGCGGGATCCGGGAACGGGTTGAGGTGCAGCGTGCGGAAGAAGCGGCCGATCACGCTGTCGGCCGAGACCGCGTCCTCGCGGCGGATCTGCAGGGTGGCATCGATCGGGTTGTCGCTGCGCAGCGAGCGCACATTGCTGAAGCCGCCGTAGGCATAGGACACGGTCAGCTGTTGCGGCGCGGTGCCGGCAGTGCCGTCCAGCCGCTGCCATTGCGCGGCATCCAGCGGCAGCGACAGGGTGGTGCCGCTCACCTGCTGCTGCAGCGTGGCCTGCACATCCAGCCGCCCGCGCTCGCTCTGCACGAACAGCAGGGCGGCCGCCAGCAGCGACAGCGTGATGCCGCCACTGCCCAGCATCAGCAGGAACTTGCGGCCCTTGCGGTCAACCAGCACCAGCGCCACCACGGTCATCACCGCGTTGAGCAGCTTGATCGCCACATCCGCACCATTGGCCACCGAGCCGGGCAGACCGGCCTGATTGAGGATGTTGACCGCGTAGGCCAGCACCGAGTTGATGCCGGTGGCCTGGGTGAAGGCCAGCACCAGGCAGGCCAGCACGAACGGCCACACGTAGCGGCGGCTGAGCAGCGGATCGCGTTTGCCGTTGCGGCCGAGCTGACGTTCTTCCGGCGCCTGCATGCGCTGCAGGGTCGGCTCGACGTCGGCCGCGGCGACCGTGCGCTGCAGCGCGCTGCGCGCCTTGTCGATGCGGCCACGGCGCACCAGCCAGCGCGGTGATTCACTGATCAGCAGCACGCCCCCGGTGAACACCAGGCCGGGCAGCAGGCAGCTCCAGAAGATCGTGCGCCAGGCATGGTCCTTGACGTCGAACAGCAGGCGCTGCTGCTCGGCACCGGGCAGATGGCGCACCGCGGCGGTCGCCGCATCAACCGCATGGGCGTGGTACAGCCCGATCACGGCGGCCAGCACCAGGCCGATGGTGAGCAGCAACTGGAACATCGCCGCGCCGCGCCCGCGCCGTTCCGGGCTGAGGACTTCGGCGAGGTACAGCGGCACCACCACGCCGATCAGGCCGCCGCTGATGCCCTGCAGCAACCGTCCCATCAACAGTGCGCCATAGCCATCGGACAGCGCCATCACCGGGATGCTGGCAGTGAACAGCACGCCGGCCAGCAGCATCGCACCGCGACGCCCGATCAGGTCGGCGACCATGCCGGCGAACAGCGAGGACAACACGCTGCCGAGCAGCACGGCGGCGACCACGAAGCCCAGCTGCTGGCTGGTCAGGTGCCAGCTCGCGGTCGCGGTGGCCTCCAGGTAGGGCAGGGCACCGGCGATGATGCCGATGTCGATGCCGTAGAGCAGCCCACCCATGCCGCCGATGAACAACAGATAGCGTACCGGCCAGCGCGGCGCGGAGGCGCCGGCGTGCACGGGGAGGGCTGCGGAAACGTCGTTCATCATGCCGGTCCTGTCTGCAACTGCGTGCGCCGTGGCGGCGCGGGAGTCAACGCTCAGTCGAGCGCGATGTCGTCGCCTTCCACCACCACGCCGCGCACGCGCAGGTCGTGATCGAGCACCACCAGGTCCGCCCAGGCACCGGTCGCGAGACGGCCGCGGTCGTCGATGCCGAGATAGTCGGCCGGGTAGCGCGACAGCCGGTGCGAGGCATCGGCGATGTCCAGGCCGAGCGAGACCAGGTTGCGCAGCGCCTGGTCCATGGTCAGCGCACTGCCGGCCAGCGAGCCGCTCGACAGCCGCACACAGCCCAGGCATTTGTGCACGCGCTGCACGCCCAGCGCGTACTCGCCATCGGGCATGCCGGTGGCGGCGGTCGCATCGGTGACGCAGTACAGGCGCGGGATCGCGCGCAGGGCGGTGCGGATCGCGCCGGGATGCACGTGCTGCAGATCGGGGATGAGCTCGGCGTACTCGGCATGCGCGAGCGCGGCGGTTGCGATGCCGGGGTGATAGTGGTCCACGCCGGTCATGCCGTTGAACAGATGGGTGAAGCCGGCCGCGCCTGCCTTCAGTGCGGCGACGCCATCCTCGTAGCTGCCGGCGCTGTGGCCGAGCTGCACGCGGATGCCGAGTGCGCTCAGCGCCGGAATCAGCGCCAGGTGCTGGCCGATCTCCGGGGCGAGGGTCAGCACCTTGATCGGTGCGATCGCATGCAGGCGCTGCACGTCGGCCAGGGTGGCCTCGACCACCAGCGGGGGCTGTGCGCCCAGACGCTCGGCACTGATGAACGGCCCTTCCAGATGCACCCCGAGCACGCGCGCCATGCCGGGTTCGCGCGTGGCGATTGCAGCGGACAGGCCTTCAAGTGCGCGGGTGATGTCGTCCTCCTGCGCGGTCATGGTGGTCCCCAGCAGCGCGGTGGTGCCGTGCCGGGCATGCGCGCGTGCCACCGTCTGCGCGGTCGTGCCGCCCTGCATGATGTCCACCCCGGCGCCGCCATGCACATGCAGGTCGATGAAGCCGGGCAGGATCAGCGGAACCTCATCGTCGCCGCGCGGATCGGCGTGCGCGGTATCGATGGCGGTGATGCGCTGGTCGAAGTGGATGTCGCCGCGGACCCAACCGGTGTCGGTGAGCAGGCGGCCGTGCAGGGAGCGGGACTCGGTCAAGGCGGGGACTCGGCGATGATCACTTCGACGCCCAGCCGCTGCAGCCCTTCCAGGTACTCGGCCTCGATGCTGGCGTCGGTGATGATGGTGTGGACCTGGTCCAGCCGCGCGATGCGGTGCAGGCTGACCCGGCCGAACTTGGAGGCGTCGGTGAGCACCACGATGCGACGTGCGCGCTCGACCATGCGGTGGTTGAGGCTGGCTTCGGCCTC
The DNA here is from genome assembly GCF_013409105.1 of Stenotrophomonas sp. JAI102. Taxonomy (NCBI): domain Bacteria; kingdom Pseudomonadati; phylum Pseudomonadota; class Gammaproteobacteria; order Lysobacterales; family Lysobacteraceae; genus Stenotrophomonas; species Stenotrophomonas sp. JAI102. The sequence goes on from NZ_JACCCI010000002.1 coordinate 189,530, forward strand.
GTGGTGGGTGGTGAGGCCGAACTGCAGGTCCAGGCCATCGACGCCCAGGAACAGGGTGTCGAAGCTGTAGGTGTTGAGGCTGGCCTCGGCCTGGCTGCCGTGCAGCGACAGCGACTGCTTGCGCAGCAGGCCGCCGGTGAGCAGCAGCTCCACGCCGGGCGCATTGGCCAGCTCCCAGGCGATGTTCAGGCCATTGGTCATCACCGTGACGTCGCGATGCCCGCGCAGGTGCCGCGCCAGCGTCATCGTGGTCGAGCCCGAGTCGATGATGATGTTGTCGCCGGCCTTGACCAGCTTGGCCGCCTCGATGCCGATCCGGTCCTTCATCGGCAGGTTCAGCGCATCCTTCTCGTGGATGTCCTGTTCCTGCGGCGGCGTGCGTACCAGCGTGGCGCCCCCGTGGGTACGGGTAGCCAGCCCCTGCGATTCGATGTGGGTCAGGTCGGCACGGATCGTGACCGCCGAGACCGAAAAACGCGTCACCAGCTCGCTGACCTGCACGTTGCCGTGCTCGACCAGGGTCTGGAGTATCTGCTGGCGACGCTGCCGGGTGTTCCGCATGGGGGCGATTCCGTTCGAAAGGGAAAGCCGAAGCTTACCGTTCCGAAAGCTCCTTGGGCTGCCGGGTTTCGTTATGCGTGCCTGAGCGGTTGCGATTGCAGGCACGAGCGTATTCGGCCAGGCGCAACGCGACCTTGTGCTGGATCAGCGCCAGCGGTGCGGGCTGCAGTTCACCGGCTTCGATCGCCTTGAGCTGTTCGGGCATGAACTGGCTGAGCAGCATCTGCGGCGGCACCTGCGCGGTGAGGTTGGCGACCAGCGTGTCCAGCGCGGCCTGCACCGCCGGCTCGCCCCAGTAGTAACGGCTGCGGTCACTGAGCGAATAGGCGCGCAGCAGGCGCAGCGCGTGTTCGTCGCCCTGGTAGTAGCTGCGCCAGTTGCCCGGCGTGTCGACCATGCAGCGGTCCAGCACCTCGATCAGGTTCGAGCGCTGCGCGGCGGGGAGCAGTTCGCGCTCGATCATGGCCAGCGCGAACACGGCTTCGCGGAAGGCATAGGTGGCCGCCGGCCCGACCTTGAGGATCGCGAAGTGATCGCGGACCAGCGCGTGCAGGCCGGCCTCGGTCTGGTAGTCGGTGGAGTGTGCTTCGAACACGATGCGCGGCTGCCGTTCGACGAAGGCCGAGAGGTCCGCGGCGGCGGCAGGGTCGTAGTAGTGCACGCTGCTGTGGTCGAAATCCACGCCGGGCTGCACCACCATCGCGATCACGCGCTCCCACGCCGGCAGCAGGTCCGGGGCGGAGAACGCCTCGCGGTGGATGTCCAGCGTGGTCGTGGCCGCGGCCGGCGTGGTGACCTGCAGGCCACCGGCCAGCGAAGCCTCACCGCCGGGGATCGGCACTTCGGTACCGATCACGTAGACCGGCGGCGGCAGGCCGTGTTCGGCGGCGGTACGTTCGGCGATCCGCGCCAGTTCGGCCGAGCGCGCGGCGACGATGGCGTCCGGCAGCGGGGTCGGGTCGTCGGCGCAGGACATGCTGCAGTCCAGGTGGATCTTGTGGAAACCGGCCGCGACATAGGCGGCGATCAGGTCGCGCGCGTTTGCCATGGCAACGTCTGCCGGGCCTTTCTGCCAGGCGTTGGGACCGAGATGGTCGCCACCGAGCACCAGCCGCTCGGCCGGGAAGCCGGCATCGCGCGCCAGCTGCAGCACGTAGTCGCGGTACTGCGGCGGGGTCATGCCGGTGTAACCGCCGAACTGATCGACCTGGTTGGAGGTCGCCTCGATCAGCAGCAGGGTGTCGTAGCGCTGCGCGACCTGCATCGCCGCCAGCAGCACCTGCGCGTTGCTGCAGCAGACGCTGTACAGCCCGACGGGTTGGCCCTGGCGGTGGGCGGCGATCAACGATTGGACGGCGGACATGGCAACTCCAGTAACAACGGTGTTCAGGGGGAGGAAAAATGCTGGCGTGCGAGCAGGGCGGCGCCACGCGCACCGCCGGCATCGCCGAAGGTGGGCGGCAGGATCGGGGGGACGCGTACGCCGGTGAACAGGTAGGGCGCGATCGCGGCCGGCAGGTCGCGGTAGAGCTGCTCCAGCTTGGACAGCCCGCCGCCGAGCACGATCACGTGCGGGTCCAGCGCGAGGATCAGGCTGGCGAAGCTGTAGCCGAGCAGGTCGCGGTGGATGGCCAGGGCCTGCTGCGCGATCGCATCCCCATCCTGCGCACGGGAGACCACCGCGGCGGCATCCAGGGCCGCGCCACCGCGGCGTTCGTGGATCATCGCCAGCCCGCTGCCGGAGACGTAGCGCTCCAGGCAGCCCCGCAGGCCGCAGCCGCAGTCCAGCACCGGCAGATCGTGGCGCTGCCGCAGGGTGGCGGGGAGGCTCCAGTGCCCCCATTCGCCGGCGATGCCGTTGTGCCCGGCGATCAGCCGGCCGCCCACGCAGAAGCCACCGCCCGCGCCGGTGCCGAGGATGACCCCGAACATGCTGGGGTAGCCGGCGGCAGCGCCGTCATGCGCTTCGGACAAGGCGAAACACTGCAGGTCATTGCCCAGTTCCAGCGGGCGCTGCAGGCGTGCCTGCAGGTCCGCACCGACGGTCTGGCCGGTCAGGCTGGGCACGTTGGCGCTGAGCTGGCGGCCACTGGCACGATCACGCACGCCGGGCAGGCCGATGCCGACGGCCATGCCGCGCTCGCCGAGCGCGCGGTCGGCGGCATCGACCAGATCGATGATGGCCTGCAGGAACGCGGCGTAGTCGCGGGTGGGTGTCGCCACGCGCTGGCGGTGATGCACCACCAGCGCCGCGTCGCACGCGACCAGTTCGATCTTGGTGCCGCCGATGTCGATGCCGTACCAGGTCTGCATGCGTGCTCAGCCGTGGGGATGGATGGTCACGCCCTGCACCACACGGTTGACCGTGCCGTCGGGGAAGGGATTGTCCGGGGTCATGCCGAGCGCGGCCGAACGCTGCAGCGCATAACACTGCGGCACCAGCAGCCACAGCGGGGCCAGCCACGGATCGGGCAGCGCGGGCGCATCGAGCACGAAATCGCCGTCTGCGCGGTCCGCGTCGTCGGGCCCGATCGACAGCACCCGGCCAGCGATGCCGTCGCGGCGCAGTTCGTTCAACAGGTCCTGCTCGTAGCGGCGGGCCAGCGGCTGTGCGCTGCGCAACATCACCACCAGGGTCTCGCCGTTGAGGGTGGACTTCGGCCCATGGCGGAACCCCAGCGGGGTGTTGGCCAGCGCCAGCACGCGGCCGGCGGTGAGTTCGAGCACCTTCAGCGCGGCCTCGCGCGCAACGGCTTCCAGCGGACCGCTGCCGAGATAGATGACGCGCGCGTACGGCGCCTGGGCCAGGGCAGCCACCGCGGCATCCCAGGCGTCCAGCGCACGTGCGCCGTGGGTGCCCAGCGCATGCAGGCGTTCCCGACGCTGCGCCCACGGAGCGCTGTCGAACGTGCTCAGCGCGGCCAGCAGCATGCAGCTCAGGCTGCTGGTCATGGCGAAGGCGCGGTCGCAACTGGCCGGCGGCATCAGCAGTGACAAGGTGTCACTGCGGCCGTGGCCACGCGTGGCCAGTTCGCCCGCGGCGTTGCAGGTGATGTCCAGGAAGCGCGCGTGGTCGACCTGGTCGCGGACAAGGTTCACCGCGGCCACGCTCTCCGGGCTGGAGCCGCTGCGCCCGAACGACACCAGCAGGGTCGGTCGATCGCGGCGCAGGTACAGCGCCGGATGGGTCAGCAGGCTGGTGGTATGCACGGCGCGGACCTCGGCGGGCCACTGCGCATTGATCTGGTCGGCCACCATCTCGGCGATGAAGCCCGAGCTGCCGGCGCCGGTGAAGATCACCCGCTGGCCGGGATCGCGCAGGGCGTCACCGAGGAAGGCATCGATGCGCGCCTGTGCGGCGTCCAGAAGGTCGGCCAGCGCCGTCCACAGCCGGGGCTGCTGGGCGATTTCTTCGGCGGTATAGGCGCCACCGAGGCGCTGCCACGCGGGCAAATCAGTGAGCAGAGAAGCGTCCATTCGCAATTCCTGTTGGGCGAACGCACCTTCTGCGTTTTCTTTCGAAATGTCAAATATCGAAAGATAAAGAAAAGGTGCTTCGATCACAATTTTTACCGATCGCGTCCGGGGCGTCATCGACACACGCTTCAATGTCGCGCCGCACCAAGGTTTCAGGTGGCACGAAAACGCGCATTCAGGCGGCGTTTGGAAAGTGCTGCTGTGCCACATCTTTCGTTTGCACTAAAATATCCTTCCTTTTTCTTTGCAATTTGTTGACATCTTTCGAGACCCTGCCCTAGAGTCGGCCGCACTGGTTTCAGTTTCCCGCTGACCGCGGGCTTGGGGGCAAGGTGGACTTCCGGTTACGACGCACTGGTCTGACGATCGCACTGCTCGCTGCAGTGGCCCTGGCCGGCACTGCCAGCGCCGCGCCGGTGGGCAACCTGCGTGCGATCAGCGCGACCCCGGGCAAAGACGGCACCGCCGGCTGGACGCTCAGCAGCGATACCGGCGCCATCCTGCGCGTGGAGCTGCTGCGCGAGGACGTCCTGCGCGTGCAGGCCGGCCGCAACGGCACGCTGACCGCTGCCGGCGACAAGGCCGCACCCATCGTCCTGCCGCAGCCGGCGACGAAGGTCGCCTTCCAACTGGAAGAAGACGCCAACGAGGTGCGCATCCGCACCGATGCACTGGTCCTGCGCATCCAGCGCCAGCCGCTGCGCCTGTCGCTGGATCGCCGCGAGGGCGGCCGCGACGTCGCCCTGTGGCGCGAACTGCAGCCGCTGGACCTGGACAAGGACCAGAGCGTGCAGGTGCTCTCCAGCGAGGCCGGTGAACACTTCTACGGCGGTGGCCAGCAGAACGGCCGCTTCGAATTCAAGGGCCGCGAGCTGGAGGTGTCGTACTCCGGCGGCTGGGAAGAGGGCGATCGGCCCAACCCCGCGCCGATGCTGCTGAGCTCGCGCGGCTGGGGCATGCTGCGCAACACCTGGAGCGATGGCACCTACGATCTGCGACAGGCCGACCAGGCCACGCTGCTGCATCGCGAAGACCGCTTCGATGCGTACTACTTCGTCGGCCCGAGCCTGCACACCCTGCTGGACCGCTACACCACGCTGACCGGCCGCGCCGGCCTGCTGCCGCGCTGGGCGTTCTCCTATGGCGACGCCGACTGCTACAACGATGGCGACAACATCAAGAAGCCCGGCAGCGTGCCCGACGGCTGGAGCGACGGCCCGACCGGCACTACGCCGGACGTGGTGGACAGCGTGGCCAGGCAGTACCGCGACCATGACATGCCCGGTGGCTGGATCCTGCCCAACGATGGCTACGGCTGCGGTTACAAGAAGCTGCCCGAGACCGTGCAGGGCCTGGCGAAGTATGGCTTCAAGACCGGCCTGTGGACCGAGAACGGCGTCGACAAGATCGCCTGGGAAGTGGGCACCGCCGGCAGCCGCGTGCAGAAGCTGGACGTGGCCTGGACCGGCAAGGGCTACCAGTTCGCGATGGATGCCAACCAGTCCGCGTTCAACGGCATCCTGCACAACTCCGACTCGCGCCCGTTCCTGTGGACGGTGATGGGCTGGGGCGGCATCCAGCGTTACGCGGTGGCCTGGACCGGCGACCAGAGCAGCAGCTGGGATTACATCCGCTGGCACATCCCGACCCTGATCGGCTCGGGCCTGTCCGGCATGGCCTACGCCAGTGGTGACGTGGACGCGATCTTCGGTGGCAGCGCCGAGACCTTCACCCGCGACCTGCAGTGGAAGAGCTTCACGCCCGTGCTGATGGGCATGTCCGGCTGGTCCGGCAATGCGCGCAAGCATCCGTGGTGGTTCGATGAGCCCTACCGCAGCGTCAACCGCGACTACCTCAAGCTGAAAATGCGCATGACCCCGTACATGTACGGGCTGGCGCACGACGCGGCGACCACCGGTGCCCCGCTGCTGCGCGCGCTGATGTGGGACTACCCGCAGGATCCGCAGGCGTATACCGAAGCGCACAAGTACCAGTTCCTGCTCGGCCGCGAGCTGCTGATCGCGCCGGTGTACCGCAGCCAGGCGGCGAGCCGTGGCTGGCGCCGCGACATCCACCTGCCGCAGGGCCGCTGGATCGATTACTGGGACGGCCGCCAGCTGCAGGCCGGTGCCGAGGGCCGCGCGCTGGATCGTCCGGTCGACCTGGCCACGATCCCGGTGTTCGTGCGTGCCGGGGCGATCATCCCGATGTACCCGGCGATGCTCTATGACGGTGAAAAGCCGCTCGACGAAGTGACCTTCGATCTGTATCCGCAGGGCACCTCGCAGTACACGCTGTACGAAGACGATGGCGCCACCCGCCGTTATGAGAAGGGCGAATCGAGCACGCAGGCGATCACGGTGCAGGCCCCGGCGCAGGGCACTGGCCCGGTGCAGGTGCGCATCGATCCGGTGCAGGGCCAGTACGCCGGCCAGCTGCCGCAGCGCCGCTATGCGCTGCGCGTGCTCAGCCGCCAGCGCCCGGCCACGGTGACGCTGGACGGACGCGCGCTGCCGATGCTGGCCGACCAGGCAGCGTGGCAGGGTGCGGGCGAGGGCTGGTACTTCGATGCGGCCGAGCGCCGCGGCACCCTGCACGTGCGCACCGCGCCGACCGACATCCGCCAGGCGCTCGCGCTGCAGCTGGATCTGCCGATCGCCGCCGCGCCGGCCGACGATGCCTTCCCGGCCGCCCCGGAACTGGGCCGCGCGCTGCCCTCCGACAGCCTGCTGGTGGTCAACCGCCCGGCCGAGGAGCAGGGCTACGAGATGGAGAAGGCCTTCGACGACGATCCGGCCACGTGGTTCCGCACCGTGCGCAATCAGGCGGTCAAGACCGGCGCGCACGAGTGGGTGCTCGGCTTCGGCGAACGCAAGCTGATCGACGGCATCGAGCTGGCGCCGCGCAACGACCAGCACTGGAAGAACGGCCAGATCCGCGATTACGAGATCTACATGGCCGACAGCAACGGCGAGTGGGGTGAACCGATCAAGCGTGGCCGCCTGACCCTGCAGCAGGGCATGCAGCAGATCGACTTCCCCGCCCATGCCGGCCGCCTGCTGCGCTTCCGCGTGCTGAGCACGCAGAACCCGGACGGCGATGGCGCCAGCGGTGCCGATCCGATGGTGACTGCGGCGCAGGGCAGCGTGGCGCGGGCGGTCGATGCGCTGCAGCCGCGCGATGTCGGCCCGATCGTGCTGTCCACCTTCCACGTGCTGGAGCATCCGCAGCCCGAGGGCCCCGCGCAGCAGCTGTACCTGTCCGCGTTGCCGCTGCCGGCCCCGTTGAAGGCCAGCGTTGCCAGCGACCATGCCTTCGGTGGCCAGGCCGAAATGCGCATGAACGGCCTGCATTTCCGCCGCGGCCTGGGCGTCAACGCCAGCAGCCGGATCGACCTGCAGCTGGGCGGCGGCTGGCGCCTGCTGCGCGCCGACCTGGGGATCGATGACCAATGCCGCACCGCCGGCGGCATGCAGTTCCAGGTCTGGGGCGATGGTCGGCTGCTGTACGACAGCGGCCTGGTCAAAGCACCCGGCGTGGTCAAACCGGAGCTGGACGTGCGCGGCCTGCAGCGGCTGAGCCTGCGCACGCTCGGGGCGCAGGGCGATCACCCTGCGCAGGTCTGTGGCAACTGGGCGAACGCCGCCCTGATCGGACAGGAGGGCGATACCGCCAGCATCGTGTCGCCGTAACCGAACCGCCTTTCGAAACACCGCTCTCTCCCGTTTCCCGTCTGCGGCCGTCCGGCCGCGGCACGGGGGACGTTTGCCCGAACACACCCATCCACCGCCAGCCCCACGCTGCGGATCGAACAAGGAGCCCAAGATGTTGACCGAACGCCATCGCCATCGCCGCATCACCGCCACCCCCTTGTCCATCGCACTCGGCCTGGCCGTTGCGGTGGTCGGCAGTGCCAGCGCCCAGGACGCCACACCCGACACCAAAGCCACCGAGCTGTCGCGCATCGAGGTGACCGGCTCCAACATCCGCCGCAGCGATGTGGAAACCGCCTCGCCGGTGCAGGTGATCAGCAAGCAGGACATCGAGAACATGGGCGCACGCACGCTGCTGCAGGTGCTCGACAACCTGCCGGCGGCACGCCCGGGCCAGCAGGATGCGCGCTCGCTGTTCACCGGCTCGGACGGGGCCTCGCAGGCCAACCTGCGCGGTCTCGGCGCGCAGGGCACGCTGGTGCTGTTGAATGGCCGCCGCCTGTCCTACTACGGCGCGCCGGCCGGCTTCCAGACCCAGTTCGTCAACATCGATGCGATCCCCGCCGCGGCGATCGAGCGCATGGAAGTGTTGACCGACGGTGCCTCGGCGGTGTACGGCACCGACGCCGTGGCCGGCGTGATCAACGTCATCACCAAGCGCTCCTACCAGGGCGCGGAGATCAATCTCACCACGGACAAGTCCTCGCGGATCAGCTCCTACGGCGAGCACCAGGGCAGCATCACCGCCGGTTTCGGCGACCTCGATGAAGACCGCTACAACGTGTACGCCTCGGTCAATCTGTACCGGCGCGATGCGATCCCGCTGAGCGATTTCTACGACAAGCGGCCCGATCAGTACTACGTCAACAACCCCAACTACCTGCCCAACCTGCGCCTGGGTACCGGCAGCAAGCCCGGTGAGTTCAACCCCGGCAGCTACTTTGCCTTCGACCCGGTCACCGGCCGCCGCGTGCAGGAAGCCGCCCCGGGCTGCAACAACGTGCTCACCAGCGAAGCGGCCGGCCCGCGCTGTATCTGGGAGACGTGGATGAACAACGAGATCGACGCCGGCGCCAAATCCGAGCGCAACACGGCCTACGTCAACGCCCACTTCCTGATCGGCGACAGCACCGAAGCCTTCGCCGAAGCGACCTATACCGACATCGACCTGACCGCCAACGGCGGCACGCCGCGCGCCTACGGCACCACCACCGGCAACCCGACCAGCTGGTTCTCGCGCAACACCGGCACCACGGTCAACCAGTTCCTGTATCCGTACCTGGGCCCGAACAACGAATACAACAACGCCTCGCCCGAACTGAAGGCGCTGATGGGCGGCGTGGTCGGCCTGCAGTACCTGCTGCAGGACGTGGGCGCCAACCACTTCGGCCAGCGCAACACCGACCAGAGCTACCGCGTGGTGGCCGGGCTGCGCGGTGACATCGGCGACTGGAACTGGGAAACCGCGTTCGCCACTGCCGGCAGCCACTCGGTCACCTACCAGACCACCAACGTCAACCTGGCCGGCTTCGAGAAGGCCTTCGGCCCGTACGCGGTCGATCCGGGCACCGGCCGCGTGATCATCTCCGATCACCCGGCGTACAAATTCGGCGAGATCAGCGACGCCAACGCCGCGCTGATCCGCGAGGCGTTCCCGACCTTCGACATCCAGTCCTGGACCCGCCTGCATACCCTGGACGGCAAGATCGAAGGCCCGCTGTTCCAGATGCCCGCCGGCGAAGTGCGTGCGGCGTTCGGCTTCAACGCCAGCCGCGAGACCTTCTATACGCCCGGCAACCCGGACGCGGCCAATGGCCTGATCACCCAGCAGGGTGGCTCGTGGTTCGACGGCAAGCGCAACACCTACGCGCTGTTCGCCGAGACGGTGGCGCCACTCACCGAGAAGCTGGAACTGGATGCCGCGCTGCGCGTGGACAAATACCCGGACTTCAGCGCCAACCTGGCGCCGAAGATCGGCCTGAAGTACCAGATGTTCGACCAGCTGATGCTGCGCGGCACGTACTCCACCGGCTTCCGCGCGCCCAGCCTGGCCGAATCCGGCAACGGCGGCGTGTTCGCCCAGCTGGGCGGCTACCGCGACGAGGTGCGCTGCAACGAGACCAACGCGATCGCGAACCTGCTGTTGCGATCGCAGCGCGGCGGGGATGTCGACCTGGGCAAGACCCTGCTCAACACCGACTGCAGCCGCACCGTGGCGCGCATGACCCAGCCCAACCCGGAGCTGAAGCCGGAGAAGGCCAAGATCACCACGCTGGGCTTCGTCTACGAACCCACGCAGTGGCTGTCGGTGTCGGCCGACTACTGGTTCATCTACCGCAGCAACGAGATCGTCGCCCCGGACTTCACCCGTGACGAGGACATCATCGCCTCCACGCGCTCGCCGATCACTGAAAGCGACCGCGCCAACCTGGCCGCCCTGGCGGCGATGTGCGCCGACCCGGCCAGCGGCGTGGCCTGTCCCGGCACGCTGCCCGGCTACAGCGTGGGCAACGTGGCCAGCGTGGTGGGCCAGTACAAGAACCGCGGCAAGACCCTGATCGACGGCTTCGACATCGATGCCCGCAGCCGCTTCTCGCTGGGCGAGTGGGGCAACCTGAACATCGGCGTGGCCGCCACCATCGCCAACCGCAACCGTTCCTACCTGGACGACGAAAGCGGCTGGTACTACGGCGACCTGGTCGGCTACTACAACAACCCGCGCCTGCGCGCCACGTTGAACGCGGACTGGAGCTACAAGCAGGTCACCACCAGCGTCTTCGTCAACTACGTCGGCGGCACCAAGTGGGCGCTGCAGCAGATCGACGAGGAAGACAACAACCCGCAGACCTGCACCGCCGGTTACCTGCCGGTGGAGCAGAGCAAGTGCGACGGCGCACCGTCGTGGTGGACGGCCAATCTGAGCGTGGCCTGGCGCCCGGACGCGCACTGGAACGTCGGGTTCACCGTCAAGAACCTGTTCGACCGCCTGCCGTTCTACGATCCGAACAGCTTCCTCGGCGATTCCAGCGATTACGCCACCATCTTCGGTCGCGGCTACAGTCTGACCGTGGGCTACAAATTCTGATGCATCCCTCGCGCCGGTTCCGGCCGGCGCGATCTTCACATGAGGTACTGTCCATGAAACGCAGAGAATTCATCGCCGCCAGCGCGGCCGTCGCCGCCACCAGCCTGCTGCCCAACACGCCCGCCTGGGCGCGCGGGCGCAAGGTGCGGCTGGGCCTGATCGGCACCGGCATGCGCGGCCAGGTATTGCTGAAGGAACTGGTCCGCCGCGATGACGTGGAGGTGGTGGCACTGTGCGACATCGAGCCGATCATGCTCAAGCGCGGCATGGACATGGTCGCCAAGGCCGGTAAGCCGGCGCCCAAGGCCTACGGCCAGGACGGCGACGTCAACGCGTGGAAGCGGCTGATCGAGCAGCGCGGGCTGGACGGCGTGATCATCGCCACACCGTGGGAATACCACGCGCCGATGGCGATCGCGGCCATGCAGGCCAAGGTCGCGGTGGGTTGCGAAGTGGTTGCCGGCATCACCCTGCAGGATCATTGGGACGTGCTCAAGACCCAGCTGTCCACCGGCACCCCCTACATGCTGCTGGAGAACGTCTGCTATCGCCGCGACGTGATGGCGGCGCTGCAGATGGTGCGGCAAGGCCTGTTCGGCGAGCTCGTGCATCTGCAGGGCGGCTACCAGCACGACCTGCGGGGCGTGAAGTTCAACTCCGGCGATCCCAGCCAGCCCTATGACAGCGGCGTGGAGTTCGGGGCCAAGGGCTGGTCCGAGGCGCGCTGGCGCACCGAGCACTCGGTGAAGCGCAACGGCGAGCTGTACCCCAGCCATGGCATTGGTCCGTGCGCGATGTACACCGGCATCAACCGTGGCAACCGTTTCACCCACATCAATGCGTTTGCCAGCAAGGCACGCGGCCTGCACGACTACACCGTGGCCAAGAGTGGCGGCACCACGCATCCCAGCACCCAGGTCACCTTCAAGCTCGGCGACATCGTCACCACCACGCTGGCCTGCGAGAACGGCGAGACGATCCTGCTGCAGCACGACACCTCGCTGCCGCGTCCGTACTCGATGGGCTTCCGCGTGCAGGGCACCAAGGGCCTGTGGATGGACGTGAACCAGTCCATCCACATCGAAGGCCGCAGCCCGCCGCACAAGTGGGAACCGTTCCAGGCCTACCAGGACCAGTTCGAGCACCCGCTGTGGAAGCAGCACGCCGCTACCGCCGCCAGCGCCGGGCATGGCGGGATGGACTGGTTCGTCATCCACGCCTTCGTGGAAGCCCTCAAGGCCAAGGCACCGATGCCGATCGACATCTACGATGCGATCACCTGGAGCGCGATCACGCCGCTGTCCGAGCAGTCCATCGCCAACAGCTTCCAGACGCTGGAATTCCCGGACTTCACCGCCGGGCTGTGGAAGCAGCGCAAACCTATCTTCGCGTTCGACGGCACGTACTGAGCCGCACCCCCCGCCATCGTTCTGTCACGGACGCATGGCACGGTAATCGCCCACCGGGCCGCCCCTGCGCGGCCCGGTTTCTTTTTCGGGGTGGGCAACATGACGGTGGTGGCAGTACACACGCATGCGTGGCGGCAGCGGCTGCAGCAGTGGTGGCGGCAGGCCCGTCGCTGGGGCGTGCTGGGTGGGCTGGTCGTGGCCAGTGCGGCTACGGCAGCCGATGCCGCACCGGCGCACTGGATGGCCTACGCCGCGCAGGCCGGTGAGGTGGTGTCGCAGCGTCTGGGCGACCCGGCGGATCCGCGTGTCGAGCGCTTGCAGGCCCGGCTGGCCGAGCGCGGCGATCCGGCGGCATCGTTGACGGTATCGCTGTGGATCGATGCCAGTGGCACCATCACCGACAGCCGTTTCGCCTCGCTGGGTGACGCCGTGGCGGATGCCGATCTGCGTGCGCTGCTGCGCGACACGCCGTTGCCCGCCGCGCCACCGCCGGACATGCGGCAGCCGTTGAACCTCGGGCTGTCCCTGGCATCCCCTGCGGCGGGCGACGCGCCCGTCCCCTGAGCGTCATCGCCCCGGCCGGACCGGTGGCGGCGGTGGCGGCGGGCGCTGCGGCTGCGTCGACATCCCGAACGCAGTGCCCATGCGCTGCTGGGTAGCAGCGCGATGGGCCAACCCCAGCGCCGAGGGTGGCTGGCGGACGATCAGCAGCGAGCCGGATGCCTGTGCGGGTGCCACCGAGGCCGGCGCAGGCGCGAGCAGCCGGCTGAAACACGCGTAATCGCGGATGCGCTCGCCGTTGACCTCCACCTCGATGCAGGCCGGCGCGGGGCCTGCCTGCGCGCGGGCGACCCAGGGCACGGCCAGCAGGGCGATGCACAGGCCCGCTGCGGTGGGTGATCGAAGGTCCGGCATGGGTGTCACCGCTCTGCAATGAAACCGACCTAACGTGACCGGCTTGGCGTTGTGATGCTGGCGCGTCTTGCATGCAGTTTGATGACACTGGGGCGCATGACCAACAGGGGCGGGCAGGCAAACGCATCGGCGGCCGGCGCAGGAACGCTCTGCGCCCGTGTGCCTGGCTGTTTCTGCTGCTCGCGATGACCTGGCCGCCGGCGATGGCGCTGGCCCGGGACGCCATCGATGCCGCGCACACGCAGTACACGTTCGATGTTCCGGCGCAGCCGCTGCCGGAGGCCTTGCAGTCGTATGGGGAGATCACCGGGGTGGCGGTACTGATCGATGCCCGCTTGTTGGGTGGCCTGCGTTCGACCGCGCTGTCGGGGCGGTACGCCCGGCGCGACGCGTTGCAGCGGATGCTGGGCGGTACCGGGCTGGCTCCGCATTTCGTGGAGAACGGTGCGTTCACGCTGGTGCCGGTGGGCTCGGTGGATGCCGACGAGGCGTTGCCCGATGCCACACCGATGCGCACGCCGTCGCTGCCCGAGCGGACCCGCCAGCGCGGCGCCCAGGTGATCCAGCACGCGCTGGAGCAGGCGCTGTGCGCTACGGCACTGACCCGGCCGGGCAGCTATCGGGCCAGCCTGCGCTTCTGGTTGTCCGAACCGGATCGACGCATCCGCGCGCCGGAACTGCTGGCGTCCACTGGCGACCCGGTGCGCGACGCGGCGATCGTCCGGCGGGTGCGCGACCTGCCGTTGCCCGGCCTGCCGGCCGACCTGCCTCAACCGATCACGCTGCTGTTGCTGCCGGAAGCGACCGGCGCGACCCCACCGTGCCGGAGCCGGTGATGGCGGGCCTGCGCAGCCTGTTCCTGGATCACTACGAGGCCTTCCGCAAACGCCTGCGGCGCCGGCTCGGCTCGGACGATCTGGCCATGGAGGCGCTGCAGGAGACCTGGTTGCGCGTGGAACGCATGGGCAGTGCGCAGCCGCAGCGTAATCCGGTGGCGTATCTGTTCCGCATGGCGCTCAATACCGCCACCGATCAGCGCATCGCCCACGGCCGGGTGCTGACCGGTGCCGAGGTGGAGGCGCTGATGGAGGAAACCCCGGATTCCCTGGACCCCTCCGACGTGGCGCATGGCCAGGCCGAGATCGCGGCGCTGGCCGACGCCCTGCGCGAGTTGCCCGAGCGCCAGCGCGCCATCCTGATCGCCGCGCGGATCGACCAGCAGCCGATCGATACCATCGCCGACCAGCACGGGGTCTCCTCGCGGATGATCGGCAAGGATCTCAAGAAGGCGCTGCAGCATTGCGCAGGTCGGCTGGACCGGCCGCTCGTGCAGCGTTTCGGTCCCGGGGCGGGAAAACCGTCATGACAGATATGAAGACCACGCCCGCCCCCCTTTCCGCTGACCTGCAGGCGCAGGCGCACCACTGGCTGCTGCGCCTGCAGACCGGCCCGGTGACGGCCGCCGACGCCGAGGCATTCCGACGCTGGCGCGCGCAGGACCCCGGCCATGCGCTGGCCTTCGCCCAGGCACGCCGGCTGTGGGCAGCGCTGGCACCGGCGCTGCAGGCCAGTGCCGCGCCCGCGGAGGCACCGGCGGTGAACGCTGGCGTGCCGCTGAGCGCATCCGCAGCCGCCCTCCCGGTGCGGCAACGCCCCCGCCGTTTCAATCCCGGCCGCCGCGCGTTCCTGGGCGGCGCTGCGGCCGCCGCCGCGGTCGGCTGGGTGGCAGTGCAGTCGCCGCTGGGCCTGTGGCCGGCGCTGGACGCGCTGGGCGCCGACTACCGCACCGCCACCGGCGAGCGCCGCGATATCAGCATCGGCAGCGTCGCCGTGGCCATGGCCGCGCGCACCACGATGCGCCGTCCCGCCGACGGTTCGGCCGGGATCGTGGTGACCGAGGGCGAAGCCCAGTTCGCGTTGCCGGCCTCGGCGGCCACCGGCTTCGTGATCGGTGTCGACGGTGCCCGGTTGATGCCGTCGCCGGGCGCGCGGGTGAATGTGCGCTGCGTCGGCGGCGACACCCGCATCACCTGCCTGGCCGGGCGGGCCGAACTGGTGCGTGGCCCACGCACCGTGGTGCTGCAGCCCTCGTGGCAGGCACGCCTGACAGCGGACCGGATCGCCTCCGTGGCACCGGTGCCGACCGATGGCATCGACGCGTGGCGGCGCGGCTGGCTGGTCTTCGATGATCAGCCGCTGCAGGACGTGGTGGACGAAATCAACCGCTACCGCACCGGCCGGATCGTGCTGACCGGCAGCGCACTGCCGGCACGGCGCGTACAAGCGCGCATTCCACTGGCGCGCATCGATACCTTCATCGATCTGGTGCGCGACGCCTATGGCGCAAAGGTGGTGAGCATGCCCGGCGGTGTCGTGCTGTTGAGCTGAGCGGCGCGTGCGCAGATGAATTTTTTGTTGCAACGGTTCAGTCGTTGTCACCGGCCCCCGTCTTATCCCTCGTAACAAGCGCATCGCATTGCACTGCCACGCTCGCTCCTGCCATGGACGGGATCGCGCTGCAGGACGGAAGCACGCGCTTGCCCTTATCAGCGAACGATATTGCGACGGGTGACAGCGATGGTGAAGCAGCAGAGCGGTTCGATCGGATGCACGACCCCGCAGGTGCCGCAGGTGCGCGCGCTGTCGCAGGCCATCGCGGTGTTGCTGATGGCCGGTGGCGTCGCGGCGGGCGTCAACGCGCAGCAGGCCTTCAGCCCGGCATGGTTCGCCAACAAGGGCGTGCAGCAGCAGACCGCCGCGCAGACCGGCCGCCTGCCGAACGGCATGCCGTCCAACCTGGTCCGTACCGACCAGCAGGCGCAGCAGGCCCGCGACACGCTGAAGACCTCGCTGGAGAACCTCAACACGGCCGCGCAGGCGATCGCCATGCAGCAGCGCATGCAGCAGACCGCGCGCGATGCCGCGCGGCTGCGCGCCGGCCAGGTGCCCGATGGGCTGGGCGAGGGCGGGCTGAAGATCGATGACGACGCCCTGACGCGCGGCTGGTTCAACGCCAGCGCCCCGACCCAGAGCAGCAAGGACGGCACCACCACCGTCAGCATCGCCCAGACCGGCGACAAGGCCATCCTCAACTGGGAAACCTTCAACGTCGGCCGCAACACCGTGGTCGATTTCGACCAGCAGGCAAGCTGGTCGCTGCTCAACCGGGTCAATGATCCCAACGCGCTCCCGTCGCAGATCCTCGGCCGCATCCAGGGCCAGGGTACGGTGATGCTGGTCAACCGCAATGGCGTGGTGTTCGACGGCAGCAGCCAGGTCAACGTCAAGAACCTGGCCGCCTCGGCGGTCAACATCAGTGATGCGCAGTTCCGCAAAGGTCTGTACAGCGACGCGCAGGGCAATGCCTTCGTCCCGACCTTCGGCAACGAACTGACCACCACCACCAACAGCTTCGCCCATGGCGCGGCCACCGGTGACGTGGTGGTGGAGCGGGGCGCGCAGATCACCACGGCGGTGCCCACCTCGGTCACCGAAGGGGGGGGCTACGTGCTGCTGCTCGGCCGCCAGGTGCACAACCACGGCCAGATCACCACCGCCAACGGCCAGACCACGCTGGCTGCAGGCGATGCGTTCGTGATCCGCAAGGGCATGGGCACCGACCAGAACCAGACCTCCACCACCCGGGGCAACGTGGTCACCACGCTGCGCTCGCCGGTGCCAGACGATACCGTGGTGGGCACGGCAAGCGGCGTGGTCAGCAACAGCGGCCTGATCCAGGCCACCACCGGTGACATCACCCTGGCCGGCCATGACGTGCGCCAGCAGGGTGCACTGGTGTCGACCACATCGGTGAACACCCGCGGCACCATCCACCTGCAGACCGAGCGCAACGACGTGGAGGGCAACGTCACGCTCGGCGCGGGCAGCCTGACCGTGATCGCCCTCGACGACACAGCGACCACCGCGCTGGATGTACAGCGCGAGGCGCTGATGCTGGACGCAGTCAATGTCGGCGATGGCATCCAGCATCGGCGCGACCAGTCGCTGGTCCAGATCATCAGTGGTGGAGATGTCGATATCGATGGTGGGAGCCTCACCCTGGCCACTGGCGGCCAGGTGATGGTCGATGCGGTGGGCCGCAGCGATGTGGCCGAAGGCGCACGCATTGACGTATCCGGTCATGTCGGCGTCAAGATCGCGATGGAAGCCAACAACGTCCAGATCAACGTACAGGGCAACGAGCAACGCGATGCATCGGTCAACCGCGATGACAAGTCCCTCAACAGCAGGAACATCTGGCTGGACCGCCGCGACCTGGTCCTGGTCCCGGCCGGTACCAATGGCTATGAGACCGACCGCTGGTACACCGCCGGTGGCCTGCTGGAAGTCGGCGGCTATCTGGGCGTCACCGGGCATGGCATCGGCGAATGGTCGGCGCAGGGCGGCACGGTGCAGTTCTCCGGCGGCAACCTGACGACGCAGCGGGGCTCCAGCATCAACTTGTCCGGCGGCACCCTGGACGTCCAGACCGGCTATATCCAGCAGACCCATCTCAAGGGCGCCGACGGCAAGCTCTACAACGCTTCGACGGCCCCCGGCGACCTGCTCTACAGCGGTGTCTATCGTGGCTTTGAAGACACGCATGCGCGATGGGGCACCACCGACTACCACTACAACCCGTTGATCGGTCGCCAGCAGCGGCTGGAGAACGGCTATGTGGTCGGCCGGGATGCAGGTCGGCTGGTGATCGCCACGCAATCGGCAGAACTCGCCGGTGACGTGGAAACCACGACCTTCCAGGGCGACCGCCAGATCCGCGCGCGCGAAAAGGACCTGGATGGCTACCTGCAGGCGCAGACGGCGGTGGCACGCAATGGCCAGCTGGTGATCGGCCAGCTCACTGCGATCAATGACAAAAGCACCCGGGGTCTGAAGTACTCGCCCTCGGCCATCACCTCTCAGGTGACCATCGGTGGTGCGGCTCCGGATCGGGACGCCAGCGAGACGACCCCTGTACCGGCAGGGGTGCACCTGGATGCGGCCTGGCTCAATGAACTTGCATTGGGCAGCCTGCAGGTATTCGCCCGCGACAGCGTGAACATGGAAGACGCGATACAGGTCGCTGTGGGCGGCGGGATCGGGCTGCACGCTGTCGATGTACAGGTCGATGCGGATCTGGTGGCACGGGGCGGGTCGATCGCGCTGGGTGACCAGGTGTCGCAGTGGACGACCTCCAATGGTTGGTTGGACAGCCCGATCGCTGCGCCGCGCACCGGCACCCGCGCGCGCACCGCCCTGGGCGAGGGCGTGCTGCTTGACGCGCGGGGTATCTGGAACAACCTGCAGGCCACCCCGGAGGGGATTGCTGGATTGCCCTTCATCGACGGCGGCACCATCACGCTGCACGGCAGCGATGATGTCGTGGTATCGCGTGGCGCGCGCCTGGATGTTTCCTCCGGTGCCACGCTCAAGGCGGACGATGCGCTGGAGGGTGGCCGCGGCGGCGACGTGTCGGTCATTGCCAACGGTCGCTTCGCCGTAGGCACCATTGCAGCTCCGGCCGGTCAACTGACGCTGGATGGCGAATTGCGCGGTCATGGCGTCAAGGGCGGCGGCACGTTGCGCCTGCAGACGGGTGATTCCGTGGTCATCGGCGGCCATGTGGCCGGGAGCGACGGCGTCCTGCGGGCCGGTGAGGCCTCCCCGGTCGACCTGATTGCGGCCGAGGGCATCCAGATCACTGCCGGCAGCGTCCTGCCGGTGGACTATCACTACACCCGTGTGCAAGCCAGCGCAGGGGAATCCATCGGCGCCCAGCCCGTGGTGAATCCGGCCAATCCAGCGTCCCACTTGACCCTGCAGGCGCCATGGACGCTGCCCAAGCCGTTGGGCAGCAATGACAGCTACGTTGTGCGTACCAGCACCGGGTTGGCCTATTCGGTGAGCTTCTGGTCCGCGCCGGTCGTGCTGCCCGCAGGTACGGTAATCAATCAGATCACCACCAATCTGGGCGGATTCCCGGTCAACTACGTGGTGCCGGGCGACGCATTCCCACGCGGCATCGGTGTCCAGCCAAGCGCGGCCATGATCCGCGCTGGCACGATCGCGGCCACCGACCTGCTCTTGCCTGCGGGCACCCGTATCGGCGCCGGTAACGTCCTGGCGCACGATGTCGCCGTGGCCCGTCCCTCCCAGCTGGATGCGGAGGTGTTCGACCGCGGCTTCTCGCGCTACGAGGTGACCGGCCACCAGAGTCTGGCGGTGGCTCCGGATGCCGATCTCCGCGTAACCATGCCGGTGCTGCGGTTGGATCCGCTGCTGGCCCGTGGCCTGTCCACGGGCAGTGAGCCGGAAGACGCACTGCAGAGCTGGTTGGCGCCGGAGTTCACGGCCGACGTTGCCAAGGGCACGTTGTCGCAGCGCCTTGGCGCGGACCTCCAGCTGACAGCTGGGTATGGTGTCGATTCCATCGCCACGTTGTCGATCGGGCGCGGCGCGCACCTGCAGGTCGACAGCGGTCGCAGCATCGGCCTGACCACCGGCGGGCAGATGTCGGTGGATGGCACCCTGCAGGCCAAGGCAGGCCAGATCAACCTGCTGGACCACGGCTTCGGCGAGGTGGGTGCGTCGTCGCAGGGCCACGATCGCTCGTTCTGGATCGGTGAACACGCCGTGCTCGACGTGTCCGGTGCCGCCCATGCGGCGATCGACGCAGCCGGGCAGCGGTTCGGCCACGTGACCGACGGCGGGCGTATCCAGATCGGTGGCCGATACGATCCCGATGCCACGGTCGCTGATGGCGTGGACGCCTTCGTCGTGGTGCGTCCCGGGGCCCTTCTGGACGCCTCCGGCGCTGCGACTACTCTGGACCTGCCGCAGCTGGGTGCCACCCCCCTGGCAAGTGACGGCGGCGTAGTGCATCTGGCCAGTTTCAACGGCTTGTTCGTGGATGGCGCGATGCGTGCGGCGGCAGGTGGCGAGGGCGCAGCGGGCGGCACGCTGTCGCTGACGCTGGAGACGCCGAACTATCCGAACACAGCCAACCCTGATGCGCGGGTGCGTTCGCTTCGCGAGCTGGTCGTGGCACAGGCACATGCCGGCTCCGGCCTGGCCGCCGACCTGAAGCCGGGCCAGGCCGATCCATCCCTGCAGTACGGTCAGGCGGCGTTCGGGGTCGACCAGGTGCAGGCCGGCGGCTTCGACTCCCTGGGTGTGCTGGTCAGCGGCGTGCTCAGCTTCCAGGACCAGGTCGACCTGGCGCTCGGCAACAGCCTGCGCTTGACCAGCAACTCGCTCAGCCTTGCCGAGCACAGCACGCCCGGCGCCCAGGTAACGCTGGCCGCACCCTATGTCCGGCTGGCCGGCAGTACCCGTACCGGCAAGGATCACCATACGCTGCCGCTGCCGGAGATCACCCGTCTGCCGCTGGTCCTCGACGACGCCTATCTGCGGGTGGACGCCGGCACGCTGGACATCTTAGAGAGCGTGGCCTTCGGCACCTCCGGCCAGTTGTCGCAGGTCACGGGCAAGATCGAAGTGCAGCGTGACGGGTTCGATACGGTGGAACTGCGCAGCGAAGGTGATCTGCGCCTGCTCAAGTCGAAAGTCCGCGATCGCACCTCGCTCGATACCATCGGCAATCTGGTGCTGGCCGCCAGCCAGATCTACCCGGCAACCAACGCGATCACGGAGATCCGCGCGGGCAAGATGGGCCGTGTCGACACGGACGGACAATTCACGGTTGCATATGATCCGGACCGCTACCTGCGTATAGAGCGGACAGCGGGTGCCGACCCGGCGATGCCACTGAGCGCCTTCGGCAGCCTGCAGTTGATGTCGGCAAACATCGAACAGGGCGGCGTACTGCGCGCGCCGTTGGGCAGCCTGATTCTTGGCCAGTCCGAGTACAGTCCCATCGCCACCGGCACCCGGGTGCACCTGCAGCCGGGCAGCATCAGCTCCACCAGCGGCGCTGGGCTGAGGCTGCCCTATGGCGGCACCAAGGATGGCCTCACCTATGTCTACGACGGCATCGATGCCGTCTACAAAGGCATTGGCGGCGACGGCGCCGAGTTGGGCGGTGTCACCCTGCGCGGCGAGCAGATCGTGGTGGACGCGGGGGCGGTGATCGACCTCTCCGGTGGCGGCGAACTGAGCGGCGCGGCATTCCTGAGTGGCCGTGGCGGTTCCACCGACGCACGCCTGCACCCGCTGGTACAGATCGCGCCCCATGGAGAAGGCTTCGTGCTGCCCGGGCTGTCCACCAATCCGGTCTACGCGATCCTGCCTGGTGCTCAGCCAGGGGCGGCGCCGATCGCGGCCGAAAAGGGTGCCGGCGATCCGGGGATCGGTCGTCAGATCCACATCGGCGACGGCGTGCCCGGGTTGCCCGCCGGCGTCTATACGTTGTTGCCGTCCACGTATGCCCTGATGCCGGGTGCTTTCCGTGTGGAGGTCAACGGCCTGGCCGAGAGCCAGGCGCGCTTCGGTGCCAGCACGGCCATGCGCAATGGCTCCTGGACCACGTCGGCGCGCTTCAGCACCGCCAATACGCAGATCCAGGATTCGGTCAACGCGCAGGTCATCGTGACGTCGGCGGACACGCTGCGGCAGTACTCGCAGTACAACGAAACCAGCTACGCGCAGTTCGGGCTGGACTGGGCGCTGCGCGATGGCGCACCGCGCCCCCGCCTGGAACGCGATGCCGGTCGACTGACGCTGGACCTGGGCATGCGGCCGATCGAGGCGCCCGGGGTGACGATCGCACCGGGCACGGTCGCCCAGGCGGCTGCCACGGGCGGCTTCGGCAGCGAGCTGGTCGTATTGGGCAACGCGCAGGCAATCGAACTGCTGGGGCCGGGCCAGTCGCCGACGACCGGCTTCGATGGTCTGTCGCTGCATGCCGATTCGATCAACGCGGTCGGCGCAAACACGGTCACCATCGGCGGCAGACCGACCTCGCTGTTCCAGCTCAACCGTATCACCCAGAACGCCTACAAAGTGGGTTTTGGCAACGTGTACAACGCCGCCCGCAGCATCGTGATGCGCGATGCTGCGGAGCTTGCCGCCGCACAGGTATTCCTGGTGACCGGCAAGAAGGAGGGCGGCATCACGCTGGAGCAGGGCGCGACCATCACCACCCTGGGTCGCGGCGACGCAGCATGGGATTCCCGTGCCGGTTACATGTTCGACCCGGGCCAGGCCTCCGTGCTGGCCGTGTCCAATGGCTGGCTGGACATGCTGGCCCCCACGCTTAGCAATGACCCTGCGTCGGGCCAGGGTGACATCCGCATCGGTGTGTGCGCCATGGGGGGAGACTGCACCGGCAGCGCTGCGCTGTACGCCGGTGGCACGCTCACCGCCGCAACGACTGCCCGGTTCGAGCTGGCCGAATCCGCGCGTTATGGCGCGCGCAATCTGGTGCTGGCGGTGGGCAGCATCAACGTTGGCAGCACCGACGCGCTGGCAAGGCTGGGGGCCGAGGGCCTGTTGCCGCCGGGGCTGACCCTGAACCAGCAGGTGCTGGACCGTCTGCTGCGTGGCGATGCCAGTACGGGCGCACCGGCGCTGGAGCGGCTGGTGCTGACGGCGGCCGATTCGGTCAACTTCTACGAAACGGTGCAGCTCTCCACGCTCGACGGCGCCGGCAAGTCCACGCTGGGCGAACTGGTGCTTACGACGCCGGCGATCCATGGTTTCGGCAGTGCCGATGACATCGCGCGCATCCAGACCGATTCGCTGGTCTGGAATGGCAGCGCTGCCCCGGCAGGTGCCGTGGTGGCCGGAGGGGCCGGCACGGGCAGCGGCCAACTGCAGATCGATGCGCGACAGATCGTGTTCGGCTATGCAGAGCAGAGCCAGCCCAACACGGTGGCCTCGCACGACCGCCGTACCGTGGGCTTCGCCACGGTGGCGCTCAATGCCAGCGAGCGGGTCACCGCCAATCACCAGGGCAGCCTGGCGGTGCACCAGGCACAGGGTGACTGGGACGCCCAGCAACAGGCGTTCGGCTACACCGGCGGTGATCTGCGGATCAGTACGCCGCTGCTCACCGGCCACGCAGGCTCAGTGAACCACATCAGCGCGGGCGGCAACATTTCCGTCAGCGCGCCGCAGGCCAGCATCCGTACGCCCGTCGACAATGCGGCGCTGACCGATGCGCTCGGTGCCGAGCTTTCGCTCGATGCCGGTGCAGGGGCGACCCTGGATACCGCCGTGCTGCTGCCCAGCGGAAAGCTGTCGCTCACCGCGCAGCGCGACGTCATCCTGGATGCCGGCGCGCAGCTGGATCTTGCCGGACGCAGGATCGATTTCTTCGACGTCAGCCGCTACAGCTGGGGTGGCGATGTCACTCTCGAGAGCTACGGCGGCAACATCCGGCAGGCAGCCGGTTCCAGTATCGATGTCTCCGCGGTCAACAACCGCGCCGGCCGGCTTAATGCGTTCGCCCTCGATGCAGCCGCCGGCACCGTCATGCTGGACGGCCATCTCAGCGGTGGCGGCAGTGGCCGCTACGATGCCGGCGGAACCTGGGTGCCGTACGCCAGCGGCTATCTGGACCTGCGTGCACAGCACATCGGCGACGTCGCGAGCCTCAACACGCGCCTCAACCAGGGGCAGTTCTTCGGCGGCCGCAGTATCCAGCTCAAACAGGGCGATCTGGTCATCGGCGACGAGCTTAAGGCGCGTGAGATCAACGTCTCCGTGGATAACGGACACCTGCGTGTCAATGGGCGTATCGATGCCAGTGGCGAGCAGGTCGGCAGCATCCGCCTGGCGGCCTCGCAGGGCGTCACGCTCGCCGGCAGCGCCATGCTCGATGCGCATGCCAGCGTGTTGCGCAGGGATAGTTACGGTCAGGCCATCGATGCGCCCAACCGTGCGGTGATCGAGATCGACTCGGGCCAAGGCGTGCTGTCGATCGCCGGTGGCGCACGGCTGGACCTGGGCGTCACCGGCGCGGAGCAGAGCTTCGGCAGCGTCGCATTGAATGCGCCGCGCCTGGGCGGTGCACGCGGTAACGACATCGCCATCGATGCAGGCGCGCCGATCCGTATCGACGGCGCCCGGTCGGTCACCGTCAACGCCTTCCAGCGCTACGACGACGCAGCCATCGGCACCGACACGACCAGTGACGGGCGCACCTACCAGATGATCGACCAGGCCTACCTGGACGGAAAGCACGCCGACAGCGTTGCGTTCATCGACAACGCGCTGGCCAACCCGGGCTTGATCGATGGCAAGCTGGCCGGGCTTCGCGCGTACGGGGACCAGTTCCACCTGCGCCCCGGCGTGGAGATCGCCACCAGTGGCGATCCCTCGCGCAATGCCGACGGTGATCTGCACATCGATGGCGACATCGATCTGTCAGGGCATCGCTACGCCAGCCTGAATCCTGCCACGCAGAAGAGCGCGGTGTACGGCTCCGGGGAAGCCGGCGCACTGGTGCTGCGTGCTGCGGGTGACCTGGAGGTGTTTGGCAGCATCAGCGATGGATTCGACGGCTCGCGCCTAACCCTGGGGACCACGCCGGATGATCGCGGCTGGGTCCTGGCGCAGGGGCGCCTGCCCTTCGGCGGCGAAGTGGTCATTCCGCACGGCGGCGTGGTGACGCTGGATACCGGCACCAGCTTCCAGCTTGGCCGTGTACTGAACTTTGACGTGCCCGCCGCTGCGATGACCTTGCCCGCAGGGGTGGTGCTGCCATCGACCATGGTGCTGGACGGACCGCTGTTGCTCGCACCGGGCGTGGTACTCGGCGCAGCCATCCGCGACGCCGATGGCGCGGTACTGCATGCGGCCGGCAGTGTTGTAACCGCAGCGGTGACCCTGCCGGCGGGCACCCGCCTGGAGGCCGGATTCCAGCTGCCGGCGGATGCGCGCGTCGCAGCAGGCATCTGGCCGGCGGGCGCGACGTTGCCGGTGGGCATGCAACTGGCGCAGCCGCTGCTGCTGGCCAAGGGCGCGATCCTTCCCTCCGAAACCCAGGTCAAGCTGCCCGGCGGAGCGGAGATGGTGAATCTGCGCCCGGCCGATGCGGATGGCAACCAGGGCCGCACCTGGGCATTGGCCCCGATGCTGCCCGCCGGCTCGCGCTCGTTCGACCTCCGTCTGGTGGCCGGCGCCGATCTGGACGCTGCCGACAATCGTGCCGTTGCTGTCAACGGGACCGGCACACTGCGTCTGGGTGACAGCCATTACGGCATGGGCAGTGAGCTCAGCCCGATCCCCGGCACCGGCTCGCCGGCGATCTACCGCTGGTCCGAGAATCTGGATGTGGCGAACTGGGAATTGATGGGCATGCCATTCGCGCTGGTGCCCGGCGCGATCATCGCGCAGGAGGACCTGGATATCCTGTTCCAATGGGGGTTCATCGGCGAGACTCCGCTGGAGCTCAATGACTGGGGACTGGGCGATACCATCGCGCAGGAAAGCGAGGGTACGGCGCCGGATTACGAAAATCTTGCCCGCCCCGCACGCGAGCAGCTGTTCAGTGTATTGCGCACCGGTACCGGGGATCTTGACCTGGTGTCCGGCGGCGATCTGCAGATGCGCTCGCTGTACGGCGTCTACACCGCCGGCACCGCATCGGCGGCCACGATGACCCGCGATGGCCGTGATCCCTACAACCTGCCGCGTGGCCTGCTCACCGATGGCAGTCTTCTGTGGAAGAAGGAGGGCATGCCGTACCAGCATCTGGTCGATGGCGGCGCGCAGAGCCTCTACAGCGCCTGGTATCCGGACCAGGGTGGCAACGTGCTGCTGCGCGCCGGTGGCGACATCCAGGGGGATCTGGTGGGGTCCGGCGGCGACATCCGGCCTGACCTTCCGCTGGGCATGGTGCGTTCGCAGATCGGCACGGTGTCAGTAGCCAACTGGCTGTGGCGGCAGGGCACCGGCAGCGTCACCCCCGGCGCCGACGGTACGCCTGCGGCGTGGTGGATCAACTTCGGCACCTACGTGGCCGGAAAGGTGGATGGCAGCTACTACCCGTATGAGCGCGAGCTGTTCGTCAACGAGCCCTATCTGGTCGGCTTCACCGGTGTAGGCACACTCGGCGGTGGCAATCTGGTGGTCGAGGCGCGTGGCAATGCCGGCATCATGGCGGCACGCGGCGATGCCACGGAGAATGCCACCGGGGCGATCGGCCAGCCGAACTTCGCACCGCGCAGCCAGGGTCTGAACCTGGCCGTGGCAAGCACCGGGCGCATGAACGCCGCGGGCGAACTGATGTTGACCGGTGGTGGCGATCTCGATCTGCGGCTGGGCGGCAGCCTCAATCCCAACGCCGGCCTCCGCCAGAACGATCACGATCTCAACAGCACCCTGGTCAACCTGCGCGGCGCGCTGCGGGTGGAGGCCGGCGCACTCGGCGGGCTCGAGTTGCGGTACGGCGTGGCCGACCACCTCGACTCGCGCGGCGGCGATCCGTTCAGTGCCGGCCGTGCCTACGCTGGGGGTGGCCCGGTGCTGGTCCTTGGCGATGCAGCAGCGAAGCTGGATACGCGCGGTGACCTCGTGCTGGGCGGCGTCGCCGATGCGGGCCGTACCAAGCTGCTCAATTCCACCCCGTTCAGCTACGACGGGCAGTACCACGCTGGCCTTGGCTGGAGTGCGTTTTCGCTGTGGACGCCGGCGACCAGCGTCGAGCTGTTCAGTGCCGGTGGCAACCTGACACCGACCACGGACTGGGCCGAAGGCGGGCCGAGTGAAGATGTGGCGATTGGCCGCCGCGGCGGAAACGCATCGGGCACCTACGATGGCAGCTTCTATCCGTCCATCCTGCGGGCCGCGGCCGCCAACGGCAGCATGTACTACGGCGTCGGCACCGCCACGTTGCGCAACAACTTCGGCACCACGCCACTGCGCATCCTGCGTGGCCTCACGTTGGCGCCTTCACCGCAGGGCAGCCAGTTCACCAACGTCACCGGCACCGGTGAGCTGAGTCTGCTTGCCGCTGGGTCGATCTATGCCGGCGGCTACGCGATCACCGCCTCCACCGCGGATCCGGCGGGGTTGAGCAGTCCGTTCCGTCCGGCTTTCCTGGGCATCACCGCGCAGACCGGTGGCGGCCAGTACGGCAGCGATCCTGTGCAGGTATACAACGCAGTCCCCGCCAATGTCGGCTTCAATGACTGGATCCGCGATGGCAATGGACGCCTGAGCAACGCATCCCTGCTGAACTTCGGCAGCCAGGCCACGTCCAGCCATGCAGGGGTGGGCCAGCAGTCCGCCCGCTACTACGCCGTGGAGGGCGACATCGTCGGCCTGCGTATGGGCCAGGTGGCCGCGCTCGGCTTCCAGGGACGAGACGGCATCCGCTACGACGGCTCGATTCCCGTTGCCGTACGCGCTGGCCGTGACATCACCGACAGCGGCACCCGTCTCGGCCAGAAGGACACCGTGGGCGAGGGCCATGGCAACCTGATCGTCCACGGTCATGCCGATGACATTTCGGTGGTGGAGGCCGGCCGTGATATCCGCGCCAGCAGCTTCTATGTCGCCGGCCCTGGCCTGCTGGAAGTCACCGCCGGCCGCAACGTGTATCTGGCCGACAAGGGCGAGATCAAATCGCTGGGGGCGGTGGTCGACGTAAAGCCGGGCGACCGCAGCAACGGTGCCAGCATCGTGGTGGCGGCCGGAATGGGCGCAGGTGCGGACTGGAACGGATTCGCGGATCGTTATCTGGATGCCGCCAATCTCGCCGACCCTGACCGCCCGCTGGCCGACCAGACCGGCAAGGCGGTGACCCTCTACAACGGGGAACTGTCGCTTGCCGGATGGCTGCGGGAAGAGTTCGGGTACAGCGGCGATGAGGCAGGTGCGGCCGCTTACCTGGCCACCAAGCAGAGTGAGCTGGAGCAGGTTCGGCACGCAGCGCTCGCCGAGGGCGGCAGCGCGGCCAACCGCTCGCTGGCTCGTGAGTATCGACTGGAAAGCCAACTGCACCTGGTCAATTGGTTGAGTGATCGCTTCGGCGGCATCAACCGGCTGGGCGTGACGTTCGATCCCGCCACGATGGATGCGCGCGCCTTCTTCGATGGGTTGCCGGCCGAGCAGCAGCGCGCCTTCCTGCGCAACGTCTACTACGCCGAACTCAAGGCGGCCGGTCGCGAGTACAACGACGCCGATGGCAGGCGCTTCGGCAGCTATATCCGTGGCCGCGAGGCGATCGCCACGCTCCTGCCGGGTTCGGAGGGGGCAGACACCGCAGGGCGCTACCAAGGTGATCTCACGCTGTTCAGCAGTGCGCAGTACATCGATGAGTACGTCAGCACGAATGGCATCGGCAAGGATCGCCCGACGCCGGGCAAGACGTACATCAGCAAGGAAGAGTGGCTGGCCATGGGCAGCCCGAGCTACGGGGTGGCGTACTACGAAGTGCTGGATGCCGGCATCCACACCCAGTTCGGCGGTGACATCCAGATCATGACGCCCGGCGGCCGCACCTTGGTGGGCATCGACGGTGGTTTCGTGCCGGGACCGGGCTCGGGTGTCATGACGCAGGGCGAGGGCGATATCGCCATCTACGCCCGCGACAGCATCCTGATGGGCCAGAGCCGCATCTTCACCACCTTCGGCGGCAACATCCTGGGGTGGTCGGCGCAGGGTGACATCAACGCCGGTCGCGGCAGCAAGACCACCGTGGTGTATACCCCGCAGCGCCGCGCCTACGACACCGTGGGCAACGTGACCCTGTCGCCGAATGCACCCAGCACCGGCGCCGGCATCGCCACCCTCAACCCGATTCCGGAGATCGCGCCGGGCGACATCGACCTGATCGCGCCGCTGGGCACCATCGATGCGGGCGAGGCCGGCATCCGCGTCTCGGGCAACGTCAACCTGGCCGCGCTGCAGGTGCTCAACGCCGACAACATCCAGGTGCAGGGCAAGGCAGTGGGCATTCCGGTGGTCGCGGCGGTCAACGTCAGTGCGTTGACCTCGGCCAGCGCGGCGGCGAACACCGCGGTGCAGGCCGCGCAGGAGATGGTCAAGCGCCAGACCCAGCAGACCCGCCCCTCCACGATCAGCGTGCAGGTGCTGGGCTTCGGCAGCGAAACCAGCAGCGTGGCACCGCCGAAGCACGAGGACCGCTACGACCCGGACAGCGTGGTGCAGGTGGTCGGCATGGGCGAGCTGAGCACCGAGCAGCGCGCCCGCCTCGACGCTGCGACGACGAAGCGACAGTGATGACGATGTCTTTCCTGCCCTTGGCCAGCGCGCATGGCCAACGCCATGCGCGCGCACGCAACTGCCTTGCCGGTGCAACGGCGCTGTTACCGCCGTTGCGCACGCTCACCTCCTGCGCATCTGACTCCCTTTCCGCATTGAGAAGCCACTGATGTCTTCAATCTCCCCGGCGCTGGCACGGGCATCCCTGCCACTGGGCCTGCTCTGCGCGATTTCGCTGGCCAACGCGCAGACGGCGCCTGCCGATGCCGACGCCGTCGCCGCCCCGATGACGGCCGCGGCGGCCCCGGCTGCCCGCGTCAACATCAACGAGTACCTCGTACGCGGCAACACCGTGCTCGGCGCGCGCGACATCGAGCAGGCGGTCTCCCCGCATCTCGGCCCGGACCGCACCCTGCAGGATGTCGAAGCGGCGCGCGCGGCGCTGCAGTCGGTCTACCAGGGCAAGGGCTACCAGTCGGTGTATGTGGATCTGCCCGAGCAGCAGGTCAGCGGTGGCGTGGTGATCCTGCAGGTCACCGAGACCCGCATCGGCCAGGTCAAGGTGGTCGGCGCCGAGCACAACGATCCTGCACGTCTGGCCGAGCGCGTGCCGGCGCTGCAGGCCGGCGCCGTGCCGGACTTCGAACGCGCGCAGGCGCAGCTGACCGAGCTCAACCGTGGCGGCAAGCGCCAGGTGGTGCCGCTGGTCAAGCCCGGCGCCGCCGACGGCACGATGGATGTGGAGCTCAAGGTCGATGACAAATCACCCTGGCGCTACAGCGCCACGCTCAACAACGACCACAGCGTGGACACCGAGCCGCTGCGCAGCATCCTCACCGTTGGCCACGACAACCTCTGGCAGCGCGAGCACACCGCCTCGCTGACGTTCTTCGCCGCGCCGCAGGACCTGGACCAGGCCAACGTGTGGTCCGGTGCCTACGGTCTGCCGCTGGGCAGCCCGGACTGGATGCTGGATTTCTCCGGCTATCGCTCCGACAGCAACGTGGTGTCCACCGGCCAGACCAATGTCACCGGCAAGGGCCACGCGGTCGGCGTCAAGCTCAGCCACACCTTCCCGATGACGGGCGCCTGGTGGCATCAACTCTCGGCCGGTGTCGACTTCAAGGACCTGGACGAATCGGTGGCGATGGTCGGCCAGGCCTCGGACTTCGCCCCGCTCAAGTACGCGCCGGTGACCGTGGCCTACAGCGGCTTCCGCCAGGGCACCAGGCACCAGCTCAACGTCGGCGTGCAGGCGGTGTTCGGTGCGCGCAGCCTGTTCGGCTACGGCAGCACGGATGACGAGTTCGACTGGAAGCGCGCGTATGCCGATCCCAGCTTCTTCGCGCTCAAGCTGGAGCTGAGCGACACCTACACGCTGGAGAGTGGTGCGCAGTGGTTCGCGCGGCTGTCGGCGCAGATGACCGACCAGCCGCTGGTCTCCGGCGAGCAGTTCGCCGCCGGCGGCATGTTCACCACCCGTGGCTACCGCTCGGCCGAAGGCATCGGCGATTACGGCGCGCTGGCCACGCTGGAATGGCGCACGCGCCCGCTCGGCCTGTGGGGCCTGCAGGACTGGCGCTTCTACGGCTTCCTCGACGGTGCCTGGCTGGGCCTGCGCCGGCCGCTGCCCGAGCAGGCCGACAGCGCCGCGATGAGCGCGGTCGGTGTGGGCAGCAGCCTGCGCATCGGCGAGCACTACAACCTCCGCTTCGACTACGGCCGGACGCTGCACGACGGCCCGACCACGACCAAAGATGCCAACCGCCTGCACCTGAGCGTCGGCGCCAGCTACTGAGCCTGACTTTCCCAAGCATTTTCCGGAGATACCGTCCATGCAACGCCTTCTTGCCCTGTTGTTGTTCTGCCTGAGCCTGTCCACGCTCAGCGTCGCCCATGCCGAGACCGCGTGGTGGCAGGCCGACTGGAAGTACCGCAAGCCGATCACGCTCGATGCCAGCCCCAACGGGGCCGCGCTGGGCGGCAATCTCGGCCGTACGCCCGTGCTGATCCGCCTGCACACGGGCAACTTCGCCTTCGACGGCGTCGCCGAAGGCGGCAACGACCTGCGCTTCGTCGGAGCCGATGGCCACACCGTGCTCAACCACCAGGTCGAGCAGTACGACGCGGCCCTGGGCATGGCCCTGATCTGGGTCGACGTGCCCACGCTCAGCGGCACCGCGGCGCAGACGATCTGGATGTACTACGGCAACGCCGGCGCACCGGCAGCGGCCAATGGCCAGCGCGTGTTCGATCCGGACTACAGCGCGGTCTACCACTTCGCCGACAGCGGCACCGAGGCACGCGACACCACGGCGTACGTCAATACGCTCACCGGTGAGTTCAAGCCCGCCGATGGCGCAATCATCGGCCGCGGTGCACAGCTGGCCGGCGCGCCGCTGCACCTGCCGGGTGCGCCGTCGCTGGCGGTGGCGGCCAACGGCGCGATGACCGTCTCGGCCTGGATCAAACCGGACCAGCTCGGCCCGGACCAGGCGATCTACGCCCGCCGCGAGGGCGGCAACGTCTTCATCGTCGGCCTCGACAACGGCGTGCCCTACGTGCGCGTCAACGACCAGCGCAGCCAGCCGATCCCGGCGCTGGTGGCCGGACAGTGGGCGCACGTGGCGGTGACCAGCACCGAGAATGCGGTGATCCTGTATATCGCCGGTCGCGAAGCGGTGCGTCTGGCCACCGGCCTGCCGGCGTTCACCGGTGAAGCGCTGCTCGGTGGCGATGCGCTCGCCACGGGTGCGGCGGGCGAGGCGGCCGCCCTTCCGGCCGCGCAGCCGTTCCTGGGTGTGATCGATGAAGTGCGGGTGTCCAAGGTGGCCCGCCCGGCCACCGCGCTGCTGGCCGATGCCACCGCGCAGGGTGCCGAATCGCGCCTGATCGCCTTCGGCGAAGACGAGCAGTCGGCGGGTGTGAGCCACTTCGGTTTCATCCTCAAGGCGATGCCGGTCGACGCGTGGGTGGTGGTGATCGTGCTCGGTCTGATGCTGCTGCTGTCGTGGGCGATCATGATCGCCAAGAGCCGCTACTTCGGCACCGTGGCCAAGGCCAACGAGGCCTTCACCGTCCAGTACAAGAAAGTCACCGGTGCACCGGTCGCGTCGCTGCAGGCGCTGGAAAGCACCGGCAGCCTGGCCCCGCAGATCCGCGACAACTCCACGCTGTGGCGGCTGTACCGCATCGCCATGGACGAAATGGATGGCCGCGGCTCACACCACCACGGCCTCACTGCCGCGGCGATCACCTCGATCCGCGCCTCGATGGATGCCGAAGTCACGCGCGAGACCGAGCGCATGTCCAAGCGCATGAACTGGCTGTCCACCACGATCGAAGGCGCACCGTACATCGGCCTGTTCGGCACCGTGATCGGCATCATGCTGGTGTTCGCGGTGGCGGCGATGGCCGGCGCGGTGGACATCAACTCGGTGGCCCCGGGCATGGCGGCGGCGCTGCTGTGTACGGCGGCCGGTCTGGGCGTCGCGATCCCGGCGCTGTTTGGCTACAACTGGCTGGCCTCGCGCGCTGAAGCAATCGCGGCGGACATGTCGGTGTTCGTCGACGAGTTCACCGCGCGCCTGGCCGAAGAGTTCGACCGCACCGCACCGGCCGCCGCAGCGCGCCCGGCGCTGGCCTGAGGAGACCACCATGGCCAGGGCAAAGCGGTTCGGCATCAAGAAACGCGAGAAAGGCATCAACGTCACCCCGTTCGTGGACGTGCTGCTGGTGGTGCTGGTGATCTTCATCCTCACCAGCAACGCCACCATTCCCGGGATCGAGGTCAACCTGCCGAAGGCCAGTTCCAGCATGGCGCTGGAGAAGCCCAAGACCAAGGCGATCACCGTCGACAACGCCGGCCAGATCTTCCTGGACGCCTACCCGGTCAGCCTGGCCGAGCTGGAGGATCGCCTGCGCACGGAGAAGGCACTGAATCCGGACATCCCGGTGATCGTGCGCGGCGATGCGCAGGTGCAGTACGCGCGCGTGGTCGAAGTGCTCGACCTGCTGCGGAAGATCGAGCTGACCCAGGTCGGCCTGGTCACCGGCAAAGTGCAGGGGTGAGGGCGTGACTTCCCTCCACTCCCGCAGCGGTGACAGCGTGCCTGCATGGCGCCGCTGGTGGCCCGTGGCGGCGTTGATCCTCGGCCTGGCGGCCCTGGCATTGCTGCTCTGGTACCTGCTGTTCAAGGACACCGCCAGTACGCGCCGGCCCGTGGCCGAGATCCCGATGGTGATGTTGCCGCCACCGCCGCCGCCGCCCCCACCGGAGCCCGAGCCCGAGCCGGTGGTGACCCCTGAAGAGGTCATGCCCGAGCCCGAGCCGCTGGACGAGGTGCCCAAGCCCACCGAAGAAGCGCCGACGCCCGACACCGCCGACCCGGTGACGATGGATGCCGACGCGCAGGCCGGCGGCGACAGCTTCGGCATCCAGTCCGGCTCGGGGGGCGGGCGCAGCGGTACCGGTGCCGGTGGCGCCGGCAATGCGAGCTACGGCCGTTACCTGGGCTACGTGCTGCAACAGGCCGTGGCACGCGACGCCAAGGTGCAGCGCCTGGCCTTCCAGCTGACCGTCAACGTCTGGCTGGACGAGGCCGGGCAGGTGACCCGCGTCGAGCTCGCGCGCGGCAGCGGCAACACCGAAGCCGATGAAGCGGTGCTGCAGGCGATCCGTGCGATCGGCCGCATCGACGAGCGGCCGCCGGCGTCGTTGAGCTTCCCCGCGCGCGTGCTGGTGCAGGGCCGTCGCCCGGCCGGATGAGCTGCGCTGTCTTCCTTCTTCCCTGATCTTTCCTTTCTGCGAGCAAGCCGATGACCCGTTCAACCCTCCACTCCGCGCTGCTGGGACTGCGCAGCACCGCCATCGCCACCGGCGTCGCCCTGGTCCTGGCCAGTGGCGGCGCCCACGCCCAGGCAGCGGGCGGCGAGAGCACCATGATCAAGCTGATCCGCGGCCTGATGGACAGCGGCGCGCTCAAGCCCGAGGCCGGCCAGGCGCTGTTGCTGGAGGCGCAGCGCGAAGCGGCCGCAGCCCCCGCAGCGCCGGCGTCCACCGCGATCGCCGCGCAGCCCGGCGACGTGCGGGTGCCCTACATCCCGCAGACCGTGCGCGATGAGATCCGCGAAGAGGTCAAGGCCAGCGTCATGGCCGAGGCCAAGGCCGAGCGTTGGGCGGCGCCTGACCAGGTGCCCGAGTGGACCCAGCGCCTGCGCGTGCAGGGTGACGTGCGCGTGCGCAACGAGAGCCGCCTGTATTCCGAGCGCAACAGCGACATCGAAGTGGACTGGGCGCGGATCAACGCCGGCAACGGATACGACGTCAACGGCAACACCAACCTGGATCTGCCACCGCTGCGCAACACCCGCCAGGACCGCAACAATTCCTGGCGGATCCGCGCACGCCTGGGCGTGATCGCCGAGCTGGGTGAGCACACCCGTGCCGGCGTGCGCCTGGCGACCGGCAACGACAACGGCCCGGTGTCCTCCACGCAGACGCTGGGCGGTGGCCTGGCCAAGAAAGACGCCTGGCTCGACCAGGCATGGCTGTCGTGGACGCCGGTGGCGGGCCTGGACATCCTCGGTGGCCGCTTCGGCAACCCGTACTGGTCCACCGACACGCTGTTCTCCAACGACCTCAACTTCGACGGCCTGGCGTTCAAGTACGCGCAGCCGATCGGCGATGACGGCCTGTCCTTGTTCGCCACGCTGGGCCTGACGCCGTTGGAGTACTCCTCCGACAGCTTCCCGAACACCCGCCAGGACAAGATGAAGAGCGAGAACAAGTGGCTCAACGGCGTGCAGGTCGGCGCCGAGTGGCAGTTCGGCGATGCGCAGAAACTGCGCGCGGCGGTCGGCTACTACGATTTCCGCAACACCGCCGGCGAGTACTCGCAGCCGTGCGCGCTGTATGCCGGCGCGGACTTCTGCAGCAGCGACTGGTCGCGCCCTGCGTTCATGCAGAAGGGCAACACGCTGATGCTGCTGCGGAACATCGCGCTCAATCCGCTCGACCCGGCCAACACCCCGATGCCGCAGTACGTCGGCCTGGCCTCGGAGTTCGAACTGCTCGACCTCAATCTGGCCTGGGAAACGCCGCTGTTCGCGGGCAATGCCCTGCGCCTGGAAGGGCACGCGATCAAGAACCTGGCCTACGATCCCAACCGGATGTGGGAACGCGCGCAGGGCGGCATCGTCACCAACCTGGGCACTGCCGCCAACGGCGTGGCCGGGCCGCAGGACATCCAGAGCGGCGACATGGCCTACATGGCGCAGGCGACCTTCGGCCAGCTGGCGATGAAGCAGACCGGCGACTGGAACCTGGCGCTCGGCTACAAGCGCCTGGAAGGCGATGCGCTGCCCGATGCCTACAACGATTCCAACTTCCACCTCGGTGGCACCAATGCCAAGGGCTACTACCTGAGCGGCTCTTACATGTTCGACCGGAACGTGTGGCTGACCGGACGCTGGATGGCCGCCAAGGAGGTCACCGGCGCCCCGTTGTCGATCGACGTCTTCCAGCTGGAAGTCAACGCAGGCTTCTGACCGACGCAACGCCTGTCTCCTGGAGGCGGCGTGCCGCCTCCCTTGCTGCCCACATTGGATTTTCACCATGAACACCGACACTTCCCTCGCGCCGGATGCCGGCGACGACGTCGATGCCGACGCCGTCTCGGCAGCGGCCGATAGCATCACGCCACCGGCCAGCTGGCCCATGCTCTACCGCCGCCCGGTGGTGCTGTCGTCGCAGCTTCATGCCCACTGGCGCGTGCGCCAGACCGGCGCCGCGTTCGCCGCCGGCAGTCACTCGATTCCGCTGATGATCGGGGAATTCGCCGCGGCCTCGCGCGCGTATCCGCTGGTCTTCGCCGGTCCCGAGCATCTGCCGATCGCCGTGCTCGGCCTGGAGGCGGAGCAGAACCGCTTCGTCATCGCCGACCAGTGGCAGGCCGGCGCCTACATTCCCGCCTACGTGCGGCGCTACCCGTTCGTGTTCGCACGCACCACCGATCCGGACGGCTACGTGCTGGCCATCGATGCCGACGCGGACATGATCGTGCAGGAGGGCGAGGAAGGGCAGCCGCTGTTCGAGGGTGACCAGCCTTCGGCGATGACGCGTCACGCCCTGCAGTTCTGCGAAGCCTTCACCCGCGAAGACATCGCCACCCGCGCCTTCAGTGCCGCGCTGGCCGAGGCCGGCGTGCTGATCGAGCGCCAGGCTGACGTGGTGCTGGCCGATGGCCGCCGCCACAGCCTGCAGGGCTTCCATGTCGTCGATCCTGCGCGCCTGGATGCGCTGCCGGATGCCACCCTCGTGCACTGGCATCGCCAGGGCTGGCTGGCGCCGGCGTATTTCCACCTGGCTTCGCTGGGTCGCTTCGCCGACCTCGCCACAGGCTGATCTGTTCTACCGGGGCGCCGTGCAGGTGCCGTCACTCCAGGCCGGTGGGAAGACCAGCCCTTCGAGTGGCGTCACCTGTGCGGCACCCGATCCGGTGCGTCCGCGCGCGGCAGCCGGCACGGCACTCCGTCCGAGCGCACCAAGGCGCGCAGCAGCGGAACTACCTGCAAGGGAAGATGGCGAGGATGGTGCGCCCGGAGGGATTCGAACCCCCGACCAATGGCTTCGGAAGCCACTACTCTATCCGGCTGAGCTACGAGCGCGTTGTGTCCTGCGTCCCGCCGGGCCGCCTGATGGGGCCACGGACCGCCAAAGCGGCGCGGGAGGAGCATTCTATCCGTAAACGCCGCGCAGGTCTGCCCCCCGCACCGATGCGCCGGGCGACGGCGCGCCCGGCCAGCCCAGCGGGTATCCTTTACCGATGGCTTACGAACGTTTTGAGGCGCCCGAGGCGGCGCCCCCGTCGCGCTGGCGGCACTACTGGAAACTGATGCGCGCCGACCGCCCGATCGGCACCCTGCTGCTGCTCTGGCCCACCTGGTGGGCGCTGTGGCTGGCCTCCGGCGGGCTGCCGCCGCTGTGGACGCTGTTCGTGTTCACCGCCGGCGTCTGGCTGACCCGCTCGGCCGGCTGCGTGATCAACGATTACGCCGACCGCTGGCTGGACCCGCACGTCAAGCGCACCAAGGACCGCCCGCTGGCCAGCGGCGCCGTCTCCGGCCGCGAGGCGCTGGCCCTGTTCGCCGGGCTGATGATCGTCGCCTTCGCCCTGGTGTTGACCCTGAACTGGCTCACCATCGGCATGAGCTTCATCGGCGTGTTCCTGGCCGCCAGCTACCCCTACCTGAAGCGCTACACCCACCTGCCGCAGGTCTATCTCGGCATGGCCTTCGGCTGGGGCATCCCGATGGCGTTCGCCGCGGTGCAGGGCGAGGTGCCGGTGATCGGCTGGCTGCTGTACGGCGCCAACATCCTGTGGTCGACCGCGTATGACACCTGGTACGCCATGGTCGACCGCGATGACGACCTGAAGATGGGCTCGCATTCCACCGCGATCCTGTTCGGGGATCTGGACCTGGTGATCCAGGGCATTCTCTACGCGCTGTTCCTGGGCACGATGGCGCTGGTCGGCCTGCGGGCCGGGCTGGGGTTCCACTACGGCGTCGGCGTAGGCGTTGCGGCGGGGTTGATCGCCTACGAGTTCTGGATCGCCCGCAAGCGCGAGCGCGACCCGTGCTTCAAGGCCTTCCTGCACAACAACTGGGTCGGTGCGGCGCTGTTCGCCGGCATCGCGGTGTCGCTGGCGGTGCGCTGAGGCGACGCCCGACCAACGGTCGGGTGCTACCGGTAAGGCGCACTACGACCATCAGGCGACTGACAGCGCCGGTCCCAACGCCCAGAATCCCTCCCATTGAATGATCGGGGAGGGCGGGACGATGAGCACGTCGACGGTGGTACAGGACGGCTGGATGGCGCGCGCGGCACTGCGCTCGGCGGCCTGGGCGGAAAAGTGGTTCCCCGACGCCTACGTGTTCGCGGTGCTCGGCGTGGTCATCGTCGCCGCCGCCGCGATGGGCTTCGGCGCGACCCCGCAGGCCACCGCCACCGCCTTCGGCGAGGGCTTCTGGAGCCTGATCCCCTTCACCATGCAGATGGCCTTCGTGGTCATCGGCGGCTATGCGGTCGCGACCGCACCGATCGTGGCGCGCTTCATCGAACTGCTGGCCCGCGTCCCCAAGACCGGCCGTGGCGCGGTGGTCTACGTCGGGCTGATCAGCATGCTCGCCTCGCTGCTGAGCTGGGGCTTCTCGCTGGTGTTCGGCGGCCTGCTGGTGCGCGCGCTGGCCCGCCGTGAATCACTCAACATGGACTACCGTGCTGCCGGCGCCTCGGCCTATCTCGGCCTTGGCGCCGTCTGGGCGATGGGCCTGAGCTCCTCGGCCGCCCAGCTGCAGGCCAACCCGGCCAGCATGCCGCCCGGCCTGGTCGAGATCACCGGCGTGCTGCCCTTCACCGAAACCATCTTCCTGTGGCAGTCGATCGCCCTGACGTCCGCGCTGATCCTGGTGTCGCTGCTGATCGCCTGGCTGACCGCGCCCGGTGCTGCCAGCGCGCGCACCGCCAAGGACTTCGAAGGCGCCGCCCGCGCCGAGGCCGAGCCGCTGCAGCCGCGCACCCGCCCCGGCGAGTGGCTGGAGTACAGCCCGCTGCTGACCGTGCTGCTCTCGCTGCTCGCGTTCGGCTGGCTGTTCGGCGAGTTCGCCAGCAAGCCGGTGGTCACCGCCATCGCCAACCTCAACACCTACAACTTCCTGTTCATCTCGCTCGGCCTGCTGCTGCACTGGCGCCCGCGCAGCTTCCTCAACGCGGTGGCCAAGGCGGTACCGAGCACCACCGGCGTGCTGATCCAGTTTCCGCTGTATGGCGGCATCGCGATGATCCTCACCCACGCCACCGGCAGTGGCGATGAGACCCTCGCGCATCGCCTGTCCACGCTGTTCGTGCATATCGCCACCACCGACACCTTCGCGCTGGTGATGGGCGTGTACTCGGCCGTCCTCGGCTTCTTCGTGCCCTCCGGCGGCGGCAAGTGGATCATCGAAGCGCCGTACGTGATGCAGGCGGCCAACGAACTGAAGGCACACCTGGGCTGGGCGGTGCAGGTCTACAACGCCGCCGAGGCGCTGCCGAACCTGATCAACCCGTTCTGGATGCTGCCGCTGCTGGGTGTGCTCGGCCTGAAGGCGCGCGACATCGTCGGCTTCACCTTCATCCAGTTGCTGGTGCACATCCCGCTGGTGCTCGGCCTGCTGTGGCTGCTCGGCATGACGCTGACCTACGTGCCGCCGGTGATGCCGTGATCGTCATCTGCGCGTCATCCGCACGGGGCGGTGCCGGGATGGCCTGTTCAGTCGCACGGCAAGCCGGTTGGCGCGTAGTGGCATAAGGGAATTCGAACCGTTCATATGCAGCTAAACGCTTACTGCGACATGGTTTCCCGCACAGCAGGAAACGTTGGAACGGACGCGTTGACGTTTCCGTATGCAAACCCGCACACGTCGTTAACCTGCCGCTGCAGACGATGGCCCCGACCGCGACATTCCGTCTGCGGCGACCGGAGAATCGAGATGGCTCAGCAGAATCAGCAGAACCCGAATCAGCGCGGTGAGCAGCAGGAACGCGGTCGCGACCAGCAGCAGCAACAGCAGCAGGAACAGCAGCAGCGCAACCAGAACCAGCAGCAGGGCGGCCAGCAGGACGAGGAAGAGTGAGCCCAGCCGGCTGTGGTTTGAACTGAAGCCCCGCTCCGGCGGGGCTTCGTTCGTCCGGGCCGGCTCAGGCAGAGCGCAGGTGCCAGCCCAGGGCGTCGTCTTCGACAACCGCGCCAGGCACCACGTCATGCAGCACCACGTGGATGCCGCGCGCATTCGGCAGCACCTTCTGCTCGGGGAACCAGCGGCGCGTGGCATCGACCACGATCAACAGACCTTCGTCATCGCCGAGTGGTGCGAAGTGCGGCGTCGGCTGTGACAACGGCGCCAGCCCGAAGGCGCTCTGTGCGTTTGCCTGCACCTCGTCCACGTGTTCAGCGGGCAGGCCGACCTCGCTGATGCAGGTCATCTCGCTGCCATGGAATTCGCCCTGGCGCTCGCCGGCAGGCAATCGCCGGCGTGCGATCAACTCCAGGATCAGGCCGTCCGGCCCGGTGAAATAGATCGACTCGGAATCCCAGCGGCCATCGAAGGTGAAGTGGTCATGGCCCTTCAGATCGCGCTGCAGGGTGGCGCGTGCTTTCAGCCAGTCGGTGGCCGCTTCGAATCGATTGGCCGGGACGTTGAACGCCAGGTGCACACCGCCGACCGGGTTCGATCCTGCGGGGAGCAGCTGCAGGGTGCTCCAGCCGATGCGCACGGCCGAGCCCTCGACCGGCAGCTGAAGCTCATCGCGGAAGTACGCCACGGTAGCGGCGACATCGGAGACGGGAAGGTCGATCTGATGGATACGCATGATGATGGATGTCTCACGTAGATACATCGACATTCTGCCGCAGATGCGTGTACTTCGGCGATGAACGCGATGAACCATGCACCGGCTGCGAGGGCCCATCACCGGGCATTGTCGATGCGTTTGCTACAACACGCTCTAGAACCCGGGAAGCACCACTGGCGCATCACACACCACTATCAGAGGAGTACTCCCGCGATGGGCATGCTGGTCGATGGAACATGGCAGGAAGGTACCGCGGGTGCCGCTGACAAGGACGGTCATTTCAAGCGCGAGGAATCCACCTTCCGCGATTGGTTGAGCGCCGATGGCAGTGCTGGCCCGAATGGCGAGCCTGGTGTCAAAGCGGCGCCTGGGCGGTTCCGCCTGTATGTGAGTCTCGCCTGCCCGTGGGCACATCGCACGCTGATCGTGCGCGCGCTGAAGGGTCTGGAAGATCTGGTGCCGGTGTCGGTGGTCAACTGGCACATGGGCGATCAGGGGTGGAACTTTGAGCCCGGCCCGCAGGTGACGCCGGAGCCCGAACGCGGCGCGCGCTATCTGCATGAACTGTACGCCGCCGCCAAGCCGGGAATGACCGGCAAGGTGACCGTGCCGGTACTCTGGGATCGCGAGCGCGGCAGGATCGTCAGCAATGAATCGGCGGACATCATCCGGATGTTCAACACGGCGTATGACGGGCTGGGTGCGAAAGCCGGTGATTTCTATCCGGTGGCGCTGCGTGCTGAAATCGATGCGATCAACGAACGGGTTTATGCCACTGTCAACAACGGTGTGTACCAAGCGGGCTTTGCCTCAACGCAGAAGGCCTATGAAGAGGCTGTTGGTCCGTTGTTCGATTCACTCATCTGGTTGGACGAGCGCCTTCAGCAACGCGAGTGGCTGGTGGGCGATGCCATGACCGAAGCCGATATCCGTCTGTTCACGACCTTGATCCGCTTTGACTCGGTGTACTACGTGCACTTCAAGTGCAACGTGCGGCGCATTGCGGACTTCGCTGGCCTGCATGCGTTCGTGGCGCGGATGATGGCGATTCCCGAGGTGGCGGAGACGGTGAACTTCGAGCACATCAAGCACCATTACTACGGGAGCCATCGACATCTCAATCCGTCTGGGATCGTGCCGGTGGGACCGGAGTGGGCTTACTGAGCCAGCATTCCGGGCATCACGGCGTCTGGCCTCACCCGCTACCCCCCCGATCCAACTGCCGATACCCGATCGCCTCCGCCACATGCGTGGTCGCGATGTCCTGCGCATGACCCAGATCCGCCACCGTCCGCGCCACCCGCAGAATGCGATGCATCGAGCGTGCTGACAGCTGCAACTGCTCCACGGCGTCCTCCAGCAGCTGCTGATCCTCCCGCGACAACCGGCAATGCTCGCTCAGTTCGAACGGCAACAGCTGTGCATTGGCTTTCCCACTGCGCAACAGCTGCACCTCCCGCGCGGCCACCACACGGGCACGAACACTCGCACTGTCCTCGCCCAGCGGCGCGTCATCCCGCAGCTCCCGCGGGTCGAGCCGGGGCACTTCGACATGCAGGTCGATGCGGTCCATCAGCGGCCCGGACACGCGCCCTCGATAGCGACGGATCACCTCTTCGGTGCATAGACAGCGCCCGCTCCGGTCGCCTGCCCAGCCACACGGGCAGGGATTCATCGCCGCAACAAGCTGAAACCGGGCAGGAAACCGTTCGGTACGTGCAGCGCGGCTGACAACGGCAACACCGGATTCAATCGGCTCGCGCATGACCTCCAGCGCGTGCCGACTCCACTCTGGCAGCTCGTCCAGAAACAGCACGCCGTTATGCGCCAGCGAAATCTCGCCGGGGCGCGGATGCGACCCACCGCCAATCAGCGCGACCGCGCTGGCGGTGTGGTGTGGCGCTCGGTAGGGCCGCTCTCTCCAGCGCCCCGCATCAATGCCTTGGCCACTGCACGACGCAATAGTGGCCGCTTCCAGTGCCTCACGCTCGCTGGCCGCCGGCAGGATGCTGGGCAGGCGCGAGGCCAGCAACGTCTTGCCGCAGCCGGGCGTGCCGAGCAGCAGGTGATGCCCGCCGGCTGCCGCCACTTCCAGCGCCCGTCGGGCCTGCAGCTGGCCACGCACATCGCGCAGGTCGGGAATGCTCACCGGCAGTGGGTCAGCCGCCACGGCGGGCGGCAGCGTACCGCTCTCAAGGGCGCTGCAGACTTCCAGCAGGGTGCGGGCCACGCGTACGTCGGCGTGCTGGGCCAGCGCGGCTTCCTCGCTGTTGGCGGCGGCCACGATCAGGCTGCGGCCGTCCCGGGCGGCGGCGATCGCGGCAGGCAGGACGCCGTCGACCCCGCGCAGTTCACCGGTGAGGGCCAGCTCGCCCAGGAACTCGAACCTGTCCAGCGACTGTGCATCGATCTGACCGCTGGCGGCGAGGATGCCCAGCGCGATGGCCAGATCGAATCGGCCGCCCTCCTTGGGCAGATCGGCCGGGGCCAGGTTGATGGTGATCCGCCGCTGCGGAAACTCGAAGCGTGCGCAGATCAGCGCGGCTCGCACACGGTCGCGGGACTCCCGCACGGCCGCGGCCGGCAGCCCGACGATCTGGGTATGCGGCAACCCGCCCGACAGGAATACCTCGATCCGTACAGCGGGGGCTTTCACGCCGGCGCGGGCACGGCTGTGCACCAGCGCAAGGCTCATGCAGTTGTTTCCGGGGTCTGCGGCATGCCAAGCACAATGGCAGGGCACGGAGACCGCAATCCATCAGCACTTGCCGCGCCGTGGGGTAGGCAAACGGTGGCGCAGTGTCCAAGCACTCCCGCTAGACTGGATGCCCCCACGCTCCACGCCGTCGAACACCATGGATATGCACCACCGCTCCGGCCCGATCGAACTGGTCGCCATCGACATGGACGGGACCCTGCTCGATCCCGCACACACGCTGACGCCCCGGGTGATGCAGGCCATCGCCCGCGCCCGCGCGCAGGGCGTCCAGGTGGTGCTGGCCAGCGGCCGTCCGGTGTCGGGGATGGCGCCGTTCCTGCAGCAGTTGGGTATCGAGGGCGAGCAGGACTACTGCATCGCCTGCAATGGTGCGGTGGTGCAGAACATCGGCAGCGGCCAGCGCGTCATCGAGTTTCCGCTGAGCTTCGAGGACTTCGTGTTCTGCGAGCGGATCTCGCGCGAGCTGGGCATCCATTTCCAGGCGCTCGATGGCC
The DNA here is from genome assembly GCF_013409105.1 of Stenotrophomonas sp. JAI102. Taxonomy (NCBI): domain Bacteria; kingdom Pseudomonadati; phylum Pseudomonadota; class Gammaproteobacteria; order Lysobacterales; family Lysobacteraceae; genus Stenotrophomonas; species Stenotrophomonas sp. JAI102. The sequence continues at coordinate 233,432 of NZ_JACCCI010000002.1, forward strand.
GGCGCATGTATACGCCCAACCAGGACATCAGCCTGTATACGGTGGCCGATTCGCACCTGTCGAACGTGCCGCTGTCGTATCGCCGGGTGGCGGACATGGACCCGGCGATGCAGTTCATCAAACTGATGATGATCGATGAGCCGGCGGTGCTGGACGCGGCCATCCAGCGCCTGCCGTCCGAACTGACCGACCGCTTCGCGGTGCTCAAGAGCGCGCCGTTCTTCCTCGAGGTGTTCGACCACCGCGCGGGGAAGGGACCGAGCCTGGAGAAGCTGGCCGCGCACCTCGGCGTGGACCGTGCCAACGTGATGGCGGTCGGCGATCAGGAGAACGACCTGACCATGCTGCAGTTCGCCGGCACCAGCGTCGCCATGGGCAACGCGATTCCGGCGGTCAAGCAGACGGCGCGCTTCGAGACGGCGACCAACGCCGAGGACGGCGTGGCGTTGGCCATCGAGCGGTTCGTGCTGCAGGACGCGTAAACCAAGGTCAGCCCGACCGGCTTACTCGCGAGGCGCAGCCGACCCGCCACGCGCTTCCAGCTCGGCCACCACTTTCTCCAGCGCCTCCAGCTTCTCGCGGGTGCGCAGCAGCACCGCACGCTGCACGTCGAATTCCTCGCGGGTCACCAGGTCCAGCTTGCCCAGCCCGGCCTGCAGCGCGGTCTTGAAGGTGGCCTGCAGTTCTTCGCGCGACTGGCGCAGGCCCGGGGGGACCATGTCGCTCAGGCGGCGGGCGAGGTCATCCAGGTGGTTGAGGTCGATCATGCTGCGGCTCCGCGGGGTATGCGCCAAGGATAAGCCGCCACGCTGCCGGCGGCACGGACCGCGCGCATCGCGTTCACCGGCGGACAGGCGTTATCCTCCCAGCCTGAGAGACAGGAGTGCAGACGGATGAAGATGGTCATGGCGGTGGTCAAGCCGTTCAAGCTCGACGACGTGCGCGAAGCGCTGGCCGAGCGCGGCGTCACCGGGATCACGGTCACCGAGGTCAAGGGCTTCGGGCGGCAGAAGGGCCATACCGAGCTTTACCGCGGGGCGGAGTACGTGGTCGACTTCCTGCCCAAGGTGAAGATCGAGGTGGCGGTCGTCGACAACCAGGTCGAGGAGGTGGTGGAAGCCATCGTCAAGGCCGCCGGCACCGGCAAGATCGGCGACGGCAAGGTCTTCGTGTACGACCTGGGCACCGTGGTGCGCATCCGTACCGGTGAGCTGGACGCCGACGCGCTGTAACGCGCGCCGGCTTTCCCGAGGGGCCCCGCGATCAGGCGTGGCCCTTGAACCAGCGGTAGAAACGCTTCCAGGCCACGCGCACGCCGGCCACCCAGCGTGGGTCGGCCACCTGGGCCGCCTCGGCGGGGCTGGGACGCTCGCCGGTCAGGCGCTGGCGCATCTTCAGCAGGTTCTTCATGTCGCTGCGGCGCAGCTGCCGCGAGACCGGGTGCACCGGCAGCCAGCGCGGGCTGCGCCAGGCCGAGGTGAAATCGACCAGCACCGGCACGCCCCCGCTGACCACGACGTTGGTGCCGTGCAGATCGTTGTGGGTGATGCCGGCGGCATGCAGGCGGGTCAGGGCGTACTGCAGCTGCTCGAAGACTTCGATGCCGACCGACTGGGCCGCGCTGAGGGTCTGGCCGGGAATGAACTCCATGCCCAGCGCGAGCCCACCGATGGTGCCGAGCAGGGCCGGGGCGTGCTTCCAGCCGCTCAGGCGCTGCAGGATGCGCGCCTCGCGGCGGACCAGCAGGCGGGCGATCGGCGACAGGGGGGTGCCGCGGTAACGGGTGTAATCCTTGACCACCGCCGGCTGGCCATTGAGGCAGGTCCGGTAGACGTCGGGTTCCAGGAGGCGTTCGCCGCGCTTGAGCAGCTCGGCGGGGGCGGTGTCATCGACACACGGGGCAACGATTGTATTCATAGGGGTCTGTGCGACCCGGCGGTCGGCGCAATGCGTCAGGCGTACCGGTGCTGCTTAACGTGGGGAACTAAAGATTTCGTTAATTTTAGTACTCGCCAGTACACGAATCCAGATGATGTCGGAGAAATGTCGTAGCCCGGCGTGGAACAGTTCGTCACGCTGAAGCGGACAATCTTGTATCGTTTGGAAAGTTGCTTGACCGCGACGCGGGCGCTCCCGACCATATGCTGTTGCTCGCGACATCGGCGGCCGCCCCTCCCCCGGCACGTCCCCGCCTCCTGCCGCCCTATCGATGCCGGTCACTGCCGTGCATCGCCCCCACCATTTCGGGTCCGGCCATGCCGGAGGAAGACTGATGATCAAGATCGTGCTGGCAGGGCTGTTCATCGCCTGCGTGCTGTACATCCATTACCGCGGCAAGGTGCGCGCGCGCTGGTCGCGCCAGCTGCTGGACCACTCCAGTTTCATGGCCCCGATCAACGTGATCATGTACGCGTTCTCGAAGGTGCCGACCACGCCGTTCCTGGATCCGGGCAAGGAATTCCCGCAGCTCGAGCCGCTGCGCCAGAACTGGCAGATGATCCGCGACGAGGCGCTGGCCCTGCGCGATGCGGACAAGATCGCCGCCTCCAGCACCTTCAACGATGCCGGCTTCAACTCGTTCTTCCGCCGCGGCTGGAAGCGCTTCTACCTGAAGTGGTATGGCCCGTCACACCCCTCGGCCAAGGCGCTGTGCCCGAAGACCACCGCGCTGCTGGAATCGCTGCCGGACGTGCGCGCGGCGATGTTCGCCCAGCTGCCCTCGGGCAGCGAACTGCGCCCGCACCGCGATCCCTTTGCCGGCTCGCTGCGCCTGCACCTGGGCCTGGCCACCCCGAACGATGACGCCTGCTACATCGAAGTGGACGGCATCCGGAAGAGCTGGCGCGATGGCGAGTGGATGATGTTCGACGAGACCTACATCCACCACGCGCACAACGAGACGCCGGATGACCGCGTGATCCTGTTCTGCGATATCGCCCGCCCGCTGCGCTTCGGCCTGCCGGGCCTGTTCAACCGCGCGGTGGCTTCCACGCTGCTGGCCGGTGGCGCCTCGCCGAACCTGCCGGGCGACCCGACCGGTGGCGTCAACAAGGCCTTCGGCAGCGTCTACAAGGTGCGCCTGAAGGCCAAGGCCCTGCGCGAGCGCAGCGTGGTCGCCTACCAGGTGATCAAGTGGGGCCTGGTGGTGGCGGTGATCGCCGGGATCTGGGCGATCTGAGTAACAAAAAACCCGCGCTGCTGCCAGCGCGGGTTTTCTGTTGCCGCATCACCTACCGGTAGGTGCCGACCGTTGGTCGGCACGCCTTCGATCAGCCCTTCAGGGCTGAAGCCACGAACGGCGGGGTCACCAGCACGCCGGTGTGCAGCGCGGCGGTGTAGTACAGCGTCTCGAACGACTTGGCGGCCGAATCGGCCTGGCGGAAATCGAAGCTGCTCTCGCCCTTGCGGGCCAGGGTCACGCTCCACCAGCCGGTCGGGTAGCACGGCTGCGGGAACGGCAGGGTCTTGAACGAACCGAAACCGGCCTTGCCCATCTCGGCGCGCATTTCGTTGATCAGGTCCAGCTGCATCAGCGGCGATTCGGACTGCTGCACCAGGATGCCGTCGTCCTTCAGGGCCTTGAAGCAGCTCTCATAGAACGCCTTGTTGAACAGGCCTTCGCCCGGGCCGACCGGATCGGTCGAGTCCACGATCACCACGTCCACGCTGCCGGCCGGGCAGTTGGCCATGTAGGCCACGCCGTCGTCGAACATCAGCTCGGCACGCGGGTCGTCGTTGGAATCGCACAGTTCCGGGAAGTGCTTGCGGGCCATCACGGTGACCTGCTCGTCGATGTCGCACTGGGTCACGCTCTCCACGCCCGGGTGCTTGAGCACTTCGCGCAGGGTGCCGCAGTCGCCGCCGCCGATGATCACCACGCGCTTGGGCGCGGCATGGGTGAACAGCACCGGGTGGCTGATCATCTCGTGGTAGAAGAAGTTGTCCTTGCTGGTCAACATGATGGCGCCATCGATGGTCATCAGGTTGCCCCAATCGGTGGTCGCGAAGATCTCGATCTTCTGGAACGGCGACTGCACTTCATCCAGCTTGCCGGTCAGGCGGTAGCCGATGGCCGAGCCGGTGCGCTCGAAGTGTTCGATGTACCAGTTGTTGTTGTCAGTCATGGAGCAGCAGTCCTGTTCGGAAGGGTGTTGGAGCCGGGCTGGCGGCGGTGCCGCGTGGCGCAAGCCACGTCCGGACGGGTTGGCCCGTTCAGGTTTCAAGCCTGAGCACGGGCGCGGGCGCGCATGATAACGGAGCTGTCGCCACATAGGCGTTATCATGCACCCCCTTTTTTACCAACCAGGCCCACTGAAATGACCGATTGGTCCCTCGACCAAGCCCGCAAGACCTACTCGATTCCGCATTGGGCGGATGGTTACTTCGACGTGGATCAGGCAGGACACATGGTGGTGAGACCGACTGGCCAGGACGGCCCGGTGGTGTCCTTGCCCAAGATCGTGGACGCTGCCCGCGAGGCCGGCGCCAAGCTGCCGCTGCTGGTGCGCTTCCCGGACATCCTGGGCCAGCGCCTGGGCAAGCTGCAGGCCGCCTTCGCGCAGGCGCAGGCCGACTGGGACTACCCGGGCGGCTACACCGCCGTGTACCCGATCAAGGTCAACCAGCACCGCGGCGTGGCCGGCACGCTCGCCAGTCACCACGGCGAGGGCTTCGGCCTGGAAGCGGGCAGCAAGCCCGAGCTGATGGCCGTGCTGGCGCTGTCGCGCCCGGGCGGCCTGATCGTCTGCAACGGCTACAAGGACCGCGAGTACATCCGCCTGGCCCTGATCGGCCGCAAGCTGGGCCTGCAGACCTTCATCGTGATCGAGAAGCCCTCCGAGCTGAAGCTGGTGCTGGAGGAATCCAAGGCGCTGGACGTCAAGCCGGGCCTGGGCGTGCGCATGCGCCTGGCCTCGCTGGGCGCGGGCAAGTGGCAGAACAGCGGCGGCGACAAGGCCAAGTTCGGTCTCTCGCCGCGCCAGCTGCTGGACCTGTGGAAGTCGCTGCGCGATACCGAGTACGCGGACTGCCTGAGCCTGCTGCATTTCCACATGGGCTCGCAGATCTCCAACGTGCGCGACATCGCCAACGGCATGCGCGAAGCCACCCGCTACTTCGTGGAGCTCTCGCGCCTGGGCGCGAAGATCACCCACGTGGACGTCGGTGGTGGCCTGGGCGTGGATTACGAAGGCACCCGCTCGCGCAGCTTCTGCTCGATCAACTACGGCCTGAACTCCTACGCCAGCAACATCGTGCAGCCGCTGGCCAATGCGTGCGAAGAGCATGGCCTGACCCCGCCGCGGATCGTCACCGAGTGCGGCCGCGCGATGACCGCGCACCACGCGGTGCTGATCGCCAACGTCTCCGAAGTGGAAGAGGCGCAGGAAGGCCGCGTGCCGGACCAGCACGACGACGAGCCGGCGGCGATCCGCCACCTGCGCGAAATCCACGCCGAGCTCGACGAGCGTCCGGCGGTGGAGCTGTTCCAGGAAGCGCAGCATTTCCATGCCGAAGGCCTGTCCAGCTATGCGTTGGGCCAGATCGACCTGCCGCAGCGCGCCCGCATCGACGACCTGTTCTACGCCATCGCCCATGCCGTGCGTGCACGCCTGAGCTATGACGAAAAGAGCCATCGCCCGGCGCTGGATGAGTTGAACGAGCGCCTGGTCGACAAGTACTTCGTCAACTTCAGCGTGTTCGAATCGATCCCGGATGCCTGGGCGATCGACCAGGTGTTCCCGATCGTGCCGATCGAGCGCCTGAACGAGCAGCCCGAGCGCCGCGGCATCATCGCCGACATGACCTGCGATTCGGACGGCATGGTGAAAACCTACGTCGAGAACGAGAGCCTGGACACGTCGCTGCCGCTGCATGCGCTGAAGTCCGGCGAGAGCTACCGCATCGCGTTCTTCATGGTCGGTGCGTACCAGGAGATCCTCGGCGACATCCACAACCTGTTCGGCGATACCGACGCCGTGGAAGTGCTGGCCGACGCCGATGGCTACGCGATCACCCAGCAGCGCCGCGGTGACACCACCGATGTGATGCTGGACTACGTGGGCTACAGCCTGGCCGACCTGCGCGCGAGCTACGCCGCGCGCGTGGCGGCGGCGGACCTCTCGCCGGCGCGGGCGCAGGAACTGTCCGAGGCACTGGAAGCCGGTCTGACCGGCTACACCTACCTGTCCGACGAGCCGCTGGCCTGAGCCGGTGGCGACGGGTGATGGCCTTCGGGCCTCACCCGGTCGTCCGTAGCGCCGGGCACTGCCCGGCGGTTCCTCCAAGGCACCCCGAACCCGCATGAGTGCGCGCGCGATCTTTCATCTGTTCCTGCATGCGGCCGTGCCGGCGTTGCTGGCGTGGATGTTCTGGCGCAAGCGTTTCCTGTCCGCCTGGGTGCTGATGCTGCTGGGCTGGATCATCGATCTGGACCACCTGCTGGCCGACCCGATCTATGCCCCGAACCGCTGCAGCATCGGTTTCCATCCACTGCACACGGCACCGGCGATCGCGGTGTACGCCGGGTTGTGCATCCCGAAGAAGACGCGGTTGTTCGGCATCGGCCTGATCCTACACATCGTGCTGGATGCCATTGATTGCTGGTGGATGCACGCCGGCCGGTAAATTCACCCCGGCCGATAACTCACGCCGGCCGGTAGATCCACGCCATGCGTGGATGACGTGATGCATCAGATCCGCTGCACCTGACCGGTAGTGCCGGCCGCTGGCCGGCTCCACGCAGCGTCGGGAGCCGGCCCGCGGCCGGCACTACCCATGGCTCCACGCAGCGTCGGGAGCCGGCCAGCGGCCGGCACTACCAACGGCAAACGCACTGCCGCCAGCGACGGCGCGTTTTACCCCGCCGGCAACGTCAGCGTCGCGCTCAATCCCGGCGCGGCATTGGCCAGCACCAGCGTGCCGCCGTAACTCTCGGCGATGTCCGCCACGATCGACAATCCAAGCCCGCTGCCTGCCGCACGCTCATCCAGCCGCACGCCGCGTTCCAGCACACGCTCGAGCTGCTCTGGCGGCAGTCCCGGACCATCATCGGTCACGGTGATGCGCAGCTGCGTACCCTCCCGTGCCACGTCCACGCGCACCGCCTGTGCGGCCCACTTGCCCGCATTGTCGAGCAGGTTGCCCAGCATCTCTTCCAGATCCTCGCGCGCGCCCGCGAAAATACCCGCCGCGTCGCCGTCGCATTCGAAACGCAGCCCGCGCGCCGCATGCACGCGCTGCATCAGTCCGCACAGCGCGCTTGTCACCGGTGCGACCGGCGTGCGCTGCTGGCTGTCCGCGCCCAGGCCTGCGGCCAGGTAGCGATCGATGCTCGCCTGCATGCGCGCGGTCTCGCTGCGCAGGGTCTGCCGCCAGTCGCTGCCGTCGCCCTCGGCTTCGGTGGTGAGCACGGTCAGCGGCGTCTTCAGCGCGTGCGCGAGGTCTTCGGCGCTGCGGCGTGCGCGCACCATCATGCGCTGGTGATGATCGAGCAGCGCGTTGAGCTGGCCGGCCAGTGGCGCCACTTCTTTCACCAGGCCCTGCTGCGGGAAGCGCACGTTCTCGCCATTGCGCACCTGCCCGGCGATGCGGCCCAGTTCGGCCAGCGGCCGCAGGCCGTAGTGCACCTGGGTGACCAGCACGCCGAACCACAGCGCGATCAGCACGGCCAAGGCAAGCGCGGTGCGCTGCCGGAAGCTGGCGACCTGGGCATCCAGCGGGCTGCGGTCGGTGGCGACCATCACGATCACCGGCGCGGCGGCGCGGGGCAGGGTCACCTGCTGGGCCAGTACGCGCAGGGATTGCTGCAGCGGGCCTGGGGCATCGAAGGCCTGCGCCGGCCCCGGTTGCAGTGCGCTCGGCGCGGCCAGAGAGTCGTCCCACAGCGAGCGCGATTGCCCGAGCGGCTGCCCCTGCGGGTCCAGCACCTGCCAGTAGTCGCCGGAGAACACACGCCGGTAGCGCTCGTCGGCCAGGGTCTGGCGCCATTGCAACCGGCCGTCGGCATCGCTCTCGGCAAGTGCCAGGACCGCGATCAGGTCATTGCCCAGGCGCTCGTCCATCGCGGTACGTGCGGAGCGCTCGAACATCGCGCCCAGCCACCAGGTCGCCAGGGCCGAGACCAGCACCAGGCCCAGGCCACCGGCGACCAGCAGGCGCGTGCGCAGCGAGCCGGTGGTCATGGCGTCGCCGACAGGCGGAAGCCCTGGCCGCGGTGGGTATGGATCAGCTCGCTGCCGAGCTTGCGGCGGATGCGCCCGATCAGCACGTCGAGCGTGTTGGAATCCGGATCGAAGCCATCTTCATAGACGTTCTCGCCCAGCCGCGCGCGGCTCAGCACCGTATCGGGGTGGTGCATGAAGTAGCTGAGAATGCGGTGCTCCTGCGCGCTGAGCGCCAGCGGCGCGCCGTCCAGTTCGAAGCGGCCGGCGTTGACGTCCAGCACCAGCGGGCCGCACTGCAGCCGCGGATGGGCGTGGCCGGCACTGCGTCGGATCAGGGCGCGCAGGCGCAGCAGCAGCTCTTCGGGCTGGAACGGCTTGGTCAGGTAGTCGTCGGCACCGGCATCGAAGCCGGCCAGCTTGTCGTGCCAGCGGGCGCGGGCGGTCAGCACCAGCACCGGGAAGTCACGCCCGGCCTGGCGCCAGCGCTCGATCACGCTCAGTCCGTCCAAGCCCGGCAGGCCGAGGTCGACCACCGCCGCGGCGATGTCCTCGATCTGGCCCTGGTACTCGGCATCCCGGCCCTCGGCGCTGTGGATGACCACGTATCCGGCCTCTTCCAGCAGCGTCTGCAGGCGGCTGGCGAGCAGGGTGTCATCTTCGGCGAGCAGCACGCGCATCAGTCTTTTTCCATTTTCAGCAGGCGGCCGGTGGCGGCATCGTAATCCAGCTCCATCACCACGCCATCGGCGCCGAGGATCTCGATCTCGTACTTGCCGTCATCCAGCTCCACTTCGATCAGCTTGCCGGGGTAGCGCCGCAGTGCATCGGCGACCACCTGTTCCAGCGGCACGAACCGGCCCTGACGCACCGCCTGGCGCACGCCGTCCTGCTGGCGGCTGCCACCGTCGAGCACCCGCATCGGGTCCTGCGGGGCGAGGGTCAACAGCAGGGGCAGCATCAGGGACAGGGCGGACATGCGGGCACGCAGGGCAGGGGCAGGCCACCGGTATACCGGGGATGTCTAAACAGTATCTAACAGCCGCCCTCATGGTCCGGTTAGGCGCGGTGGCCAGACTGGCGGTGCCGGAATGGACCGGCGCCCCCTCAAGGATTCCCATGAAGACGATGATTGCCGCAACCGCCCTGGCCGCCGCCCTGTTTGCCACCCCGGCCTTCGCCGCCAACCTCTCGGCCGCCCAGATCCAGGCCAAGCTCAGCGCCGCCGGCTATGCCCAGGTGCACGAGCTGGAGCACGACGATGGCGTGTGGGAAGCAGATGTGACCCGCAAGGACGGCAGCGTCGATGAAGTGCTCGTCGATGACACCAAGGGCGAGATCTTCGACCCGCGCGACGGCCGCGCGCTGCTGGATGCCGGGCAGATCCTGGCGCTGGCCGGCAAGGCCGGGCTGAAGCAGATCGACTCGCTCGAGCGCGATGGCGCCACCTGGACCCTGGATGCGCGCAATGCCCGCAACCAGCGTGTGGAAGTACGCATGAGCGGTCACGACGGCCGCGTGCTGGCCAGCAAGCGCGATGGCTGGTGGGACTGATCCGGCGGCGCCACCGCGCGCTGGATGTACGAACGGCCGGGTTTCCCCGGCCGTCCGCGCACGTGTCTGAGGACGGCAGCGCTTACCAGCGCGCCGGGTAATCCCAGTAGCCCGGGCCGCGGCCGTAGCCGCCGTAGCCATCGAACCCGTCGTAGCCGTAAGGGCCGAAGAAGCCGGGGCCCTTGCCCTCGCTCACCCGGATGTTGAGGTTGACGTTGCGGGTGTTGCCCTCGTCCGTGGTGTAGTTCTTGCTCAGATTGAGCTCGGCCGCGTTGTAATGGCTGTTGCCGTAATTCTCGGAATAGCCGATGCCGGTGGTGAAGCTGCCGTTGACCCGCAGCTTGTCATCGGTCACGTGGGCGATGCCGTTGGCCGCGCGGTCGGTGGAACGCCGGCCGGTCCGGTCGCCGTAGAAGGTGCCCGGCGGATCGCCACGCAGGGACTGATCGCTCAGGTACTGCAGCGGCGCATCGGGAATGCTCAGGTCCAGCCCGGTCGAGGACTGCGGGCCGGTGGCGCCTGCGGCTGACTGGGCCAGTGCCACGCCGGGCAGGGACAGGCACAGCAGCAGGGGAAGCAGGCGGATCATGAGAGGCTCCGGAGCAGACAGGCGGGACGGCCGACAGCGCTGACGCTAGCAGCCGTAGTTTGAATGATGCCTGTCATGGCGTGGGTTGCAAGGGGAACTCAGCGCAACCGGTCGAATCCGAACAGCTCGGCCAGCGGATGCCGGCGCCGTTCGATGCGTGCGCGGAGCAGCCCGGCACCGATCATCGAATAGGTGATGCCGTTGCCGCCGTAGGCCATCGCGAACAGCACCCGCGGGCCCCACTGCGGGTGCGGACCGAAGAACGGCAGACCATCCTGGGTCTCGGCGAAGGTGCCGCCCCAAGAGAAGGCCGGCTGCAGCGGCAGGTGCGGGAACAGCTTCGCGGTCTTCCTGAGCAGCTTGCCGGTCTTGCTCTCCACCCGCCGGTCGCGCCGGGCCGGGAGATCGATGGCGTCGTCTTCACCACCGATCAGCAGCCGGTGGTCGCCGGTGCTGCGCAGGTACAGATACGGCCGCGCCGATTCCCAGGCCATGGTCTCGCGCAGCGGGCCGAGCAGGTCCGGGTGGATCGGATCGGTGATGAAGGCATAGCTGCTGCGGTTGCGGGCCACCGAGGGCTTCAACCAGCGCTGCCCGGCATAGCCGGTGGCCAGCACCACGTGGCGGGCACGGATGCGCGCGCCGCCCAGGGTGGTCGCGGTGACCCCGCGCGGGGTCGGGGTGAGCGTATCCAGCACGGTGCGGTCGTAGACGCCGCAGCCGCGCTTGTGCAGCCGCATCAGCAGCCGGTAGGTGAGCCGGTAGGGGTCGATGCGTGCAGCGAGCGCGCTGAGGATCGCGCCCGGTGCGCGGATGCCGTACTCGTCCGCGACCGCGTCGCTGTCCAGCCAGCGCACATCGAAGCCATGCCTGGCACGCAGCGCGCATTCCTCGGCCAGCACCGCCTGGTGGCCACGCTTGCTGGCGTAGTACAGGCTGGCCATGCGGTGGCAATCCACGTCGCGGAACGGTGCCGCGACCTCGCAGATGGCCGGGATCGCCTCGGCACAGGCCTGGTAGGCCTGTACGGCGGCGTCCTCGCCATAGCGCTGGGCGAGATCGATGAGATGGGTGTCGATTTCGTACTGCAGCAGTGCGGTGCTGGCCGCGGTGCTGCCCCAGCCGATATCGCGCTGTTCGATCAGGGCGACATCGTGGCCGTGCGCGCACAGCTCATCGGCGATCAGCGCACCGCTGATGCCGCCGCCCACCACCAGCACCTCGCAGTTCAGATCGTTTTCCAGCGGTGGAAACGCATGCATCAGGCCGTTGCGCACGGCCCAGAACGGGTACCCGCTCTTCAGGTCCATTGAAGCCTCAGGCAGTGGGGTGGCCGGTATGCGGGGTCTGGATCAGCGCGCTCAGGTCGAAGCCCTGCAGGCGCGCCTGGGCCAGATAGTGTTCCTGCGTGGTGCGGTCGAGCGTGGGGGTGCGCGACAGCAGCCAGAGGAACTTGCGGTCCGGGCTGCCGACCAGCGAGACACTGTAATCCGGTGCGACCTGGATCACCCAGTAGTCGCCCTTGGTGAAGGGCAGCCAGCGCAGCCCCTTGGGCAGGAAGCTGACCTCCAGCCGGGCCGGGTCGTTGTCGACCGGGCAGGCTTCGCCGTCGGCTTCTTCGATTTCGTTGCCCATGCGGCAGCGGTTGAGCACGGCCACATGGCCGTTGTCCTTCAGGCTGTAATGCGCGGAGACATCCGTACAGCCTTCCGGCTCGTGCTTCATCGGCAGGCGGGCGATCTCGTACCAGGTGCCCAGGTAACGCGGCAGCTTGAGGTCGGGAACGGTTTTCAGATCGGGAGGTGGGGTCATGGGGGACGGCTGGTGGGAGTGCGATCCCACGATGCCGGGGCCGCTGCCACGGCCGGGTGAAGCCGGGGCGAGTGTGGCGTCGAGACAGTCCGTTGTGGTCGCGTCATGTTCCGCTTCCGATGGCGGCGCTATGCTGGGCCGGAGTGCCTCGGGCGCTACTTTCTACAGCGATGGAGATGCGGATGTACCAGGTGATTCTGCTCAAGAGCGAAACCGGCGTTGCCCGCCAGCAGCGGGAAACGGCCGACGATGTGATCGACCATGAGGGCGTGAGCTATACGCTGCGGGCCGGCCCGCGGCAGCCGCTGCCGACCGATCACGCCTGGGATGAGATCGCGGTGTACGCGCCCGAGGAGATCACCGAGGAGGAGTTCCAGGACTGGTATGCCCGCCTGCAGCCGCAGGTCGAAGAGCTGCGCCTGAAGTACTGAGGGCCGCATACCCGTTCTGGACGGGGCCCGGTTTATAGTCGCGGGCAGGCGCGGTGGTCCGCGCGAACCGTTGGTGCTGGCGTGTCGCTTCGTCATTCTTCGTTTGTGGTGCGGTCGTTGTCGTGGCTGCTGGTGTTCGCCTGGCTGGGGGCTGCGCCGGTCGCACTGGCCCAGGCCGGTGATGCGGATCCGGACCCGGCCAAGCAGCTGGCCGAGGCCGAGAAGACCTTCCGGTCCATCAATGATGATCTGGAGGATGCGGCCACCACCGAGACGCTCAAGACGCTGTCCGACCGCGCCCTGTCCGTCCAGCGCGATGCGGATGGCCTGCAGACGGCGCTGGACCCGCAGCTGAAGCAGGTCGATGCGCGCCTGTCCCAGCTCGGCGAGGTCGCCGAAGGCACCATCGAGCCGCCGGAAGTCAGCCGGCAGCGCAAGGCGCTGAACCAGCAGAAGGCCGACATCAACGCGCAGATCGCCCGCGCCAAGCTGCTCTCGGTGGATGCCAAGCAGCTCGGCGAGCGCATCGAGAAGATGCGGGTCACCCAGTTCAGCGAACAGCTCACGCGCAAAGTCGCCTCGCCGTTGTCGCCGTCGCTGTGGCGCAGCTTCGCCAAGGACGTGCCGGACGACGTGCAGCGCCTGGCCATCCTGTACCGCATGGGTGAAGACGCCGCGCGCAACGCCATCGCCAAACACGGCTGGACCGCACCGCTGATCGGGCTGGCGGTGGCCCTGGTGATGTTCTTCCCGCTGCGGCTGTGGCTGCGCGCGCTGGGCCGGCGCTTCGCCGCCTCCGAGCGGGCGCCCGATGGGCGTCTGCGCCGTTCCGGCCTGGCGGTGTGGCTGCTGCTGGTGGGAACGCTGCTGCCGGGCCTCGCCGCGGTCGCCCTGGTCGAGTCGCTGGATGCGATCGGGGCGATCCCGCCGCGCCTGCAGTCGGTGGCCGAGACGTTCGAAGTCGCTACCTTCGTGGCCGCCTTCATCGCCGCGCTCAGCGCCTGTCTGCTGGTGCCCAAGCGGCCGTCGTGGCGGTTGCTGTCGCTCGACGACAGCGCGGCCTGGCGCCTGCGCAAGTACGCCTGGGGCGCGGCCGGCCTGACCTGGCTGAGCATCATGCTGGTCGCCCTCGACCGTGCGGCGCGTACCAGCGCGGTGACCACGGTGGCCGCGGACGGGTTGATGGCGGTGACCTATATGGCGCTGATCATCGCGATCCTCGTATCGCTGGCGCGCATGCACAACCGCCAGGCCGCGGAAGCCGCCGAAGCTGAAGCGCGTGCCGATCCCCGGGCCGGTGGCGATGGCAAGGTGCGGGGCGCGCCGCGCCGCAGCGGCTGGATCGTGCTGGCGCGCCTGGCCGGCCATATCGCCGTGGCAGCGGCGGTGATCGCCACGCTGCTGGGCTACCTCAACTTCGCCCTGTTCGTCGCCCAGCAGCTGATCTGGGGCGCGGTGGTGCTGATGGCCGTCTCGCTGCTGCTCAAGTTCGCCGACGACTTGGCTACCTGGGTGCTCGCGCCCAGCAGCCGTGCCGGGCAGACCATCGTGTTGACCACCGGGCTCAGCGAGTCGCGGGTGGAGCAGGCCGGCGTGCTGCTCTCGGCGGTGCTGCGCGTGGGCGTGATCGTGCTCGGCCTGCTGATGCTGGCCGCGCCCTTCGGCAACCTCAACGCCTTCCTCGGCGGGCTGGATTCGCTGTCCGGTGGTTTGAAGATCGGTGACACCACGCTCAAACCGAGCACCGTGATGTATGCGGTGCTGGTGTTCCTGGTGGTGTGGGCGGTGACGCAGGCGTTCCAGCGCTGGCTCAGCGATACCTACCTGCCCAAGACCGAACTGGACGCCGGCGCGCGCAACTCGATCAGCACGGTGACCCGCTACCTCGGCATCATCGCCGCGGTGCTGTGGGGCCTGACCGCGCTGGGGATCGGCTTCGAGAAGCTGGCACTGGTGGTCAGCGCGCTGTCGGTCGGTATCGGTTTCGGCCTGCAGGCGATCACCCAGAACTTCGTGTCCGGCCTGATCCTGCTGGCCGAGCGGCCGGTCAAGATCGGCGACTGGGTCAAGCTGGGCGATCAGGAAGGCGACATCAAGCGGATCAGCGTGCGCTCGACCGAGATCCAGGTCGGCGACAAATCCACGTTGATCGTGCCCAACTCCGAGCTGATCACCAAGACCATCCGCAACATGACGATGGGCAACGCGCAGGGCCGGATCCAGATCCAGTTCTCGGTGCCGTTGAACACGGACGTGGCCGCGTTGCGGCAGATCCTGCTGGATGCCTACACCGAGCACCCGGGCGTGCTCAGCGATCCGGCGCCGTCGGTGTTCATCGACTCGATCGCCAACGGGCAGATCGCGATCAACAGCTTCGCCTACGTCTCCGGGCCGCGGGCGGTATACGGAGCACGCAGCGAACTGTACTTCACGATGCTGCAGACGTTCGCCGCGGCTGGGATCGCGCTGTCCTCGCCGACGGATATCCATCTGGTGCGTGACCCGGCAGCGAAGCCCGACTCCGACGCGTAAAGGCAACGGACGACGGATGGATACCGACCGTTGGTCGGTATCGTCGCGATCGAGGCGCCGGTCGGTACCGTCGCGATCCAGGTAGTGCCGGCCGCTGGCCGGCAGCTGCACGATGCAGAGCGAATCGGGAGCCGGCCAGCGGCCGGCACTACCGATATCGACGGCTGACAATCCCCGGCGCCGCCCGGGACGGCGGGATCAGCCGCGGTTGCCGCGGCGCGACGGCACCAGCGCGAAGGTATCCACGGCGAGCTTCTCGGCATGGTTCAACCACGCCCGCACTTCCAGGTCATCGACCTCGTGGTCCAGGCCGAAGCTCAGGTTGATGCGGCCCTCGGCGTCCGGCTGCACCCACTGCTGGGCGACCACCACCTTGCGCTGCGAGGACACCGCCTCGATCCAGAAGCCACGGTCCGGCGACTGCTTGGTCACCAGTTGCACCATGTACTGGCCGGCGCGGGTGCGGCGGCCCTTCTGCGTGATCATGTGGGCCTGGCGGATGCTCGGGCGCGGGCCGTTGAACGGGTCCAGCGGGCCATCCACGGCCACACCACCGCGCAGCTGGTCATCGCGGAACAGCTTGATGCCCTTGTCCTGGTTGACCAGCATCGCGCACCAGTCGCCATCGGCCGAGCCATCCTCGAACGCGGTGCAGCGATCGACGTAGGCCAGGGTATTGGACGGATCGGCGAGATCGAACTGTTTGGAGGTGTTCTCCAGGTAGACCGACTTCAGGTCCCAATGCTTGTCGTACTCCAGCAGCACCGGTGGCTGCACATGCTGCAGGCCGATCACCACCTGGTTGTCGTCATCGATGCGCAGCTGGCGGGTCTTGTCGCCCAGCCACAGCGAGCGCGAGAACGCCAGGTAACGCGGGTAGTCCTTGCCGTTGTCGCGGAACACCGCGGCACTGGCACTGTCCGAACGTTCCGGGTGCAGCAGCGAGCGGCCGAAGCCGATCGAATCGATGGCCGGGTCGATCAGGCTCAGCAGGGTGGCGCCCGAGTCCAGCGTCGAGCCGGCCGGCGCGGCCAGCTGGCGCGGCGCGATGTCCTTGCCCAGGAACAGCAGCAGGTTCTCGCGGTCCTGCTTGGCCAGGATGTGGCTGAGATCGTTCGGCATGGCCAGGTGATCGGAGGCGATCACGATCAGCGTGTCCTCGCCATACGGGCTGGCCTGGATGCGGTCGACCAGCTTGGCGATCAGCCCGTCGGTGCACTTCAGCGCATTGAGCATGCCGATGTTGCCGTGCTCGCTCTTGTAGCGGGTGCCTTTGCAGGCCACGGGCAGGTGGCCGGCGGGGTGATGGGTGTCCATCGTCAGCGTGGTCAGCATGAACGGCTCGCCCTTGCGCGAGAGCTGCACGAAGCGGTCGTAGGCCTTGTCCAGCAGCACATCGTCGTGCACGCCCCACGGCGAGAAATGCGCGCGGGTGACCTTCTGCTTCTTGAACCAGACCAGGTCATCGACGGTATCGAAGCCGTGCGTGGCCAGGAACTGGCCCTTGCCGGCGAACTGGCCGTTGGCCCCGCCCAGGTAATGATTGGTGTAGCCCTGCTGCTTGAGGTAATCGCCCAGGCAGACCGCTTCGGGCAGGAAGCTGCCCATGCGGCCCATGCTGTTCTCATCTTCCTTGGCGGTGGTCAGCGGCACGCCGCACATCGAGGACACCAGGCCGGCGATGGTCCAGCCACCGCCTTCGGCCGAGACCAGCCCGCGCACGTCCAGCGACTGCGCGGCCAGCCGGTTGATGTTGGGCATCAGGTCCGGGAACGTTTCTTCATTGAGATAGGTGCGCTCCAGGCTTTCGCCGTAAATCCACACGATGTTGCGCGGCTTGGTCAGCGGCTGCTGCGGCACGCGGTACTCGGCCTTGACCATGCTGTAGTCGACCGGGCGCATCTGCTGGTACAGGCGCTGGCCGTCGCTGTAGAGCGGGCTCACCACGATGGCGACGAACCACATCGCCATGAAGCCAGCGAACACCGCCTTGCCGTGCGCGGGGCGATGCCTACGACGCAGGCGCGCCAGCAGCAAGGGGGTGAGCGAGACCAGGGCCAGGGCAATGAAGCCGGCGATGTAATGCTTGAAGTCGGCGACGCCGGCGCCTTCCATGTCCGCGCCGAGGTGATACAGCGTGGCCGCGTTGAGACCGTCACCGGATAACGTGTTGATCAACCACCATGCACTGAGCGTCAGCAGCAGCAATGACATCAGGCTTGCTTTCCACCACACCCATTTGTCGGATGCGAGGAACAGCCAGGTGAGCAGCAACAGCGACAGCAGCAGGATCCAGAGCATAAGCACTTTTGGCAGTGGAGACAGGTGGTGATGGACGCCATGACGACGCAGTTCCCATCCGACCGGCTGTCCCAACCACATATGCATGACAGGCCGATGACTCGATCATGCCTGCACGAACCTGACTGAAATGTTTGTTGAAAACGACATTCACCCTCACGCATCGCACTGCTATATGCGACGTAAAACACGCGTGAAGAAGTGCGCGCGATGCTGCATTGCATCGCGCGTTTTTGAGGTGTCTGGCGCTTGTGTCTGAATACGTGTCGCAGGCGCGCGGACGCGTCAACGGTGCCCGCGTTCTTCCTTCGAGCGCGCACGACGATCGAAGATCAACGCACTGAGGATGATGCCCAACCCAAGGAACACGCCGATCAGCATCAGGGTGAATGCGATGGCGGGATAGCCGAACAGATGCCAGCCGGTATCGACCTTCATCATCATCGCGGCCGCAAGAATCAGCGCGGCGGTGACGATGCCGGCAGAGACGCGGTTGGCGATCTTCTGCAGGTTCTCCATCAGGCGTGATTCTTCCAGCCCGGTGACTTTCATCTGCAGGCGGTTCTCGGCGAGCAGCGCGAGGATATCGGTCATCTTGCGCGGCCCATCGCGCAGCAGCTGCTGCATCTCCATGGCCTCGCTGGCGAGATTGGCAGCGGACAGGGATTTCTTCAGTCGCGCCCGCATCACGTGCTGCAGCTGCTTCTCCACGATGCGGCGGGTGTCCAGGTCTGGCGACAGCAGGCGGCACACGGTTTCCAGATTCAACAGCGCCTTGCCGAGCAGGCTCAGCTCCGGCGGCGTCCGCAGGCCGCTGGCGGTGGCGATGCGCACCAGGTCCAGCACCACGCGGCCTTCGGAGAAGCTGCTGTTGGCGGCATAGCGTGCGATGATCTGCCCGGTCTCGCGCAGGTAACGTTCTTCATCGAAGAATTCGAGTCGCGTGCTGATGCCGATGATCTCATCGGCCACTTCCTCGCCGCGTCCATCCACCGCAGCGAACAACAGTTTCAGCAGGCGCTCGCGCAGGCGCGGCGGCATGTGCGCCACCATGCCCAGGTCGAAGATCGCCAGGCGACCCGCCGGTGTGACCCGCAGGTTGCCCGGATGCGGATCGGCGTGGATCTCGCCATGCACGAAGATCTGGTCGACATACCCGCGGATCAGCGCGGCGGCGAGTGGCGCCATCGGCTGCTCGGTGCGGCGCACGTCGGGGATCATATCCACGCGCACGCCTTGGGCCAGTTCCATGGTCAGCACGCGATGGCTGCAGTAATCCCAGATCGGCTGCGGCACCCACAGCGGCTTGAACGGCTTGAGGTGCTGGCCGAAGCGCTGCAGGTTCTCGGCCTCAGCCTGGTAGTCCAGCTCCTGCATCAGGGTCTTGGCGAACTCATTGAGCCAATCGCGCAGGCGCACGCGACGGCCGACCTGGGTGAGGTGGTCGGCGGCCAGCGCGAAGCTGCGCAGCACCTCCAGGTCCGAGCGCAGCTGCGCGGCGACCTCCGGCTTCTGCACCTTGACCGCCACCTGGCGTCCATCGTGCAGCTCGGCGCGGTGCACCTGGGCGATCGAGGCGCAGCCCAGCGGCACCGGATCGAAACTGGCGAACAGCTTGGACACCGAGGCGCCCAGCTCCTGTTCGATGATGGCCGCGACCCGTTCGACCGGGATCGGCGCGACGTTCTCCTGCATCCGCTCCAGCGCCGTGGCGAACTCCACCGGCACCATGTCCGGGCGGGTGGAGAGCATCTGGCCCAGTTTGACGAAGGTCGGCCCCAGCGATTCCAGATCGGTGACGAACTGCTCCGGGTTGCCCTCCGGCGGCACGTCGTGGACCGCGCGCGCGTCCAGGTTCATGCCGGAAAACACCCCGGAATTACGGTAGCGCAACAGCAGGCGCAGGATCTGGCTGCGGCGGTTCATGCCCTTGACCAGCGACGGCGAACCGGGGACGACGGGCGTGGTATTCAAGCAGGACTCCGGGGCGACGATCACCGGCAGTGTGGCGGGGCGGCAGTGGTGGGCCGGTGAATCCGTGCCTGCTACCGCGACAGGGGGCGGATCGGTCAGAATCAGTGCTCCTGTTTCCTCTTTGGATCCACCATGGCCGGTGCCAGTCTGTTCGCGTTGCTCGATGATATTGCGTCCCTGCTGGACGACGTGGCGGTGCTGACCAAGGTCGCGGCCAAGAAAACCGCCGGCGTGCTCGGCGACGATCTGGCGCTGAACGCCCAGCAGGTGACCGGGGTCAGCGCCAACCGGGAGCTGCCGGTGGTGTGGGCGGTGGCGAAGGGCTCGCTGGTCAACAAGGCGATCCTGGTGCCGGCCGCGCTGGCGATCAGTGCGTGGCTGCCGTGGGCGATCACCCCGCTGATGATGATCGGTGGCGCGTTCCTCTGCTACGAGGGCGTGGAGAAGCTGGCGCACCGTTTCCTGCACTCGCGCGATGAGGACGAGCAGCGCAGGGCCGAGCGGGTCAAGGCGCTGGCCGATGAGAAGGTGGACATGGTCGCGTGGGAGAAGGACAAGGTGAAGGGCGCGATCCGCACCGACTTCATCCTCTCGGCCGAGATCATCGTGCTGTCGCTGGGCGTAGTGTCCAGCGCACCGTTCCTCAACCAGGTCACCGCCTTGGTGGTGATCGCGCTGGCGATGACGGTGTTCGTCTACGGCCTGGTCGCCGGTATCGTCAAACTCGACGACCTGGGCCTGTACCTGTCGAACAAGGGCGCGGCGCTGGCCGCGATCGGCCGGGGCCTGCTGGTGGCCGCACCGTGGCTGATGAAGTTCCTCTCGGTGGCCGGTACCGCGGCGATGTTCCTGGTCGGCGGCGGCATCCTCGTGCACAGCATCGCGCCGCTGCACCACGCGATCCTGGCGATGGGCGGCGACGGCAGCTGGGGCTGGCTGATCAACGCGCTGGGCAACGTGATCGTCGGCGTGGTGATCGGTGCGGTGGTGCTGGGGGCAGTCACCGCGTTCCAGAAGCTGCGCGGGGCCAAGCGCGCGCACTGAGGCGCGGCCGGGTCAGGCCGGTTCCCACCCGCGCAGGGCGTCCAGCTCGGCGCGGGCACGGGCCAGCCGGCGGCCGGACAGCGCGTCGATCGCGCGTTGCAGCCACGGCGACCCCGGTGCGCGCTGGACCCAACGGCGGGCCAGGATCAACGCGGCCAGCATGGCCAGCGTCCCGGCACCCAGCGAGACCAGCAGCCACGGGGCGGCGAACGCGCCCAGGTCCACCCCCCATGCCTGCCAGGCCACCAGCACCGGCACTGCCAGCCACAGCCAGCACCACGGCAGGCCGAGCAGCAGTTCGGTCACCGCCGTGTGCCGGCGCAGCGCGGCCAGCTGCTGCGATTGCGCGAGCACCGTCTGCGTCGGCTGCAGCTGCCGGCGGCGCTGCAGGCGGGTGATGCTGGCGATGATCACCGCGATGCAATAGGCATGCAGCGCCAGCGCGCTGAGCATCACTGCCAGCGGCGGTTGCTGCCACCACTGGCTGCCGCAGTACACCGCCAACCCCAGCCAGAACACCAGCTGCAGTCCCTGCCACAGGCTGAAGAGGCCCAGCTGGCGCTGGACGCTGCGTTGCCGATGGCTGCGCCACGCCTCCAGCGCGAAGGCCTCCTGCGCATCAGTGGGGGTCCCGACGCTGTTCCACAGCTGCTTGAGTTCATCCGGTTGCATGGCGGGCTCCTCGATCCGTGGGATTCAGGCGCGTGCGCAGCTGCTGGCGCAGGCGGTGCAGGCGGGTGGAGACATTGGCGACGCTGATGCCCAGCACCTCGGCGATCTGGCGGTGGTCGTGGTCGTCCAGGTGCAGCAGCATCAGCGCACGGTCCAGCGGCGGCAGCGCATGGATGGCGACCTCCAGTTGATGCAGGGCGTGGCGCTGTTCGGGCGGAAGCGCTTCGTCGGCTGCGGGCAGATCGTCATCCAGGGGCGCGTGGTGCTGCTGCCGGTGCTGCTGCCGCCGCCATTGCGAGATCGCCACGTTGAGTGCCACCCGGTACAGCCAGGTCGAAAAGCGTGCCCGCGCCGGGTCGAACCCTTCGAACGCCGCCCACGCCTGCACGCTGATCTCCTGGACCAGATCGAGCCGATCCTCGGGATGATGGCAGTAGCCGCGTGCCACGTTCAGCACGATGCCGCGGTGCTGCTCCAGCAGCGCGGCAAAGCGCGGGCGCAGGTCGATGTCGCTTGCGGGCAATGTCATGTCCATACCCGGGTGATTCGCGCCGGTGCGCGGAATATCACAGCCACGGGATCAGCCCGCCGGGGGTTCGGCCGCCTGCACGCGGTTCTTGCCGACCCGCTTGGCCGCATACAGCGCCGCATCGGCGCGCCGCAGCAGCGCGTCCGCCGCTTCGCCCGGCAGCCATTGCGCCAGCCCGGCGCTGAAATGCACCGGCACCCGGTGTCCGTCCAGCGGCAGCGGCCGCTGCGCCAGCGAGCGCTGCAGGCGCAGCAGGGTGGACATGCTGTCCGCCGCCGGCGTTTCCGGCAGCAGCAGGACGAACTCATCTCCGCCCAGGCGCGCGATCGCATCGCTGCTGCGCAGGTGCAGCTGGCAGACCTCGACCAAGTGGCGCAACACTGCATCGCCGCCGGCATGGCCGTGCAGCGTGTTGGTCTGGTGGAAATCGTCCAGGTCGAGCAGGGCCAGCGCCAGCGGATGGCCGTGGCGGGCGGCGCGCGCCCGTTCGCGCTCAAGCAGTTCGTCCAGCCCGCGCCGGTTGAGCGCTCCGGTCAGCGGGTCGCTGCGGATCAACCCGGACACCTCGCGCAGCTCCTGCTCCAGCTCGGCGATGCGCTGTTCGGCCTGCTCCACTTCGCGGCGCGCGTTGCCGAGGTGGTCGCGCGCCTGCAGGGCCTGGTCCTGGACCCGGCCGGTATCCTGCAGGACGTCCTGCAGCAGCTGGTTGAGATCGGCGATGCTGCGCGCCTCTTTCAGGGCCAGCGCGTAACTGCTGATCCGGTCGTGGTACTCGCCGGTGCTGACCGCCATGCCGTCCAGGCGATCGATGAAACCGCCCATGACGTTCTTCATCGCCGCCTTGGATTCGACGATGCCCTGCTTGAGCAGGCCCTGCTTGTAGATCACTTCGCGCAGGTTGGCGCGTGCCTGTTCCACCGAGTCGCGATCGAGCGGACCACCGATCAGCGAGCGCACCGCGTGCACCTGGCCGTGCAGCCAGCTGCTGTCATCGAGCAGCTCGCTGATGTTGTCCAGCAGCAGATCGAACAGGCTCAGCAGCAGCTCCTGCTGTTCCTGCCAGCCATCGCTGCGCACGCCGATCTGGTGCGAGAGCTCGCGCAGCCGCTGTTCGATCGGCTGCAGTGGCTGGCCCGGATGCCAGTGGCGCAGTTCACCGGCCAGCTGCGCCGGCTCCTCGCGCAGCTCGGGCATGTTCTGCAGCAGGCTGGCCACGGTCACCCCGACGGTGTGCCGCAGCAGCTCGCGCAGGCGCAGGCTGTCCGGCTGGCCGTCCGGCGTTTCCTGCTCGATGGTGCGGATGTACTTGTCGATCAGCTGGCGCATCGCACGGCCGTAGCTGACCCAGTCGGCGCTGCGCTGCGCCGACTGCAGGCGCAGGCCCATGTCGCCCAGCTCGCCGGGGAGGGTGGACATGCCGTTGGCGAAGGCGGCCAGCAGCGGCTCGGGCGTATCGATGCCGGCGAACAGGCGCTGCAGCATCGCGCTGCTGCCGCCCTTGGGCCCGGGTGCCGGCTCGCTGGCGGTGTCCAGCACCGTGCCCGCGCTCTGCCGCCGCGACAGCAGCCGTCCGACGGCGGTGCCGGGGCTGGGGGGAGCATCGTGCGGGTCCGTCATGCGGCAGATCCTTGCAGGGCGCGGCCAACGGCCGGAGCGGTGGAGAGGTGGGAACAGTATCGGCGCAGTCGGGTCGGGCTTGAACCGGCCCTGCATGGCAGGATGGTAAGCACGGCAATGGCAGGAGCGTGCGATGAAGGTGATGCTGGTGGGAGCGACCGGACTGGTCGGCGGTCATGTGCTGCGGCACCTGCTGGACGACCCGCGCTGCGATGCGGTGGTGGCCCCGACCCGGCGGCCGGTGGGGCTCACCGATGCGGCGCTGCTCAATCCCGTGGTGGACTTCGCGCAGCTGCCGGACGAGGCCGACTGGTGGGCGGTGGATGCCGTGATCTGCGCGCTCGGCACCACGATCAAGCAGGCTGGCAGCAAGGAGGCGTTCGCACGGGTCGACCATGATTTCCCGCTGGCCGTGGCGCGGCGGGCGCGTGCCCAAGGCGCGCATGCCTTCGCATTGAATTCGGCGATGGGCGCCGACCCGGACTCGCGGATCTTCTACAACCAGGTCAAGGGGCGGCTGGAACAGGACCTGCGGGACCTGGGCTATCCGTCGCTGACCCTGGTCCGCCCCGGGCTGATCGGGGGCGAGCGTGCCGAGCGGCGTACCGGCGAACATCTGGCCAGTGTGGTGCTGGGCGTGCTCGGTCCGGTGCCGACGCCCGGCGTCAGGATCGTGGGCTCGGCCGATCTGGCGGAGCGCTGAGCCGCTGACGGGCGGATGCGCGGCCGCCCGGCCACTGCGCTACCCTTTCTGCCCCTCAAGCGGTCCCTGCCATGTCCGTCGACAAGAACCAACGCGATCTCGAAGCTGGTATCCATACCGACCTGGAGGGGCGGCTGACCTACGGCGGCTATCTGCGCCTGGACCAGCTGCTGTCGGCTCAGCAGCCACTGTCCAACCCGCCGCACCACGACGAGATGCTGTTCATCATCCAGCACCAGACCTCGGAGCTGTGGCTGAAGCTGCTGGCGCACGAACTGCGCGCGGCGATCGGCTTCCTGCAGCGCGACGAGGTGTGGCAGTGC
Source organism: Stenotrophomonas sp. JAI102 (assembly GCF_013409105.1). Taxonomy (NCBI): domain Bacteria; kingdom Pseudomonadati; phylum Pseudomonadota; class Gammaproteobacteria; order Lysobacterales; family Lysobacteraceae; genus Stenotrophomonas; species Stenotrophomonas sp. JAI102. The sequence goes on from NZ_JACCCI010000002.1 coordinate 257,672, forward strand.
CGCAAGGTGCTGGCGCGCAGCAAGCAGGTGCTGCGCCAGCTGACCGAACAGTGGTCGGTGCTGGAGACGTTGACGCCCTCGGAGTACATGGGCTTCCGCGACGTGCTGGGCCCGTCGTCGGGCTTCCAGTCGCTGCAGTACCGCTACATCGAATTCATGCTGGGCAACAAGAACGCGCAGATGCTGCAGGTGTTCTCGCATGACCCGGCCGGCCAGGCCCAGCTGCAGGAGGTGCTCGATGCCCCCAGCCTGTACGAGGAGTTCCTGCGCTACCTGGCCCGCTTCGGCCATCCGGTCCCGGCCGGCTACCAGGGCCGCGACTGGCAGCAGCCGCACGTGGCCGACGATGCGCTGCACCCGGTGTTCGAGCGGATCTACCAGAACACCGACCGTTTCTGGCGCGAGTATTCGCTGTGCGAGGACCTGGTCGATCTGGAGACCGCCTTCCAGCTCTGGCGCTTCCGCCACATGCGCACGGTGATGCGGATCATCGGCTTCAAGCGCGGTACCGGCGGCTCCAGCGGGGTCGGTTTCCTGCGCCAGGCGCTGGAGCTGACCTTCTTCCCGGAGCTGTTCCAGGTGCGCACCACGATCCGCAACGACGATCCGATGCCGCCGGACGCCTGATCCGGCATCGACGGCAATAAGCCTATTCATATTTACCGGGCCCATCCGCCGTACGGTGCGGCAGGCCCCGCCGTTGCTGCGCTGCCGGTCCCAGGCCGGCAGTTGCAGATGCAAGTTCAGCGACCGTGCCGCCAGCGGTACACATCAGCGTGTATTTGACGTGAACGTGGTTGGTCTGGGATTCTCCCGCGCTGCTTTCGCACATCGGACGTGCATGTCTTCCACCGAACCCAGGAATCCCGCATGAGCGTAGACGCCGCCGCGAAATCCGTTCCCGATCCGGCGCTGCCGGAGTTCAAGACCACGCTGGGCCATCCGCGCCCGTTGTGGATGCTGTTCATGACCGAATTCTGGGAACGCTTTGCGTTCTACGGCATCCGTTGGGCGCTGGTGCTGTACATCGTCGCGCAGTTCTTCGACGGTGATTCGGCCGGCCAGGCCGCCGCCAGCCGGACCTACGGTGCCTATCTGGCGCTGGTGTACGCCGCCGCCATCTTCGGTGGCTACGTGGCCGATCGGGTCCTGGGCTACCAACGCTCGATCCTGACCGGTGCGGTGATCATGGCCGCGGGCCTGTTCATGGTCGCCATGCCCAACAAGGAGATCTTCGAGTTCGGCCTGGCCACGATCATCATCGGCAACGGCCTGTTCAAGCCGAACATCTCCACCATGGTCGGCAAGCTGTACGGCCTGAAGGATGAGCGCCGCGACTCGGGCTTCACCATCTTCTACATGGGCATCAACATCGGCGCGATGATCGCCCCGGTGCTGACCCAGTACCTGGCCGAGCGCGTGTTCGGCACCCAGGCGATGCCGTCCTACAAGATGGTCTTCATCGCGTCGGGCATCGGCATGTTGATCAGCCTGGCCTGGTTCTACGTCGGCCGCGCCGGCCTGAAGGGCATCGGCGCCCCGCCGGCCGGTGCCGAGGGCTATGGCCGCATCGTGATGGTGTTCATCGGTGCGATCGTGGCGATCCCGGTCGCGTTCTTCCTGCTCTCCACCGGCGCCACCGCGCTGGCCTGGATCCTGGGCGTGATGTTCATCGCGCTGGCGATCCTGCTGCTGGTCGAAGGCATCCGCGAAGGCAAGGTCCAGCGCGACCGCGTGATCGCGATGCTGATCATCTTCACCTTCAACGTGATGTTCTGGATGTTCTTCGAACAGGCCGGCAGCTCGTTCACCTTCCTGGCCGACAACATCGTCAACCGCAACCTGGGCGGCTGGGAATTCCCGACCGCCTGGTTCCAGTCGGTCAACTCGGTGGCGATCATCACCCTGGCCCCGATCATCGCCTGGATCTGGATCAAGCTGGGCCGCGCCAACCCGTCGATCCCGCGCAAGTTCGGCCTGGGCCTGCTGTTCAACGGTGCGGCCTTCGCGCTGCTGATGGTGGCGCTGTCGAGCATGGTCGTGGACGGCAAGATCCCGTTCTGGACGCTGTTCATGGTCTACGTCATCCAGTCCGTCGGTGAGCTGTGCCTGTCGCCGATCGGCTTGTCGATGGTGACCAAGCTGGCCCCGGTGCGCCTGGTCGGCTTCGGCATGGGCGGCTGGTTCCTGTCCACCGGCATCGGCAACAACATGTCCGGCATCTTCGCCGGCGTGGTCAGCGGCGAAGGCGGCATGACCGTGGAATCGGCGCTGAAGGGCTACACCTTCGGCTTCTGGGCGTTGATCATTTCCGGCGTGGTGCTGTTCCTGGTCGCCCCGCTGATCAACAAGCTGATGCACGGCGTCAAGTGAGGACTGCGATGCGCATGAAAGCCGTGGGGATGTCGATGATCGCGGCCGGCCTGCTGGCCGCCTGTTCGCCGTCGTCGGCGCCCACCGCTGCACCTGCGCAGCCGCTGGATACCGCCGAGCAGAAACCCCCGGTCGCCGATCCCGGCGAACCGGTGGCCTCGGGCAACACCCCGGCCGCGGCGGACATCGCCGCGATCGCGGCGCTCAACGCCCAGTTCGATCCGGCCCGCGACCCGGTCGCCGACCTGGCCACGGCCAAGGTCGAAGCCCAGCGCGGCGGCAAGCGCATCATTGTGGACGTGGGCGGTGAGTGGTGCCCGTGGTGCCATCTGATGGACGGCTTCATCGAAGGGGATGCGGAGATCCGCAGCTTCCGCGATGCGAACTACGTCTGGATGAAGGTCAACTACAGTGAAGAGAACGAGAACGCGGCGTTCCTGTCGCAGTTCCCGGCCGTGAAAGGCTACCCGCACCTGTTCGTACTCGATGCCGACGGCAAACTGCTGCACTCGCAGTTCACCGGCGAGCTGGAGGCCGACAAGGGGCAGAAGAAGGGCTACGACCGGGGCCGCTTCTTCGCCTTCATGAAGCAATGGGCGCCCCCGAAGGCGTCGTGATCGAAGAGGCCGCGGATTCCGCGGCCTTTTTTTGTCCTCAATTTCCGCGCCCTGCTGCCGCTACCTCCAAGGACCTCATGCCGCGCTGTTCGTGGCGGGCAACCGACGGAATTCGACGCATGCAGCCGGGCACCAGCGACAGCACCACCGATGTTTCCCTTGATGCGCCGGCCGGCGTGAGCCTGCCGCCGATCGATGTCCTGCTCGACGACCAGACCGCGCCGGATGCGCTCGATGGCGAGGCCGGGACGCCGGCACCGGGCGCGATCCGCTACCGCCTGCCGATGGTCTCCGTGCCCGACAACGTGCTGCTCAAGGCCGCGGTGCAGAAGCTGGTGGAGCAGAAGGCGCAACTGGATGCGCTGGCACGCCAGGGCAATCTGCCCGGCCTGATCCCGGCCGAGTGGCAGGGCAGCGGCCTCCGCGGCGTGGACCTGCAGGGCTTCGTACTGAGCGTGGTGCCATTCCTGCAGAACGCCAGCAAGGACGAAACCGCCCCGGCACGCCTGCCGCTCAAGCACGTGCTCGGCGATGCCGGGCGCTGGGACCAGCACGACGTGGAGGAGCCCAGATCGCTGGCGTTCTTCCTGGCCAGCGATGATCGCGCCAGCGCCGGCACGAAAGACCCTGCCGAGGTGTATCTGGTCGGCGCGCTCGGCCTGGCCTGGGCGCACGAAGGGCGCACCCGCCCGGGCTTCCTGCGCGCGATGGGGTACGACAGCATGGCCGCTCGCGTGCACCTGCTGCCGTATCCGGCGGCAGCGCAGCTGGCGCTGTACAGCGTCACCGCGCACGGGGTGACCCAGATCTGGTGCGTGCTGGACCGGCGCAAAGTGCGCCCGCTGCTGGCGCCGTGGATCAGCGTGCCGCTGCTGACCGCGTACGGGGTCAACGCCCCGCAGACCTGGCCGACCAGCTTCCCGGCAGTGGAGGAGGTGGCCGCGATGCTGGCCGCCGCGCGGGGCGGCAAGGGGCCGGTCGAAGCGGACCTGGGCAAGGTGGCTGCCAAGGTCGCCCAGGACGCGTCGGGCGAAGCCTGGATGCCGGTCAGCCTGCTCCAGGTCGGGACCTGGGCACCGCGCTGGCGCTACTTCATGGCGACCTTCATCGGCCTGCCGTCGCTGTTGCTGGTGGTCGCCGCGCTGGCCCTGCCGGGCGCGATCGAAGCCGCCGCCGTCGCCGCCTCGCTGGGCTTTGCCGGCGGCGCGATCGGTGCCCTGGCGGCGCCGTGGGTGCATGCGCGGCGCAAGCACCTGAGCTGAGGCGCAACGGAGGCGCAACGACCAACGGTCGTTGCCTACCGGCATCGCGTAGGTACCCACCGTGGGTGGGTACGCCTTGCGATCAGCTCTCGTCCATCCGCTGCAGGCCTTCGCCGGCCAGGCGCAGGATCAACGTTTCCAGCATCTGTTCTTCCTCTTCGCTGAGCACGGACATCAGCTTGCGGGTGATATCGATCACCAGCGGGGCGATGGTCTCGTACACCTCGAATCCGGCGGCCGACAGCGCCAGCACCGAGCGGCGGCGGTCGTCGCCATGGGTTTCACGCTTGATGAAGCCCCGTTCGAGCAGTCTGGCCACGGCGCGGCTGACCGCGACCTTGTCCATCGCGGTGCGATCGGACACCTCGCTCGCCGACGAGCCCGGATACAGCGCCAGGACCGTGATCACCCGCCACTCGGGGATCGCCAGGCCATAACGGTCCCCGTACAGCTTGGCGATGTTGCCGCTGACCCGGTTGGACAGAACGCTCAGCCGGTACGGCAGGAACTGCTCCAGATCGAGCAGGGCGTGCGAGGCGCGGATGCTGTGACTGCTGGGATCGGGCGGGCTCATGCTGCGGTGCACCTTGATGGTGGTTTCATGTGAAACTATAACCTACGTTCCGGACTCCGCATTCTCGCGGGTCTGCCTTCCTACCGCACCTGGTTTTTTCCGATGCGGACTGCTTTGGAGCCACAGCATGACCAGCCAAACGAGCACCGCGTCCTACGCACCCGATCCGGGCATGCAGGTCACCACCTTCGAAAACCCGATGGGCATCGATGGTTTCGAGTTCGTCGAGTTCGCCGCCCCGGCCGGCCGTGGCGCGGAACTGCACGACTATTTCCGCAAGATGGGCTTCACCGCGGTGCTGCGCCACAAGCAGCGCGCGATCACGGTCTATCGCCAGGGCGACGTGAATTTCCTGGTCAATGAAGAGCCGGATTCGTTCGCCTCGGACTTCGCCGAGAAGCACGGCCCCTGCGCCTGCGGTTTCGCGATCCGCTTCAAGAAGCCGGGCGGCGAGGTCTACCAGATGGCGCTGGGCAACGGTGCCGAAGCGATCGAGTTCAAGCCGGAGACGCGCGCCGTCGCCGCCCCGATCATCAAGGGCATCGGCGACTGCATGCTGTACCTGGTCGACCGCTACGGCGCCAACGGCAGCATGTTCGATACCGACTACGCGCCGATCGAGGGCGTCGACCCGCGGCCGAAGGGCTTCGGGCTGACCTTCATCGACCACCTGACCCACAACCTGTACTTCGGCAACATGCAGCAGTGGTCGGACTACTACGAGCGCCTGTTCAACTTCCGCGAGATCCGTTACTTCGACATCAAGGGCCTCAAGACCGGCCTGGTGTCCAAGGCGATGACCGCCCCGGACGGCATCGTGCGCATCCCGCTCAACGAATCCTCCGATCCGAAGAGCCAGATCAACGAATACCTCGACGCCTACAAGGGCGAGGGCATCCAGCACATCGCCTGCTTCACCGAGAACATCTACGAGACGGTGGAAGCGATGCGCGCCCAGGGCGTGGAGTTCCTCGACACCCCGGACACGTATTTCGATGTGATCGACATGCGCGTGCCCAACCACGGTGAAGACGTGGCCCGACTGGCGAAGAACAAGATCCTGATCGACGCCGACCCGGAGACCCACCAGCGCAAGCTGCTGCAGATCTTCACCACCAACTGCATCGGGCCGATCTTCTTCGAGATCATCCAGCGCAAGGGCAACGAAGGCTTCGGCGAAGGCAACTTCACCGCGCTGTTCGAAAGCATCGAGCGCGACCAGATGAAGCGCGGCGTGCTGTAAGGCACTCGGCCGCCACCCGCGTTACGCTCCAACGGTGGCATCCGCGCCCGCGCGGGTGCCACTGGCTGTATTCCCTTGCCATCCACGCCTCCGGCGGAGCAGGACCATGAACAACCCGATGTCATCGCGCGGTTACCAGACCGGTTTCGGCAACGAGTTCGCCACCGAGGCGGTGCCCGGCGCACTGCCGGTGGGACGGAATTCCCCGCAGCGCGTCGCCCATGGCCTGTATGCCGAACAGCTGTCCGGTACGGCGTTCACCGCGCCGCGCGGCAGCAATCGCCGCAGTTGGGTGTACCGCATCCGCCCGGCGGTGACCCACGGCGAATTCACCCCCTTCCTCCAGCCGCATCTGCACGGCGACTTCGCGCAGGGCGCGGTCTCGCCCAACCAGCTGCGCTGGGATCCGTTGCCGCTGCCTGGCACGCCCACCGATTTCATCGAAGGGCTGTACACCATGGGCGGTAACGGCTCGCCGGACGCCCACGGTGGCGTCGGCATCCACCTGTATGCCGCCAACCGCGACATGCAGGGCCGCTATTTCTACGACGCCGATGGCGAGCTGTTGATCGTGCCGCAGCTCGGCCGCCTGCGCCTGCTCACCGAGCTGGGCGTGATCGAGATCGAGCCGCAGCAGATCGCGGTGATTCCGCGTGGCGTGCGCTTCCGTGTCGAACTGCCCGATGGCGACGCGCGCGGCTACGTCTGCGAGAACTTCGGCGCGCTGCTGAAGCTGCCGGACCTGGGCCCGATCGGCTCCAACGGCCTGGCCAATCCGCGTGACTTCGAGACGCCGCACGCGGCGTTCGAGAACCTCGACGGCGCGTTCGAACTGATCGCCAAGTTCGAGGGCCAGCTGTGGCGCGCGGACATCGATCATTCGCCGCTGGACGTGGTCGCCTGGCACGGCAACTACGCGCCATACCGCTACGATCTGCGCCGCTTCAACACGATCGGCTCGATCAGCCACGACCATCCCGATCCCTCGATCTTCCTCGTGCTGCATTCGCCCAGCGACACGCCGGGCACCAGCAACATGGACTTCGCGATCTTCCCGCCGCGCTGGCTGGTCGCGCAGGACACGTTCCGCCCGCCGTGGTTCCACCGCAACATCGCCAGCGAGTTCATGGGCCTGATCCATGGTGCCTACGATGCGAAGGCGGAAGGCTTTGTGCCGGGGGGTGCCTCGCTGCACAACTGCATGAGCGGCCACGGCCCGGACGCAGCGACCTTCGAGAAGGCCTCTGCGGCCGACCTGAGCCGGCCGGACGTGATCAAGGACACGATGGCCTTCATGTTCGAAACCCGCGGCGTCATCCGCCCGACCGCCCAGGCGCTGGAGGCCGCGCACCGCCAGCGCGGGTACCAGCACTGCTGGCAGGGGTTGAAGGCGAATTTTGCTGGGTAGAGCGGAGACAAAGTGTTGCCGTTCGCGGTAGCGGTTATCTCGCGTGCGGTTGTCATTTCAACGCGATCCGCAACTCGTCACTAAGTCGCGCCTTCAACGCGGCCATGTGCAGGTGCGCGGCGGCGCTGGGCAACGGCGCACGCGTATCTGCCTGCCCTTTGGCTACTGCCTCGCGGATGCTCTCCAGATAGCTCGATTCTTCACGCATTTGCTTCCATAAAACCTCGCATTCGGAACTCTTGGTACCTTGGGCCGAGCCCTTCGCCACGTCCAATTCAACCTCTTCATCGAAACCGGATTCCCGCAATACCGTCTCAAACCACGGCGGTCTTGAACCGGTCGGCATGCTCCTTCGGCAGCACCTCCAGCAACCGCTGCCGCACCCGTTCGGCGTAGCCGGTCGAGGTCAGCCCGGGCAGCGCCTCGAGGGCGGTGAGCAGCGCGGCCATGACCGCTTCATCGCTGCGCGACTGCTGCAGGGTATGGAACAGCGCCGCCGCCTGCGGATGGCGCTGCAGTTCCAGGATGTCCAGCAGGTAGATGCGGGCGGCGACCAGCGAGCGGCGGCGTTCGGTCACCGGCACCGGTGCCACGGTCGGCATCACGCCAGCCGCGGGCGCGGCGGGCGCGACAACGGCGACCTCCGCGACCGCACGCGATACCAGGTACCCGCTCTGGATCAGCTGGATCACCATCGCCGGGGTTTCCGGTCCCACCAGCTGGCCGAGCTGGACCAGGTCACGCTGGCCGTCGCACAGGATCAACAGCCGGCGCTGGCGCATGTCCAGCGGAGCGCGGTGGGCCTGCAGCGCGGTGCGGGCAAGGTCGGTCTTCTGCGGTTGCATGGGGGCGGGGTCGATGCGGTGCAGGCCGAGCCTGAACGCGGCAGGTGAAACGCGGATGACAGCGAGGCCCGTGCATGTCGCCCACACGGCCCTCGCGCTAGGCTGCGCCCATTCAACGGGAGGATGCAGGCATGAAACAGCTGGGAAGCGTGATGGCACTGGGGATGGTGCTGGCCTTGGCCGCGTGCGGGCGCGCGCCCGAAACCCCCTCGACCGATGCCGAGGCGGCCGTGCCTGCACCGGCGGCGGACCCCGCGCCCGCAGCGCCCGCCACGGCGGCGCCGAGTACGGCAACGCAGGGACCGGCGCGGCTGGATGGCTACGGGCCCGTGGCCTTGGGCAGCACGCTGGACGAGGTGCGGGCGGCCTGGAAGGAACCGCTGCAGGGCGAGGTCGCCGACGACTACTGCCATGCGCTGCGGCCCGAAGGCGCGCAGGCCGAGGACGTGATCTTCATGATCGAGGGCAGGCGCCTGGTGCGTTATGACGTGCGCAACGATCGCATCGTCGCCCCGGGCGGCGGCAAGGTCGGCATGTCGCTCGGCCAGCTGCAGACGCTGTACCCGGACCGCGGCGACCTGACCCCGCACAAGTACGACGAGAAAGGCCACAACCTGCGGGTGCGCCCGGCGACCGAGGGCGGCGCACTGGTCAACTTCGAGATCAACGGCGATGGCAACGTCACCGCCTGGCGCGTCGGCAAGACCCCGCAGGTGGACTACGTGGAAGGCTGCTCCTGAGCCACCGGCACCGCCCCGGCCGCGGCGCCGGGGCGGGCCTTCACCGTTCGTCGTGGGCTGGCCCTAGAATCGGCTCACACCTGTCACCGGGGAGCACCAGATGATCGCTGCCACTGTTTGGTTCGTGCTGGGCCTGGTGCTGTTGGCACTGGGGGGCGATTCCATCGTCAAGGCCGCCTCCGGGCTGGCCCAGCGCTTCGGCGCCTCGCCCTTCGTGGCGGGGTTGCTGCTGGTCGCCTTCGGCACCTCGCTGCCCGAGCTGGTGGTCAATGCCCGGGCCTTCGCGGTCGGGGCGGAAGATCTCGCGCTGGGCAACGCGGTGGGCAGCAACATCGTCAATGTCGGGCTGACCCTGGGCCTGGCGGCCCTGGCCGCGCCGCTACTGGTTCGCGCGCGCCTGCTCTCGCCGCTGCTGGTGTGCCTTGCGGCGGCCAGCCTGCTGCTGATCCTGTTCGGCCTGGACGGCGTGATCGCGCGCTGGGAAGGGGCCGTGCTGCTGCTCGCCTTCGTCGCCCTGCTGGTGTTCCTGCTGCGCCGCGCGCGGGCGGAATCCGAGCCGGTGCGCGAGGCCATCGCCGGCTATGCGATGACCCGCACCGGGCTGTTTCTCAACCTTCTGCGACTGTCGTTCGCGGCGGTGTGCCTCTACCTCGGCGCGCGCTGGATCGTACAGGCCGCACCGGTGTTCGGCGCTGGGCTGGGCTGGTCGCCGCTGCTGGTCGGCCTGCTGCCGGTGGCGATCGGCACTGCGCTGCCCGAAGTCGCCGCGGCGGTCGCGGCGGCACGCCGTGGCCAGGGCGACATGGTGCTCGGCCACGTGATCGGCTCGAGCCTGTTCAACCTGCTGGTGGTGGTCGGCGGCATGGCCGCGCTGCGTCCGCTGGCGCTGCCCGCGTCGTTCGTGAAACTGGAGCTGCCGGCGGCGATCGCCTTCGTCCTGGTGCTGTACCCGATGCTGCGCGGTGACCTGACGATCAGCCGGCGCGAAGGCGCGGTGCTGGTCGTGGCGTTCCTGGGTTGGATCGCGCTGGAGCTGGCGTTGATCGGCGGGGTGTGAGGTTGTCGGCCCACCGTTGAAGCAGCCGGCCAGCGGCCGGCTCTACAGCGGTGCGGACTTGTTCAAGCCGGCCAGCGGCCGGCTCTACTGGCTGTCGCGGGAAATGGGCGCTTTCGCATCATCGGCGTCGTCGTCGCGGCGTGGTTCCGGCGGCGGCAGCTGTTCTTCCTTGGCGGTCTTGTGGCCTGGCAGCTCCGGCCGGGTTTCCATCAGCAGCGACAGCGCGGCCTTGGCCATCATGTGCGCGCTGATCGGCGCGGTGATGAACAGGAACGCGGTGATCAACAGCTCGCGCGGCTGCGGATCTTCGCCGAGGAAGATGTGATAGCAGACCGAACCCACCAGCACGCAGCCCACGCCCAGCGTGCTGGCCTTGGTCGGTGCATGCAGGCGCTTGAAGAACGTGGACAGCTTCACCAGGCCGAGCGCGCCGACCAGGATGAAGAAGCAGCCGAACAGCAGCAGGATCGACAGCACGATCTGGATGAAGGTGATCATTCGACGATGTCCCGGCGCAGCACGAACTTGCTGAGCACCACCGTGCTGCCGAAGCCGAGCATGGCGATGATCAGCGCGGCTTCGAAGTAGACCGCGGAGTTGAGGTACATGCCGAACAGCATCAGCTCGGCGATGGCCGTCACCGACAAGGTGTCCAGGGCAAGGATGCGGTCGGGCACGGTCGGGCCGCGCAGCAGGCGCCAGGTGGCCAGCAGCATGGCCAGGCCGACCACGTGCATGCACACCACCATCGTGGTCTGGATGAACATATGTCCGGTCATGGGAAGATCTCCATCAGCGGGGCTTCGTAGCGGGATTTGATCTGCCGGATCAGCTCGTCCGGATCATCCAGGTGCAGCACGTGCACCAGCAGGTAGCGGCGGTCATCCGACAGCGCGGCGGAGACGGTGCCCGGGGTCAGCGTGATCATGCTGGTCAGCGCGGCGATGCCGTGGATGTTGGCGATATCCAGCGGCAGCCAGATGAAGCCCGGGTGGATGCGGCGCTCCGGGCCCAGCACCTGGATCGCGACCCGGATGTTGGAGACCAGGATGTCCCACAGGGTCACGAGCACCAGTTTGGGCAACGGCTTGAGCGAGCCGATCCGCGCGAACTCGCGGTCCAGCCGCGCGGCGAACAACGGCACCACCACGCCCAGGATCATGCCGAGCACGAACTGGCCCAAGGTGAAGCTGTCGGACATCAACAGCCAGAACGCCACCACCATCACGCTCAGCGAGGGCGAGGGCAGGATGCGCTTGTACAGGGAAGGCTTGCGCGTCATGGCTGGCGGATCTCCGGCGTGGTGGCGCGCAGTTCACCCACATAGTCCTGGGGCTGCAGCAGCTGGGTGGCCATCGCATCGGTGTGCTGCATCAGCGGGCCGGCGAACACGCTCATCGCGATGCCATAGCTGAGCAGCAGCGCGGCGGCGAACAGTTCCACGGTGCGCGTGGGGGCCTTGCGCGGTTTGGGCGCGCCTTCTTCGACGACTGGTACGCGCCAGAACAGGCGGATGCCGCCCCGGGTCAGCCCGACGATCACCATCAGGCTGCTGCCCAGCACCGCGGCCCACACCGCCCAGGTGTACTGCGCGGGCATGCCGGCCAGCAGCGCGGCCTTGGCCAGGAAGCCGGACAGCGGCGGCAGGCCGGCGACTGAGACGGCGCCGATCAGGAACAGCACGGCGGGCGTTTCCTTGCCCGGCATCGGCGCGATGACTTCCTTGCGGTCGCTGGCGCCGCCACGACGGCGACGGATCAGGTCGGCAATGAGGAACAGCGCGGCGGCCACGAAGGTGCTGTGCGGCAGGTAATACAGGCCCGCCGAGAGGACTTCCGGCGTGCGCACCGAGAACGCGATGAACAGCGTCGCCGCCGAGACCACCACCAGGTAGGAGATCAGCACGCGCAGGCGCGCGGCGGCGAGCACGCCCAGGCCGCCCAGCACCAGCGTCGCCACGCCGGCCCAGAGCAGCCACTGGCTGCCGTAGCCGGCCATCGGGCCCGCGCCTTCGCCGAACCACAGCGTACTGACCCGCAGCACGGCATAGAGGCCGACCTTGGTCATGATCGCGAACAGTGCGGCCACCGCGGCCGGCGCACGTGCATAGGCCTCCGGCAGCCACAGATACAGCGGCATCAGCGCGGCCTTGCTGCAGAACACCAGCAGCAGCAGGCCCATGGTCGCCTTGACCAGGGTCAGGTGCGACGCCGGGACTTCGGCGATGCGCTGGGACAGCTCGGCCATGTTGAGCGAGCCCAGCGAGGCATACAGCAGGCCGAGCGCGATCAGGAACAGGGTCGAGGCAGTGACGTTGAACACCACGTAATGCAGGCCGATGCGCATGCGCAGGCCGCGGCCGCCGCTGAGCAGCAGGCCGTAGGAGGCGATCAGCATCACCTCGAAGAACACGAACAGGTTGAAGATGTCGCCGGTCAGGAACGCGCCGTTGAGGCCGACCAGCTGGAACTGGAACAGCGCATGGAAGTGCGGTGCGCGCCGGTCCCAGCCCGAACACGCGTGCAGCAGGCAGGGGATGGCCAGCAGCAGCGTGGTCACCAGCATCCAGGCCGACAGGCGGTCGGCCACCAGCGCGATGCCCAGGCGCGAGGGCCAGTCGCCCAGCAGGTAGACCGCGGTGCTGCCGTCGGCGGTCTGCGCGAACAGCAGCGCGACGGCCGCGGCGAGCGCGGTCAACGTGGTCCACGCCACCGTGCGCTGCACCTTCGGCCCATAGCGGCGGTGCTCGACGAACAGCGAGCAGGCCGCGCCGAACAGCGGAATCAGGATGGGCAGGATCACCGCATGGTTCATGCGCGGCCCTCCCGGCCCGGCGCGGTATCGGCGGGGAGTTCTTCTTCTTCGTGCGCGTCCACGTGGTCGCTGTGGTTGTCGCTGCGGCTGCGCATCGCCAGCACGATGCTGACCGCGGTCATCGCGAACGCGATCACGATGGCGGTCAGCACCAGTGCCTGCGGCAGCGGATCGGTGTAGTTGGCCAGATCGCTGTCGATGCCCTCACGCAGCACCGGCGCCTTGCCCTGCACCAGGCGGCCGCCGGCAAAGATCAGCAGGTTGGTCGCATACGAGAGGAAGGTCATGCCGAGGATCACATCGAAGCTGCGCGCGCGCAGCAACAGGTAGATGCCGATCGCGCTCAGTACGCCGATGGCGCTTGCCAGGGCCAGTTCCATCAGTGCATCTCCCCGGTTTTTGCCGAACGGCGGGTGGGATCGATCTCGCCTTTACGGGCGTTGCGGGTGCGCGAGGGCTTGACCGTGCCCATCATCGAGAGCATCAGCATCACGCCGCCGAACACCACCAGGTACACGCCGGTATCGAAGCCGATCGCACTGGCCAGCGGTACCTCGCCGATCAGCGGAAGGTGCAGGTCCAGGTGGCCGCTGGTCAGGAACGGCACGCCGAACAGCATCGAGGCGCAGCCACTGAGGATGGCGATCAGCAGGCCGGCACCGACGCAGCGGATGTAGTCGAAGCCGAAGCGCGATTCCACCGAGGTGGTGCCCTGGATGACGTACTGGATCAGCAGCGGCACGGCCAGCACCAGGCCGGCGACGAAGCCACCGCCGGGCGCGTTGTGGCCGCGCAGGAACAGGAAGATCGAGACGGTCACGGTGAGCGGGAACATGATCTGGGCCAGATCGGCCGGCACCGGCAGCTTGATCGGCGGGCCCTGCATGATCTGTTCCGGCGCCATCCGCGAGCGGCGCAGCATGGCGTGCACCACCAGCGCGGCGATGCCGAACACGGTGATCTCACCGAAGGTATCAAAGCCACGGAAGTCGACCAGGATCACGTTGACCACGTTCTGCCCATAGGCCTCCGGCAGCGCACGCGCCAGCAGTTCGCCGGCCATGGTGTTCGGCGGCAGGGTCATCGCGGTGTAGGCCATCGCGGCCAGGCCGCCACCGGCGACGATCGCGATCACCGCATCGCGCCGCTTTCGCCAGACCGACTTCTCCGGCGGCGACTGGCTCGGCAGGTAGTTCATGCCCAGCAGCATCAGCACCAGGGTGACCATCTCGACCAGCAGTTGGGTCAGCGCCAGGTCGGGCGCGGACAGGAACACGAAGGTCAGCGAGACCAGCAGGCCGACGCCGCCGACCACCAGCACTGCCAGCAGGCGCTGCCGGTAGACGAACAGCGCGCCCAGCGCACAGGCCATCATCACCAGCCACAGCGCCCAGCCCAGCAGCGGGATCGGCTGCGGCGAGGGCCAGTTGGGTGAAGCCGGGTTGGCCACGAACGGCGCGGCGGCGACGATGATCGCCACTACCACCAGCGCCATCAACATGCGTTGCAGGCTGCCGTTGGCCAGGCCCTGGGTCAACCGGTGGGCGAAGCCGAACACCAGGTCCAGCTGCTTGTGGAAGATGTTGCGGCCGATGCTGCGGGTGACCACGGCATGCAGGTCGATCAGGCGGCGCAGGCCGAAGTACAGCACGATGCCACCGATCACGCCGGCCGCGCTCATCGCCAGCGGCATGTTGAAGCCGTGCCAGACCGAGAGACTGTAGGCCGGCATCGCCGGGCCCAGGATCGACGACGCGGCGGCATGCAGCACCGGCGCGATGGTGATCGCCGGCGCGACGCCGACGGCCACGCACACCACCACCAGGATCTCCACCGGCACCTTCATGAAGCGCGGCGGTTCGTGCGGCACCCGGTCCAGGTCATGCGGGCCCTTGCCGAAGAAGGTGTCGAGCACGAAGCGCAGGCTGTAGGCCACGCCGAACACGCCGGCCAGCAATGCGGCGATCGTCATCGCGATGCGCATCGCCTCCGGTCCGGCGGTCAGCGCCTCGGCAAACAGCATTTCCTTGGACAGGAAGCCGTTGAGCAGCGGGATGCCGGCCATCGCCAGCGAGGCGATGATCGCCAGCGCGCTGGTGATCGGCATCAGGCGGCGCAGCCCACCGAGCTTGCGCATGTCGCGGGTGCCGGTCTCATGGTCGATGATGCCCGCTGCCATGAACAGCGAGGCCTTGAAGGTGGCGTGGTTGAGGATGTGGAACACGCCGGCGACCACCGCCATCGGCGCGGACAGGCCGAACAGCATGGTGATCAGGCCCAGGTGGGAGATCGTCGAATAGGCCAGCAGGCCTTTGAGGTCATGCTGGAAGATCGCGTTCCAGGCACCGATCAGCAGGGTGATCGCACCGATGCCGCTGACCGTATAGAAGAACAGATCGCTGCCGGCCAGCGCCGGATGCAGCCGCGCCAGCAGGAACACACCGGCTTTGACCATGGTGGCCGAGTGCAGGTAGGCCGAGACGGGGGTCGGGGCGGCCATCGCGTGCGGCAGCCAGAAGTGGAACGGGAACTGGGCGCTCTTGGTGAAGATGCCGGCCAGGACCAGGAACAGCGCATACGGGTACAGCGCACTGGCGCGGATCAGATCGCCGGCGGCGAGCACCGCGTCCAGCTCGAAGCTGCCCACGATGCGGCCGATCAGCAGCACGCCGCCGAGCAGGGCCAGGCCGCCGCCGCCGGTGACCACCAGGGCCATCCGGGCGCCCTCGCGGGCGTCCTGGCGGTGCGACCAGAAGCCGATCAGCAGGAACGAGCTGATGCTGGTCATTTCCCAGAACACCATCAGCAGCAGCAGGTTGCCCGAGAGCACCATGCCCAGCATGGCACCCATGAACAGCAGCAGGTAACAGTAGAAGCGGTGGGCGCTGTCGCGGGCGCTGAGATAGTAGTGGGCGTACATCACCACCAGCGCGCCGATCGCCAGCACCATCCCGGCGAACATCCAGGCCAGGCCGTCCAGGCGCAGCGAGAAGGCCAGACCGATCTGCGGAATCCACTCCCCATAGCTGCGGACGATCCCGCCGTCCATGATCGCCGGGGTCATCGTCGCCAACAGCGCCAGTCCTCCCAGCGGAGCGGCCGCGGCTACCCAGGCGGCCGTGGAGCGGGAGGTGCGGCGGAATGAAGCGACGGCCACTGCCATCAGGAAGGGCAGGGCGAGCAGCAGGAGCAGACTAGGATTCATGCAGGGAATGCGGGATTCACGAGCAGGTCGTTCAGTCTAACAGGCAGGCAATTGCTGCCGATACACCCGAATACGCCCTCAATTGCATCTAACGTGCACTGATTCATTTTTTCGGGCCGGCGCATGGCCCCATTCGGGTCCGTCGAAGGCCGTATGGAGGCCCGCCCTCGACTTTGCCGACTGTGGCCGCCCGGAGGCCACCGAAACGGGTCCGGAACCAGTCGTCGCAGGGGCTGCGGGACGGCCGGGGTGTGCACGAACATGAACGGTGACCGACGCTCGAAGGGCCACTGCGGACGATGCTGGACGGTCCGGCGTGGAGTGCCGGTGAGCGCGCCCGCTCGTTCAGGAAAAACAGGTCAGTAGCGCCAACCCATCCGACGGTAGACCTTGGCCAGGACCCACAGTGGGCCGATCAGCAGATAGACCAGATCGGTCAGGAAGCTCGGCTTGCGGCCTTCGTGCTTGTGCCCGATGAACTGCGCGACCCAGGCGACGGCAAAGACCCCCAGGGCCAGCCAGAACAGGTTCACCAGCCCGATCTCGGCTTCCAGCAGGCGGCACACGCAGCCGCTGACGAAGAAGATCGCCAGCATGCCGTAGCCCAGCGTGCGCGAGAGGCGGTTGTAGAAACACCAGGCGGCGAACATCGCCAGGCCGGCCCAGATTCCGTTCTGGAACCAGGTGATCAACGGCGGGAGGCACCACAGCAGGCCGATCACCGACCACAGGATCGCCGGGACGGCCACGACGTGGATGCGCTGGTTCAGCACATTGCGGTGATCGTCGGAATAGCTCGCGAAGTAGCGGTCGATCGGGCGTGCGAGCTGGGTGGCGGTCTGCATACTGCGTCGCTTCCTCGGACAACGGTAGTGCCGGCCGCTGGCCGGCAACGCAGCATAGCCGAGTTCGTGAGGTTGCCGGCCAGCGGCCGGCACTACCCCCGGCAACGCCCCCAGCCACGTCGGCCGGGGGCGCAGGGGTCAGTCGACCGAGATGCCGGCCAGGCGCTGCAGCGCCTCGGCGTACTTGGCGCGGGTGCGCTCGATGATCTCGGCGGGGATGCTCGGGCCGGGCGCGGTCTTGCCCCAGTCCAGCGCCTCCAGGTAGTCGCGGACGAACTGCTTGTCGTAGCTCGGCGGGCTGGTGCCCACCTCGTACTCGTCGGCCGGCCAGTAACGCGAGGAATCCGGGGTCAGCATCTCGTCCATGATGTACAGACGGCCGTCGGCATCGGTGCCGAACTCGAACTTGGTGTCGGCCAGGAGGATGCCGCGCTCGCGGGCGTACTCTGCCGCGAAGGCGTAGATGCGCAGGGTGGCGTCGCGCACGCGCTCGGCCAGGTCCGCACCGACCGCCTTCACCATCGCATCGAAATCGATGTTCTCGTCATGGTCGCCGACGGCGGCCTTGGTCGAGGGCGTGAAGATCGGTTCGGGCAGCTGTTCGGCCTGGCGCAGGCCATCGGGCAGCTCGATGCCGCTGATCTTGCCGGTGCGCTGGTAGTCCTTCCAGCCGCTGCCGATCAGGTAGCCGCGGGCGATCGCTTCGACCGGGACCGGCTTCAGCTTGCGGGTGACCACGGCGCGCTTGGCGTACAGGGCCGGATCCACACCCTCGGGCAGCACGCTGGCGACATCGATGCCGGTCAGGTGGTTGGGCATCAGGTGCGCGGTCTTGGCGAACCAGAAGTTCGAGACCTGGCAGAGCATCTCGCCCTTGCCGGGAATCGGGTCGGGCAGCACCACGTCGAAGGCTGACAGACGGTCGGTCGCGACCATCAGCAGGTAGTCCCCCGGCGGCGTGCCGGCGGGGAGCCGGTCGCGCGGAATGTCGAAAACATCACGCACCTTGCCGCGATGGCGCAAGGGCAGGCCGGGGAGATCGGATTGCAACAACGTGGTCGGCACGGGCACTCCTGAGGCTTCGTCATGACAGCTGTCCAGGGGACCCGGAGGGCCCGCACAGACAGCGGGCGGCCTAGTGTAAAGCGGGTTGGGCCCGCTGTGACGTAAAATGAGGATCCTTTATCGCCTCGGCTGCCCAGACCACCATGCGCTGGTACGGAAAACTGCTCGGATTCATCGCTGGCGCCCTGTTGTTCAGGCCCAATCCGCTGTTCGGGGCCGTGGTCGGGCTGCTGCTGGGGCATGCCTTCGATGCCGACTGGTTCCGGCTGAACAGGGAAAACCCCTACCGCGAGCTGGGGCTGACCTCCGAGGCGACCGATGCCGAGATCGACCTGGCCTACCGCCGGCTGATGTCCCAGTACCACCCGGACAAGGTGGTCGGCGCAGCGCCGGAGCTGCGCCAGCAGGCCGAGCGCAAGTCGCGCCAGCTCAATGCCGCCTACGACCGCATCAAGACCCTGCGCAAGCGCTGATTCCGCGCGGCGCCCCCTTTCAACATCCTGAAGGCCCGGCCATGTCCAATTGCATCATTGCTCCCTCCATCCTGTCCGCCGATTTCGCCCGCCTGGGCGAGGAAGTGGACAACGTGCTCGCGGCCGGCGCCGACTGGGTGCATTTCGATGTGATGGACAACCATTACGTGCCGAACCTGACGATCGGCCCGCTGGTCTGCCAGGCGCTGCGCAAGCACGGCGTGACCGCGCCGATCGATGTGCACCTGATGGTGGAGCCGGTGGACCGGATCATCCCGGATTTCGCCGAGGCCGGCGCGACCTACATCAGCTTCCATCCGGAGGCGAGCCGCCACGTGCACCGTACGATCCAGCTGATCCGTTCGCTGGGCTGCAAGCCGGGCGTGGTACTCAATCCGGCCACGCCGGTGGACATCCTGGACTGGGTGCTCGATGACCTGGACCTGGTGCTGGTGATGTCGGTCAATCCGGGCTTCGGCGGCCAGGCGTTCATTCCGTCGGCGCTGGACAAGGTGCGCGCGATCCGCAAGAAGATCGATGCCAGCGGCAAGGACATCCGCCTGGAGATCGACGGTGGCGTAAAGGCCGACAACATCGGTGCGATCGCGGCGGCCGGTGCGGATGCGTTCGTGGCCGGCTCGGCGATCTTCAATGCGAAGACGAGCTACCAGGACATCATCGCGCAGATGCGCGGCAACGTCGCCGCGGCGCGGGGCTGAGCCATGGGAGCGGTGGCTGCCGTGACGATCCGCGTGGCCACCGCTGACGATGCGGCGCTGATCCTGCGTTTCATCCGCGAACTGGCGATCTACGAGAAGGCCGAGTCGTCGGTGCAGACCGACGAAGCGGGCATCCGCGCGAGCCTGTTCGGGCCGGAGGCGAAGGCGCACGGGCTGATCTGCGAGGCCGACGGCGTGGCGATCGGGTATGCGGTGTACTTCTACAACTACTCGACGTGGCTGGGCCGCAACGGGATCTACCTGGAAGATCTGTACGTGAGTCCGGAGCATCGCGGCAGTGGTGCGGGCAAGGCGCTGCTGCAGCACATCGCGCGGATCGCGGTGGCCGGGAACTGCGGCCGTTTCGAGTGGTCGGTGCTGGATTGGAACGAACCGGCGATCCAGTTCTACGAAGCCGCCGGTGCGAGGCCGCAGAGCGAGTGGACGGTGTACCGGATGGAAGGCGAGGCGCTGCGGGCGTTTGCCGCAGGCTGAGCTGTCTTCAAAAAAAGACCGCACCATTGCTGGTACGGCCCTGGGAACTGCGGGAGGCTGATCCTGCCTCCATCCATCTTCCCTGCTATGGCCTTCCATTCTCCGGGGGATCGGTGACGCTTTGATGACATTCACCGGCGGCCACGCCGTCCGCTGCTAGCCTTCGCTTCCCCACTCCCTGGAAGTACCGCATGAGCCGTCCCCATTGGCGTTTGATCCTCAACGGAAAGGCCACCGGCAATGAGGATGTGCGCGAGGCGGTGGCGACGATGCGCGAGCGCGGGGTGCAGGTGGAGGTGCGGGTGACCTGGGAATCGGGCGATGCCGAGCGCTACGTGGCCGAGGCGATCGCGCACGGGGTCGATACGATCATCGCGGCCGGCGGGGATGGCACCCTCAGCGAGGTGGCCGAGACGCTGGCGCATCGCGAGGAGTCCGCCGACGCGCTGCCTTCGCTGGGGCTGTTGCCGTTGGGCACGGCCAATGATTTCGCCACGGCGGCCGAGATTCCCGATGCACCGCTGGCGGCGCTGGAGCTGATCATGGACGCGCCGGCACGCCCGGTCGATCTGCTGCGCATCGATGCCGATGGCAAGGTGTGGTGGTGCGCGAACGTGGCCAGTGGCGGCTTCGGCACCGAGGTCACGGTGGAGACCGATGAGGGCTTGAAGAAAGTGCTCGGTGGGCTGGCCTATCTGGTCACCGGAATATCGCGGCTCGGGCGGATCGATCCGATCCAGGCACGGGTCCGGGCGCCGGGGTTCGAATGGGCCGGTGGTTTCATCGCGCTCGGCGTCGGCAATGGCCGCCAGGCCGGCGGCGGGCAGGTGCTGTGCCCGGAGGCCCTGATCGATGACGGACTGTTGGATGTCACGGTCATTCCGGAGCTGAGCGGGGAGGTGACGTCGACGCTCGCGGCACTGGTCAAGGGTGGCAAGCGCGGCGCGCTGGAGCAGGTGGCCGAGCGCGTCCAGGCGCCGTGGGTGGAGATCGACGCCGAGCTGCCGCTGACGCTCAACCTGGATGGCGAGCCGGTCCAGGCCCGGCATTTCCGCATCGACTGCGTGCCCGGGCGGGTCAACCTGCATGTAGCGCTGGACAGCCCGCTGCTGTCACGCGGCTGATGCGCCGGGCGGCGCCGGGTTCCATCCGGTGCCGTCAATGCGGTACAGTCGCCGGGTGTCCATTCTGACGACCCCGCATACCCTTTCTTCCGCTCGCCGTTGGTGGCGATGGTGGCCTGTTGCCGTCGTCCGTCCCGCCACCGCCGTTTCCCGGAAGGAAAGTCGTCTTGATCACGTTCGAGCAGTTCCAGCAGCAGGCCGCTGAAGGCCACACCCGCATCCCCGTCGTCCGTGAAGTGCTGTCCGACCTGGACACGCCGCTTTCGGTCTATCTGAAGCTCGCCGACGGCCCGCATACCTATCTGTTTGAATCGGTCGAGGGCGGCGAACGCTTCGGGCGCTATTCCATCATCGGCCTGCCGGCACGCCGGGTGTATGCCTTCCACGGCCATGCCCTGACCATCAGCGAGTCCGGCACGGTGGTGGAAACCCGCGAGGTCGCCGACCCGTTCACCGAGGTCGAGGCGCTGCGCAGCGCCCACTCGGTGCCGAAGCTGGCCGGTCTGCCGGGCTTCACCGGTGGCCTGGTCGGCTGGTTCGGCTTCGAGTGCATCGGCTATATCGAACCGCGCCTGGCACCGCCGCGTGGCCGCGATGAGCTGGGCACGCCGGACATCCTGCTGCTGCACTCCGAAGAACTGGCGGTGTTCGACAACCTCAAGGGCCGCCTGTACCTGATCGTGCATGCCGACCCGGGTCAGCCCGGTGCATGGGAGGACGCCCAGGCCAAGCTGGATGCGCTGGTCGCCAAGCTGCGCGCCCCCGGCGCCGGCTACCCCGCGCCGATCACGCGTGACGTGCTGGACGAGAACGATTTCGTCTCCGGCTTCACCCGCGAAGGCTTCATCGCCGCGGTCGATAAATCCAAGGAATACATCCGCGCCGGCGACATCTTCCAGGTGGTGCTGAGCCAGCGCCTGAGCGTGCCGTTCAAGGCGCGCCCGGTGGATGTGTACCGCGCACTGCGTGCACTCAATCCCTCGCCGTACATGTATTTCCTCGACACCGGTGAGGTGCAGGTCGTGGGCTCCTCGCCCGAGATCCTGGTACGCCTCCAGGATGGCGAAGTCACCGTGCGTCCGATCGCCGGCACTCGCCCGCGCGGCGCCACGGTGGAAGAAGACAACGCACTGGAAGCCGAACTGCTGGCAGACCCCAAGGAACGCGCCGAGCACCTGATGCTGATCGATCTCGGCCGCAACGATGCGGGCCGCGTGTCCAAGGCGGGCACGGTCGAAGTCGGCGAGCAGTTCGTGATCGAGCGCTACAGCCACGTCATGCACATCGTCAGCGAAGTCACCGGGCAGCTGCAGCCGGGCCTGAGCTATGCCGACGTGCTGCGCGCAACGTTCCCGGCCGGCACCGTCAGCGGCGCGCCGAAGATCCGCGCGCTGGAAGTGATCCGCGAGCTGGAGCCGATCAAGCGCAACGTCTACGCCGGCAGCATCGGTTACATCGGCTGGCACGGCGATGCCGATACCGCGATCGCGATCCGTACCGCGGTGATCAAGGACGGCCGCCTGCACGTGCAGGCCGGCGCCGGCATCGTCTACGACTCAGACCCGGGCAAGGAATGGGACGAGACGATGAACAAGGGCCGCGCGCTGTTCCGTGCCGTTGCGCAGGCGGCCAAGGGCCTGTAACGGCATCCGGCCGCACTGCCTGACCCGTGCACGCCCTCGTGCACGCCACTTCCCCTTTCAAGACGGATCCTGACCATGTTGTTGATGCTCGACAACTACGACAGCTTCACCTACAACCTCGTGCAGTACCTGCAGACGCTGGGCGCCGAGGTGAAGGTGGTGCGCAATGACGCGTTGAGCGTCGATGAGATCGCCGCGCTCGCGCCCGAGCGCATCGTGATCTCGCCCGGCCCGTGCACGCCGAATGAAGCGGGCGTGTCGCTGGAGCTGATCCGTCGGCTCGGCCCGACCACGCCGATCCTGGGCGTGTGCCTGGGCCACCAGAGCATCGGCCAGGTGTACGGCGGCGATGTCATCCGCGCCACCAACATCATGCACGGCAAGACCTCGCCGATCCGCCATGAAGGCAAGGGCGTGTTCGCCGGCCTGCCGGACCGCTACCAGGCCACGCGCTACCACTCGCTGGTGGTCGACAAGACCACGTTGCCGGCGTGCCTGGAGATGACCGCCTGGACCGAGAACGAGGACGGCTCGATCGAAGAGATCATGGGCCTGCGCCATCGCGAGCATCCGGTCGAGGGCGTGCAGTTCCACCCCGAGTCGATCCTCACCGAGCATGGCCACGCCCTGCTGAAGAACTTCCTGCAGCGCTGAGCGCGCCGCACCTGCATCACAAAGGACCCCGCATGACCTTCTCCCCCCAGGAAGCCCTGCAGCGCACCATCGAGCACCGCGAAATCTTCTTCGACGAAATGGTCGACCTGATGCGGCAGATCATGCGCGGTGAAGTGTCGCCGGTGATGACCGCCGCGATCCTGACCGGCCTGCGGGTCAAGAAGGAAACCATCGGCGAAATCGCCGGTGCCGCCACCGTGATGCGCGAGCTCGCCCTCGCGGTACCGGTCGAGGACAAGACGCATCTGGTGGATATCGTCGGCACAGGCGGGGATGGTTCGCACACCTTCAACATCTCCACCTGCGCGATGTTCGTGGTCTCCGCGGCCGGCGCCAAGGTGGCCAAGCATGGCAACCGCAGTGTCTCCTCCAAGTCCGGCAGTGCCGACGCGGTCGAGGCGCTGGGCGCGGTCATCGATCTGCGTCCGGACGAGGTCGCACGCGCGATCACCGAAACCGGCATCGGCTTCATGTTCGCGCCGATGCACCATCCGGCGATGAAGGTCGTCGCGCCGGTGCGCCGCGAGATGGGGGTGCGCACGATCTTCAACATCCTCGGCCCGCTGACCAATCCGGTCGGTGCGACCAATGTGCTGATGGGCGTGTTCCATTCCGATCTGGTCGGCATCCAGGCGCGCGTGCTGCGCGAACTCGGCGCCGAGCGCGCGCTGGTGGTGTGGGGTCGCGACAACATGGACGAGATCTCGCTTGGCGCCGGTACCCTGGTCGGCGAGCTGCGCGACGGCAAGGTGCGCGAGTACGAGATCCATCCGGAAGACTTCGGCATCGCGATGTCGGCCAGCCGCAACCTCAAGGTCGACGGTCCGGAAGAATCCATCGCGATGCTGCGTGGCGTGCTCGACAACCAGCCCGGCCCCGCGCTGGACATCGTGGCGCTGAATGCCGGCGCGGCGCTGTACGTGGCCGGTGTCGCCGACAGCATCGCCGATGGCCTGGCCCGCGCCCGTGCGGTGCTGGCCGATGGCAGTGCGCGTTCGCGGATGGAGCAGTACGTGGCCGCCACCCGCCGTATCCGCGGGGCCGTCTGAGCCTGCGTTTTCTGAATTCAGCGGGGCTGGCCGATAATGGCCGGTCTCCAGGACCCCAATGACATGAGCGACATCCTCGATACCATCCTGGCCCGCAAGGCCGAAGAAGTCGCCGCACGCCGTGCCCAGGTGCCGCTGGAGGCGCTGATCGCGCGCGTGGAGCAGGCCCCGCCGGTGCGTGGCTTCGCCGACGCGCTGCGTGCCTCGATCGCCGCCGGCAACCCGGCCGTGATCGCCGAGATCAAGAAGGCCAGCCCGTCCAAGGGCGTGATCCGTCCGGACTTCCATCCGGCCGACATCGCGGTGAGTTACGAGTTCGGTGGCGCCAGCTGCCTGTCGGTGCTGACCGACGTGGATTTCTTCCAGGGCAGCGACGCCTACCTGCAGCAGGCCCATGAAGCCTGCACGCTGCCGGTGCTGCGCAAGGACTTCGTGATCGATGCCTACCAGGTGTACGAAGCGCGCGTGCTCGGCGCCGACTGCATCCTGCTGATCGTGGCTGCGCTGGACGATCGCCAGCTGGCCGAGCTGTCCGACCTGGCCATGCAGCTGGGCATGGACGTGCTGGTCGAAGTGCACGACATCGACGAGCTCGAGCGCGCCATCCAGGTGCCGGTGCCGCTGATCGGCATCAACAACCGCAACCTGCGCACCTTCGAGGTGTCGCTGCAGACCACGCTGGACATGCGCCAGGCCGTTCCGCGCGACCGCCTGCTGGTCACCGAAAGCGGCATCCTCGGCCCGGCCGATGTCACCGTGATGCGCGAGGCGGGGGTCAACGCCTTCCTGGTCGGCGAGGCCTTCATGCGCGTGGAAGAGCCCGGCGAGGGCCTGCGTCAGCTATTCTTCAGCGCATGACAGCGATCTATCCAACGCCGCGCGACGACGCCCCGCTGGTGGTCTTCGACTTCGATCACACCCTGTATGACGGCGATTCCGGCAGCCATCTGTTCGCCTGGCTGATCAAGCGCAACCCGCTGCGGCTGCTGACCGCCCTGGTCGCCACGCCGCTGCTCGGCCCGCTGGTGGCGTTCCTGCCGACCCGCCGCCGCGGCATCTCCGGCTACGTCTGGATCGCCACGTTCGGCCTGCACCGGGCGCGCGAGTTCAACAAGGTGATCGACCGCTACGTGCTCAAGCACGAGGCCGACATCCGCCGCCGGCTGCTGCCGGTCGCGCTGGAGGTCTTCGCCCGGCATCGTGCCGCCGGCGACCGCGTCGTGGTCGCCACCGGCGCCCCACCGGAGCTGGCCCGCGCGATCCTGGCCTTTGTCGCCCATCAGGGCGTGCCGGTGATCGGCAGCGAGGTCGGCCCGTTGCTGGGCGCGGTCATCGCCACCCGCCATTGCCACAACGAAGAAAAGATGCGGATGCTGCGCGAGCGCGGCTATGGCGAGATCGATGTCGCCTACTCCGACAGCAGCGCCGACCTGCCGTTGCTGCTGGCCGCTGCCGCACCGGTCGTGGTCAATCCGAAGGCTTCGCGCGTGGCGTATTTCCGCCAGGTGCTGCCGCCGGGCACCCCCGTGCTCAACTGGGGCTGTGTCGACCGGGCCGGCGATCCGGTCTGATCCGGCGCTGAAACACCCGGGAAGGGCTGAAAAGGTGTCGCGTCCGGCTCAGCCTGCGCGCCACTGCACGACCGCGTGGCCGATCTGGAACAGGCTGATACCGAGCACCAGCACGCCCACGGCGACCAGCACCCAGCGTTCCCTGACCTTTTTGACCAGGATCGCGGCCACCGGCGCGGCCATCATGCCGCCGATCATCAGGCCGGCCACGATGTTCAGGTACTGCACGCCCATGGTCAGCAGGAAGGTGATCGATACTGCCAGCGTCACCACGAACTCGGCCGCATTGACCGTGCCGATGGTGGTGCGCGCCTGGCCGCCGCGGGCGAGCAGGGTGGAGGTCGCCACCGGACCCCAGCCGCCGCCGCCGCTGGCATCCAGCAGGCCGGCCACGAATCCCAGCAGCGGGACGCGCTTCACTTCGCGGGCGGGCAGCATCCGTCCGGCCGCGCGCAGCAGGATGAAGATCGCCAGCACCAGCAGATACATATAGATGAAGGGGCGGATCACGTCACCGGGCAGCTGGGTCAGCACGTAGGCGCCGACCACGCCGCCGACCGCGCCGGGCAGGGCCAGACGCAGGAACAGGCGACGGTCCACGTTGCCGGCGACCAGGTGCGAGACCCCGGAGGCGCCGGTGGTGAAGACTTCAGCGGTATGGATGCTGGCGCTGACCGCCGCCGGCGGCAGGCCCATGCTGAGCAGGACCGAGGAGGACACCAGCCCGAAGGCCATGCCCAGCGCGCCGTCGACCAGCTGCGCGCCGAGGCCGATCAGGATGAACCAATAGAATTCGCTGCCAAGTTCCATGCGAACAGCCTAGCGGTAAATGGGCAGGTAGTGCCGGTCGCTGGCCGGCAACCTCGTCCATGTCGACGGGCATCGGTGTGGATTTGCGTGGTTGCCGGCCAGCGGCCGGCACTACGCGGGCAGGATCAGCGGGTGCCGTACAGCACGACGGTCTTGCCGCGGGCATGCAGCTGCCCGTCGGTCTGCAGCTTCTTAAGCACGCGGCCGGCCATTTCACGCGAGCAGCCGACCAGCCGGGCCAGTTCCTGGCGCGAGACGCGCAGCTGGGTGCCCTGCGGGTGGCTCATCGCCTCCGGCTCGCGCGACAGGTCATGCAGGGTGCGCACGATGCGGTCGGTGACATCCAGGAAGGCCAGGCGGCTGGCTTTCCTGCTGGTGTCGAGCAGGCGCTTGGAAAGCTGCTGGCCGATCGAATAGAGCAGGCGCGGGGCATCGGCCGAAAGCGGCCCCAGGAACAGCTGGTGCAGGCGCTCGTAGCTGATCTCGGCCAGCTCGCAGGGGGTACGGGTGCGCAGGATCACCTCGCGGCGGTCCGATTCGACGAACAGCCCCATCTCGCCGACGAACTCGCCCGACCCGAAGTAGCCCAGCACCAGCTCACGATCGTCATCTTCCTCAGCCATTATTGAGACTGAGCCACTGATCACGTAGTAGAGGGTGCCGGCCGGATCGCCTGGACGGAACACGTCCGTGCGGGCGGGGTAACGGCGGCGATGGCTGTGGGCCAGAAAGCGATCGATTGTTGCGATATCCAGGGCCAATGGGCTTGTGGCAAGGCGCACAGTTGACACGTTGAGGCGCTCCGATTGCTCATGAAGAATTCACGGCTATGTGCCGCGAGCTTAACGATCCGAATTGTTAAGGGCAAACCGAGCACAGGTATTCGTTTCAATGCAAGTTTCGCCACCGATCACTTTGCCCCATACTTGCTTCTTTCCCACCACACACAGGATCGACCGCCGTGGTCAAGCCGTTGCCTCGCCTGAGGTTGCAAGGTTTCAACAACCTCACCAAGGCGCTGAGCTTCAACATCTATGACGTCTGTTACGCCCGCACCGAAGAGGAGCGCCAGCGTTACATCGAATATATTGATGAAGAGTACAACGCCGATAGGCTGACTCAGATCCTGACCGACGTTGCCGAGATCATCGGCGCGAACATCCTGAACGTGGCCCGCCAGGACTACGACCCCCAGGGTGCCTCGGTGACGATCCTGATCTCGGAAGAGCCGGTGATCGACAAGAAGCAGGCCGGCAAGGAGTTGATCTCCGACGCCGTGGTCGCGCACATGGACAAGAGCCACATCACGGTCCATACGTACCCAGAAACCCATCCGCAGGAGGGCATCGCGACGTTCCGCGCGGACATCGATGTGGCCACCTGTGGCGTGATTTCCCCGCTGAAAGCGCTGAACTACCTGATCGAGAGTCTGGAATCGGACATCGTGATCATGGATTACCGCGTGCGTGGCTTCACCCGTGACGTGAAGGGCAAGAAGCACTACATCGACCACAAGATCAACTCGATCCAGAACTTCCTGGCCAAGAACATCAAGTCGCGTTACGAGATGTTCGACGTCAATGTCTACCAGGAAAACATCTTCCACACGAAGATGCACCTGAAGGACTTCGACCTGGATCAGTACCTGTTCGAAGAGAAGGCCAAGAACCTGTCGTTCAAGGAACGCATGAAGATCGAGGCGCTGCTGCGTCGTGAGATCGAAGAGCTGTTCCATGGGCGCAATCTGGCCGAGTAAGGCACGTTGCGATGTCGTCCCGGGCGCTGCCCGGGCGGCCTCGTCCAGGCGGGACGGCCCGCCCTGTGGAACCAGTGTTTGCGCAAAACCCGGTTTCACGGCAGCTACCGACGACGGTCCGGTGTGAAGACACCGGGCCGTTTTGCTTTTGTTAACCCAAGGAATCCCCCATGCCCTGGATCTATCTACTGCTCGCCGGCCTGTTCGAGATCGGCTTCGCCATCGGAATGAAGTACTCCGATGGCTTCAGCAAGCCGCTTCCCACCCTGGCCACCGTCGCCGCCGCGCTGGTCAGCCTGTACCTGATGAGCCAGGCGATGAAATCCATCCCGGTCGGCACCGCCTATGCGATCTGGACCGGCATCGGTGCACTCGGCGTCGCGATGCTGGGCATCGCCCTGTTCGGCGACAGCGCCTCGCCATCGCGGCTGGCCTGCATCGGCCTGATCGTGGCCGGCGTGATCGGCCTGAAGCTGGTCTCTGCCTGATCGTCGCCCGACCAACGGTCGGGCGCTACCGGTGGCAAGCCGGCCCGCAACCCATGCCGCGCGCGCCGTTCCGGTAGGTATCGACCGTTGGTCGATACGCCGTTACACGTTGGTCGATACGCCGTTACAACCGGTACGCGATGGTCTTCATGACCTTGGAGGCCAGCGCCATCACCGACGGAATCGGTGCGGGCAGCTTCCGGGCGCCGGCATGCTCGGCGTGGTCCGCGTGGCGGGCCTCGTCGATCTTCATCACCTTGATCACCTCCCGGCTGCGCAGGTCGGCCGGGGGCAGGGTGTCCAGGTGTTCATCCAGATGCGCTTCGACCTGGCGCTCGGTCTCGACCACGAAGCCCAGGTTCCAGCCGTCGCCACGCAGGCCGGCCAGGCTGCCGATGGTGTAACTGCCGGCATACCAGATCGGGTTGAACAGGCTGGGGCGGCTGTCCAGTTCGCGCAGGCGCTGGGCGCACCAGGCCAGGTGGTCGGTCTCTTCCTGGGCGGCATCGAGCAGGTGGGCACGGGTTTCGGGCTCGCGGGCGACCGCGGCCTGGCCGAAGTACAGGCCCTGGGCGCAGACCTCGCCGACATGGTTGATGCGCATCAGCCCGGCCGCGTGGCGGCGCTCGGGGTCGGCCATCTGCACGTCCGGGGTGGCCTCGGCGGGGTAGGGGCGGCTGGCCGGCGGGTTGCCGAACACGGTATCCAGGGCCCGCTGGGCTTCGGTCAGCAGGTGGTCGAGCGGCGTGATCTGGCGGAGCGCGGTCATGGCAGGCGGTGTCGCGGCGGGGGACTGTCGATTCTCGCCCCCGCGGACCGGCGTGCCAAGCCGGGATCCGGTCAACTTGCATGTGGTGGGCATGGCCAGTACAATCCCGCCTCTTCACAACGCGTGGCAGAGTTCCGGCCGTACTGCGCCGTAATGAGCCCGACCTACTAGAGTTCTTTCATGAGCACTTTCACTGCAAAGTCCGAGACCGTCCAGCGCGACTGGTATCTCGTCGACGCATCCGGCAAGACGCTGGGCCGTCTGTCCACCGAGCTGGCCCGCCGTCTGCGCGGCAAGCACAAGCCGGTTTACACCCCTCACGTTGATACCGGTGATTACCTGGTTGTCATCAATGCAGAAAAGATTGTCGTCACCGGCAACAAGCTGCAGGACAAGCTGTATCACCGTTTCACTGGCTACATCGGCAACCTGAAGACCGAAACTCTGGCCCAGGCGCTTGAGCGCCATCCGGAGCGTGTCATCGAGACCGCCGTCAAGGGCATGCTGCCGAAGGGCCCGCTGGGCCGCGCCATGTACCGCAAGCTCAAGGTGTACTCGGGTTCCGAGCACCCGCACGCCGCTCAGCAGCCTCAGGTTCTGGATATCTAATCATGGCTATCACGCAAAACTACGGCACCGGCCGCCGCAAGTCCTCCACCGCCCGCGTGTTCCTGCGCAAGGGCGCCGGCAACATCACCGTCAATGGCCGTCCGCTGGACGAGTTCTTTGGCCGTGAGACTGCGCGCATGATCGTGCGTCAGCCGCTGGAACTGACCAAGAACACCGAAACCTTCGACATCATGGTCACCGCCGCTGGCGGTGGTACCACGGGTCAGGCCGGTGCGATCCGTCTGGGCATCGCCCGCGCGCTGATCGAATACGACGAAACCCTGAAGTCCGAGCTGCGCAAGGCTGGCTTCATGACCCGTGACGCCCGTGAAGTCGAGCGTAAGAAGGTCGGCCTGCACAAGGCACGTCGCGCCACCCAGTTCTCCAAGCGCTGATCCATCGCGCCTGGCGTGGGATCCTTCGGGATTCCGCTGGGAGGTACGCAAAAGCCCGGCTTCGGCCGGGCTTTTGTCGTTTCCGCGATACGGGTTTCACCTGTGCGGATGACCTGGCCGTCGGATCGGTGTTGCCACCGGTGGCGGTAGCGCCGACCGCTGGTCGGCTGGGACGGTGGCCGCCATGCCCATTGCATGCGGTAGCTGGCAGCCCCCCATCCTCTTACTGGTGAAACAGCCCCCTTGGAGTCCAAGGGGGCGCGCCGGCAGGCGCGGGGATGTGGAGGCAAAGAAGGCTGGCCCCAACCTTGCTTTGCAAGGTTGGGGCACTGGGCGCGCTGCGCCCAGTCAGCCGCCCAAACAAAACAAAAGGCCTGATCTTTCGATCAGGCCTTTTGTTTTGTTTGGCTGCCCCGGATGGATTCGAACCACCGAATGCCTGAGTCAGAGTCAGGTGCCTTACCGCTTGGCGACGGGGCAAAATGTGCGTGCAATTATTGCACTTTCTCCCTGAAAAACCAAGCGGACTTGGTGGCTATGGGTGGACTCGAACCACCGACCCCAGCATTATGAGTGCTGTGCTCTAACCGGCTGAGCTACATAGCCTCAGGGAGCCGGCAATTCTGGAGATGTATTCGGAATCTGTCAACACTTTTTCACCGCGCTTGTGAGTGGACACCGGGCGTGGCACAGTCCCGATCAGTAGATTTTTCTAGGAGTCCGCATCGTGATCGATCCGGACGGCTATCGACCGAACGTCGGTATTGTGCTGATGCGGCAGGATGGGCAGGTTTTCTGGGCACGACGTGTGCGCCGGGATGGCTGGCAGTTCCCGCAGGGCGGCATGAACACCGACGAGACGCCTGTCGAAGCCATGTATCGCGAGTTGCAGGAAGAAACCGGGTTGTTGCCGGAGCACGTTGAAGTGCTCGGGGCGACGCCGGGTTGGCTTCGCTATCGGCTGCCGGCACGGGCCATCCGCCGCAATGAACGGCAGGTCTGTATCGGCCAGAAGCAGGTGTGGTTCCTGCTCCGGCTGGCCGGGGACGAATCCCACGTCACCCTGGACCATACCGACAGCCCGGAGTTCGACCAGTGGCGCTGGGTCGATTTCTGGTACCCGGTGGAACATGTGGTGATGTTCAAGCGGGGCGTCTACGCGCGCGCCCTGCGCCATCTGGCGCCGCTGGCGCGGGGGGTGGCCGGGACGGGGGTGGAATCGATGCCCAAGTCCGCCCAGGAGGCCTGGATGCCGGGCAATGCCGCCGGTCACGACCGGCCGCGCAAACGCACCACGCCCAAGCGGGGTGGCGGTTACTGGCCGCGCAGCAAGGCCAAGGGCGAGCCGGGCGCGGTCTGAGCGATCTGCGGCGGCCCTGAACCGTATCGAGAATGATTCAGGTTCGAAATTGACAACCATTCGCGTTTCCATTGGAATAGCAGCAGGCCAATCCGGGCCTGCCTGCCGAGTCCGCACGTGTACGTCTGCATCTGCAACGGGGTGACCGACCACCAGATCCGCGAAGCCGCGCAGAGCGGTGTCGTGAGCGTGTCCGAGCTGACGATGCGCACCGGCTGCGGCGCCACCTGCGGGTCCTGCCTGGACATGGCGGCGGACCTGCTGGCCAAATTCAGCACCACCCACGATCTGCCGCTGCCCGTCCTGGGCCTGCAAGCCGCCTGAGATCGCTCCCCGCGTCTTGCTAAGTCGCATACGCGCAACTGAGCACGATTCGCGTTCCTTCATGCCTGCGCGCGACGCGCTACAGTGCCCGCGATTCCACGCAGCAGGAGCACGCTCATGAAGGGCGACGCCAAAGTCATCGAATTCCTCAACAAGGTCCTCTACAACGAGCTGACCGCGATCAACCAGTACTTCCTGCACGCCAAGATGCTGAAGAACTGGGGCCTGAAGGAACTCGCCGATCACGAGTACAAGGAATCGATCGAAGAGATGAAGCATGCGGACATCCTGTCCGACCGCATCCTCTTCCTCGAAGGCCTGCCGAACTTCCAGGCCCTGGGCAAGCTGCGCATCGGCGAGAACCCGGCCGAGATCCTGCAGTGCGACCTCAGCCTGGAACGCGATGGCGTGGTCACGCTGCGCGAGGCCGTGGCGTATGCCGATTCGATCGGTGATTACGTCAGCCGCCAGCTGTTCGTGAAAATCCTCGAGTCCGAGGAAGAGCACATCGACTGGCTGGAAACCCAGCTGGACCTGATCAAGCGCATCGGCGAACCGAACTACCTGCTGACCAAGATCGACGACTGAGTCAGCCCTGCAGCGGGGCGCGCAGGCGGGCGTGATAGCCGGCCAGCGCGATCCGTGCACGCGCGAACTCGGCGATCAACAGCGCCACCGCCACGGCGGGGCGCTCCAGCGTGCCGGCACGGGCATCGTGCTCGATCCGCCAGGCCGCGGCCGACAAGGCCATCGCACCCACATTCGCACTGGCTGACTTCAGGCTGTGCGCCAACGCACGCAGCTGGTCCAGGTCCGCCGCGACCGAGGCGTCCTGCAGCTGCCGGATCAAGGGCGGGGTGTCATCGAGGAACACACCGATGATGCGCGCGGTATCCGGACCGATCACCTCCAGCAGTTCGTCGAGCACGTCCTGGTCGAGCACCGGGGCGGGTGACGCGTCGCGCGCGGGAGGCGGTGCGGACGCGTCCGCGCCCTGCGGCGCCGGAGCCGGGGACACGCGGGCCGTGTCGTCGGCCATCGCGTCGTCGGCCATCGCACAGCCCCAGCGCGCCAGCACCGCCTGCAGCGTTTCGCGGTTGATCGGTTTGGAAAGATAGTCGTCCATGCCGGCCTGCAGGCAGCGCTCGCGGTCGCCGGCCATCGCATTGGCGGTCATCGCGACGATCGGCAGGCGCGCCATGCCCTGCGCGGCCTCATGTGCGCGCCAGCGGCGGGTGGCCGCATAGCCATCCAGCACCGGCATCTGGCAATCCATCAGCACCACATCGAACGGCCGGGCGTGCAGCGCCTCCAGTGCCTGCTCGCCCTGCGTGGCGGTCTCCACCTCGCAGCCGAGCACCTGCAGCAGGCGCTGTGCGACCAGCAGGTTGACGCTGTTGTCCTCGACCAGCAGCAACCGCAACGGGAACTGGGGCAGCGCGGTGGGCGAGCCCGCATATTCCACTTCGGCCAGCAGCGCGGCCGGGCGCGCACTGGCCACCACCGGGCGCAGCATCGCGTGCAGCTCGCTCTCGGGCGCCAGCCGCGACAGCGCCGGTCCCGGGCCAAGCGCTTCGGGCGCGGGCGCCTCATCGCCATACAGCCACAGCAGCTTCGCCTCGGGATGCCGGTCATTGCCGGCCACCGCGTTCTGCAGTACCTGGGTGCCAAGACGCAGGCCATCGGTGTCTGCGATCACCCAGGCCAGGACCGGATCGATGCCGCGCCGCTGCGGCGCGCGCAGGACATCGATCGCCTCGGCGCTGGTCTCCACCGTATGCAGGCGCAGGTCATGGTGCTGGGTCACCCGCTCGATGCGCTGGGCCAGCACCGGGTCGCGCGTGATCAGCAGGGCGCGGCGCAGGTTGCCGATCGCCGGCAGGTCGCCGATCACCTTGAGCAGGGGAATCTCGAACCAGAACGTGGCCCCGTGCCCGGGCGTGGAATGCACGCCGATGCGACCCTGCATCAGGTCGATGATGCGCTTGCAGATCGCCAGGCCGAGCCCGGTACCGCCATACAGGCGCGTGGTCGAGGCGTCGGCCTGGCTGAAGGACTGGAACAGGCGCGCCTGCAGCGCGTCGTCGATGCCGATGCCACTGTCGGCGATCTCGAAGCGCAGCTGGTGCTGTGCGTTGGTCTCGCCCTGGCGCTGCACGCGCAGCCGGATCTGGCCACGCTCGGTGAACTTGATCGCGTTGACCAGCAGGTTGCTCAGCACCTGGCGCAGCCGCACCGGGTCGCCCCGGACCGACAGGCGTACCGCCGGGTCCAGCTCGAGCGAGAGTTGCAGGCCCTTGGGATCGGCGGCGCGCTGCATCAACTGCACGAGGCCTTCGAGCAGCTCGCGCAGGTTGAAGGTGGTGATCTCCAGGTTCAGGCCCTTGGCCTCCAGCCGGGAGTAATCGAGGATGTCATCGACGATGCGCAGCAGCTGCTGCGAGCTGGTCGCGGCGGTCTGCAGCATCTGCCGCTGGTCGCTGCCGAGCTGTCCGCGTGCGATCAGGTCGAGCATCGGCAGGATGCCGTTGAGCGGCGTGCGGATCTCGTGGCTCATCGTCGCCAGGAACTCCCCCTTGGCCAGCGCGGCGGCTTCGGCGGCCTGCTTGGCGGTGATCAGTTCCTGTTCGAGCTGGTTCTGCTGCTGCCGGCGCTGCTGCAGCTGATCGCGCTCGAGCACTAACGCCTCATTGCGCCGCTGCAGCAGCTCCAGCGGGTCCTGCGCTTCACGCCAGCGGCGTACCGCCTGGAGGCCGGCGATCAGTGCCAGCACGCCGGTGCCGGCGGCAATGTCGATCCACGGCCCATTGGCACCGATGCGCGCCATCACCGCGGCAGTGGCACACACGGCGGCCGCCGCGGCGCTGATCCAGAGCGAGGCCGGTGTGGGCGAGTGGGGTGGCCGTCCGTGGCGTCCCATGCTCAGAGCACCGAATTCTGGAAGTCGAAGTTCAGTTCGCTGCCGGCGGACTGGACCATGTTGCCCTGGATGAAATCGACCCCGCCGATCCACATCGCCGCCGCGGCCTGCGGATCCTCGATCTGCTGGCCGATGATGCGCAGCCCGGCGCGGTGCGCCCGGTCGATCGCCGCGCGCAGCTCGTCGCGGGTCTGCTGGTTGGTGTGGCTGTTGGAGAAGCGCGCGGCCATGCGGACATACGCCAGCGGCAGTTGCGCCATCAGCGCGTTGGCTTCATCGCCCGGCTCGAACTGGCTCAGGCAGAAGCGCACGCCGGCCGCATGCATGCGCGTGCAGAACTGCTGCAGGGTGACGGTGTGGATCAGCGCATCGGGCAGGCGCACATCGATGACCAGCGCGCTGCCATCGATCTGCCGGCTCGCCAGCGATTCCAGCAGCCAGTCGCCGAAGGCATCGCGGGCCAGCGTGCGCAGCGACTGCGAGACGAACAGGTGCAGGGGGTGCGCAGCGTGTCGATACAGATCCAGCAGACCCAGCGCGTGGTCCAGCACCTGCTGGTCCAGATCGGCGATGCGCCCGGTTGCTTCGGCCGCGGGGATCACCTGGCCGGCGGCCAGCACGCTGCCATCGGCCTGCCGCAGGCGGAGCAGCACCTGGTACTGCGCGGTGTTGCCGCCGGCGACGGCCACGATCGGCTGGTAGGCCAGTTCCAGTTGGCCTTCGAGCAGGGCCAGGTGCTCCTGCGCAGCCACGTCTTCGCGGCGCACATAGGCGGCCACGCCGGCGGTGAGCAGGCGGGCCTGCAGCGTGGTGCGCTCGACTGCTTCCAGCGCGCTGCCCGCATCGGGGAAGCCCGGCGAGAGCTGGGCATGGCCGACCACGCCGCGCAGGTGCACCGATTCGTCATCGCGGATCACGAAGGCGCGCGAGGAGAGCTGCTCGCGCAGCGCATGCGCCATCGCATCCAGCGTGTCCTCGTCGACATCGCGGGCCAGCACCAGGAAGCTGTTGTCGTTCAGGCGCGCCAGCAGATGCGGCCGCGCGGCGTCGGCCAGGCGCTGGCCGGCCTGGGCCATCAGCCGTTCGAACGCGGCATAGCCATAGCGCTCGCGCAGGCCGAGCGCGCTGGCGATCTCGATGAAAAACAGGCCGCCGCGATCGCGATGGTTGAGCGACGCGCCGAGCTGCTGCATCACGTGGTGGCGGGTCGGCAGCCCCGTTTCCGGGTTGTTGATGGCCGGCGCCCCATCCGTGCCCGCCTGCGAGGCTGCCTGTGCGCGTGCGCGGCGGATCCGGTTGGAGACCGCCGCGATCAGATGGCGCGGGCGGATCGGCTTGCTGAGGAAATCATCGGCGCCGCTGTCGAGCACTTCGAATTGACGCTCCGGATCCGGGTCGCCACTGAGGAACACGATCGGCAGCAGCTGCTGGCCGGGTTGCTGGCGGATCAGCGCGGTCAGGCGCATGCCATCCAGCCCGGGCAGGTGCAGATCCATGAGGATCAGGTCCGGCCGATGCTCGGCGATCGCCTGCTGCACGCCCTCGGCATCGCCGTGCACCAGTGCCTCCATGCCGGCACCGTGCAGCACGCTCTGCGCGAACAGGGCCTGCGAACGGTCGTCTTCGACGATCAGCACGCGGTACGGAGCGTCGATGCCCGGCGGCGGCAGGGTGCCGGTCCCGGCGTGCAGCGGCGGCAGCAGGGGCGGCGGGCTGGCCGGGGCCGGCGTGAACGCGACGACATTGCTGTGGGCCGCGGGGGCGGGCGAGGGCGGGCTCTGCCAGCGCTGCCAGTGGTCGGCCGGCGGCGTTTCAGCGCACACGGCGCGGGCGGAGGCAACAACGTTGTCGTGAACGGCCATCAGTACTCCCAGTCTGCGCCGCAATTATGCGATGAACGCCCACAGGCAGGGCGCGCATTACCGTGGCAGGGTTCCCGGTTTGACCTGCGCCTGGCCGCCGTCGGCCTGACGCATCAGCCAGCGCATGCCTTTCCACAGCGTCCGCCAGATCATCCACACGATCAGCGCGCCGATCAGGCTGCACGCCACCACCAGGATCAGGGCCAGCCAGGGGTGCGCCAGCGCGAGCGCCAGGCCGCCGACCACCACGGTGTCCTCCGCCGCAGAGGCCATCCAGTTGCTGGCCGGTTCGGGCGAGGTGTTGAGCAGGGCGCGGGTGCCGGATTTAAGCCCATGGCTGGCCAGCGCGACGCCGGCCCCGGCAACCAGCGCGGTGCCGCTGAGCTCACCCGTGGGCGAGAGCGTCGCGGCGGCCAGGAACGCACCGGCCGGTACCCGGGCCAGGGTCTGGACCAGGTCCCAGGCCGAATCGACCCCGGGAATCTTGTCGGCGAAGAACTCGGCGATGGCCAGTGCGGCCGAGGTGCCCAGCACCCACCACGATTCCGTGGCCTGCAGCGCAGGGGGCAGGTCGACCCAGCCGAGCAGCCCGGCCAGGCCGACGCCGAACACGGTGAGGTACACGCGGATCCCGGCCAGCCAGGCCAGCAGGATGCCGATCACGAACAGGTGGGCTTCGGTCATGGCACGCGCTCCGGCTGCAGAATGTGCACAGGCGCACACTATCGGGGATGACGTCCATGAACGCCACTGCCCCGATCCCGGACCTGCGCGGACAAGGCCTTTTCCCTGACTTACACTAGCGCGTCGTTCCAGACAGGGGCCGTTGCGACAGCGCCCGCAGGCGCGGTCGCCCAGGACTGCCATGAATAAACCCGCACCTTCCCGCATCCAGATCCGCCGGCCGGGCATGCCGCCCGTGCAGGACCGCAAGCGCCTGCTGGTGCTGGGCGGAGCGTGGCTGTTGTCGCTGGTCCTGGCCGTGCTGCTCGGCGCCTGGCTGGGCTCGCCCGGCGGCGACGTCGGCACCCAGCTCAAGGCGGCCGAGACCCGCAACGAGCGCCTCCAGCAGCAGCTCATCGAACTGCAGCAGCGCCAGGCGACCCTGCAGGCTTCCGACCGCATCAGCCGCGCCGCCAACAACGAGGTCCAGACGTCGCTGGGCGAGCGCGACGAAGAGATCGCCGGCCTGCGCGCCGACGTGGCCTTCTACGAGCGGCTGGTCGGTGCGACCAGCCAGCGCAAGGGCCTGAACACCCATTCGGTGGAATTCTCGCCGGAAACGGGCGGCACCTGGCAGTACGCCGTGGTGCTGACCCAGAACCTGAACCGCGGGGCGATCAGCCAGGGGCAGATGCGCTTCACGGTGGAGGGGGTCAAGGACGGCAAGCTGACCTCGGTCAGCTGGGACGAGCTGCACCAGCGCACCAAGGTGCCGGGCCAGGACTATTCCTTCCGGTACTTCCAGCAGCTCACCGGCAGTGTGATGCTGCCGCAAGGCTTCACCCCGCAACGTGTGCGGGTCACGCTGGGATCGGGCGCGGGGGGCGCCACCCAGGTATTCGATTGGAAGCAGGCCGGAGCACCGGCGGCATCGGCAAAAGAAGGGGAGTAAGCCCATGTTTGGCAGCAACAAGTCCAACCGCGACGGACATCTGGTCGTGGACGCGCTGATCGGCGCGCAGGTGGTGATCCGCGGGGACGTGGAATTCAGTGGTGGCCTGTACGTGGAAGGCACCATCCTGGGCAAGGTGATCGCCCAGGACGGCGCCAGCAACGCCACCCTGACGGTGGCCGAGCACGGCGCCATCGAGGGCGAGATCCGCGCCCAGGTCGTGGTCATCAGCGGCCGCCTGGACGGAGACGTGCATGCCACCGAGCGGGTCGAGCTGACCCCGAGCGCCCGGGTGACGGGCAACATCCACTACCAGATGGTGGAAATGCACGCCGGCGCCCAGCTGACCGGCCGCCTGATCCACAGCTCGGCGCAGATGGCCCTGCCGCCGCCGTCCGGGGAAGCGGACGAGGGCAAGGGCAAGGACAAGGACACCGCCGCCCGCAAGAAGCTGGCCGAGGCGATGGCCTGAACTTGAAAGCGTGCTCATGCGGCCCCATGCTGGGGGCATGAGCACGCTTGTTTCCCTGCCCGGCGCACCCGCCGCCGCGCCGAACTACCAGTCCCTGGACCGTCCGCTGAACTTCACCGAGGCCGCCGCGGCCAAGGTCAAGGAGCTGATCCAGGATGAGGGCAACGCTGCCCTCGCCCTGCGCGTCTACATCGAAGGCGGTGGCTGTTCCGGCTTCCAGTACGGCTTCGAGTTCGATGAGAACCGGGCCGAGGACGATCTGGCCGTGGATACCGCCGGCGTCACCCTGCTGGTGGATCCGCTGAGCCTGCAGTACCTGATGGGCGCCGAGGTCGATTACACCGAAAGCCTGACCGGCGCGCAGTTCGTGATCCGCAATCCGAACGCGAAGACCACCTGCGGCTGCGGCAGCAGTTTCAGCATGTGATGCGCGCGCAACCGGCGCAATGCCGGTTGCCGCTTGCCAGTCCCGCCGAATGTGGGCAGGCTCTTGCGATGTCAAATTTCTCTTCGCAGCTTTCCGGTTTCGCCTTCGTCAGCGAGCCGCTGGAGCGCGCCGATACCCTGCGCGATGACGCCGATGCGTTGTCGCGGCTGTGGCCGGACGCGCGCGTACTGATACTCGATCAGGATGGCACGGCCCTGGCCGGCGATGACGGTCAGCCGCTGCCACTGACCGGCGCCGATCTGGGCGGTGGCCCGGGCACCGCGATCTTCCTCGGCCTGCGCGGCGAGCAGGCATGGTTCTCGATGGAGGCCGCCGGGCTGTCGGTGACGGCGCCGCAGCGGGTCGACCTGCGCCAGTCCGCCGCCACCTGGTCCATCGCCGATTCCACCGCCTTCTGTTATGCCCGCGGCATGTCCTACTGGCAGTCGCGCACGCGCTTCTGCGGGGTATGCGGCGGCGCGGTGACCTTCAGCCGCAGCGGCTTCGTCGGCCGCTGCAGCCAGTGCGCCACCGAGCACTACCCGCGCGTGGATCCGGCGGTGATCGTCGCCGTGGAGAACCAGGGCAGGCTGCTGCTCGGCCGCCAGGCCAACTGGGCCCCGCGCCGGTATTCGGTGCTGGCCGGTTTCGTGGAACCCGGCGAATCGCTGGAGCAGACGGTGGTCCGTGAGGTCTTCGAAGAGAGCCGGGTGCGCGTGCGCGAGTGCCGCTACTTGGGCACCCAGCCGTGGCCGTTCCCCGGCGCACTGATGCTGGGCTTCGCCGCCACGGCCGAAGACGACGTGCCGACCGTGAACGGGGAGCTGGAAGATGCACGCTGGTTCACCGCCGAGGAAGTGGGCGCGGCGCTGGCCCGGGATGTCGAAGACGACGGCGAAGGCATCCGCCTGTCCCCGCCGATCTCGATCTCGCGCAGCCTGATCGAGCACTGGTACCAGCAGCAGGTCGCCTGACCGTCGCCTGCCGTTGCCGCAGGCTGAACACGCGGCGCGGTACATTACCAACGGCCCGGGGAATTGCCGGGCCGCAAGGCATAGTAGCGGCGCGTTCCACGTCCCGAGCCGGAGGCTTACATGTTCACCACCCTGGTCGCCGTGCTGGTTGCCTTGGCCCTGGGCCATGTCGCGCCGGGCGCGGCCGTCGCGCTGCGGCGCTTCGGCCTCTATCGGCGCTGGCTGCAGTGGCTGGATCGGCATGCCGCCGAGGACGGGGCCTGGCGCGGCCGCAAGGGCGCCTGGCTGGCGGTGCTGCCGTTCGTGGCCGTGCTGGGCCTGCTCCAGTGGCTGTTCGATGACCGCATCTACGGCCTGCCTTCGCTGTTGCTGGGGGTGCTGGTGCTGGTGATGTGCTGGGGCCCGCGCGATCTGGACCGCGATGTCGAGGCGGTGATCGATGCCGATGACGCCCACGCGCGCCACCTCGCGATCACGCAGCTGCAGTCGGCCGGTGGCAGCCTGCACGAAGACGTGCCCTCGCTGGTCGAAGCCACCGTGCTCAACGCGCTGCGACGCTGGTTCGCGGTGCTGTTCTGGTTCCTGCTGCTGGGCCCGGTCGGCGCGCTGCTGTATCGCCTGCTGGCGCTGCTCTCGGTGGGCCCGATGCGGTCGCTGGCCAGCGTGGAGACGGTTGCCGGTGCGCGCGTGGTGCTGTCCTGGCTGGAGTGGCCGGTGGCGCAGCTGATGTCGGTGTCGATGGCGCTGGTCGGCAATTTCGATACGGCCTTCAAGGCCTGGCGCGAGGCGCATGGCAACCAGTGGTCGGCCTCCACACATTTCCTCGGCGCGGTCGCGCGGGCAAGCGTGAGTGCCGAACTGCGCGAGGATGCGCACGATTACAGCGATGCGGGCATGGTGCCGGTGTGGCGTCGCCTGCCGGAACTGCGCGATGCGATGAGCCTGGTGTGGCGCATGTTGCTGCTGTGGATGGCGGTGCTGGCGCTGCTGGTGATCGCTGGCTGGGTCACCTAGCCGTACCGGTCAGCCCGGCGCCAACCAGGTAAAGGGGACCCACGGCAGGTTGCGTGCGATCCAGTACGCGGGCAGCAGGATCAGCCAGAAGGCGGGCTTCATCAGCAGCATGATCAACGGCTGCAGCGCGCGTGGCCGCCAGCCCAGTGTCCAACCGATCACCAGCGGGGCGATGGCCAGCATCAGCATGGCCAGGGGATTCATCGAGAACGCGGTGACCACATCGCCATGGGCCAGCGCGTGCAGGGCACGCGTCAGCCCACAGCCGATGCAGTAATAGCCGGTGACCGCCAGAAAGCTGCACGGCGGGAACGGACTGCTGGCGCTGTTGGGGTCGTAGTGCCGCAGCACCCAGAACCCCGCACCGGCCGCCACTGCGGCCGGTGGCAGCAACGCCAGCAACCAGCGCTTGCCGTGCAGCGCAGGCATCAGCTGTTGCTTTCGATCTGCTGCTGGAACTGCTGCATCTGCTCCATGTAACCGTCCACGCCCATGAAGGCGAGCGAGATCACGAACAGCACCACGCCGGCGATCAGGAAGCCGGTGGTGACCCACGCCCAGATCTTGGCGTTCTTGGAAGCACGACGCGCGCCTTCCAGGTCACCCTGGTTGAGCAGGCCGTTGACCTTGCTGGCGAACACGATCGCGACCACGCCGGTAACGATGCCCGGGAAGCTCAGGCACGACAGGCAGCACACGAAGAACGCCAGGATGGTGACGACGATCGACCAGATCAGGTGATTCGGAACGCTGCCCGGGGCGGGCGGCAGGGGGGCGGCGGTGGCATTCATCAGCGAAGCTCCATTTGCTTGGGTGGGTGTATAAGCGCGGGCGGGGTGCCCCGGGCGGTAATCTAACCGATGTACGCACGTCCATGTATACGGTTACATGGAGGCAGGGAGGGGCTCAGGCCTGATCGCCGCGAAGGTGCCTGACCTGCGTTTCCAGCATTGGCGCGGTGGCGACGTCGCCCGCGACCGGCGCGGATGCGACCACCTCGACGTGCGCGCGGAAGCGGCGGGGCACGCGCATGCGTCCCAACCGCGTGTCGCGCCGGCTCCACATGCTCGACCACATCCCGCGCAGCGCCATCGGCACCACGGGGACCAGGCGGCGCTCCAGGATCTTTTCCACGCCCGATTTGAACGCACCCATCTGACCATCGCGGGTCAGTGCGCCCTCGGGGAAGATGCAGACCAGCTCGCCCTCGGCCAGCGCCTTGTCGACTTCGTCGAACGCGGCCTGCATCAGCGCCGGATCCTCGCGCGCACCGGCGATCGGGATCGCCTTGGCGGTGCGGAAGATCCAGCGCATCACCGGGATGTTGAAGATCTTGTAATACATGACGAAGCGCACCGGCCGCGGGATCGTGGCCGACAGGATCAGCGCGTCCATGTAGCTGACGTGGTTGCACACGATCAGCGCCGCGCCCTCGTCCGGCACGTGGGTCTCGATCCCGTGCAGGCGCAGCCGGTACAGCGCGCGCACCATCACCCAGCTGAGAAAGCGCATCAGGAATTCGGGCACGATCGTGAAGATGTAGATCGCCACCACCGCATTGGCGATCGCCAGCGCCAGGAACAATTGGGGAATGGACCAGTCCAGCACGCGCTGGGTCAGCAGGCCAAGACCCGCTGCGAGCACGATGAAGCCGGAGTTCTGGATGTTGAGCGCGGCGAACACGCGCGACATCTCCGACTTGGCGGTGCGGCTCTGGATCAGGGCGAACAGCGGCACCACGAAGAAGCCGGTGAACAGGCCGATGCCGATCAGGTCGATGATGATGCGCGCGCTGCCCGGGGCCTGCACGAACTGCCAGATCGACAGCCCCGCGGCGGCCGATTCGCCGGCGCGCGCGAAGTACAGGTCGAGCATGAAGGCGGTCATGCCGAAGGCGCCCAACGGCACCAGGCCGATCTCCACGGTCCGCCCGGACAGCTTCTCGCACAGGAGCGAGCCGGTGCCGGTGCCCAGCGAGAACAGCGCCAGCGCGAAGATGTAGAGGAGGGAGCCGCCACCGAGGTTCACCTCGGCATACGTCGGCAGCTGCGAGGTCAGCATGGTGCCGACGAACCAGAACCAGGACACGCCGAGGATCGCGTTGCGCACGGCCTTCTGCTTCTTGGCCATGCGCAGCACCGCCAGCGATTCGGGCAGCGGGTTCCAGTGGATCTTCAGGTCCGGCGCACCCGCATCGACCTTGGGGATCATCCGTGCGGTCAGGTTGCCAGCCACGGCGAGTACGATCACGGCGGTCGCGGCCACGATCGGGCCATGGCTGCCGGACAGGGCGAAGATCAGGCCGCCGGCGATCATGCCGGTCAGGATCGACAGCGAGGTGCCCATCTCGACCAGGCCGTTGCCGCCGGTCAGCTCCTCGGGCTTGAGGATCGACGGCAGCACCGAGTACTTCACCGGCCCGAACAGGGTGGACTGCATGCCGGTGCAGAACAGCGCGACCAGCAGCACCGGCATGCTCTCGGTCAGGAAACCGAGCGCGGCCAGCGACATGATCGCGATCTCCATGGTGGTGGTGATCACGATCAGCCGCGATTTCTCCAGCTTCTCCGCGATCTGGCCGGCCAGCGCCGAGAACAGGAAGTACGGCAGGATGAAGATCGCCGGGGCCAGGTTGGTATACAGCGAGCGCTCTTCGATCGGCGTGCCGAGGAAGAACAGCAGCGCGATGATGGCCTGGCGGTAGACGTTGTCGTTGAACGCGCCCAGCGACTGGACGATGAAAAACGGCAGGAAACGGCGTTGCCTGAGCAGAGCGAACTGACTATGGCCGGACATGGAGACTCCTTGCGAACCGGCGCAGCCTAGCATTCTCCCTGTTGGCGCAGCATGGCAGCGCCGCGGCAAGGCGCAGGCAGCCCCCGGCTCCGGGTAGCTCACGACCGTTGGTCGTCAGACGTCCCATGGGTCGTGAGACGTTCAATATCCGGATCGACCAACGGTCGATACCTACCCCAACGTGCGCGCGGCCTCGTTGGCGGCACCGCGCAGCTTGGGCAGCAGGCGCAGCATCAGCCCCATCTGGGTACGGATCAGCTGCAGCTTGGGTGGC
This sequence comes from Stenotrophomonas sp. JAI102, assembly GCF_013409105.1. Taxonomy (NCBI): domain Bacteria; kingdom Pseudomonadati; phylum Pseudomonadota; class Gammaproteobacteria; order Lysobacterales; family Lysobacteraceae; genus Stenotrophomonas; species Stenotrophomonas sp. JAI102. The sequence goes on from NZ_JACCCI010000002.1 coordinate 302,334, forward strand.
ATCTCGTCCGGGATCTGCTCCAGCTGCTCGGCCAGGGCGCGGTCGCCGTCGTTGGCGTCCTCGGGCACCGGCTCGCGCTGCTGCAGCGCGCTGGCGATCTGCTGCATCGCCTGTTCGACGCGTTCCCCGCCGGACAGCGCCAGCGGATCCTGGCCGTAGCTGTCCAGCTGGGTGCGGTGCGCACCGAGCGCGGAGAGATGGCCGAGCAGGGTGTTGGACAGCGCCAGGAAGCGGAAGCCGGCATCCAGGTTGCGGCGCACGTGGCCGGGCTCGCGCAGCATGTTCGACAAGGCCGTGGACAACGCCGCGTCGGCGTTGTGCATGTCGCGCCGCGCGATCCGGTAGGCCAGATCGTCCTGCATGCCGCTGCCGTACTGGCCGAGCACCGCCCGCAGGTACTTCGCGCAGTTGTCGAGCACGCGCGCCATCACCAGGTTCAGGCGGCGGCCCTGCCAGTCAGGCAGGATCAGGAACGCGGCGGCGGCGGCGATCGCGCAGCCCAGCAGCGTATCCACCAGCCGCGGCCAGATCAGCAGGAAGCCATCGCCGATCAGGTTGAAGCAGGTCAGCGCCATCACCGTGATCGCCGCCGAGGCCACCAGGTAGCGATCGCTGCGGGTGAAGAAGAACAGCAGCGCCGAAAGCAGCGCGATCAACAGCTCAATGCGCAGGTCCTGGAACAGCTGCATCAGCGCCCAGGTCAGCACCAGGCCGATCAGCGTGCCGGCGATCCGCTGCGCCAGCCGCTGGCGGGTCGCGCCGAAATGCGGACGACACACGAATACGATGGTCAGCAGGACCCACGAGCCGTTCTGGGCGTTGAACAGGCGGATCGCGGCGAAGCCCACGATCAGCGCCAGCGCCATGCGCAGGCCGTGCCGGAACAGCACCGAGCCGGGGGTGAGCTGCTGGCGGATGCGCACGCCCATTTCGCGCAGCGTGTGCGGGTTGGTATCGCGCAGGCGGGTATCGACGTTGTCCAGGGTGGACTCGGACTTCTCGGCCTCGGACAGGCGCCGTTCGATGCTCTGCAGGTTGTGGCCGAGCAGTTCCAGTGAGGCCAGCAGACGCTGCCACTGCGGGTTGTGCTGGGCACGCAGCCAGGTGATCGAGTCGGTCAGATCGGCGGTGGCCTGCTTGGTGCGCTCGCCGTACTGGAACGGCTGGCGCAGGCGGATCGCCTGGCCGAGGTTGGCGCAGGCCTCGCCCTGCAGCGCGAGCAGGCGCTGGCAGCGGTACAGCACGTCGCTGTGGAAGAACGCCTCGGTAAGCGCGCCATACGGATAGTGCGAGGAACTGGCGCGTTCGTGGAAGTCCTGCGCCATGTAGTACAGCCGCAGGTACAGGCCGGACTGCACGCCGGGCCGGCCGGAGCGGCCGAACCGGGCCAGGATGGCGGTCTTGGCGATGTTCAGGGCTTCGACCACGCGCCGGTTCTGTTCGGCCAGCGCCAGCTGGCGCTTCTGCACGTCGGCATCGCGCACCGGTTCGAACAGGTCGGCCTTGAGCTGCAGGTAACGGCCCAGTTCCAGATACAGGCGTGCCACCCGCTCGCGCACCGGCCGGTTGGCAAACAGGGCCGTCCACAGGATCGAGAGCAGGGCGTACCAGACTGCGCCGGCCAGCAGGTGGCTGACCGCATTGATTGACTGTGAAAGATCGGCCGCGCCGTGCTGCTCCAGCCCGATCATGGTGTAGATGGCCAGCGTCACCGTGGCCTGCGCGATGGAGGCATAGCGCTCGCCGAGCGCGCCGAGCAGGGTCAGCCCGAAGGTGGCCGCCGCCAACGCGGTGATGAACCACCACGGATGCGGGAACAGCAGCACCACCGCGGCCGCCGCGGCCACGAAGCACAGCAGTGACAGCGCCACCGATTTGATCCGGCCCCACCAGTTGTCGTCGGTCTCGGCGATCGCACTGGCGATGATGCCCAGGAACACGCCGGGCAGGGCGGGCAGCTGGTCCAGGTACCAGCACAGCCCCATCGCCGCGGACAGCGCGATGAACACCCGCAGGCCATAGCTGGCCTTCTCATGCGCCCACAGGCGGCTGACGCGGGTTTCGAACGAAGGCATGACGACTCGGCGGAAGATAGACCGCCATTATTGCCGGTGCGGGGTGAAGGGGACACCTTCACCGCCGAGTGTAGTGCCGGCCGCTGGCCGGCTCCCGACAATGCCGAGGAGCCGGCCAGCGGCCGGCACTACCTGTGTGTTTTCCGGTTACATGTCGAAGCGCACGCTTACCGCGAAGGTCCGTGGCAGGCCGACGCCTGCATTGGACCAGTACGTCCGGTTGGCGAGGTTCTCCACGCCGGCGCGCCAGGTGACGGGGTGGCCCGCGGCCTGCATGCGGTAGCCCACGCCGGCGTTGACCAGCGTGTAGTCGGGCAGCTTGAGGGTGTTGTCGGCGTCGTAGTAGACGTCGCCGTAGTAGCGGGCCAGTGCATACACGCTCAGCCCCTCGATCTGCGGGACGCTGTAATCGGCATGCAGCACGCCCTGCCAACGGGCGGCGCCGACGGTACGGTTGCCTTCCTGGGCGGCGCTGCCCGGGGAGAGCTTGTCGTAGGTCGGGTCCAGCCAGGTGACGCCGCCGCCGAGGGTGAACGCATCGGTCAGGCGCACGTCGCCGCTGGCTTCCACGCCTTCGTACAGGGTGATGCCGTCCTGCACCAGCCGCTTGCCGGCGGCGGTGATCAGATCGATGTTCGCGCCACGCTCCAATCGGAAGGCGGCCGCATTCGCGCTCCAGCGCGGGTACTCGATCTTGGCGCCGATCTCATACTGCTTGCTGATGGTCGGGTCGAGCACGTCGCCGGCGTTGATGTAGTCGCTGCCCACGCGGCTGCCGGCTTCCAGCGATTCGACGTAGCTGGCATACAGCGTCACCGCATCGGCCGGCTTGTACATCAGGGCGTAGGTCGGGGTGACCGGATAGGTGTGGTACGCGCCCTTGTTTTCGAAGTCGTTGTAGCGCGCACCGGCCAGCAGCGACCAGCCATCGGCGAAGCTGACGGTGTCGCTGACGAACACCGCCTGCTGCACGGTCTCGCTGCCGCGCGTCAGCACGCGGGAGCCCACCGCGTCGTGGCGCAGGGTCGGGCGCTGGTAGATGTTGCCGCGGCCGAGGGTGTTCCATTCGGACGGGCGGTCCCAACCCAGGCCGGTCTGGTGGGAGACGCCGGCAACGACCTGATGCGACAGCGGGCCGGTCTGGAAGCGGCCCTGCACGAGGGCCTGGGCCAGCTTCCACTCGCTCTTGCCGCCGAGCTCGTAGGTGTTGACGTCGTAATCGCCGTTGACGTCATCGATGTAGGCGAAGATCTTGTTGACGTCGTTCCAGGAGGTGGTCACGCCATAGCTCAGGCTGGCTTTCCAGTCACTGTTGATCTGCCAGTCCAGGGCGGTGGAGAGCAGGCTGGAGCGGGTGTCGTAGTAGCTGCCGTCGATGCTGTTGTCGATGTCGCCCGCAAGCGGACGCGGCAGCCCGGTCAGGCCGATGAAGTAGTACTGCGGGGATTCGTTGCCGAGATCGCGCGACTGGAACACGCCATCGAAGGTCCAGGTGAGGCGGTCGCTCAGGCGCGCATCCAGCGACAGCGCACCGACCTTGCGGTCCACGTCGCCACCGTTGAAGGTCTCGCCCTTCTCCTGGTACGCATTGAAGCGGTAGCCGAACATGTCCTCGTTGCCGAAGCGCCCGCCCACATCGACCTGGCCGCTGACGATGCCGGCCTCGCGCCAACCCAGTTGCGCCGACAGCGTGGTGACCTCGGTGGGCTTTTTGGTGACGTAGTTGACGATCCCGCCAGGCTGGCCGAAGCCGTACATGAAACCGCCGGGACCCTTCAGCAGTTCCACCTGCTCCATGACTTCCAGTGGCCACTCGGTGCCCCACGAGGACACCTGCAGGCCGTTGACGCGGTAGCTGTCGTAGCTCAGGTCGATGCCGCGGTTGCGGATCGGCGAGCTCCAGCCGCTGGCATAGGCGCTGACCTGGGTGACCACCGAGGGGTCGGTCAGGAAGGCCTCGCCGAGCGAGACCACCTGGCGCTTCTCGATGTCTTCCCGGCCCACCACGGAGATCGCGAACGGGGTGTCGCGCACGGCGCGGTCCCCCAGGGCGCCGGTGTCGGTGTGGGTGCGTTCGGCGGTGACCTTGATGGCATCCAGGTCGGTGGCGGAGCGCGCCCGGGCGCCGCCGTCGGGCGCGGACTGGGCATGGGCGGCGCAGGCGAGCGACAGCGCAACGGCCAACGTGGCCAGGCGGGGCAGGGAGGACGACAGCATCGATGGGTTCCTTGGCGGACAGCACAACGCCGTCCGCGATCTACAGAGGGCGGGGGAGGGTCGATGGCTGGATCACGCAGGCTGGCCGGGAACCGGCAGCGGGGGCATCGCAGAGGGCGATGCAGGACCGTGGCTGGATGAGAATTGTTGTCGTTTTGTTACGTGGCGTCAAACCGAGGCGTACCGACCTGGCGTACCGACCAACGGTCGGTACCTACCGGGATGCGACGCCGCATCGGTAGGTGACGACCGTTGGTCGTCACGCCGTAACGCGGCCGGGCCCCAACGCAGGTACCGACCAACGGTCGGTACCTACCGGGCGATGGCGCTGCGCTTCAGGGCGCGCTTCTCGCGGCGCCGCGCCCGACGGGCCACCCAGCGCTCGCGCAGGCACGAGAAGATCACGTACAGCGCCGGGGTGCTGAGCAGGGTCAGGCTCTGCGAGAACAGCAGGCCACCGATCATCGCGATGCCCAGCGGGCGGCGCAGCTCGGAGCCTTCGCCCAGGCCGATCGCCAGCGGCACCGCCGCCAGGATTGCCACCATGCTGGTCATCATGATCGGGCGGAAGCGCACGATGCTCGCTTCGCGTGCCGCTTCCAGCGGGGTCTTGCCGTGCTCGCGCTGCGCCACCACCGCGAAGTCGATCATCATGATCGCGTTCTTCTTGACGATGCCGATCAGCAGCACCAGCGCGATCATCGAGATCACCGACAGCTCGGTGTTGGTGCCGTACAGCGCCAGCAGCGCGCCCACGCCCGCCGCCGGCAGCGTGGAGAGGATGGTGACCGGATGGATCAGGCTCTCGTAGAGCATGCCCAGCACCAGGTAGACGGTGATGATCGCCGCCATCACCAGGATCAGCATCGCCATCGGGTCCGAATCGAAGCCGAAGCCCGCGTCCTCGGCCAGGCGGATGTCGCCGGGCATGCGCATGCCCTTGACCGTGCTGTCGATGATGGCCTTGGCCTCGCCCATGCTGGTGCCCGGGGCGAGGTTGTAGCTCAGGTCCATCGTGGTGTACTGGTTTTCGTGGGTGATCTGCGACGGGGCCAGCCCCGGCACCTGTTCGGCCACGGCGGTGATCGGCACCATCTCGCCATTGCCGGCACGCACACGGATCTGGTCCAGCGCCCCCGGTGTCGCGGTCTGTTCGGGCAGGGCGTTGACCACCACGCTGTACTGGTTGATGTCCGAGTAGATCGTGGAGATCTGGCGCTGGCCGAAGGCGCCGTACAGCGCGCCGTCGATCGCACCGACCGACACGCCCAGGCGCGCGGCCTTGGCGCGGTCGATCACGATGTTCTGGCGCAGGCCCGCGGCGTCCACGTCGGTACCGACGTCGGCCAGTTTCGGGTTCTTCTTCAGCGCGGCCTGCAGTTTGGGCAGCCACTCCTGTAACTGGGCCAGGTCGTTGCCCTGCAGCGAGGCGCGGTACTGCGCGCCCTGGCTGGCGCCCCCACCATCATTGCTGGGCAGATCCTGGATTGCACGCAGGCGCAGCTGCAGATCGGGGTAGCGGTCGGCCTTCGCACTCAGGCGGGCCAGGGCCTGCGCGGTGGTTTCGCGGCGGCCATCCTTGCGCGACTTCAGTTCGACGTTGAACTGCGCGCTGGACCCCTGGCGACCACTGCCCAGGCGCACGCCCACGGTCTTCACCGCCGGGTCGGCCATCAGCATGTCGGTGATGCGGCGCTGGCGGTTGACCATGTCTTCGAAGGAGACGGTCGCACTGGAATTCGCGCGGCCCCAGATCAGGCCGGTGTCCTGGGCCGGGAACGCGCCCTTCTTGACCGCACCGAACAGGAACACCGTCGCGCCGATCAGCAGCAGCGGGGTCAGCGACAGCAGCAGCGCATGGCGCAGCGAGAAGTCCAGCAGCGTCACGTAGATGCGCAGCATGCGGTCGTGGCCGGCATCGAGCAGGCGGCCGAAGCGGCTCGGAGCGCCGGCGTCGGCATGCGCACTCAGGAAGCGGCTGCACAGGGCGGGCGTCAGGGTCAGCGAGATGATCATCGAGACCACGATGGCCGCGACCAGGGTGACGGTGAACTCCCGGAAGAACGCGCCCATCATGCCCTTGGCGAACAGCAGCGGGATGAACACCGCCACCAGCGAAGCGGTGATCGAGACGATGGTGAAGCCGATCTCGCGCGCGCCGGTGAGGGCGGCCTGCATGCGCGTCATGCCCTCGTCGAGGTGGCGCATGATGTTCTCGATCACCACGATCGCATCATCGACCACGAAGCCGATCGCGATCACCAGCGCCAGCAGGCTCAGGTTGTTCAGGGTGAAGCCCAGCACGTACATCACCAGCGCCGCGCCGGCCAGCGACAGCGGCACGGTCACCGCGGCGATCAGGGTCGGGGCGAGCCGGCGCAGGAACAGCGCCATGGTCAGCACCACCATCGCCAGCGCGATCAGCAGGGTGATCTGCACTTCATGCAGCGAGGAGCGGATGGTCGGGGTACGGTCGAAATACGGGGTCAGCGTGGTGCCCGGCTGCAGGTAGTCGCGCAGGGTCGGGATCTGCGCCTTCACCCGGTCCACGGTTTCCACGATGTTGGCGCCGGCGCGGGTGAACACATACATCACCACCGCCGGTTTGTGGTTGAACCACGCGGCCTGGTAGGCGTCCTGCTGACCGTCGTAGACGTTGGCGATGTCCTGCAGGCGGATCACGCGGCCATCGTCGGCGGTCTTGATCACCAGCTGGGCGAAATCGGCCGCGCGCGCGACGGAGTCGTTGGCGATGATCGCGGTGGTGGTGTTGCCATCGGTGAGGAAGCCGGTCGGCGAGGTCACGTTGGCCGCGCGCACGGCGTTGCGCAGGTCATCGGCGGTCAGCCCGAGCGCGTTCATCAGGCGCAGGTTGACGTCCACGCGCACGGCCGGCGTGGAGGCGCCGGCGATATCCACCGAGGACACGCCGGTGATCTGGCGGATGCGCTGGGCCAGCAGCGAATCGGCCACGTTGTAGAGGTCGTCGGCCGACTGCGTTTCCGAGGTCAGGGCGATCGCGATGACCGGGTCGTCGTTCGGGTTCGCCTTCTGGAACATCGGCGTGCCCAGCCCGGCGGGCAGGTCGGACTGCGCCGAGTTGATCGCGGTCTGCACGTCCAGCGCGGCCGAATCGATGTCGCGGTCGCTCTGGAAGATCATGAAGACCAGCGAGCTGCCTTCCGAGCTGGACGAGCGCATGCGGTCGATGCCCGGCAGCTGGCCGAGGTGGCGCTCCAGCGGCGCGGTCACCGTGGAGGCCATCGTCGTGGCATCCGCGCCGGCCTGGTTGGCGTGCACGAAGATCACCGGGATCTGGATGTTCGGCAGCGCCGATACGCCCAGCTGCAGATAGCAGATGACACCCACCACGAACAGCCCGATGGCCAGCAGGGCGGTGCCGATCGGGCGTCGGATGAACGGGCCGGAGATGTTCATCGAACGCCTCCGCAGCGGTCTGCGGTGCTCATCATCACGCCTGCGGCTCCCGCACCGGGCCGTGGCCGTGGCGCAGCGCGCGCTGTTCGCGACGCTGGCGCAGGCGCTCCGAGAAGCGCTCCATGTACAGGTAGATCACCGGCGTGGTGTACAGCGTGACCAGCTGCGACAGCAGCAGGCCGCCGACGATGGCGATGCCGAGCGGGCGACGCAGTTCCGAACCGATGCCGGTGCCCAGGGCCAGCGGCAGTGCGCCGAGCATGGCCGCCGCGGTGGTCATCATGATCGGGCGGAAGCGCAGCAGGCAGGCACGACGGATCGCCTCATGCGCGTTGGCCCCGGTGCGGCGGGCTTCGATCGCGAAGTCGACCATCATGATGCCGTTCTTCTTGACGATGCCGATCAGCAGCACGATGCCGACGATGCCGTCCACCGACAACGGCAGCCCGCACACCATCAGCGCCAGCAGCGCGCCGACGCCGGCAGGCGGCAGGGTGGAGATGATGGTGAAGGGGTGGATGTAGCTCTCATACAGCACACCCAGCACGATGTAGATCAGCACCAGCGAGGCCAGCAGCAGCCACACCACGTCGGTCTGGCTGCCGGTGAACTCGGCGGCCTTGCCGATGAACTGCGCGTGCACCTGCGAGGGCATGTCCAGGCTGGCTTTGGTCTCCTCGATCGCCTTCACCGCATCGGACAGCGAGTAGCCGGGCGCGATGTTGAACGACACCGTGACCGCCGGCAGCTGCTGCTGGTGGCTGACCACCAGCGGGGTGCTGGTGACCCGGCCCTCGGCCAGCGCGGCCAGCGGGATGATGTTGCCGGCGCCGACCGGGATGCCGGTGTTCTGCGCGCCGATGCCGGTGGCGGTGGACGAGTTGGACGAGGTCACCTGGCCGAAGTTGGTCGCATTGCTGCCGGTCAGCGCGCCGGCGCCGTTGGAGGCGACCGCCAGCTGGTTCATCAGCGCGGTGCTGGTGCGGAACTCCGGCGCCACTTCCAGCACCACGCGGTACTGGTTGAGCTCGGTGAAGATGGTCGAGATCTGGCGCTGGCCGAAGGCGTCGTACAGCGTGTCGTCGATGGTCTGCATCGGCACGCCGAGCACGCTGGCCTTGTCGCGGTCGATGGTCAGCTCGAGCGCGCGGCCCTGGTTGGAGAGGTTGTTGTCCACGTCGGCCAGTTCCGGGCGCTGGCGCAGCGCCTCGGTCATCCGCGTGGCCTGCAGCGCGACCTGGGCGCTGTCCACGTCCGACAGCGAATACTGGTACTCGGTGGCGGCCACGCGGGTATCCAGGGTGACGTCCTGCACCGGCTTGAGATACAGCGCGACGCCGGGGATGCCGGCCACGGCCTTCTGCAGGCGCGGAAGGATTTCATCCAGACCGTCGCGGTCGCCGCGCTCCTTGAGCACGATCGACAGCTGGCCCTGGTTGAGCGTGGGGTTCATGGTGCCAGCGCCGATGAAGGCCGACACCCCGGTCACCGCCGGGTCGCTGCGCAGCGCTTCGGCCACGGCCTTGGTGCGCTGCTCCATCTGCGGGAAGGCGATGTTCTGGTCGGCCTGGACCACGCCGGTGATCAGGCCGGTGTCCTGCTCGGGCAGCAGGCCCTTGGGGATCACGATGTAGAGCACCACGGTCAGCACCAGTGCGCCGGCGGCCACAGCCAGGGTCAGCGGCTGATGCTCGAGCACCCAGTCCAGGCTGCGTTCGTACAGGCCGACGGTGCGTGACCACACGGTGGTCTTGCCGGCCGCGGCCGCCCGCTCGTGCGCGTCTTCGCCTTCGGGCAGCGCATCGGGCTTGAGCAGGTAGGCGCACATCATCGGGGTGAGCGTCAGCGAGATCAGCATCGACAGCGTCACCGCGATGCTCAGCACCCAGGCGAATTCGTGGAACAGCCGGCCGGTGACACCGGGCATCAGCAGCAGCGGCAGGAACACCGCCACCAGCGAGATGGTCAGCGAGAGCACGGTGAAGCCGATCTGCTGCGCACCGATCTCGGCCGCTTCCGGGCCGCTCTTGCCCTGTTCGATGTAACGCACGATGTTCTCGATCATCACGATCGCATCGTCGACCACGAAGCCGGTGGCCACCACCAGCGCCATCAGCGAGAGGTTGTCCAGCGACATGCCGGCGAACGCCATCACGCCGAAGGTGCCGGCCAGCGACAGCGGCACCGCCACCGAGGGAATGATGGTCGCCCACAGGCGGCGCAGGAACACGAAGATCACCGCGACCACCAGGCCGATGGTGAGGATCAGGGTGAACTGCACCTCATGCACCGAGGCGCGGATGGTCTCGGTACGGTCGTTGAAGATCTCCAGGTGCACGTCGGCCGGCAGCACGTTCTGCAGCTGCGGCAGCAGCGCACGGATGCGCTCGACGGTCTGCACGATGTTGGCGCCGGGCTGGCGGCGCACTTCCAGCAGCACCGCCGGCTTGCCATCGGCCCATGCGGCCAGCTGGTCGTTCTCCACGCCGTCGACCACGTTGGCCACGTCGGACAGGCGTACCGGGCGGCTGTTCTTGTAGCTGATGATGGTGTCGCGGTACTCGGCGGCGCTGGTCAGCTGGTCGTTGGTGCCGATCGAGTAGGACTGGGTCTTGCCGTTGAGCGAGCCCTTGGGCGCGTTGACGTTGGCCTGGGTCAGCGCACTGCGCAGCTCTTCCAGGGTCAGGCCCATGTTGGACAGCTGCGCCGGATTGACCTGGATGCGCACGGCCGGGCGCACGTTGCCGGCGATGGAGACCAGGCCCACGCCCTGCACCTGCGACAGCCGCTGGGCGAGGATGGAGTCGGCGTAGTTGTTGACGTCGCGCAGCGGGCGCGTGTCGGAGGTGAGCTTGAGGGTGACGATCGCCGCGTCGGCCGGGTTCACCCGGTTGTAGACCGGCTGGTAAGGCAGCGAGGAGGGCAGGGTGGCCTGGCGGATCGCGGCCTGCACGTCCTGCGCGGCGATGTCGATGTCGCGGTCCATCGAGAACTGCAGGATGATCGTGGACAGCCCCGCCGACGAATCGGAGGTCATGATCTCCAGCCCGGAGATCTGCCCGAACTGGCGCTCCAGCGGCGTGGTCACCAGCGAGGCCATGGTGACCGCATTGGCACCGGGGTACTGGGTGGTCACCACCAGGCTGGGCGCATCGATCTCGGGCAGCGCCGACACCGGCAGCTGGCGGTAGCCGAGGATGCCGAGCAGCAGCAGGCCCGCCATCAGCAGCGAAGTGGCGATCGGGCGGCGGATGAAAATCGTCGAAAAGCCCACGGGCGGGTCCTTGCTGGTGCGTCGTGCTGCGTTGGATCAGGCGAACGCCGGCAGGTGCGCCGGCGTCAGGAACGTGGGGCGGGCGCGATCAGCGCGGACCGCCGCCGCGGCGTCCACCGCCACCCTGCTGCTGGGCGGCCTTGAGCTCGGCTTCGGTCGGCGCGGCCGGGGTTTCGCCCGGCTTGAGCGCGGTCACCTTGGCGCCCGGCTTGAGCCGGAACTGGCCTTCGCTCACGACCCGCTCGCCGCCCTTCAGGCCCTCGGTGATCTGCACCTGGCTGTCGCCGACTTCCACGCCGCTCTTGACCGTCTGCATGGCCACGGTGCTGTCCGGCTTGACGATATAGACGTACTCGCCATCCGGCCCGCGCATCACGGCCTGGGTCGGGATCACCACGCCGCCGGCGATGGTGCGCAGCTGCATGCGGACATTGACGAACTGGCCCGGCCACAGCGAATTGTCTTCGTTGTCGAACAGGGCGCGCGCGCGGAAGGTGCCGCTGTCGCTGCTGATCTGGTTGTCGACCACGTCGAGCTTGCCGCCATCGGTGAGCACGTGCGCATCGTTGCGGTCCAGCGCGGCGATATCCACCGCGCCGGCGGCCTGGGCCTGGCGCACGGCCGGCAGCTGGCGCTCGGGCAGGTTGAACACCACGTGGATCGGATGGATCTGGGTCAGCGTCACCAGCGCGGTGCCGGCGCTGACGATGTTGCCGGCATCGACCGCGCGGATACCGGCGATGCCGGAGATCGGCGCGGTGACGCGGGTGTACTGCAGCTGCACCTGGGCGGCGCGCATGCTGGCCTCGTTGGCGGCCACGGCACTCTCGAACTGGGCGACCTGGTTGCGCTGGGTGTCCAGGTCGGTCTTGGCCACGTACTGGCGGTACTCGGCCGAATTGGAGCGCTGGTAGTTGGAGCGCGCGGTGGCGAGCTGGGCCTGGTTCTGGCGCTTGGCCGCCGCGGCTTCATCAAAGCTGGCCTGCAGGGTGCGCGGATCGATCTGCGCGAGCAGGTCGCCCTTCTTCACTTCCTGGCCTTCCTTGAAATTCAGGCTGATCAGCTGGCCGCCCACCTGCGGGCTCACCGTGACCGTGTTCATCGCCGCGACCGTGCCCAGCGCGCTGGCATAGACCGGTACGTCCTGGCGGACTGCATCGATCACCGTGACCGGCACCGGGTCTGCATTGGCCGGGTCACCGCCCTGACGCCCTTCGGCTGCCGGACCCGCCGCGTCCCCCTTCTTGCCACCCAACAGGCGCACGCCGACAACGGCAACCACCAGCACTGCGACCACCAGCAGCACGATCTTCCAGAAACGCGACATTCAATAACTCCTGAGGGGGCTGGCGGAGGGCGGGGGGCCCGGTTGGCTAGGCGCAAAGCATACCCGTCGCCCGTGGGCTTTCATGCATGACGGATGGGACGGGCGATCAGACCGGATGTGACGGGTGAGGTTCCCTGCATGAACGTCTGCCGGGGCAGAAAGTTACAGCGTGATCGGCGCCGATGTCCTACATTCAGGTTCGACCGCCGTTCTGACCCGTGGAGACCTTCAATGCCCCGTCTGTCGCTGTTGATGTCCGCCCTGCTGCTGGCCGCCCCCGGCCTGGCCGCCGCCGCCCCTGCCGAACGCCCGGAGGTGGCCGCCGCCGCGACCCGCCTGAAGGCCCAGGTGATCGACTGGCGCCGCGACTTCCACCAGCACCCGGAGCTGTCCAACCGCGAAGAACGCACCTCGGCCAAGGTCGCCGAGCGCCTGCGCGCGATGGGCCTGAAGCCGCAGACCGGCATCGCCCACCACGGCGTGGTGGCGATCATCAAGGGCGCCAAGCCTGGCCCACGGATCGCCCTGCGCGCGGACATGGACGCGCTGCCGGTGACCGAGCAGACCGGCCTGCCGTTCGCCTCCAAGGCCACCAGCACCTATCGCGGCGAGACCGTCGGGGTGATGCATGCCTGCGGCCACGACGCCCACACCGCCACGCTGCTGGGCGTGGCCGATGCGCTGGTGAAGATGCGCGCAGACCTGCCAGGCGAGGTGATGTTGGTCTTCCAGCCCGCCGAGGAAGGCGCGCCGCCGCCGGAAGAGGGCGGTGCGGCGCTGATGCTCAAGGAGGGCCTGTTCAAGGACTTCAAGCCGGAGGCGGTGTTCGGCCTGCATGTGTTCTCCAGCGTGCAGGCCGGCCAGATCGCGGTGCGCGGTGGCCCGCTGATGGCGGCGTCGGACCGGTTCGGCATCAAGGTGATCGGTCGCCAGACCCATGGCTCGGCGCCGTGGAACGGGGTGGACCCGATCGTGGCCACGGCCGATCTGGTGGGCACCGCGCAGACCATCGTCAGCCGCCGCGCCAACCTGTCCAAGCAGCCGGCCGTGGTGACCTTCGGCGCGATCAAGGGCGGCATCCGCTACAACATCATCCCCGATGAAGTGGAGATGGTCGGCACCATCCGCACCTTCGACGAGGGCATGCGCCAGCAGATCTTCGCCGACCTGCGCAACGTGGCCGAACACACCGCCGCCGCCCATGGCGCCAAGGCGGAAACCGAGATCTACGAGTCCGAGGGCAACCCTGCCACGGTCAACGATCTGGCACTGACCGCGCGGATGCTGCCGAGCCTGCAGGCCGTGGTGGGCGAGGGCAACGTCTACGAGCCGCCGCTGCAGATGGGCGCGGAGGACTTCTCGCTGTACGCCCAGCAGGTGCCCGGCATGTTCTTCTTCGTGGGCTCCACCAGCGAAGGGATCGATCCGGCCACGGCGCCGGCCAACCACTCGCCCAAGTTCCTGCTCGATGAGAAGGCGCTGGACGTGGGCCTGCGCGCGCTGCTGCAGGTGAGCCTGGATTACCTCAATGGGACGCCGGCTGCGGCGCCTGGCGCAGGCTGAAGTCAGCGGACGGCTGGTAGACGGTAGGTCCCGGCCGTTGGCCGGGGTGAAAACCGGCACGGGCGGGAGGGTTCCGGTCCTCCCGCCGACTGGGAACGTCATTACCCGGTCGTCGTGGCCTCTCCTTTTCGCCGCCGGACGCCGCGCGCCTGCCGGCGTAAAATGGCGGCATGAATACCCCCCAGGACTCCAGCCTCGGTCGCGAGGTGGCTTACCCGTCGCAGTACGATCCCGGCCTGCTCTTTCCCATCCCGCGCCGTGGCGCCCGCGAGGAGATCGGCCTGGACGAGGCGGCGCTGCCGTTCGTCGGCCATGACCGCTGGCAGGCCTATGAGCTGAGCTGGCTGGACGGTCGCGGCAAGCCGCGCGTGGCGGTCGCCACGGTCAGCGTGCCGTGCACCTCGCCGAACCTGATCGAATCCAAGTCGTTCAAGCTCTACCTCAACTCCCTCAACAGCACGCGCTTCGACGATGACGCAGCCGCACGGCTGTGCATCACCCGCGACCTGTCGGCCTGTGCCGGCGCGGTGGTGACGGTGGTGTTCGGCGTGCCGCCGCTGGTGGAAGACGCCGAGGGGGAATCGCTGGACGAACGCGATGTCGCCATCGAGCGCTACGGCCCGCCCGCACCGGAATTCCTGTTTGCCGATGCCGATGAGGTGGTGACCGAGACGTTGAGCTCGGCCCTGCTGAAGTCCAACTGCCCGGTCACCGGCCAGCCGGACTGGGCCAGTGTCAGCGTGCGCTACCGCGGCCCGAAGATCGACCGCGACGGCCTGCTCAAGTACCTGATCAGCTATCGCGAGCACGCCGAATTCCACGAGCAGTGCGTGGAGCGGATCTTCAGCGAGATCACCCAGCGCTGCCAGCCGCAGTGGCTGGAAGTGGAAGCGCGCTACACCCGCCGTGGTGGCCTGGACATCAACCCGTGGCGGGCCAGCCCGGGCATCGCCGCCCCGGCGCGCACCGTCCGCGACCTGCGGCAGTAGGCATCGACCGTTGGTCGATGCGCCCCGTCTGTCAGGTTCGACGCGTCTTCACACCCACGCCATGCCCCATTAACAAGGGCTGTGACACCGTGCCTCCCATGTCGTCAATCAAGACGGGAGTGTATGGATGAGTACCGATAAGAAAGTCGACTTTTCCGGTGTCAGCGCCAGCGTTGATACCACCGCGCAGAAAGTCGATCAGGTCGATTTCTCCGGCGTGACCGCCTCGGTGGATACCACCGCGGAGAAGGTCGGAGGCACCTATACGGTGCAGAAGGGCGATTCGCTCTCGAAGATCGCCAAGCAGGAACTGGGCGATGGCAATGCGTGGAAGCGCATCTTCGAGGCCAACCGCGACGTGCTGGACGACCCCGACAAGATCCAGCCGGGCCAGATCCTGAAACTGCCGCCCAAAGCCTGATCGCTGCACTGCCCACCATCCAACAGGGAGCAACCTCCATGAAGAAGTCGTCCATCAGTACTGCCGTTCTCGCCGCGCTTCTGGCCACTGTGGCCCTCGCCGGCTGTAAAAAGAAAGAAGATACCGCCGACAACAATGCGCAGCCCGCCGCGATGACGCCGGCCGCGCCGGCACCGATGACAGAAGCCGCCCCGCAGCCGATGACCGCTGCCACGGGGGTGATGGTTTCTTCCGTCACGGTCGGCAAGACCGCCGCAGCGGACAAGATGGTTACCTCGGCCGCGCTGTTCGCGCCGAAGGACGACATCATCGTCTCCATCCGCACCGATGGCAGCGCCAACAACGCCAACGTGGCGGCCAAGCTGACCTTCCAGAATGGCCAGGTCGCCGGTGAGCAGAACCAGGTCGTGAACGCGACCGGCGCCGAGACCACCAACATCACCTTCAAGAATGCCAATGGCTGGCCGGCGGGCAAGTACCGCGCCGAAGTCATGGTAGATGGCAAGGCGGCTGGATCGCCGCAGGAGTTCGAGGTCAAGTAAGCCTAGACGCCGACTCTCTCCCGGCAACAGGCTCACGATGGACGCAGCCGCGAGGCTGCGTCTTTTTTATGGGCGCCTGCCGGACCACAGCGTTCCAGTACGTTTGCGTATGGGGCGGCTTTGCTCCGGGGGGCTGAAAACGCGACAATGCGGGGGTTTCCCGCCGTGCGCGCCGTTGGTTGGCGCGGTCCCCGGGGAAAGTGCGGGCCACGCTCTGCGAGGCCCTGCACGCGACACGGTTGCACGCGGCCCGGCATTGCCGTCGGCCATCATTCACGAGATCTGCAAGAGAGCCCTGATCCCCCATGTCGAACACGCCCAAGATTCTCTATACGCTCACCGATGAAGCCCCGTTCCTGGCCACGCAGTCGCTGCTGCCGATCGTCGAGGCCTACACCGCCACCGCCGGCATCGCCGTGGAAACCCGCGACATCTCGCTGTCCGGCCGCATCCTGGCCCTGTTCCCGGATTACCTTAAGCACGACCAGAAGGAAGCCGACCACCTGGCCGAACTGGGCCAGCTGGCGACCACCCCGGACGCGAACATCATCAAGCTGCCCAACATCAGCGCCTCGGTGCCGCAGCTGAAGGCCGCGATCAAGGAGCTGCAGGACCAGGGCTTCGCGCTGCCGAACTACCCGGACGTGCCGACCGACGACGTCTCGCGCGACATCAAGGCGCGCTACGACAAGGTCAAGGGCAGCGCGGTCAACCCGGTGCTGCGCGAAGGCAACTCCGACCGCCGTGCGCCGCTGTCGGTCAAGAACTACGCCCGCAAGCACCCGCATCGCATGGGCAAGTGGTCCACCGAGTCCAAGTCGCATGTCGCGCACATGGACGGCGGTGACTTCTACGGCAGCGAAAAGTCGGCCACGCTGGCCAACGCCGGCAGCCTGAAGATCGAGTTGTTCAAGGCCGACGGCAGCAGCGTCGTGCTCAAGGAGAAGACCGCGGTCAAGGCCGGTGAGATCGTCGACGCCGCGGTGATGAGCCGCAATGCGCTGGCCTCGTTCGTGCAGGCGCAGATCGCCGATGCCAAGGCCAAGGGCGTGCTGTTCTCGCTGCACCTCAAGGCCACCATGATGAAGGTCTCCGACCCGATCATGTTCGGCGTGGTCGTCGAAGAGTTCTACAAGGATGTGCTGGCCAAGCACGCCGACGTGCTCAAGCAGGCCGGTTTCGATCCGAACAACGGCATCGGCGATCTGTTCGCGCGCCTGCCGCAGCTGCCCGAGGCCACCCAGGAAGCGATCAAGGCCGACCTGGCTGCCGAGTACGGCAAGCGTCCCGGCCTGGCCATGGTCAACTCGGACAAGGGCATCACCAACCTGCACGTGCCCAGCGACGTGATCGTCGACGCCTCGATGCCGGCGATGATCCGCGACTCCGGTGGCATGTGGAATGCGGACGGCAAGCTGCAGGACACCAAGGCCGTCATTCCGGACCGTTGCTACGCCGGTGTGTACCAGGCCGTGATCGACGACTGCCGCACCCACGGTGCCTTCGACCCGGCGACCATGGGCTCGGTGCCCAACGTCGGCCTGATGGCGCAGAAGGCCGAGGAATACGGTTCGCACGACAAGACCTTCCAGATCCCGGCCGACGGCACCGTGCGCGTCACCGACGACGCCGGCAAGGTGATCTTCGAGCACGCCGTGCAGACCGGCGACATCTGGCGCATGTGCCAGACCAAGGACGCTCCGATCCAGGACTGGGTGAAGCTGGCCGTCAACCGGGCCCGCCTGAGCGGCACCCCGGCGGTGTTCTGGCTGGACGCTGCCCGCGCGCACGATGCGCAGGTGATCGCCAAGGTCGAGACCTACCTGAAGGACCACGACACCAGCGGCCTGGACATCCGCATCCTGGCGCCGGTGGAAGCGACCGCCTTCTCGCTGGACCGCATCCGCAAGGGTGAGGACACCATCTCGGTCACCGGCAACGTGCTGCGCGATTACCTGACCGACCTGTTCCCGATCATGGAGCTGGGCACCAGCGCCAAGATGCTCTCCATCGTGCCGCTGATGGCCGGTGGTGGCCTGTTCGAGACCGGTGCCGGTGGTTCGGCGCCGAAGCACGTGCAGCAGTTCGTGGAAGAGGATTACCTGCGCTGGGATTCGCTGGGCGAGTTCCTGGCCCTGGCCGCGTCCCTGGAGCACCTGGGCAACCGCTACGACAACGCCGGTGCCACCGTGCTGGCCAAGACCCTGGACCAGGCCAACGGCCAGTTCCTGGACAACGACAAGTCGCCCTCGCGCAAGCTGGGCGGCATCGACAACCGCGGCAGCCACTTCTACATCGCGCTGTACTGGGCCCAGGCCCTGGCCGCGCAGGATGACGATGCCGCGCTGAAGGCCCGTTTTGCTCCGCTGGCCAAGGCATTGGCCGACAACGAGCAGGCCATCGTCGGTGAGCTGGCGGCGGTGCAGGGCAAGGCGGTCGACATCGGCGGCTACTACCGTCCGGACGTGGCCAAGGCCAGCGCCGCGATGCGTCCGAGCAGCACCTTCAACAGCGCGCTGGCTGCGCTGTAAGGCAGCGGTCCCGCACCTGCGGTGATCGATGAAGAACCCGCGCTCCGGCGCGGGTTTTTTCATGGGTGCCCGCTGGGCAAGCGCCCAGTCGCTGCCGTATGGTGGCGGCAGGTCCTCTGGAAGTGGCTGCATGCACGCCTGCTGTTCCTGCCGGTTCCATCATTGCTCCCTCCGGGGCGTCGCATGAACGCGACGCCGGACGCGCTCGCGCGGCTGATCCGCGATGGCTTCGAGGACTACCATGCGCGCTTCGCGGCGATCAGCCGGCGTGCGCGGCAGCGCTTCGAACAGCGCGACTGGGTGGGTGCGCGGCAGGACGCCGTGGAGCGCATCGCGCTGTATGACCAGTGCATCGCCGAGACCGTCGATACCCTGCGCCGCGCAGTCGGTGAACGTGTGGGTGAGCGCGCGCTGTGGCTGCAGGTTCGCGCGGCCTATGCCGCGCTGCTGGCCGGATTGATCGACGCCGAACTGTACAAGACCTTCTACAACACGCTGGCACGCCGGCTGTTCGCGACCCGCGGCGTGGACGGGGCAATCGAGTTCATGGCGATGGATGTGGAGCCGTCCGACGCCATCACCCATCCCGTCGCGCGACACAGCTATACCCTCTCACCGACGCGCCCGGCCGATGCGTTCATGCGCGTCCTTGGTGACTATCGCTTCCATGTGCCCTATGCGCACCAGCTGCGCTGCGCCGCCGCGATCGCGGTGCGGCTGCAGGATGATCTGGCGCACTGGGGCGACTACCCGGTGCGCAGCATCGAACTGCTCGACACCGTCTTCTACCGTGAGCGCCGCGCCTATCTGGTCGGGCGCGTGTTCGGCGAGCATCGCTTCTCGCCCTGCGTGATCGCGCTGGTGCATGACGAACGCGGTGTTCGCGTGGATGCGGTGCTGACCCGGCGCCGCGATGTCGCCCATCTGTTCGGCGTCTCGCGCAGCTATTTCCAGGCGGACCTGGCGACTGTGGGCGACGCGGTGGTATTCCTGCGCAGCCTGCTGCCGGGCAAGCCGGTGGATGAGATCTACACGGTGCTCGGGCGTGCCAAGCAGGGCAAGACCGAACGCTATCGCACCTTCTTCCGTCACTTCCATGAGCAGCCGGGCGAGCAGCTCGTCCATGCCGACGGCACGCCCGGCATGGTCATGGCGGTGTTCACCCTGCCCAGCTATCCGCTGGTGTTCAAGCTGATCCGGGACCGTTTTGCCTGGCCGAAGACCATGACCCGGCACCAGGTCGAAGAGAAGTATGCGTTGGTGTTCAACCTGGACCGTGTTGGCCGACTGCTTGACGCGCAGCCCTATCGGCACCTGCGCTTCCCGCGGGCGCGCTTCTCCGCGGCGCTGCGCGAAGAGCTGCTGACCCAGTGCGCCAGCAGCGTGCATGAGGACGGCGACGAACTGGTGATCGCGCTGTGCTACGTGCAGCGGCGGTTCCGTCCGCTCAACCTGTACCTGCGCGAGCAGACCGTGGAGTCGCGACGCGTGGCCGCACTGGACTATGCGCAGGCAATCACCGACATGGCGCGCAACAACATCTTTCCCGGCGATATGTTGCCGAAGAACTTCGGCGTCTCGCGCCACGGGCGCGCGGTGTTCTACGACTACGATGAGCTGTGTCTGGTCACCGAGTGCATCTTCCGAACCTGGCCGACCCCGCGCAACGAAGAGGAAGCGCTGGCTGACGAGCCGTGGTTCCAGATCGGTCCGCGCGATGTGTTTCCGGAGCGCTTCTGGATGTTCATGGGCCTGCCGGCGGCCGAGCTGGCGGCGGTGCGCGAGCATTTCGCCCACCTGTTCGATCCCGCATGGTGGCAGCGGTTGCAGGTGGGGTTCGCGGCCGGTCAATATCCGGATACGCCTCCTTATGCAGCAAGCAATAGGCTTGCCTGATTGGCCTCTCCGGGAAACCCGGGGTACGCTTGCATGCATCCACAAGGAGAAGGTGAGATGCGTTCATTCCGAAGCGTTGCGTTGATGCTTGTACTGGGGAGCGTGGGGGCGTCGACGTTGTTCGATGTGGCCGCGCAGACGAAGCGCGAGGTGCGCGAGCAGGCTGAAGCGAGCATGGTGCTGACCGGTGAGATCGATATCGGTACCGAGGGCCAGGTCGAGGCGTTCCGCCTGGACAAGCGCGCGCAGGTCGACGAGACCATCGTCACGTTCGTCGAAGGTGCTGTGAAGACGTGGCGTTTCGCCCCGGTGCTGGTGGATGGCCAGGCGGTCAAGGCACGTACGCCGGCCACCATCCGCCTGGGTGCGAAGAACAACCCCGATGGCACCGGCCTGGTCACGCTGCTGGCAGCGAACTTCGAGACGTACGACGAAACCTCGACCGACAACGTCACCAAGGTGAGGATGTCGCCGCCGGCGTATCCCGAGGATGTCTTCAATGCGCGCGGCCGTGGCGATGTACTGCTCCTGGTGCAGGTCGGGCGCGATGGAAAGGTGCTGGACGTGGCCACCGAGCAGGTCAATCTTCGTGTGATCGCCAACGAGGCGAACATGCGGAAAATGCGCGACAAGCTGGCCCGCGTGTCGATGGGCGCCGCACGTAAGTGGACCTTCAAGGCGCCCTCTACCGGCGATGGGAAGGATGACGCCAGCTGGACCGTCAGGGTCCCTGTGCGTTTCTCGTTCGGCGACGAGGTTGCGCGCTACGGCCGCTGGGACGCCTATATTCCCGGCCCGCGCCAGCAGGCACCGTGGCGCAGGGACAGTGCACTGGCTGCCGATGCCAACGCCGACCTGCTGCCCGCCGGCGGCGTGTTCATGGCGGACGCCACCAGCACAGCACCGAAACTGCTGACCCCGCTGGGCGGCTGATCCGCACAGGATCGCGGGCGTGCTGCGCCCGCGACCCGTGCCTCAACCGTTGCCTGGCCCTTCCGGCTGCGGGTAGACCACCGTGCGGTTGCGGCCCTGTTCCTTGGCCATGTACAGCGCCTTGTCGGCCAGCCGCAGTGCCTGCTGCGGATCGGCGTGATAGGTCGGATAGTGGGCCACGCCCAGCGACACGGTCACCGTGCCGGCCTGTTCGAACACTTCGGCGGCGACCTGCACGCGCAGGCGCTCGGCCACCCGGGCCGCGTTGACCGCATCGATACCCGGCAGCAGGATCAGGAACTCTTCGCCCCCGTTGCGGCAGAGCAGGTCGGTATCGCGTGCGTCATTGCGCATCAGCTGCGCGATGCGCAGGATCACCGCATCGCCGACGGCGTGGCCGAAGCGGTCGTTGATGGTCTTGAAGCGGTCGATGTCCACGGCGATGATCCCGAACGGTTGCCCGCGCGCCTGCCAGTCTTCCAGCCCCTGCTGCAGGCCACGCCGGTTCTGCAGGCCGGTGAGCGGGTCGGTCATGCTGGCGCGGTTGAGCTTGCCGATGCGGTCCTGCAGCAGGTTGAAGCTGTAGAGCAGCGCGGTCTTGAGCTGTGCGACCTCGTAGTACCAGGCGCGGATGCCGGTGACATGGCGGATGGCGATGCCGGTGTCGCGGTTCTGCACGTTGCGCGCCAGCTGCCACAGCGGCCGCGAGATGCGCCGCGCGAACCACCAGGTGATCAACAGCGACAGGATGCCCAGCGGGATCGCGTTCCAGATTACCGAGGACATCAGCTTGGACAACGCGGCCAGCGTGGCGGTGGTCGGGCGCTGGGCGACCACGCCCCACCCCACGCTCGGCACCGGTGCATAGCCGGCCAGCATCAATACGCCGTGGCTGTTGCGCACCTGCTGCGCGCCGGAATGCCCCTGGGTCACCGCCTGGACGGCCGGGTTTTCCAGCGCCAACTCGCCGATCCGGTTCTGTTCGATGTGGTACAGGATGCGACCATGGCGATCGACCACGTACAGGTAAGAGCCATCGCGGTAATAGTGTTTGCCCAGCAGGGACTGCAGGATGCTGCGCTGGCGCAGGTAGATCGTCCCGCTGACGTAGCCCTGGTACTCGCCCTGTGCAGAGAAGATCGGATGGGAGATCGCGACCAGCAGCCTGCCTGTCGCCGACTCGTACGGGTCGCTGATGAAGGGCACGCGACGATCGAGGGCATCGCGGTTGCCGCTGCTCTTGAGCAGTACGCCCTGCAGCGCCAGGCTCTGCGGCGAGGTGGCCAGCACGGTGCCGCCCGCATCGACGATCAGCACCGAGTTGAAGCTGTTGGTCTGCAGCTGCAGACGCGCGGCCTCGGCTTCCAGCGCCTCGCGATCGTGACGGCGCTGGCCGAGCAGGGTGGCGCTGTAGGCCACCTGCTGCTGGGCCGACAGCACGAAGTTCTGGGTCGACTCGGCAAGCTTGCTGGCGTACACGCGGTTGGCTTCCAGCGTGTTGCCGATCAACTGCTCGCGCTGCACGCGGTAGCTGGCATGCAGGGTATTGACCAGCGCGATGGTCGCGCTGAGCAGGGCCAAGGCAAGGATCAACGTGCCGAGAGTGAGGCGGGCAGACAACGGGCGCATGCGGTTCACGGGCAACAGGGTGCAGCGCCAACCGGACAGGCGGGTGGAACGGCAACGGCGAAGCAGTCAGGAGCGCACGACATCGCCCTGAACCGGTACGCATCCCGCGCCCATCCGTCGACGATCCCGCCCCCGGGCGGTCAACAACTCTTTCGGCGGCGATTATTGCGGATTACGCTGCCGCGTGGGTGAAGCGGCGGCAGCCGGTGCATGTCGTGCCCGGAGCGCTGCCGCGTGTGCTGCCGACAGTGCTGGACAATCGAGGCGCAAGCGGGTTCCATGTCTGGCTGCCAGTTGACCGGCATTCCCTATCTGAAGGACACGCGATGGATACCCCCGCTGCCGTCCGCGGACACCATGTGCAAAGCAATCGCGTTGCACTGGCCGTGGTCACCGCCATTTTCTTCATGTGGGGCTTCCTCACGTGCCTCAATGACATCCTGATTCCGCATCTCAAGGCGGCGTTCGCGCTGACCTGGGTGCAGGCGATGCTGGTCCAGTTCACCTTCTTCGGCGCGTACTTCCTGATGTCGCTGCCCGCCGGGCGCCTGGTCGCGGCGGTGGGCTACAAGCGTGGCATCGTCGCCGGGCTGGCCATTGCCGGCGTCGGCGCGCTGCTGTTCTGGCCGGCTGCGCAGGCGCATGTGTACGGCCTGTTCCTCGGTGCGCTGTTCGTGTTGGCCACCGGCATCACGGTGCTGCAGGTGGCCGCCAATCCCTACGTCGCGCTGCTCGGGCCGGAACAGACCAGTTCCAGTCGGCTGACGCTTGCGCAGTCGATGAATGCGCTGGGCACGACCATCGCGCCGCTGTTCGGCGGGCTGCTGATCCTGTCGGCAGCGCCGCGCACCGCCGAGGAGCTGGCCTTGCTGCCACAGGCGGAAGCGCTGGCGTATCGCGCTGCCGAAGCGCAGTCGGTGCAGCTTCCGTATCTCGGCCTGGCCGTGGCCCTGTTCGCCTTGGCGGCGGCCATCTGGATGTTCCGCCTGCCGGCCATACCCGGTGTGGAGGGCGCCGATGAGCGTGGTCGCGGCCGCCTGCGCGATGCGCTGCGCCACCGCCACCTGCGCTACGGCGTGCTGGCGATCTTCTTCTACGTGGGCGCCGAAGTTTCGATCGGCAGCGTGCTGGTCAACTTCCTCTCGATGCCGGGCATCGGCGAGGGCCTGACCGAGCAGGAAGCCACGCGCTACGTGTCGCTGTACTGGGGCGGTGCGCTGGTCGGTCGACTGCTCGGTGCGGCGTTGTTGACCCGTCTCGACCCGCGCCGCATGCTGGGTGTCTTCGCGTTGATCGTGATGGCTCTGCTCACGGTGACGATGCTGGGCAGCGGCAACCTGGCCAAGTGGAGCGTGGTCAGCATCGGCCTGTTCAACTCGATCATGTTCCCGACCATCTTCGCGCTGGCGATCGCACGGCTGGGTACGTTGACCGGACAGGCCTCGAGCCTGCTGGTGATGGCGATTGTCGGTGGGGCGGTCATTCCCCTTGCGATGGGCTGGCTGGCCGACCACCACGGGCTGCAGCTGTCCTTCCTGCTGCCCATGCTGTGCTACGTGTTCATTGCGTTCTACGCGTGGCGTGGTTCGCGCCCCGGCGGCTGAGGCAACGCGACGGCGGGTGGATAGTCCAGCGCGCCGCACCGTCCGGAACACACCGAAGTCAGGATGTCGATACGAAAAAGGCCCCGCAATGCGGGGCCTTTTCCTGTCCGGATGATGCGCCGATCAGCGCTTCATCGAACCGAAGAACTCGTCGTTGGACTTGGTGTTCTTCATCTTGTCGAGCAGGAATTCCATCGCGGCCATTTCATCCATCGGATGCAGCAGCTTGCGCAGGATCCAGATCTTCTGCAGCAGTTCCGGTTCGATCAGCAGGTCTTCGCGACGGGTACCCGAGCGGTTGATGTCGATCGCCGGGAACACGCGCTTTTCAGAGATGCGACGGCTCAGGTGCACTTCGCTGTTGCCGGTGCCCTTGAACTCTTCGTAGATCACCTCGTCCATCTTGCTGCCGGTATCGACCAGCGCGGTGGCGATGATGGTCAGGCTGCCGCCTTCCTCCACGTTGCGCGCGGCGCCGAAGAAGCGCTTCGGACGGTGCAGGGCGTTGGCGTCCACACCACCGGTGAGCACCTTGCCGGAGCTGGGCACCACGTTGTTGTAGGCACGCGCCAGGCGGGTGATCGAGTCGAGCAGGATCACCACGTCCTTCTTGTGCTCGACCAGGCGCTTGGCACGCTCGATCACCATTTCGGCGACCTGCACGTGACGGGCGGCCGGCTCGTCGAAGGTGGAGCTGATGACTTCGCCGCGCACGGTGCGCTGCATTTCCGTCACTTCTTCCGGGCGCTCATCGATCAGCAGGACGATCAGGTGCACGTCCGGATGATTGGTGGTGATCGCCGTCGCCACCTGCTGCATCATCATCGTCTTGCCGGCCTTGGGCTGGGAGACGATCAGCGAACGCTGACCCTTGCCCTGCGGTGCCATCAGATCGAGGATGCGGCCGGTGATGTCTTCGGACGAACCGTTGCCACGTTCCAGGGTGAAGCGCTTGCGCGGGAACAGCGGGGTCAGGTTCTCGAACAGCACCTTGTTCTTCGACGCTTCCAGCGGCTCACCATTGATGGTGTCCACGATCGACAGCGCGAAGTAACGCTCGCCGTCCTTCGGGAAGCGGATGCGGCCGGACAGATGATCGCCGGTGCGCAGGTTGAAGCGGCGGATCTGGCTGGGCGAAATGTAGGTATCGTCCGGGCCGGCCAGGTAGCTGGCTTCGGCCGCGCGCAGGAAGCCGAAGCCGTCCGGCAGGATTTCCAGCACGCCGTCGGCGGCAACGCCGTCGCCATGGCGGGTCAGCACCTTGAGCAGGGCGAAGATCACGTCCTGCTTGCGGGCGCGGGCGACGCCTTCGGAAATCTGCAGCTGCTCGGCGATTTCCAGCAGCTTCTGCGCCGGCATGCGCTTGAGGTCGCTCAGCGAGTAGACCGGGAAGCCTTCGGGCACGTTGGCCTGCTGGCTGCGCACGAACGGCTGCTGTTCACCGCTGTCCTGCGGCATGCCGTCGTCGTTGTAGCGATCGCCACCGCGGTTGCGGTCACGGCGATTGCGGAAACGATCGCGGCGGTTGCCCTGGCCTTGACCTTGACCCTGGCCTTGGCCTTGGCCCTGGTTCTGACCCTGACCCTGCTGGTACGGGTTCTGCCCGCCCTGCGGGTTCTGGTTGCGGCCGTTCTGGTTGCGCTGGCCACCGTCGCCGGTGTCCTGCTGACCACCGCCCTGCGAGGGCGATGCGTCGCCACCGGCAGAAGCCGCCGGTGCCGATGCCTGCGGAGCTGCCGAAGGAGCGGCAGCCGGCGCCGGCGCGTCAGACGCGGCAGCCAGAGGCAGAGCGGGTTGTGAGGGGGGGGAACCTGCGTCGGCACCGGTGTTGGCGGCGGCCTTGGCGACGCGCGGCTTGCGCACGCGCTTCTCGGCGGGCGCGTCGGCGCTCCCGGGTTCGGAAGTAGTGATATCGGACAAGTGCTGGATTCCTCGCTAGAAGGTGCGAGCGCCCGGCAGGGCGGCGAACGTTGGGAAAGGATCTGGAAGGAAACTGCGTCCAGAAGATGCGGCGCGCGAATGCGGCCGGATATGCCGACACTAACACCGGCTCGCGGCGGCGCGCAAGCCGGGTGGGGCAGGGTCATTCATGCGGGCGACGGGCCCGCGTGGCAGCCGGACGGGCCGGCTGCCTGCTGCGATCAGGCCAGGGCCTTGTCCAGCATGCCGGCCAGCTGTGCTTTGCCGACGGCACCGATCTGCTGCGCCTGGACTTCGCCGTCCTTGAACACCAGCAGCATCGGGATCGAGCGCACGTGATACTTGGCGGCCAGTTCGCGCTGTTCGTCGACGTTGACCTTGGCGATCTTGGCGCGACCGTTGTAGGCGTCGGCCAGCTCGTCCAGCGCCGGGGCGATCATCTTGCAGGGGCCACACCATTCGGCCCAGAAATCGACCAGCACCGGCTCTTTGGAATCCAGTACTGCGCTTTGGAAGTCAGCGGTGCTGACATGTACAACCTTGTCGCTCATCTTGGTCTCTCGTCTGGAAATGCACCCGGCCGGGCCGGAGGAGGTTGAAGTTGGGCAACGCCAACAGGGCGTCACCCGCGTCTGATGCCTCGTGGCCGCGGGCGGCCAGCGGTGCGTTCGGCGGATGCCTGGACGCTCACGGGGCGCAGTGTAACGCTATCGCCGTGACCGGACAGACGCTGGTTGGAAAGAAGCGTCCCGTGATCGCCTTCCTGCAGTGTCGCGACGATCCCCTTCGATATGCGGGGGCCTGGACGCCGGTTCCACCCCCGTCAGAGGGGCCGTTCAACCGCCGGCAGGCCCGGTGAACGCGAGGTGCAGGTCACTCCCGGAGCGCTGGACCGCCCTGCAATGGCGCGCCGGGCGGGAATTCTCATTGGGTTGTGCGACGAACTATCCCGGTTTGGCGCCGACATTGCGCTAAACTGGGGCATTGTGCGGCGCCCTGGACCTGGAGTCCGGCCCCGCCAATCCCGGCGCAGGGGCCGTTTGCGACGGTGCCCCCCAAGATTGCAAGCCACCCCGCACCTCTGCCGGGATGGCCTTACCAAGACGGACTCATGAGCGACAAACCGCTGACCGATTTGACCTTCTCCACTTTCGACCTGCATCCGGCGCTCCAATCCGGGCTTGAAAGTGCTGGTTTCACCCGCTGCACCCCGATCCAGGCGCTGACCCTGCCGGTGGCACTGCCCGGCGGCGACGTCGCCGGCCAGGCCCAGACCGGTACCGGCAAGACCCTGGCGTTCCTGGTCGCGGTCGTGAACCGCCTGCTGACCCGCCCGGCGCTGGCCGACCGCAAGCCGGAAGATCCGCGCGCGCTGATCCTGGCCCCGACCCGTGAGCTGGCCATCCAGATCCACAAGGACGCGGTGAAGTTCGGTTCCGACCTCGGCCTGCGCTTCGCGCTGGTCTACGGTGGCGTGGACTACGACAAGCAGCGCGAGATCCTGCAGCAGGGCGTGGACGTGATCATCGCCACCCCGGGCCGCCTGATCGACTACGTCAAGCAGCACAAGGTGGTCTCGCTGCACGCCTGCGAAATCTGCGTGCTCGACGAAGCCGACCGCATGTTCGACCTGGGCTTCATCAAGGACATCCGCTTCCTGCTGCGCCGCATGCCCGAGCGCACCACGCGCCAGACGCTGCTGTTCAGTGCCACGCTCAGCCATCGCGTGCTGGAGCTGGCCTACGAGCATATGAACGAGCCGCAGAAGCTGGTGGTGGAGAGCGAATCGATCACCGCCGCCCGCGTGCGCCAGCGCATCTACTTCCCGGCCGACGAAGAGAAGATCCCGCTGCTGCTGGGCCTGCTCTCGCGCAGCGAAGGCGCCCGCACCATGGTGTTCGTCAACACCAAGGTGTTCGTCGAGCGCGTCGCGCGTTCGCTGGAAAAGGCCGGCTACCGCGTCGGCGTGCTGTCCGGCGATGTGCCGCAGAAGAAGCGTGAGAGCCTGCTCAACCGCTTCCAGAAGGGCCAGCTGGAAATCCTGGTGGCCACCGATGTCGCCGCCCGCGGCCTGCACATCGATGGCATCAAGTACGTCTACAACTACGATCTGCCGTTCGATGCGGAAGACTACGTGCACCGCATCGGCCGTACCGCGCGCCTGGGCGAAGAGGGCGATGCGATCAGCTTCGCCTGCGAGCGCTATGCGATGGGCCTGCCGGACATCGAGGCCTACATCGAACAGAAGATCCCGGTCGAACCGGTCACCAGCGAGATCCTGACCCCGATCCCGCGCGCGCCGCGCGCCCCGCTGCCGGAAGGCGAGGGCGATGCCGAGGGCGACGAGAATGAGAGCGTCGGCCAGATCTTCCGCGAAGCACGCGAAGCGCGGGCCGCCGAAGAGCAGCGCCGTGGCGGTGGCAGCAGCCGTGGCGGCAAGCCGTCCGGTGGCCGCGGCGAGCGCCGCGCCCCGGGTGAGCGCAGTGCCGATGGCAAGCCGCGCCGCGAGCGCAAGCCGCGCGTGGAAGGCGAGCAGCCGGTCGCCGCCGTCGATGCGGTCGATGCCGAGGCCAAGGCGCAGCTCGCGCCGACTGCTGCCCCGTCTGCCGAAGGCAGCCCGGCCGTGGAAGGTGAGCGCGCGCCGCGCAAGCGTCGTCGTCGTCGCCACGGGCGTCCGGTCGAGGGTGCCGAAGGCGCCGCAGCGACCGGCCCGGTGACCCCGGTGCAGGTGACCGCCAAGCCGATGCGCGGCACGCCGGCCGCCGACCCGGGCGCCTCGTTCCTGACCCGCCTGGGCCGCAAGATCCGCCGGATGCTGTCCGGTTCGTAAGACCTGACAGCCCGACCTGCGTCGCCTGGGGTAGTGCCGGCCGCTGGCCGGCTCTGCACGGTGCACGCACCACGTGGAGCCGGCCAGCGGCCGGCACTACGGAGCAGACCCACCCGGTTGCCGTTACCTACACGCCACCCTCGTCCTGCATAATCAGGGGATGAGCGTCCTGCGTTTTGACAATGTCAGCAAACAATATGCCGGCGGCCACCAGGCACTGGTGGACGTCAGCTTCGATGTCGCCCCCGGGGAAATGCTGTTCGTCACCGGTCACTCCGGTGCGGGCAAGAGCACCCTGCTCAAGTTGATCCATCTCGACGAGCGGCCCAGCCGCGGCGCGGTGATCTTCGATGAGCGCAACCTGCTGAAGGTGCGCGGCGGCAGCATTCCGCGGCATCGGCGCGAGGTCGGTGCGGTCTACCAGGACCACCGCCTGCTGATGGACCGCAGCATCGCCGAGAACGTCGCCCTGCCGTTGATCCTGCGCGGCACCCGCCGCAACGAGATCGGCAAGCGCGTGCGCTCGGTGCTCGAGCGCATGGGCCTGGGGCACCGAGAGAAGGCGCTGCCCTCGCAGCTGTCGGCCGGTGAGCAGCAGCGCGTCGGCATCGCCCGCGCGATCGTCGGCGAGCCCAAGCTGCTGGTCGCCGATGAACCGACCGGCAATCTCGATCCCACACTGGCGGCGGAGATCATGGCCTTGTTCGCCGAGCTGCCCGACCGTGGCACCAGCGTGCTGGTGGTCAGCCACGATCTGGCCCTGCTGCGGCGCATGCGCAAGCGCGTGCTGATCCTGGACCACGGCCGCCTGGTCGATGACATCTCGCCGCAGGACCTGGCCGAATGAACGCACCGGTGACCAAAGAAACCGCCGCGCCCTCACGCCTGGGCGTGTGGCTGCACCATCACGGCCACAGCGTGGTCTTCAGCCTCGGCCGCGCGTGGCGCAAGCCGTGGGCGACGCTGCTCACGGTGATGGTCATGGCGCTGGCGCTGGCCCTGCCGCTGGGCCTGTCGATCGCGCTGGACAACCTCAAGCACTTCGCCGGCAGCGTGCAGCAGTCGCGCGACATCAACCTGTTCCTGAAGACCGACGCCGGTGCCGATGCCGCCCGCCAGGTGGCCGAGACCCTGCGCGGTCGCGCCGACGTGGCCAACGTCACGGTGCAGACGCCGGAGCAGGGCCTGGCCGAGCTGCGCGAGAGCGCCGGGCTCGGCGAGGCCATCGATGCACTGCATGACAATCCGCTGCCGACCCTGCTGATCGTGACCCCGGGCGAGGGCGCCGATGACGCGCGCCTGGCGCAGTCGCTGGAAGGCCTGCCGCAGGCCGACCTGGTCCAGCACGATGCGCTGTGGCGCAAGCGCCTGGATGGCTGGCTGGGCTTCGGTACGCGCCTGGTGCAGGTGCTGTCGGTGCTGCTCGGCCTCGGTGCCGCGCTGGTGGTGGGCAATACGGTGCGGCTGGACATCCAGGCCCGTCGCGATGAGATCGGCGTGCTCCAGCTGCTCGGCGCCAGCGATGGCTTCATCCGTCGCCCCTTCCTGTATCTGGGCGCGTGGTACGGCCTGGGCGCCGGCGCGGTCGCCCTGGCATTGATCGGTGCGGCCGGGTTGGCCCTGCGCCCGCCGCTGGCCGCGCTCTCGCAGAGTTATGGCAGCCCGTTCGTGCTGCATGGTCTGGATCTGCTGCATTCCTCGTTCGTGCTGCTCGGCACCGTGGTGCTGGGCTGGCTGGGCGCCTGGCTGGTGACGGGGCATTTCCTGCGCCAGACCCGTCCGACCGAAACCTGAGGCCCGCATGCGTCCGCAAGCCCTCAAGCACCTCGCCGACGACGCACCGCGCGTGATGGTCGTCGACGGCTCCAGGCTGGTCCGCAAGTTGATTGCCGATGTGCTGCAACGCGAACTGCCGGCGGTGGAGGTGGTGGGCTGCGCGAGCATTGCCGAGGCGCGTGCGGCGCTGGACGCCGGGCCGGTCAGCCTGGTCACCACCTCGCTCACCCTGAGCGATGGCGACGGACTGGACCTGGCGCGCATCGTGCGCGACGCGGCGGGCCAGGCCTACGTGCCGGTGATCGTGGTCTCCGGCGACGCGCAGCAACATCTGGAGCAGCGCCGCTTCACCGAGTACGTCACCGATTACTTCGACAAGGCGCTGGGCCACGAAGCACTCGCCACCTTCATCCGTGGCTATGTGCAGCCGGAGACGATTCCCGGCGCGACCATCCTCTACGTCGAAGACAGCCGCGTCGTCGCCGAAGCGACCAAGCGCATGCTCGAACGGCAGGGCTTGAACGTGCTGCACGTGCTGACCGCCGAAGATGCCTTCGCGCTGCTCACGGCCGAGTCGCTCGGCCGCAGCAGCCACCGCATCGACCTGGTGCTCACCGATGTCACGCTCAAGGGCGAACTCAGTGGCCGCGATGTGGTGCAGCGCGTGCGCGTGGATTTCGGCTACGGCAAGCGCCGCCTGCCGGTGCTGGTGATGACCGGTGACGGCAACCCGCACAATCAATCCGGCCTGCTCCAGGCCGGTGCCAACGATCTGGTGCAGAAACCGATCGAAGAGCGGCTGCTCATCACCAAGGTGCTGTTCCAGCTGCGCCTGTCCCGCCTCAACGACAAGCCTGTAGTGCGATGAATGACGATGTAGTGCCCAGCATCCAGCTCGAGCCGAGCTGGAAGACGCGTATCGGTGATTACCTGCTGCGCCCGGACATGCGCGAACTCTCCGCGTTCCTGCGCCAGCGCAAGGCGGCGGGGGCGCAGGTGTTCCCGCCCGGCCCGCAGATATTCGCCGCCTTCGATGCCACGCCCTTCGACCAGGTCAAGGTGGTCATCCTCGGCCAGGATCCGTATCACGGGCCAGGCCAGGCGCACGGCCTGAGTTTCTCGGTGATGCCGGGCGTGCCGGTGCCGCCGTCGCTGCTGAACATCTACAAGGAGATCGAGGCCGATCTGGGCATCCCGCGCCCCGACCATGGCTGCCTGCTGCCGTGGGCGCATCGGGGTGTGCTGCTGCTCAACGCGGTGCTGACCGTGGAAGCGGGCAACGCCGGCTCGCACCAGCGTCGCGGCTGGGAAGGCTTCACCGATCACGTCGTGGACACCCTGAACCGTGAGCGCGAAGGCCTGGTGTTCGTGCTGTGGGGCAGCTACGCGCAGCAGAAGGGCAAGGTCATCGATACCGGTCGGCATCGCGTGCTCAAGGCGCCGCATCCTTCGCCGCTGTCGGCGCATCGCGGTTTCCTGGGCTGCCGCCATTTCTCGATGGCCAACGAGTACCTGCAGCGCCGCGGCCACGACCGCATCGACTGGTCGCTGCCGCCGCGCGCTGCGCTGGATTTGCCGGTATAAGCCGACTTCGCCGTTCTCTCGGCTGCCATGCATGGTGCAGCTTCCGGCTGCGTTGGGGGCTGGCCTGCCACGCGGGCGTGGATGGCGGCTTCGGTGGGTTCGGGCCTGCCACGCATGGCGTGGCACTACCGGGCATTGCGGTGTTGGCGGCCGGGTTTGGGCGGTGATTGGTCGCGGTGCCATGGCGCGACCGGGCTGAAAGGTGATTGGGGGTAGAGCCAGGCCATGCCTGGCTGAACTGCCGACAACCTTTTCGGGGTGAATGGCCGCTTCCCTGCGGCCCGTTCAGCCAGAAAACACGCCCTGGCGCCCAATTCATTAACCTATGTCATTGATTTAATTCGACTTTATGCCTTATTTCCAGCCCCTCGCCACTGTCATCATTTCGCGGTACGTTAGCGGGGTGATCGGTGCCAGCATCCCATGAACAGAACGCTGGAACTTCTTTCCCCTTTAGCAGTCCAATTCCGGGACTGCTAAGATGAGTGCTATGAGCCAGAACACCTCTACTGCCCTTGTGGCAAACAATCTCCCGATTCCCAGTGCGCTCGGTTCGCTGGACGCCTACATCGGTGCCGTGCACCAGATCCCGGTGCTGTCGGTCGATGACGAGCAGGACCTGGCCCGCCGCTTCCGCGACGAGCTGGACCTGGACGCCGCGCGCGAGCTGGTCCATTCCCACCTGCGCTTCGTGGTGCACGTGGCCCGTGGCTACAACGGCTACGGCCTGGCGCTGGGCGACCTGATCCAGGAAGGCAACATCGGCCTGATGAAGGCGGTGAAGCGCTTCGACCCGGACATGGGCGTTCGCTTGGTGTCGTTCGCGGTGCACTGGATCCGTGCGGAAATGCACGAGTTCATCCTCAAGAACTGGCGCATCGTCAAGGTCGCCACGACCAAGGCGCAGCGCAAACTGTTCTTCAACCTGCGCAAATCCAAGACCCGTCTGGGCTGGATGAACGCGGCGGAAGTCAGTGCGGTGGCCAAGGACCTGAACGTGTCCGAGCGCGAAGTGCTCGAGATGGAGTCGCGCCTGTCCGGCCGCGATATCGGTTTCGATCTCTCCAGCGATGACGATGACGACCATGCGCCGCCGTCGCCGGCTGCCTATCTGCGCGCCAACGAAGAAGATCCTTCGATGGCGTATGAGCGGATGGACAGCGAAGACAATCAGCTGCAGCTGCTGCGCGAAGGCATGGCCGAGCTGGATGCGCGTTCGCGCGACATCATCCGCCGTCGCTGGCTGGACGCGGACAGCAAGGTGACGCTGCAGGAGCTGGCCGATGAGTACGGCGTGTCGGCCGAACGCATTCGACAGGTCGAGGCGAACGCGCTGAAAAAGATGAAGGCGCTGTTTACTGCGTGATGCAGTAAGCCGCTGAGTAAATGATAAGGCCCGGCACTGCCGGGCCTTTTCTTTTCCGGCAGCTGGGGCACGCCACTTGCTGATGTTCACGCCGTACCAATCAAGGGCGCGGTATCGACGCCGTCCTCTAGAACAAAGGCCCGGCAATGCCGGGCCTTTGCGCTACATGGCAGCCGTTGCTGCCCTTGATCTGCCTCAGCCCTGCTCGCGCGCAATCGCCCGCCAGCCGATATCGCGGCGGTGGAACTCATGGGCCCAGTGGATCGCACCGACGCCGGCGTAAGCGTTGCGCTGTGCCTCGCCTACCGTGCCACCCAATGCCGCCACGCACAGCACGCGGCCGCCGGCGCTGAGCACCTGGCCCTGCGCATCCAGCGTGGTGCCGGCATGGAACACCTTGGCCGTCGCGGCGACCGCGTCCAGGCCATGGATCACGTCGCCGGTGATCGGCGTTTCCGGATACGGCGAGGCCGCCATCACCACGCCCAGCGAGGGCCGCGGATCCCACTGCGCCTCCACGGTGTCCAGGCGCTCGTCGATCGCCGCTTCCACCAGGTCCACAAGGTCCGACTGCAGGCGCAGCATCACCGGCTGCGTTTCCGGGTCGCCGAAGCGCACGTTGAACTCGATCACCTTCGGCGCGCCGCTGGCATCGATCATCAAGCCGGCATAGAGGAAACCGGTGAACGGAATGCCGTCGGCGATCATGCCCTGCACGGTCGGGTTGACCACCTCGCGCATCACGCGCGCATGCACTTCGTCGGTCACCACCGGGGCTGGCGAGTACGCGCCCATGCCGCCGGTGTTCGGGCCGGTGTCGCCGTCGCCGACGCGCTTGTGATCCTGCGAGGTCGCCATCGGCAGCGCAGTCCTGCCGTCCACCATCGAGATGAAGCTGGCTTCTTCGCCGTCCAGGAACTCTTCGATCACCACGCGTGCGCCGGCATCGCCGAAGGCATTGCCGGAGAGCATGTCGCGCACTGCGTCCTCGGCCTCGGCCAGGGTCATCGCCACGATCACGCCCTTGCCGGCGGCCAGGCCATCGGCCTTGACCACGATCGGCGCGCCCTTCTCCCGCAGGTAGGCCAGCGCCGGTTCGACCTCGGTGTGCACGGCATAGAACGCGGTGGGAATGCCGTGGCGGGCCAGGAAGTCCTTCGCATACGCTTTGCTGCCTTCCAGCTGCGCGGCGGCGGCGGTCGGCCCGAAGATGCGGTGGCCGGCGGCGCGGAAGCGGTCGACCACACCGGCCACCAGCGGCACTTCCGGGCCGACCACGGTCAGGCCGATGTCTTCGGTGCCGACCAGCGCCAGCAGGCCGTCCAGGTCGGTGACCTTGACGTCCACGTTGCGGCACTTGGGCTCGGTGGCGGTGCCTGCATTGCCGGGCGCGACGATGACCTCGCGGACCTTCGCGGACTGGGCCAGCTTCCAGGCCAGGGCGTGTTCACGGCCGCCGGCGCCGATGACCAGGATATTCATTAAAATATTCCAAGATTAGAAAGTCGGTATTCCATGGCTGCAAACGAAACATTAAATGCTCTGCTCATTCTGTCCTTAAACTCATCTTTTGATATCTGAGCGTTGTGGCTTTGCTTATATTCGGAGATGATGTAATTTGCTTCTTGGAATATGAGGTCGCTGGGCATTAGTAGTTCGGCTGCGAATGAATTCGCCTCGGCCTCGGTTCTGTCCCAGTACGACGAAGTTCTACTCATCGTTATGGGTGTATCTTTAAACTCTCCATCCTCATGTTTATTAAGGTGGAGAATAAAGTGTCCAATCTCATGGGCTAGCGTGAAACGGAGCCTTGGTTCATACCAGTTGTTGTGCTGGTTAATTACTATGTTGCAAGAGCCTTGGTATTTTGTTATCTGTCCAACCAAATCCCCGGGCTCATTCACATAATCTACATTTATTCCAAGGCGTTCAACTATTGATGCTATGTCAATCGGTGGGCGCCTAGGGATTCCATGTTCTGCGGCTAGGGCGAGCAAATCGCTGGCCGCATTGACAGGGGAATAATTATTCACCTCCGCCTCCTCGTTAGCTGGGTTTGCTTTCGTTGAATAAAATTCGAAGACTGCCGATCCTCTCAGCCTGTTTTTTCAAGTTTGTCGCCTGCTTCTGAGCGTCAGTGGCATCGTTGTTTGATCGATCAACTATTGCTGCGACTATCTCTTCAACTTTTGCCTTGATTTGAATTTCAAGCTGACGCTGAGCGTCGCTGTTTTCAAGGGCTGTTTTCAATATTACCAGTGCGCAATCGTGCTGGTTTTCAGATACCTGCTTCTTCAAATGGGATGCCAAGTCGGCAACTTGAATGTCCTTTGAAGTCGAGAATTGATGGGCGAAGACTATGCCCGCGATGGTGATAAGAATGGTGAAGCCGACAAATATTAAAGTTGTAAACACGATGTAAGTGTTTGCTGTCGAAATTGCGTCGCTTCCACCGACTGTGAGCGCCGGGATGCTACTAGCAACCGCTAGGGAGGCGACTCCGCCTGCAAATCCAAGCAGTCCTGGAAAAAAGAACCAGAAAAGTAATCTCTTAGCCTTTGACATCTTTTGCTTCTCCCCCTGTGATCATTCCATGATTTTATAAGATGATCATACTGTGATGAACATCTTGTTCTAGGGTAGCAATTCAGTGACGGAAGTGACGCACGCCGGTGAACACCATGGCCAGGCCATGCTCGTCGGCAGCCGCGATCACTTCGCTGTCGCGCATCGAGCCACCCGGCTGGATCACCGCCTTGATGCCGGCGGCGGCAGCGGCATCGATGCCGTCGCGGAACGGGAAGAACGCATCGGAGGCCATCACCGAGCCTTCCACCACCAGGTTCGCATCGGCCGCCTTGATACCGGCGATGCGCGCGGAGTACACGCGGCTCATCTGGCCGGCGCCGACACCGATGGTGCGGTTGTCCTTGGCGTAGACGATGGCGTTGGATTTGACGAACTTGGCGACCTTCCAGGCGAACAGCAGGTCGGCGAACTGCTTCTCGGTCGGTGCCAGCTTGCTCACCACGGTCAGCTCGTCGCGGCTCATGCCGCGGTTGTCGGCGCTCTGCATCAGCAGGCCGGAACCAATCCGCTTGGTGTCGTAGTTGTTGCGGCCCTCGCCGTGCGGAATGCGCAGCACGCGCACGTTCGCCTTCTTCTGCGCGTATTCCAGCGCGTCCGGTTCGAAGTCCGGGGCGATCAGCACTTCGACGAACTGCCGGTCCAGGATCGCCTGCGCGGTGGCGGCGTCCAGCGGCCGGTTGAAGGCGATGATGCCGCCGAAGGCGCTGGTCGGGTCGGTCGCGTAGGCCAGCTCATAGGCATCGCCGTTGCCGGCGCCCACGGCCACGCCGCACGGGTTGGCGTGCTTGACGATGACGCAGGCCGGCACGTCGAACTGACGCACGCATTCCCACGCCGCATCGGCATCGGCCAGGTTGTTGTAGCTCAGTTCCTTGCCCTGCAGCTGCTGGAACGTGGCCAGCGTGCCCGGCACCGGGTACAGGTCGCGGTAGAACACGCCGCTCTGGTGCGGGTTCTCGCCGTAGCGCAGGTCCATCACCTTCACGAAGCTGGAATTCATCTGCGCCGGGAACTCCGCACGCACCGGCACGGCGGTGTCGGTAGTGGTCACGGCGGAGAGGTAATTGCTGATCGCCGCGTCGTACTGGGCCACGCGGTTGAACGCGGCCACCGAGAAGGCGAAACGCTTGGCCGCCGACAGCTTGCCGTCGTGGGCGTCCAGCTCGGCCAGCAGCTCGGCGTACTGCGACGGGTCGGTCGCCACCGCCACGCGGGCGAAGTTCTTCGCGGCCGAGCGCAGCATCGCCGGGCCACCGATGTCGATGTTTTCCACGGCGTCTTCGAGCGTGCAGTCCGCCTTGGCGGTGACCGACTCGAACGGATACAGGTTCAGCACCAGCAGGTCGATCGCGCCGATGCCGTGTTCGGCCATGACCGCGTCATCCAGCCCGGCGCGGCCGAGCAGGCCGCCGTGCACCATCGGGTGCAGGGTCTTGACCCGGCCGTCCATCATTTCCGGGAAACCGGTGACGTCGGCAACGTCCTTCACTGCCAGGCCGGCCTCGCGGATCGCCTTGGCGGTACCGCCGGTGGAGAGCAGCTCCACGTTGCGCGCGGCGAGGGCGCGGGCCAGGTCGATCAGACCGGTTTTGTCGGAAACGGACAGCAGGGCCCGGCGCACGGGCAGCAGATCGGAACTCATGGGGGCAGGAGATCGAAGCGGAGCGGGGGCATAGTGTAGGCCAGTGACGCGAGCCTGGCCTCTTCGACGGCCATCGCGGCGCCCGCCAACCCCGCAAAACGACGAAGGCCGGTACCGAGGGCTGCTCGATCCGGCCTTCCGCTGGGCGCGACCCGTGCCGCACCGGCATCAGGTGGTGATGCCGTATTCCTTCAGCTTCTTGCGCAGGGTGGCGCGGTGGATGCCCAGCATCGAGGCGGCGCGGCTCTGGTTGCCTTCGCAGTGATTGAGCACTTCCACGAACAGCGGAATCTCCATCTCGCGCAGCACGATCTCGTAGACATCGTCCGCATCGCAGCCATCCAGGTCCCGCAGGTACCGCCTGACCGATTGGGCCACGTGTTCGCGCAGGGGTGGCTTGGGTGCGCCACGACTGTTGTCAGGACGAGAAAGGACAGCGTTCAAGGAGTTTCCCGGTGCAAGAGCCGGGGCGGACAACAGCCCACGGCGGAAGGGTGATGGGGTCAGTCTAGCGCGTGCGCCGGTTGCCTGCCACGCTCCGGCGGCCCCGGCGGTGCCTCAGAGGAACTCAAAGGTGAATGCGACGGTAGACGCTGCAGGCTCCCGCACGCGGAAGCTGATCTGTGCGCTTTGTCCCGGTTCCAGCGTGGCGGACGGGTCCATCGCGCGCTCCAGATAGTCGGCCGGCGCGAACACATTGGTGCCGATCACGCGGCCATCGGCATCGGACAGCGACAGCCGCAGCGACGGCCAGGCCTGGGCCCACCGCGCGTCGTTGCGGATGCTCGCCTGCACCTGCAGCGCACCCGCCTGGCCCGGCACCGGGCGTACATCACGGCTGAGCATGCTAAAGGCCGTCGGCTCGCGCCAGGCTGGCACTGAACAGCGCAGCACGCTGCACAGTCCGGCGATCCATGGGCGGGTACCGGCATCGGCGGCCAGCCGTGCGCGGTCGGCCACCGCGATCTGCACCAGCAGCACGGCAGCCAGCCCGGCCACCATGCCCCACTGCCAGCGCGGCGTGCGCAGGCGTGCACCGGGCAGGCGCAGGAAACTGGGTGTGGTGACCGCTTCGCCCGGGGGCAGGGCAGCGGTGGCCGGGCCGCGCGCGTCCTCATGGTGGGCGTGCGCGTCATCCGGCAGCGGGTGCGACGGCGCTCCCGTCCCGACGGCCGGTGCGGGAGCCGGTGCAGCTTCGCCGACGTACGCATGTTCGACATCGGCTGCGCGTTCGATGTCGAATCCAGATCGGGATTGCGACACGGACGGCTGCGGCGCATGCACCGGCTGGGCATCGATCACCTGTTCCACCGCCAGCGGGGCGATGCGATCGCCCATGGACGTTGCCGACGCCGCAGGCGTCTCCTCGTGGGAGCGGGACACCGGCTCAGCGGGATCGGCCGGCGCCTCCGCAGACGGACGCAGGAACGTGGCGATCGGGCGTCGCGGCGGCATCGGAGGCTCGGACATGGGCACGGGACCGGGCAGGAGACAGGCTATTCAAGCACGGCGGACGCCGGTGATGCGCATCCAGTCGCCCTCCTGCGCCACGGCCAGCTGTTCGAAGGCCGGGGCGTAGCGCTCCAGCAGTTCCCCTTCCTGCCCGTGCAGGATGCCCGACAGCGCGATGCGGCCGCCCGGGGCGACGCGCGCCGCCAGCACATCGGCCAGCGCATCCAGTGCCGAGGCGAGGATGTTCGCCACCACGACCGGGTACGTCGCCTGCGGTTCGTCTTGCGGCAGATAGACCTGCACGCGGTCCTGCAGGCCGTTGCGCTCGGCGTTGTCGCCGGTGGCGAGCACCGCCTGCGGGTCGTTGTCCACGCCGACCGCGCGGGCCGCGCCCAGCTTCAGCGCGGCCAGGGCGAGGATGCCCGAGCCGCAGCCGAAATCGAGCACGGTGGTGCCGGCCAGCGCGCCCTCGGCGGCCAGGCCGTCCAGCCAGCGCAGGCACAGCGCGGTGGTCGGGTGGGTGCCCGAGCCGAACGCCAGGCCCGGATCCAGGCGGACCACGGCAGCATCGTCGGCCTGTGCGGCCTCCGGCAGCGCATGGTTCCACGGCACGATCCAGGTGCGATCCCCGAACGCCATCGGCTGGAACTGGTCGATCCAGGCGCGTTCCCAGTCTTCGTCGGCCACGGCGCGGAAGCTGGCGTTGGCCCAGTCCAGGCCGGGATCGAAGGCGTCCAGCGCGGCCAGCAGGGCCAGCGCATTGGTATCGCCGGGGAACAGCGCGGTCAGCACCAGGTCGTTCCACAGCGGGGTCTCGCCCACGCCCGGTTCCAGGATGGCGCGCTCGTTGCTGGTATCGGCATCGGCATCGAGCAGGGTCACCGCCAGCGCGCCCACGTCGTCCAGCGCATTCTCATAGCGCGGCTGGGTGGCTTCGGTGCAGTGCAGGGTGAGTTCCAGGAAGGGCATGGGGGCAGGGACCGGCGGAAAACCGTGCATGTTAGACCAGTGCGGGGCGATGGTCCCGGACGTGCCGCCGGGCGCTCGTCTCGCCGACCGGTAAGATCGGCCCGACGGCTGGTTCAGACACCGCTGCAGCCGCTTGCTAAACTTGAACTCCTGCTGTCCATCACGGACAGCGTGTGACTTCTGCCCATGGCGCTCGTGCCGACCCTGAAAACCTGGTTGCTGGTCGTACCGGCCCTGGCGTTGCTGGGGGTGGTGGGCTATCGCGCGGGCGATCGGGTGCTGCACGCCGATCAGGTTGCGTCGCATCTGGATGAGCCGCAGGCCGGCAGCGCACCCACCGCGGTCCCGGCCGAAGCACGGCAACTGGCCCGGCGCCTGCTCGGCAGCGAGCGCGGCACGGCGGTGGCCTCCGGCCTGCCGCTGGACCTGCGGGCCGATATCGAAGGTGACACCGACCTGTTCGCCTATGCGCAACGCCTGCAGCTGCAGGCGGCCAACGGCAACGCCGAGGCCGGATGGATGGTCAGCCGCGTCTACGACTACTGCGCGATGTATGCGATGGACCCGGGCGGCTATCAGCTCGACAACACGCTGTTGACCGGTATGGGCATGAGCGCGTCGGCGCCGATGGTCGCTGCACGCGAGCGCGTCTCGCGGCGCTGTGCGGGCTTCGTCAGCAGCGACCACCTGGGCCGGCCGCTGATCCTGGCGCAGCGGCTGCAGTCGGCCAAGGCCGGCAACCTCGCCGCCGAGGCCTCGCTGTTCGCCGAGGGCCAGCCGCTGGAAACCGGGCCGGGCTATCGCCGCGGGCTGGTCGAGCGGGTGATGGAGTCGCGTGATCCGGAAGCCTACATGGCGCTGGCGCCGGGCATGGGCCAGCGTGCCAGTGGCGACAACGCGATGAGCGGCCTGGTGGCCGGCGATCAGTTCAGCGAACTGGCCTGGCGGTTGGCCGCCTGCGAGCTGGGCATGGCCTGCGGGCCGGACAGCGTGCTGATGAATAATTTCTGCGCGAACGGAGGGATCTGTTCGCAGGACGGTGGGCAGGACTTTGCCACTTTTGTGTATGACGCTGCGGTATCGCGGCAAGGTGCGGGGAAAATGAACGTGTTGGTCGAAGAGCTGGTCAAGCAGAGGAATGGGCGATGAATTACCGTCGAATTCTGCACGGTGCCAAATTCTGGTTCTGGGTGGCGTTGTTTGTCGCGTACTCGGCCGGAGCGGTGGGCCTGGTGATGATCGATACCTATGACGATCGTTACCGAAGCCTGTCCAAAGTGCAGTTGACCTCGGTCAAGGCCGATGCCGAAGTGCGTCGCGCCGGTGCCAGTCAGGTCGCTGCGGTGTATCGCGCGCAGAGTGGCATGCCGTTCGCTTCGCTGCCCACCGGCAGCACCTTCCAGGTGGTGTGGCCGGATGGCTCCACCGAAACGATGGTGATCATCGATCCGACCTCGTCGCTGGGCGTGGAGCCGGTGAAGAACTCGCAGGTCACTGCGGCGGATACCGCCAAGTGACAGCCAGGCAGGGGCGGCGATGGCCGATCTGCCTGCGCTGATCGTATTGCCGGGCATGGATGCCACCGGCACGCTGCATACCGCCTTCATCGATGCGATGGCCGCGCGGGGCGTGACCACCTCGGTCATCGCTTACCCGCGGGGTGTTCCTCTCGATTACCCGCGCTGTTGCCCTTCGTGCAGGCGGCGCTGCC
Organism: Stenotrophomonas sp. JAI102; assembly: GCF_013409105.1. Classification (NCBI taxonomy): domain Bacteria; kingdom Pseudomonadati; phylum Pseudomonadota; class Gammaproteobacteria; order Lysobacterales; family Lysobacteraceae; genus Stenotrophomonas; species Stenotrophomonas sp. JAI102. Next base: position 344,612 of record NZ_JACCCI010000002.1, read on the forward strand.
GCGCGATGCGCCGTTCGTGTTGTTGGGGGAGTCGTTCTCGGGGCCGTTGGCGCTGACCGTCGCCGCCGCTGCGCCTTCGCGACTGCAGGGGCTGATCCTCTCCACGACCTTTGCCCGCGCACATTGGCCCGCCGGTCGCGCGCTGCGCCCGCTGCTGCCCTATGTTCCGATGCGGGGCATGCCGTCGCCAGCGCTGTCATGGTGGCTGCTGGGTCGCTGGGCAACGCCAGCGTTGCGGGACGGCCTGCGGAAGGCGCTGGCCCAGGTCACTGTTCCGGTCCTGCGCGCGCGCCTGCGTGCCGTGCTTGACGTTGATGCGCGTGCGGCCCTGCCCGACATCGCAGTGCCGATGCTGTGTCTGCAGGCCTCGCATGACCGCCTCCTGCCTGCGCGGGCGCAGCACGAATGGGCACGCTTGCTGCCGCAGGCACAGCAGCACACCGTGGCGGGCCCTCATCTGCTTCTGCAGGCCAACCCGCAGGCGGCCGCCGACGTGGTGCGTCAGTTCATGGGCGGGCTCGGATAGGGCAGCGGAAAAACGCAGACAAACAAAAAGGCGGGGAGATCCCCGCCTTTCTGCTGTCCAGCGTCCCGCGCGAGCGTGTCGATCAGGTCAACGCGATCGACTTGTTCTTGCGTTCGGCCAGGCGCTTTTCCAGGTAGTGGATGTTCTGCCCACCGGCCTGGAAGCCCTTGTCGCGCATGATGCGCTGCTGCAGCGCGACGTTGGTCTTGATGCCGTCCACGACCAGTTCGCTCAGCGCCACGCGCATGCGCGCGATCGCGGTCTCGCGATCCGGGCCGTGCACGATCAGCTTGCCGATCATCGAGTCATAGTTCGGCGGCACGCGGTAACCACTGTAGATGTGGGTATCCACGCGCACGCCGGGGCCACCCGGCGGATGGAAGGCGGTGATCTGGCCCGGGCTCGGCACGAAGGTTTCGGCGTCTTCGGCGTTGATGCGGCACTCGATCGCGTGGCCGGTCAGCACCACGTCGCTCTGCTTGATGCTCAGCTTCTGGCCGGCGGCGATGCGCAGCTGCTCGCAGACCAGGTCGATGCCGGTCACCATCTCCGTCACCGGATGTTCCACCTGCACGCGGGTGTTCATTTCGATGAAGTAGAAACGGCCGTCTTCGAACAGGAACTCGAAGGTACCCGCGCCTCGGTAGCCGATGCGGATGCAGGCTTCCACGCAGACCTTGCCGATCTCATCGCGCAGCTCGGTGGTGATGCCCGGTGCCGGCGCTTCTTCCACCACCTTCTGATGGCGGCGCTGCATCGAGCAGTCGCGTTCACCGAGGTGGATGGCGTTGCCCTGGCCGTCGGCGAGCACCTGGATCTCCACGTGGCGCGGATTCTCCAGGAACTTCTCCATGTAGACCTGATCGTTGCTGAAAGCGGCCTTGGCTTCGGACTTGGTGGTCTCGATCGCCGCCTTCAACGAGGCTTCGGCATGCACCACGCGCATGCCGCGGCCGCCACCGCCACCGGAGGCCTTGATGATGACCGGGTAGCCGATCTCACGGGCGATCTTGGTGTTGGCCACGATGTCGTCGGTCAGCGGGCCGCCCGAGCCGGGCACGCACGGCACGCCGGCGGCCTTCATCGCGCGGATCGCTTCCACCTTGTCGCCCATCAGGCGGATGGTGTCGGCCTTGGGGCCGATGAAGATGAAGCCGGATTCTTCCACACGCTCGGCAAAGTCGGCGTTCTCCGACAGGAAGCCGTAGCCCGGGTGGATGGCCTGGGCGTCGGTGACTTCCGCCGCGGCGATAAGGGCCGGGATGTTGAGGTAGCTCTCCGAGGACGGTGCCGGACCGATGCAGACCGACTCGTCGGCCATGGCCACGTGCTTGAGGTTGCGGTCGACCGTGGAATGCACAGCCACCGTGCGGATGCCCAGGGTATGGCACGCGCGCAGGATGCGCAGCGCGATCTCCCCTCGGTTGGCAATAACGACTTTGTCGAGCATGGACTAATCCTTAGCCGATCACGAACAGCGGCTGGTCGAATTCGACCGGCTGGCCGTTTTCGCCCAGGATGGCGACGATGGTGCCGGAGACATCGGCTTCGATCGGGTTGAACATCTTCATCGCTTCGATGATCGCCAGCGTTTCACCGGCCTTGACGGCCTGGCCGACCGACACGAAGGCCGGCTTGTCCGGCGAGGACGACGAGTAGAAGGTGCCGACCATCGGTGCGCGCAGCACGTGGCCATCGGGCAGCGCGTTGCCGGCCTTGGCGGTGCCACCGGTGGAGGCTTCGGTCGGCGACTGCATCGGCATCGCCGGGGCGGCGGGCTGTGCCGGCGCCGGGGCCATCATCATCTGCGGCTGGGCCTGCACCATGCCGTAGCCGGAGACGGGCGCGCGCGACAGGCGCACGGACTCTTCGCCTTCCTTGATTTCGATTTCGGCGAGGTTCGACTCTTCCAGCAGGTCGATCAGTTTCTTGATTTTGCGGAGATCCATAGGGGCCTCTTTAGCTCGTGGTGTCAGTGTGGTGGGAAGCGCGGTGCGCTCGGGTCAAAGCAATTCGTAGAAGTCGCGCAGCTGGCGGATGCGGTCACGCGTGAGGGTGGTCAGGCAGCGCATCTGCGCGCCATTGCGGGCAGAGCCGTCGGAATTCAACAGGTACACCGCGTCGCAGTCGTGGTCGCGCAGTTCGACCCAGGCGCGCTGGGCCAGCACCAGCTGCTGCTCGGCGTTGCCGCACCAGCTGCAGGCACCGCCGTCGGCCGGGGAGCGCAGCTGCCGACGCGCCTGCGCGTACACGGCATTGAGTTCGACGTCGGCGGCGGCGGCCACGTCCGAGGCGCACAGGTCGCTCTCCATCGTGGTGACCGGGTGCGCGCAGTCGATGCCCTCATCCTCGCGGTCGCCGGCGATGGCGGCGCCACACAGGCAGCCCCACAGCACGACGCTGGCGAGGACACGCGGCAGTGTCATCACGCGGAGGCAGCCGCCAGCCGGGTCAGCGCCGCGTCCATCGCATAGCGATAGCTGTCCGCACCGAACCCACAGATCACCCCGACCGCCTTGTCGCTGAAATAGCTGTGCTGGCGGAAGGGCTCGCGTGCATGCGGGTTGGACAGATGGATCTCGATGAAGGGCACGTCCACCGCGGCCAGCGCATCGCGCAGGGCCACCGAGGTATGGGTGAACGCCGCCGGGTTGATCAGGATGAAGGCCGTACCGTCGCCACGGGCCGCCTGGACGCGGTCCACCAGCACGTGCTCGGCGTTGGACTGCAGCGCCTCCACGGCGTGGCCGGTAGCCTGCGCCTGGGCCAGCAGGGCCTGGTCGATCTGCGCCAGCGTGGTGTGCCCATACACGCCCGGCTCGCGCGTACCGAGCAGGTTGAGGTTGGGGCCATGCAGGACCAGCAGTTTCGCCATGGGTGCCGAACAACAGGAAAGGGCGGAGTCTGGCGGAACTGGTGGATCGTGTCCAGTTCGACGAAGTTACGCGTGTTTCAATCGCATGTTTGAAAATTGGTGCAGATCGTTGCGCCAGCGCGGTATCGGTGCGCGAGAACGGCGGCGCGGCGACACCGCAGAAGGGCGGGTGTTGGGTGGAGTCGGGCGCTGGAGGCCCGCGCAGGTCGGGACCCTGCTGCCTTGCCCACCGGCGATCGGCGGGCAAGGCAGGGGTCGATCCGGAACGCCGGCCTCAGCCAGACCTTGGGCGTCGGCGCGGCATGGCGCCGGTCACGGCTTGACCTGGCCCGTCCACGACTTGCTCATGATCTGCCACTTGCCATCGGTCTTCAGCAGGACAACGTAGTCCACCCCATCCCAACCGGGATAGTCCAGCATCACCTTCACCGCCGCCAGATTCGTGGCCACATCCACGATTTCATAGCGGCGCTTGCGCTGGGCCTCGTTGGCGGCGGGCTTGCCGTCGAAGCCTTCCGCGAACTGTTCGCCTGTCCGCATGAGCAGCGAGCTGCCCCGGGCTTCCGAATAGCCGATCATCACGCCATCGGCCCGGAAGACCTCTTTGGCCAGCGCGTTGTCGGCGGTCTTGTAGGCGGCCATGAACGTCTGCATGACCTTGTCCACGGCCTCGCGGTCGGAGTTCTGGGCCGAGGCCATGGTGGGGAGCAGCAGGAGCAGGGAGGCTGCCAGGGCAGCGGATCGGAACGGTCTTTTCATGGTGTTCTCTCAGCACGGTGGGTGGTGGGTGGGTAGGACATCAGCGTTCGGCTGTCGTCCGGCTCGGCGATGGATCGGCATGTGTGCGCAGCGCCTCGACGACCGCCTGGGCGACTGGCTTGGCAGAGGCATAGTTCTGCCCGGTCACCAGCCGGCCATCGACTTCGACATGCGGGTCAACGCCTTCCACCGTCCGGAATGTGCCGCCGCGGGCCGCGACGGTCTGGCGGATCAGGAACGGGAACTGGTTGAAGTACGCGGCATCCTGTTGCTCGTGCTCTTCCGGGAAGCCGCTGATCCGCTTGCCCGAGACCAGGTACTGGCCGCCGGCAAGCTGGAGGTTCACGATGCCGGCCGTGCCGTGGCAGACGGCCGAGATCACCCCGCCGTTGCGTTCGTAGACCTGCATGGCAATGCGTTGCAGGCCCATGCTCTCCGCGACGCCGTACATGGCATTGCTCCCGCCCACGTAGTACACGGCCCGGTACTGCGTCGGATCGATCTGTGCCGGGGTGGCGGTGCCGCGCAGCCCGCGCATGATCCGCAGATCGTCCAGACGGTGCGCCACGTCGTCGCTGACGTAGTCACCGAGAATCGGCACGGCGCCGCCGTCGGGTGACACGAAGTCCACCGCGTAGCCGGCGGCATGGAAGACATCCCAGGCATGCACCACCTCGCCAAAGCTGATGCTGGCCGGGAGCGTTGACGTCCCATGCACCCGGCTGCTGGCGACGATGAACAGGATGCGTTCCTGGTGGCCGCGGGCAGGCGACGCGATCGGGCTGTCTGTGGAGAGGCCGGGGGCGGCGCCGGTGCTGCAGGCACCACCCAGCCAGACACTCAGCAGTAGCAATACGAAGGTGGCGATGGCACGTAACGTCTGCATGGCACTGACTCGCAGGAAGGAGCCAGCACCCTACCCAATCACTTTCGAATCAATGTATTGCAGCGTCTTCCCGGAGTGCGGGAATCGATTCTAGGAGTGCGCCGCCGCCGTGCGGTAGGCCGCCGGGGTGACGCCCTCGCACTTCTTGAACGCGCTGTAGAAGGTCGACATGGATTGGAAGCCCGCTTCCTGCGCCACGATGTCCAGCGGCTTCGGGGGGCTCTGCTGCAGGATCGCCTTTGCTTCGACCACACGCAGCTGGGTCAGGTACTGCTTGAACGAGGTCTGGTTGTTGTCGTTGAGCAGCTGCGACAGCCGGGTCTGGGGCATGCCAAGCCGGCGGGCGAGGCGGGGCAGGGTCAGGGCCGGGTCCAGATGCAAGCGCTCACGCGCCATCAGCTCGGCCAGGGCCTGCAGTTGAACGGCGGCGTCGGACGCGGGAATCCGACGATCCTGATAGGGCTCGATCGGTACTTGCCCCGAGCGCAGGCGGACGGCCACCAGGACGCTCACCGCGAGAACGAAGGTGAAGGACAGGGCGCCGACGATGTAGGAGGTGTACCCGGCCGTGTAGTACGCGATCCAGATGATCCAGATACCCGTCAACGCCCCCACCAGCAGCGGGGCCGCCGGCGTGCCACGAAGGCGTGCACGGTGGTGATACATCTGGAAGGTGGTGACGACGAGATACCCCAGCCAGGCGTAGTTGATGCCCGGCGTGATCATGTGCCGCCACAGCTCGATGTTGCGGGCATACGGGAGCAGGATATTCACCGCAACGGCAAGCACCAGCAGCGCGGCGAGGTGCCACCGGCCCCTGCTATCGGTTCCCGCAGCGTCGCGCTGGCTGGAGCGCACCAGAAAGTAGAGGCAGGGCCCGATCAGGAAACACGCGGTCAACCCGAGCTGGAGAACGACAAGCGGAATATCCGGCCAGAAATGGAAGGCCACCGATTTTCCGGTTCGCACACCCACCATCAGGATCAGCAGGGACAGCCAGCGCTGCGTGGTTTCGCCCCGTGCCCGCCACCACAACACCGATGCCGCGACGATGCCATTGAAGGCACCCAGCATGGCGAAGAAGAAGAGGAAATGTTGGCTGAGCATTGCCGCAGTATTGAGAAAATCCCCTTGCCGTCAAGCGCCGCTCAGCGCACCTCGGCCAGCACCGCCCGCACCCGCAACGCCAGTTCCTCCAGCGTGAACGGCTTGCCGATCAGGTGGACATCGGGGTCGAGCACGCCATCGTTCTCCAGCGCATTGCGGCTGTAGCCGGTGGTGAACAGCACTTTCAGCGTCGGCCGCCGCCTGAGCGCCTCATCCGCCAGCTGCCGCCCGTTGACCTCCGGCATCACCACATCGGTGAACAGCAGCGCGATGTCGGGATGGCGGTCAAGCAGGGTCAGCGCCATGGCGGCTCCCTCGGCCGCGAGCACCGGGTAGCCCAGTTCGGTCAGTGCGTCGATGGAAAACTGTCGCACGCCGGGTTCGTCTTCGACGACCAGGACGAGTTCCCGACCCCCGCTCAGGGCGCGGTGGTCCTCTCTTCCGGCCGGGGGCGATGGCGCGACATCCACCCTGCGGCGCGGAAGATACAGGGTCACCGTGGTTCCCTGTCCCGGGGTCGAATCGATGTTCACGTGGCCGGCCGACTGTTTGACGAAGCCGTACACCTGCGACAGGCCCAGACCGGTGCCTTGCCCCACCTTCTTGGTGGTGAAGAACGGATCGAAGGCCTTGGCGATGACCTCGGGCGGCATGCCGCTGCCGTTGTCCGCCACGGTGATCCGAACATACTCGCCCACGGGGACCTCTGCCGCTGCCGCATCGTCATCGTCGGCGATCGTGCAGTTGGCGGTCTCCACCACCAGGCGCCCGCCACCGGGCAGCGCGTCGCGCGCGTTGACCGCCAGGTTGAGGATCACGTTCTCCAGCTGGTTGGCATCGGCGAACGTGCACCACACCTGTGCGGCCAGCACGGTTTCCAGGCGGATGCTGCTGCCCAGCGAATGCACGAGCAGGTCCGACATCCCGGCAATCAACCGGTTCACATCCAACGGCACCGGCTGCAAGGGCTGCTGCCGGGAGAACGCCAGCAGGCGCTGGGTGAGCTGCGCGGCGCGGGTCGCGCCATCGATGGCCATGTCGATGTAGCGCTTGGCGCGCGGATCGCTGTCGCCCATGCGCATCGCCAGCAGGTCCAGCGGGCCGATCACGGTGGCAAGCATGTTGTTGAAGTCGTGCGCGATGCCGCCGGTCAGCTGGCCCACCGCCTCCATCTTCTGGCTCTGGCGCAGGGCATCTTCCACGCGCGTGCGCTGCGCCACTTCTTCCAGCACCCGGCTCTCCAGGTGCTCGTTCAATTCCTGCAGCCGGGCATCGGCCAGTTTGCGCGCGGTGATCTCGATCGCCACGCCCACGACCCGCACGCAGCGGTCGCCCTCGAAATGCCCGCGTCCCTTCGCCGCCACCCAGCGCACCACGCCGTCTTCCTTGCCGACGGTGCGGTATTCCACGTCGTAGAGTGCGCGCCGCGCCGGGTCGGCGGCCGCCGCAAACGCAGCGACAGTGGCGGCGCGGTCGTCGGGATGCAGCCCGTCATGGAAGTCGCGCATCGACACCGCCACCTCGGGCGAGATGCCGAACATCGCCTTCGTCCGCGCTGGCCAGATCAGCGCATCGCGCACGAGGTCGACATCCCAGAAGCCCATGTCGCCGGCCTCCGTGGCTAAGCGCAGGCGCTCTTCGCTCTGGGCCAGCGCGGCTTCGGCCGCCTGGCGGACGGTCAGGTCCAGCATCGCGCCGATCATCCGCAGCGGCTCGCCCACGCTGCCGCGCAGCACGGTGCCGCGGTCGAGCACGGAGGCGAAGCTGCCGTCGGCGCGACGGAACCGGTACTCGCTGTTCCACGCGGTTCCACCGCCTTCGATCACGGCATGGATGTCCCGGTCCACGCGCGCCCGGTCGTCCGGATGGATGTGATCCAGCCACCACTGCGCGCTGGTCTCGCGCAGCGCATGGCCGAACAGCGTGGTCAGTGCCTCGTTCCAGATCACCTGGCCATCGGAGATACGCCAATCCCAGATCGCATCATTGGTGGCCTGGGCGGCCAGCCGATAACGCTCCTCTGCTTCCAGATGACGGGCCTCGGCGGCCTTGCGGTCGGTGATGTCCAGTGACGTGCCGACCAGCCCCACCACCACACCGTCGGCGTCGCGCAGGGGTGATTTGGTCGACAGCCAATGCGCACGCCGGCCATCAGGAAAACTGACTTCTTCTTCGAGCTGCTCGGTCTGCCCGCTGGCCATGACGCGCTCGTCGGTGGCCATCACGATGGCTGCCTGGGCAGGGTCGCCGAGCAGCTCGGCGTCGGTGCGGCCGACGTAGATCTCCGGCGGCAGGCCGATCAGCTCGGTGGTGCCGCGGTTGCCGATCAGCATCCGGCCCTGCCGGTCCTTGGCGTACAGCACGCCGGGCGCGGCCTCGACGAAGGAGCGCAGCAGGGTCTGCGCCTGGTCGCGCTCTGCTTCGATCCGGCGGCGCTCATCGATATCGATCAGCACCCCGGGGAAACTGACGGCCTGCCCGTGGGCATCAAGGTCCACCCGGCCGATCGCCTCGATCCAGCGATAGGCGCCGTCGGCGCCGCGGGTTCGATACTGGTGGGCATAGCGGCCACCGCGGCGGACCGCTTCGGCAATCGCCTCGGCCAGGCCGGCGCGATCCTCGGGGTGGACGGCGGACACGACCTGGTCCAGGCGCAGTTCGGTGCGGGCCAGGGCCGGGTCAAGGCCGTGGGCCAGGGCGAGGGCATCGTCGACGGTCAGGCTGTCCTGGGCAACATCCCAGAACCAGGTGCCGATGATCGCGCCGGCGGCCAGTGCCATCCTGACGCGCTCGGCATCACGCTCGCCGTGGGAACCGGGGGAAGGTGAAGAGCTCAAGCTGTACTCGCGGTCGGCAGGGGGCGGATGCACCGGCCTCGGGACGGCAGGCGGCGCGGGGCGGACACCATAGGGTATCGGCGCGAGGCGAGCTGTGAAGCCGTCAGGCGGGCAGGTCGCCTGGGGACGTCGGCGCGCTGCAGCGCAGCCCGCGCAGCAGCAGCTCCAGCGCAACCCCGCTCTGTGCCAGCCGCGCATCGCCATCGTCGCCGTCGGCGATCCAGAACGCCGCCTCGGCGAGGCTGCCGTACACGAGGGAGGCGAGGGCCTGCGGATGGGCCTCGGCGACCACACCCAGATCGATCAGGTGCGCCAGCAGGCGCTGCATGGAATCGATGCAGTGGCGCTGCGATTCCGGCGAGGCACCGCCCAGCACGGCGCGCGCATCGCGCAGCACGATGCGCTGGATGGTGGGTTCGCGGGCCATCTCCAGGTACCCGATGCAGCGCAGCCGGAATCCCTCCCACGGATCCACGGCGGCGTCGGAGATCGCCTTCAGGCGTGCGTCCATCTCTGCGTCGAGCTCATCGACGACCGCCGCGAGCAGCCCCTGCTTGTCACCGAAGTGGTGGTAGAGCGCGCCACGGGTGAGGCCGGCCTGCGCGGTGAGGTCGTCCATCGAGGTATCGGCGTAGCCGCGCTCGCTGAAGACCGCGCGGGCGGTCGCCAGCAGGGTGGCGCGGGTCTGCTCCATCTCGGCGCGGGTACGACGGGCCATCGGACTCTCCTTGGATGCGGGGGCGGACGCTGGTTTACATCCGGAGCGTATGTATATAGGATTTTAAACATACGATGTGTATGTAAAATGGAAGAGACCGGGTGAACCACCCCATGAGCCACCCTTATCGCGCGCTGTTCGCGGCCCCGGGCAGCACCGGCTTCGCCCTGGCGGGCCTGCTGGCCCGGCTGCCCTTGCCGATGACCGGCATCGGCATCATCACGATGCTCGCCCAGGTGCGCGGCAGCTATGCGCTGGCCGGCGCGGTGGCGGCCACGTTCGTGCTGACCTACGCGCTGCTGTCACCGCAGGTCTCCCGCCTGGTGGACCGGCACGGGCAGCGCCGGGTGTTGCCGGTGGCTACCGGCGTCAGCGTGTTCGGCCTGCTGCTCCTGCTTGGCGCATCGTGGTGGGCGGCGCCGGCCGCACTGCTGTTCTTCGGCGCCTTGCTGGCCGGCGCCATGCCCAGCATGTCGGCGATGGTGCGTGCGCGCTGGACCGCGATCTACCGCGGGCAACCGCAGCTGCAGACGGCGTACGCGCTGGAAACCGTGTTCGACGAAGTCACTTTCATCGCCGGGCCGCCGCTGTCGGTCGGCCTGGCGGTCGCCGTGCTGCCGCAGGCGGGTGTGCTTGCCGCGGCCGTGCTGCTGCCGATCGGTGCGTTTGCGCTGATCGCGCAGCGCAGGACCGAGCCCCCCGTCGAAGCGGCACGACGGACTGCCGCGCCTGCTGCGTCCGTCATCCGTCTGCCTGGCGTGCGGTGGCTGGCCGTGCTGATGGTCGCCATGGGCGTGATCGTCGGCACCGTCGATATCGTCAGCGTCGCCTTCGCCGCACACCTGGGGCAGCCCGCTGCCGCCAGCATCGTGCTGTGCGCGTATGCCGCCGGCTCCTGCCTGTCCGGCGTGCTGTTCGGTGCGATAACCCTCCGGACGCCCCTGCGCCGCCTGCTGCTGCTGGGCGGGATCGCGACCTCAGTGACCACGTTGCCTCTGCTGCTGGTGGGAAGCATCGGCGCGCTGGCCGTGACGGTCTTCGTAGCGGGCGTGTTCTTCGCCCCGACCATGATCGTGGCGATGTCGTTGACCGAGCAGCAGGTGCCGCCGCGCCAGCTCACCGAGGGAATGACCTGGCTGCTGGCGGCGCTGAACGTGGGCGTGGCGCTGGGCGCCGCGATCTCCGGCTACGGGGTGGATGCACACGGGCCGCGTGCTGGGTACCTGGTTGCGCTGTGTGCAGGAGGCGCGGTGCTGCTGGCGGCGGCGATCGCGCACGGCGTGTTGCGTCCGCGCGATTCACGCAACCTGGAGATCTGCTGATGCAGGCGCACGCGCCATCGACACCCCGCCACCGGTGGTGGGCGGTCACCGCGGTGAGCCTGGCGACCTTCTCGGTCGTCACCACGGAGATGCTGCCGGTCGGCCTGCTGACCCCGATCGCCGAGGCGCTGGACACGAGCACCGGCACCGCGGGCCTGATGATCTCGCTGCCCGCCCTGCTGGCCGCGCTGTTCGCACCGCTGGTGGTGATCAGCGCGGGCGGACTGGATCGGCGCTCGCTGCTGTGCGCGCTGCTGGGCCTGCTGGTGATCGCGAACCTGGGCGCGGCCTTCGCACCCACGTTGGGCTGGATGCTGGCGGCCCGCGTGCTGGTCGGGCTGTGCATGGGAGGCATCTGGGCGATTGCCGGCGGCCTGGCGGTGCGGCTGGTGGCGACCCGATCGGTGGGCCTCGCCACATCGCTCATCTTTGGCGGCGTGGCGGCTGCTTCCGTGCTGGGCGTTCCACTTGGCGCGCTGATCGGGGAGCTGTTCGGGTGGCGTTGGGCGTTCGGCAGCATGGCGCTGTTGGCTGCCGCCGTGCTCGCCCTGCATCTGGCCGTCATGCCCGGTCTGCCGCCGTCCGGCACAACGACCCTGCGCCAGTTCGGTCATCAACTGGGCAACCGCGCGCTGCAGCGTGGGTTGATGCTGACCTTCCTGCTGGTCGCGGGACACTTCATCGCCTTTACCTTCGTTCGGCCGCTGCTGCTGTCCGTCCCGGGGTTCGACGCGCGCTGGGTCGGGCCGTTGTTGTTCGGTTACGGCGCCGCAGGCATGGCCGGCAATTTCCTGGCCGGTATCGTGGCGGCACGACGTACCCGACTGACGGTGTCGTTGATTGCAGCGGGTCTGGTGCTGGCGCCGTTGCTGTTCCTGTCCATCGGCGAATCGCGCCTGGGCGGTGCCTTGGCGCTGCTGGCGTGGGGGGTGGCCTACGGCGGGGTGTCGGTGGGCTTGATGACGTGGATGATGAAGGCCGCGCCGGGGGCGGTCGAAGTCGCCTCCGCACTGTATGTCGGTGCCTTCAATGTCGGGATCGCATCCGGCGCGTGGCTGGGCGGTCAGGCGCTGGATCGGCTCGGCCTGATCGCCAATCTCTGGCTCACCAGCGGCTTCGCGGTTGCCGCTGTGGCGCTGTGCATTGCTGGCCGCTCAGGCCCTACCTCGTTCCCGTCGTCTCCAGCGCCGCCTTCTCAGCCTCGGTCAACGCGCGATGGCCGTAGCTCAGCACCCGGGTGAGCGGCCATTGCCCGTCCTTGTGCTGCCAGACCATCACGAACGTCGCGCTGCCTACGCAGCGCACTTGTGCCCCGGCCCGTTACAGGGTGCTGGAGTCCACCCGCTGGCGGCCGGCCTGGGTCAGGTCGATGTCGCCATCTTCGGCCTGGGCCGCATAGCCGGCCTTGACGGCCCAGTTGGCCGCTTCATCGCTGACCGGACGCGTGGCGTTGATATCGCGCAGGATCTGCCGCTGTGCTTCGGTCAGGTGGGGTGCCGCGTTCGTACCGGTGCCGCCGCTCATGGCGCGCGGGCCTCGACGCTGACCACGCCCTGGGCCAATCGCGCACGCTTCGCCCGCCGATGGTTCACCCACCACACCAGCCCCGGCAGGCCGTACAGCAGTGCACCGGCGAGCAGAAAGATCTTGAAGGCGGCATTCATGGCGGTCTCTCTCCGTGCGGTATGGCGTCAAGCGTCCTGATCAACCAGATGTGCGGTGGAGGGCACACCCGGTCCTGCAGCGGCCCCGGCCGCGATCCCAGTGCTAGTTCAACGCAATCGCCGTGAAGGTGTTGTCCCTTCGTTCACTGTCGCGCGTTCATGCGTCGCGGACCGCCGCGCGCCCCGCCAAGGTCGCCAGCCGTAGTACCGCGCTTGTCGCCTGATCGTCATCACGTCGTCGCCTGGTCCCCTTACAACGGGGAGCCTCCGGGGAGGGCCGGGGGGGCGCATCGAGATGGGCGCTAAAGTTCACCGTGCGCCCGCCGATACCGATGCGTCCTTCCGCCTGGAGTACGTGATGTCGGCCGTCCCCCGCCGCCTGTCGTTGTTCGTCACCCACCTGGGTGACCGCTATCGAGTCCGCTTGTCCCCCCTGCGCCGGCTTGCCGCGCTCGGCCGCCTCAGCGTCGCACGGAAACTGACGGCCAGCCTGCTGGTCTGCTGCCTGGGCCTGCTCGCGGTCGCGATGGTCTACGGCTGGACGCGCCATGATACCGAGCGCGCGGCCGAGGCCTTCGCGGCGCACCAGCAGGAGGCGGCGCTGGCCGCGACCCTGGCCACCGAGATCGCCGATGCACGGCGGCTGCAGACCCGCTATGCCGCCACCTTCGAGGACGCCGACCGCGAGGCGTTGCAGGCGGCGCAGCAGCGCCTGCAGTCGACCCTGGGCCAGCTGCAGCGCGATCCCCATGATGCCGGCAGCGCCGATGCGCTGCGCGAGGTGGCTGCGCGGGCGGGTGATTTCGCGGAAGGCATCGCAGCCCTCAACACCCGTGTGGACGAAATGGGGCGCGGCGATGCCGGCCTGCGCGCGCAACTGGAGGCGGCGGCTGCAACGCTGGAAGCCAGCGTGGAGGCAAGCGCGCGTCCCGTGCTGATCGCACAGCTGCAGAAGATGCGCCGCGAGGAGAGCCTGCTGCTGCTCACCGGGGAGTCGGCGCATACCGATCGCGCCAGCGAGCAGAAGCTGCCCTTCGATCTGTCCTTGGCCGACGCGCGGCTGGGCGTAGAAGCGCAGGACACGTTGCGGACGCAGATGGATGCCTACCAGGGCGCGCTGCTGGCCTACACCGCCGCCCGTATCGGGCTGGATGTGGAGGCGCAGTCACTGGCCGAGACCGCCGCCCAGATCGGCCCCGGTCTGCAGGCGCTGCAGCAGGCACAGATGCAGGCCCTGGCGGCGGCGCGCGAGCGGCAGGCCGCGCGTGCCAGCACCATGGGCATCGTGTTCGCGCTGACCCTGCTGCTGGTGGCGGTGGTGTTGATCGCCACGCTGCTGCTGGTGCTGCGCGCGTTCCGTCGGCCGATCGCCGATACGCTGCGCTTCGCCGAGGACATCGCCGAGGATCGTCTCGACACCGTGCTGGCCATCCACAATCCGCACGACGAGATCGGCCAGCTCGCCGCGCGCCTGTGCCACATGCAGCAGCGCCTGCGCGAGCGGATCGAGGCCGAGCGCGCCGTGGCGCGCGACAACACCCGTGCCCGCCAGGCGCTGGACAGCGCCCAGACCGGGGTGATGGTGCTCGATGGCGAAGGGCGGATCGGATTCCTCAACCAGGCGTTGCTCACCGAACTGCGGCTGGCGCACGAGGACTGCAGCGGCCAACCCGCTGCCGCCCTGCATCCGGCTTTCGCCAGCTTGCTGCCCACGCTGCAGGGCGGCCAGCGTGCCAGCCGGGAGATCGAGCACGCGGGCACCCGCTACCAGCTGGTGATCACCCCGATCGTGGAGCACGACCACCTGCTCGGTGCTGCCGTGGAGTGGCGCAGCCGCGCGCTGGAAACCACGGTGGAGAATGAAGTGGCCGCGCTGGTCGATGCGGCCGCCCGCGGCGAACTGCACGGGCGGATCGCGGTGGAGGGCAAACAGGGGTTCGTGAAGACCCTGGCGCTGAGCATCAACCACCTGCTCGATACCTTCCAGAGCAACCTGTCCGGCGTGCAGGGCCTGCTCTCGGCGCTGGCGCAGGGGGATCTGCGCGTGCGCATGCAGGGCGACTTCCACGGGGTGTTCGCGCGGTTGCGCGACGATGCCAACGCCACGGTCATCCAGCTCACCGACATCGTCGCGCGCATCCAGCAGGCTTCGCTGGCGATCAACGCCGCTTCCGGTGAGATCGTCGCGGGCAACCATGATCTGTCCGACCGCACCGAGCGCCAGGCGGCACACCTGGAAGAGACCGCCTCCTCGATGGAAGAACTCTCCGCCACCGTGCGGCAGAACGCGGACTCGGCGCAGCAGGCGAACCTGTTGGCGATCCGCGCCGCCGAGGTCGCAGCCCGCGGCGGTGAATCGGTCGCGCAGGTGGTGACCACCATGGCCGATATCGCGCTGTCCTCGCGCCGGATCGGAGAGATCACCGGGGTCATCGACGGGATCGCGTTCCAGACCAACATCCTGGCCCTGAACGCCGCCGTGGAAGCCGCGCGCGCGGGCGAGCAGGGGCGCAGCTTCGCGGTGGTCGCCAGCGAAGTGCGCCTGCTCGCACAGCGCAGCGCCGATGCCGCGCGCCAGATCAAGCAGCTGATCGAGGCATCGGTCGAGAAGGTCGACGCCGGCACCCGGCAGGTCGACAGCGCGGGCGCGACCATGGGCGAGATCGTCGGCAGCGTGCAGCGGGTCACCGCGATCATGGCCAGTATTTCGGCAGCCTCGCAGCAGCAGACGGTGGGCATCGAGCAGGTGAGCCAGACCCTGCTGCAGATGGATGGCAGCACCCAGCAGAATGCCGCGCTGGTCGAAGAGGCCTCCGCCTCGGCCCGCGCGCTGGAACGGCAGGCGACCGTGCTGGGCGACGCCGTCGATGCGTTCTTGGTGATCCCGACGCCGGGTGCGCGCCTATCGGCGGCGGCCTGACCGTCGCGTCAACGCGGTGCTCACCGGCCTTCACCGGCGGTGAGCCGGCGCTGTGGTTCGCTATTCTTCATCCATGAAGACTTCCACGCGCACGCGCCGCCCATCGCCCAGCACTTCCCCGGATGCCTTCGTGCGGGTCCGGGGTGCACGCGAACACAACCTCAAGAACGTGGATGTCGGCATTCCACGCGATGCGCTGGTGGTGTTCTCCGGCATCTCCGGTTCGGGGAAATCCTCGCTGGCCTTCGGGACGCTGTACGCCGAGGCGCAGCGGCGTTACCTGGAATCCTTGTCGCCCTATGCCCGCCGCTTGATCGACCAGGTCGGCGTGCCGGATGTGGATGCCATCGAAGGCCTGCCGCCGGCCGTGGCCCTGCAGCAGCAGCGCGGCACCGCCAGCGTGCGCTCCAGCGTCGGCAGCGTCACCACCCTGTCCAGCCTGCTGCGGATGCTGTATTCGCGTGCCGGTACCTATCCGGCCCGGCAGCCCATGTTGTACGCCGAGGATTTCTCGCCGAATACGCCGCAGGGGGCGTGCCCCAACTGTCATGGCCTGGGCTACGTGTATGAAGTCACCGAGCAGTCGATGGTGCCCGATCCGTCGCTGAGCATCCGCGAGCGCGCCATCGCCGCATGGCCGCCGGCGTGGCACGGGCAGAACCAGCGCGACATCCTGGTCACGCTTGGCTACGACGTGGACGTCCCCTGGCGCGACCTGCCCAAGAAGCAGCGCGACTGGATTCTGTTCACCGAGGAACAACCGGTGGTACCGGTCTATGCCGGCTTTACCCCGGCCGAAACCCGCGCGGCCCTGCGCCGCAAGGAAGAGCCCAGTTACATGGGCACCTTCAGCGGGGCGCGCCGCTACGTGCTGCATACGTTTGCGACCACGCAGAGCGCGATGATGAAAAAACGCGTGGCGCGCTACATGATTGGCGCGCAATGCCCGGTCTGCGATGGCCGTCGATTGAAGCGCGAAGCGCTGTCGGTGACGTTTGCCGGCATGGACATCGGGACCCTGTCACAGCTGCCGCTGAGCGCCATGGCGCAGGCACTGCGGCCCGCCGCCGAAGGCCACTTCGACGCACCCAAGGCCACCGCCACGCGCAGCCGCAGCGCCGGCCGGCAGGCCACCGCCAAGCGGGTGGCGGCCGGCGGCAACGCGCATGCCGGCGGCAGCGACGTACGCCGCACGCCGGATTTGTCCGAGGAGAAACGCATCGCCGCCCAGCGCATCGCGCATGATCTGGTCGAGCGGATCGGCACGCTGCAGTCGCTCGGCCTGGGCTATCTGTCGATGGATCGCGCCACCCCGACGTTGTCGCCGGGCGAGCTGCAGCGCCTGCGCCTGGCGACACAGATCCGCTCCAGCCTGTTCGGCGTGGTCTACGTGCTGGATGAGCCGACTGCCGGCCTGCATCCGGCCGACGGCGAGGCCCTGTATGACGCACTGGCGCAGCTCAAGGCCGGCGGCAATACCTTGTTCGTGGTCGAGCATGATCTGGAGATGCTGCGCCGCGCGGACTGGCTGGTGGACGTCGGCCCGGGCGCCGGCCAGCACGGCGGCCAGGTGCTCTACAGCGGGCCCCCCGAAGGCCTGCGCGCCATCAAGGCCTCGGTGACCGCGCCGTATCTGTTCGAGGACGAACACGGACCACGCCGCACGCCGCGTGTACCGTCCGGTTGGCTGGCCCTGCAGGGCATCCATCGCAACAATCTGCATGGCGTGGACGCGCGCTTTCCGCTGGGCGCGTTCACGGCGGTGACCGGTGTGTCCGGCTCGGGCAAGTCCAGCCTGGTCAGCCAGGCGTTGGTCGAGCTGGTCGGCGAACACCTGGGACAGGAGCCGGTGATCGAGGACAACGACAGCGAGCTGCCGCAACCCAGCCGCATCGAACGTACCCGCGGCCGGTTGAACGGCGCCAAGGCGATCAAGCGCCTGGTCAACGTCGATCAGAAGCCGATCGGTCGCACGCCGCGCTCCAACCTGGCCACCTATACGGGCCTGTTCGATCATGTGCGCAAGCTGTTCGCCGGCACGCGCGCGGCCAAGGCGCGCCGCTACAGCGTGGGTCGTTTTTCGTTCAACGTCGCCGCCGGGCGCTGCGAGACCTGCGAGGGCGAAGGTTTCGTCCATGTCGAACTGCTGTTCATGCCCAGCGTCTACGCGCCGTGCCCCACCTGTCATGGCCAGCGCTACAACGCCAAGACGCTGGAGGTGCAGTGGAACGGCCGCAACATCGCGCAGGTGCTGGGGATGACGGTGGAGGAGGCGTTGGCCTTCTTCGCCGACGAGCCGCCGGTGCAGCGCCCGCTGCAGCTGCTGCGGGATATCGGCCTCGGCTATCTGCGCCTGGGCCAACCGGCGACGGAACTGTCCGGTGGCGAGGCGCAGCGCATCAAACTGGCCACCGAGCTGCAGCGCAGCCAGCACGGCAACAGCCTGTATGTGCTGGACGAGCCGACCACCGGCCTGCATCCGGCCGACGTGGACAAGTTGATGACGCAGCTGCACGGGCTGGTCGACGCCGGCAACACGGTCGTGGTGGTCGAGCATGACCTGCGCGTGGTCGCCGACGCGGATTGGGTGATCGATGTGGGACCAGGTGCAGGCGAAGAGGGCGGCCGGATCGTGGCCGAAGGCATCCCCGCGCAGGTCAGCCGTGCCGGGCAGGGCGCGACCGCGCGCTATCTGCGCCGCTGGTTCGGGTAAGCCGGCCGACAGCAAAGAAACGTGCACGCGGGGACTGTGGATCGTCCCCGCGCTGCCGTCAGTGCCTCGCCCAGGCCTCGATCTCGCCGGCCGCGAACGGCCCCAGCTTCTGTTTCACGATCCGTCCCTGCGCATCGATCAGCACCGAGTACGGCAGCAGGCCCTGCGCGTTGCCCAGCCGCACGCTGGCATCGGCCGGCCCGGGCGTCTCGAGCACGATCGGGTAGGTGACCGGAATACGGGTCAGAAAATCGCGCACGCCCTCGGGCGTATCCAGCGCCAGCCCGAGCACCTGCACCCCGCCGGCGCCCTGGCCGGCGGCAAACGCGGTCAGCGCGGGCATTTCTTCCACGCACGGGCCGCACCAGCTGGCCCAGACGTTGATCAGCAGCGGCCGCCCGCGGAAGCGGGCCAGATCCACCGATTGTCCGTGGAGGTCCGGCAGGGTGATCGCCGGCAGTGGGTCGCCGGGCCGGGCCGGAGCCACCACCGGGCGCGGCGGTGGCGGGGCGGAGGCCGGACCGGTTTCCCGTCCCGGGAGCCACACGCCGGCGCCGATACCGAGCACGGCGGCGATCACGACCACCACGACCATCCGGCGTGGTGGCCGCGTCCTCATCGCGCGGTCCGCAGCAGGGCTTCTTCCACCAGCGCCTGGGTCAGCACGGTCGGCAGCACGGTCGGCGGTGCGCCGGGGCCGTAGACCACGTACAGCGGCACGCCGACGGCCTTGTGTTCATCCAGGAACGCGGTGATCTGCGGGTCGACATTGGTGTAGTCGCCGCGCATGTAGACCGCGTTGGTCCGGCGCAGGGTGTCGCGGAAGGCGTTGGTGCCGAGCACGGCGCGTTCGTTGGCCTTGCAGGTCACGCACCAGTCGGCGGTCATGTTGACGAACACCACGCGGTTGTCCTGGCGCAGGCGATCAAGCATCTGCGGCGAGTACTCGACCACGTTGTCGCTGGCCGGTTGTGCGGCCTTGGCCGGTGGATCCAGGCGGGTCACGCCCCAGATCGGATACAGCGCGCCGAGGATCAGCAGCGTGGCCAGCAGGCCGGCCACGCGCTGGCTGCGCCAGCGGCTGCGCTCGAACCACCACAGCGCCAGCGACAGGATCACCAGGCCGCCCAGCACCAGCGCCATCGCATCCACGCCGCGCTGCTTGCCCAGCACCCACAGCAGCCAGATCGCGGTGCCGTACATCGGGAAGGCCAGCACCAGCTTGAGGGTCTCCATCCACGCGCCCGGCCGCGGCAGGCGACGGGCCAGCGAGGGCACGAATCCGATCAGCAGGAACGGCAGCGCCAGGCCCAGGCCGAGTGCCAGGAACACCAGCATCGCCTGCAGGCCCGGGGCGGCGAAGGCATACGCCAGCGCAGGGCCCATGAACGGGGCCACGCACGGGCTGGCGACCACGCAGGCGAGCACGCCGGTGAAGAAATCACCGACCGGGCCGCTGCGCGAGGCCAGCGACTGGCCGACACCGCCCATGCTGCCACCGAGGGTGAACACGCCCGACAGGCTCAGGCCGACGGCGAACATCAGGTAGACCAGCGCGGCGATGAACCACGGGTGCTGCAGCTGGAAGCCCCAGCCTGCGGCCTGGCCAGCCGCACGCAGCGCGATCACCAGCGCACCGATGGCGGCGAAGGCGACCAGCACGCCGGCGGTGTACCAGAGCGCATGGCTGCGCGCGCGCTGGCGGCTCTCGCCACTCTGCGCCACGCCCAGCACCTTCAGCGACAGGATCGGCAGCACGCACGGCATCAGGTTGAGGATCAGGCCACCGGCCACGGCGAACAGCAGCAGCACCAGCAGGTTGCCCGGTGCGGCCGCCGGGGCGACCGGCGGCGGCGTGCGCTGGGCGTTGTCAGCGCTCGCATCGGGCGTGGCGGCGGTGTCGCCCGGCACGGCCAGGGCAGGTTCGTTCGGGCGGATCAGCATCGGCTGGCTGCCGACGTCGCCGCGGGCCAGGGCACGCTTGTCACGCGTGGGCAGCGGTGCGATGACCTCGGTCTTCTGCGCGACGTCATCGGCCTTGGCGTTGATCGTGCCTGCCGGCAGCGCCAGCTTTACCCGGCGCGTCATCGGCGGGTAGCAGATGCCGTCGGTCTGGCAGCCCTGGAAGGTGATCACCAGGGTGGCATCGGAGGCACCAGCGTTGCTGCGGCGCAGCGGCAGCGGCACGTCGATCTGATCGAAATACACCGCCACATCGCCGAAATGTTCATCGCGGTGGGATTGGGCAGCCGGCCACTTTGGCTTGTCCGCGCGGATGCCCGGGGCGCCTTCCAGCGCCAGCGAGGTGCGGTCGCGATACAGGTAGTAACCCGGCGCGGGGGTGAAGCGCAGCAGCACGGTATTGCCATCGCCGACGATCGCATCGAAGCCGAACGCACGCTCGGACGGCAGCGGCAACGCCTGGGTGTTGCTGGTGCCCGGCAGGCGCAGCCCGCTGCCGGTGTTGCCGGCCAGCGGGTTGTTGAACGGGGAGGCGGCAGCGCCGGCGGCGGCCGGCGTGGTGCTGGCCGCGGCGCTGCCGCCGGCCGGCAGCTTCACCTGCAGCGTGCGCTTCTGCGGCGGGTAGCACACGCCCGCATCGGCGCAGCCCTGGTAGCGCACTTCCAGCGTGACGGTGTCGGTGCCGTCGGCGGCCTTGCCCGGCAGCACGCCGGTCAGGCGTTCGCGGTAGGTCTCCACCTCGCCGAAGAAATCATCGTGGTGCTTCTTGCCGGCGGGCAGCTGCAGCGCCTGGGCATCGAAGCCGGCAGCGGCCTTGACCGTGGTGCGGTGGCGATACAGGTAATAGCCCGGCGCGATCTTCCAGCTGATCTCCACCCGGTCGCGATCACGCGCCTGTGCGGTGAGCCCGAAAGCCTCATCGACCGGGAGCAGGTCCTTTTCGCTGACCGCCCAGGCCGGCAGGGAGAGCACAAGCAACGCGCACAGCGCGGCAACACGACGAAACAGCGTCATCAATCACTTTCCTCACGGGTCTGGGCCCGAATCCAATCCAGGTACGCCGGCAGGCCGGCGCGGGTTTCGACCGCGATGCACTCGGGGAGTTCATACGGATGCAGGGCCTGCACGCGCGCGATCGCGGCCTCCAGGCGGCTGCCGGTGGTCTTGATCAGCAGTTGGACCTCATGGTCCTCGGTGACCTCGCCCTGCCAGCGGTAGGTCGAGTGCGCCCCGTCCAGGCGCGTGACGCAGGCCGCCAGGCGTTCGTCCACCAGCGCGTGTGCCAGCCGCGCGGCGCAGGCCACGTCGGGGCAGGTGGTGAACAGCAGGAAGACGGGATCGGCAGTCGACATGACCGCCGAGTATAGGACCGTGGGAGGCCAATGGTCCGACCGGCGCCGCGAGGGGGGCGCCGGTCGGCCGGGCTCAGTTGGCCAGCTGGCAGGTGGCCGGCTGGGCCGAGGTGAACAGCACCGGGGTGGCCCACTCCGGGTGGTCGATGAACGGATTGCGGTTGCCCTGGAAGCTGAAGATGACCTCGTTGCGGGCGCGTTCTGCCGCGTCCGGCGGGTCGGACAGGTGCCAGTCGATCAGGGTCGAGAGCAGGCCCATGTAGGCCGGCGAGGCCGAGGTCTTGACGATCCTGCTGCGGTCGTCGGTCAGCTCCAGGTCCGGCTCGGACTGCCCGGTTTTGGCATCTTTACCACCTTCATAGCGGATCGCCATGTACATCACCGCACGCGCCATATCGCCCTTGCGGTGGCCCCACACTTCGAACGAGCCGCCATTGCCATCCGGCGTGCGCACCCAGTTGGACGTGCCGGGATAGCCGCCGCTGCCGCCGCCGAACCCGTTGTTGGCTTCGGTCGCGCGTTCACCGCAGTTGCTGTCGCATTTGGCAAAGGGCTTGTTGCCGCGGTCCGCATTCCACTGCGCATCGGTCAGATACAGCATGTGGGTGTCGGTATAGGGCGCGTACGGCAGGCCCTTGTCGCCGGTGGTGCTGGCAAAGCCCAGCGAGTTCGGCCAGGTGTGCTCGCGGTTGTAGGTCAGCCCGCTGCCGGTGCCCGCGCGGCCGCTGACCTTGGTGTAGCTGCGGTTGCGGTAGGCATCGAGGATCTTGCCGCTGTTGTTGGGATCTTCGTCGGCGATCTCCAGGATGGTCCAGGTGCTGGTGCCCGAGCCGCTGTACGGATAGGCGGTGTGGCCCTTGATGGTTTCGTGCAGCGAGCAGCGCAGCTGGCTCGGGGTGGACGTGTTGACCCTGGCGTAGTACTCGCCGGGCGTGCCGGGATTGCCCGGATCGGGTGTAGTGGCTGTGGCCACGGTGAAGGCGATGCGTGTATCGGCGGCCGGGCGGGCGCCCTGGGCATCCTTCACGCGGGTGGCGCGGATGTCGAAGCGGCAGGCTTCACCGGCGACCAGCGCGGTATTCGTGGCCAGCGTGAAGCGGGTGCCGGTGGTCGGGTGGCTCAGCGCCACCGTGCCGGACTGGCCGCAGCTCAGCGCGAAGGCGCCGCTGGAGAGCGTGACCGGCTCACTGAAGGTGACGCTGAGGTCGGCGGCGGCCGGGAAGGTGCTGGCGCCCTGCTCGGGGGTGGTGGCGGTGACCGAGGGCGCCGTGTTCGGGCCGGTCGGGCCGCCGCCACTGAAGGTCTGCCCGTTGTTGCAGGCGCCGAAGGTCTGCGCGGCCGAGGCGGTCCAGGTGAAATGCGCGTACTGGCTGCCGGCACCGGTCAGCTGCAGCGAGGTCCCCGGCGCAGTGCCGTTGGTCTCGCTGACCGGGATGTTCTGGCTGGTCAGGCCCGCGGCGGGCCCCCCGGCGGCGGTGATGGTGCCCTCGTAGCTGAGGAACTGGACCACCTTGCCACTGGCGTCGACCAGGGCGATGCCGTCGTTGGGACCGTTCTGGATCCCGTTGGTCGGGTAGCTGACCGTGGCCAGCCGGGCGCTGCCGCAGCTGGCGGTACCGGGCGGAACCGCGTTGTTGGCGTAGACCGCGGCGGCAGAGGGGGTGCTGCCGTTGTAGAGGTAGAGCCGATAGCCGGACAGGTCTTCACCGGCGGTGGCGACCACCTCGATCGCCTCGCCGACGTCCCCGGCGGGGGTGCTGTCGTCGTAATGCAGTTCATTGATGAATACATCGGCCCGAGCGGGGCTGGTGGCCAGCGCCAGCAGGCAGGCCAGGGATAGCGGCGTCAGCAACCTCATCTACGGCTCCTTGTGATTGGTCAGTGCCGCTCGAAACTACGCAATCCAGATGACACATCGATTGGACTGTCGTGTTCGACCTTTCGCATTGAGAACTGCGTCAAACATTCACATCCAGGGGTGGCCCAGCAAAAAAATCCGACCGGCAGCCCTTGAAAGGGGTGGGGCCAGCACCATCTCTGCTCTGTCCCGCACCGTCGGGTTTTTTCGTGAGCGTGGCTGGCAGTCGCCCTGTGCGAGTGCTAACATCGCCAGACTTTCCTAGACCAATCAACAACTTAAAAGGGTCTCACATGAGCATCAAGCCGCTTCATGACCGCGTCGTAGTCAAGCCGATCGAAGCCGACGAAATCTCGTCCGGCGGCATCGTGATTCCGGATTCCGCCAAGGAAAAGTCCACCAAGGGTGAAGTCGTGGCCGTCGGCCCGGGCAAGCCCCTGGACAACGGCAGCGTGCGCGCGCCGTCGCTGAAGGTCGGTGACAAGGTCATCTACGGCCAGTACGCCGGCAGCAGCTACAAGTCCGAAGGCGTCGAGTTCAAGGTCCTGCGCGAAGACGACATCCTCGCCATCGTCGGCTGAGTGATGCGGCCGGCCCCGTGCCGGCGCTTCCGCACTTCCTCCCGTTCAAGCAGCCGGGCATGGCCCGGCTCTACATAAAAAGGTAATCGCAATGGCTGCCAAAGATATTCGTTTCGGTGAAGATGCCCGCGCCCGCATGGTGCGCGGCGTCAACGTTCTCGCCAATGCCGTCAAGGCCACCCTGGGCCCGAAGGGCCGCAACGTCGTGCTCGAAAAGAGCTTCGGCGCGCCGACCATCACCAAGGACGGCGTCTCCGTCGCCAAGGAAATCGAACTGGCTGACAAGTTCGAGAACATGGGCGCGCAGATGGTGAAGGAAGTCGCGTCGCGCACCAACGATGACGCCGGCGACGGCACCACCACCGCCACCGTGCTGGCCCAGGCCCTGATCCGCGAAGGCGCCAAGGCCGTCGCGGCCGGCATGAACCCGATGGACCTCAAGCGCGGTATCGACAAGGCGGTCATCGCCGCCGTCGCCGAGCTGAAGAACATCTCCAAGCCGACCGCTGACGACAAGGCGATCGCCCAGGTCGGCACGATCTCGGCCAACTCGGACGAGTCGATCGGCAACATCATCGCCGAAGCGATGCGCCGCGTGACCAAGGAAGGCGTCATCACCGTTGAAGAAGGCTCGGGCCTGGACAACGAGCTGGACGTCGTCGAAGGCATGCAGTTCGACCGTGGCTACCTGTCCCCGTACTTCATCAACAACCAGCAGTCGCAGACCGCTGACCTGGACGATCCGTACGTGCTGCTGCACGACAAGAAGATCTCCAACGTGCGCGACCTGCTGCCCGTGCTGGAAGGCGTCGCCAAGGCCGGCAAGCCGCTGCTGATCATCGCCGAAGACATCGAAGGCGAAGCGCTGGCGACCCTGGTGGTCAACACCATCCGTGGCATCGTGAAGGTCGTGGCCGTCAAGGCTCCGGGCTTCGGCGATCGTCGCAAGGCGATGCTGGAAGACATGGCCGTGCTGACCGGCGGCACCGTGATCTCCGAGGAAATCGGTCTGTCGCTGGAAAAGGCGACGATCAAGGACCTGGGCCGCGCCAAGAAGGTGCAGGTCTCCAAGGAAAACACCACGATCATCGATGGCGCCGGCGAGAAGGCCAACATCGAAGCGCGTGTCACCCAGATCAAGACCCAGATCGAAGACACCTCGTCGGATTACGACCGCGAGAAGCTGCAGGAACGCGTGGCCAAGCTGGCCGGCGGCGTTGCCGTGATCAAGGTCGGCGCCTCGACCGAAATCGAAATGAAGGAAAAGAAGGATCGCGTCGACGACGCCCTGCACGCTACCCGTGCAGCCGTTGAAGAAGGCGTGGTCCCGGGCGGCGGCGTTGCGCTGGTCCGTGCGGTCACCGCGCTGAGCGGCCTGAAGGGTGCCAACGAAGACCAGAACCACGGCATCCAGATCGCCCTGCGCGCAATGGAAGCCCCGCTGCGCGAAATCGTGGCCAACGCCGGCGAAGAGCCGTCCGTGATCGTCAACAAGGTCAAGGAAGGCACCGGCAGCTTCGGCTACAACGCGGCCACCGGCGAATTCGGCGACATGCTGGAATTCGGCATCCTGGACCCGACCAAGGTGACCCGTTCGGCGCTGCAGAACGCTGCCTCGATCGCTGGCCTGATGATCACCACCGAAGCCATGGTTGCCGACGCCCCGAAGAAGGATGACGGCGCTGGCGCAGCTGGCGGCGGCATGGGCGGCATGGGTGGCATGGGCGGCATGGACTTCTGATGTAGAGGCCGGCCTTCGGTCGGCACGCATCGGTCCGGTAGGTACCGCAAGTAACGGCGAATGCCGTTGCTAACGTCGCTTGCGACGGCCCGAAGGGTGCCCGCCCGAAGGGAGGGCATACCGTTGGTCGGTACCGCCACACCGCGCTACAACAAAAAACCCCGCCGGAAGGCGGGGTTTTTTTGTGCGTGCATCACGGGCTCACAGCGCGCTGGTCGCCGCCTCGACTTCCTCCTGCAGCCAGCGCAGGAACGCCGCGATGGCCGGATTCTCTTCGGCCCCGGGCAGGGTGACAGCGTAGTACGCAAACCGCGTCGGCCACGGGTGATCCAGCACGACCGCCAGCCGCCCGCTGGCCACTTCGGATTCCACATACAGGTCACGCACCAGCGCGATCCCCTGGCCCGCTTCCGCGGCGCGGATCAGCAGCACGTCATCATCGAAGGCCGGACCACGCTCGATGCGTGGATCGGGCGGCAGGCCGAGCGCGCTGAACCACAGCGACCAGTCGCTGCGGTCCGAGTCCTGCAGCAGCGGGTACTGCAGGCAGTCCGCGGCCGACCGGATCGGTGGGCCATCGGCAAGCAATGCCGGGCAGGCCACCGGCAACAGCACCGGCGCCGCGAGCGGGCGCGAGATCAGGCCGGGATACTCGCCGAGACCGTGGCGGATCGCGATGTCGATGCGGTCGCGACGCAGATCCGCCAGCGCCGACGACGCCTCCACGCGGACTTCGATCGCCGGGTGCCGTGCCGTGAAGCGCCCCAGCCGCGGCACCAGCCAGGAGGCGGCAAAGCTGGGCACGGTGCTGATCGTCAGTGTCTGCCGCGCGTGGATGGCATCCAGCATCGCCATGCTGTCCTGGATCTGATCGAACGCACGCAGCAGGGCAGGGTGCACCTGTGCGCCGGCCGGTGTGAGTGCGATGCCCTGCCGCGTGCGGGTGAACAGCTCAACGCCGGTGCGCGCCTGCAGCAGTTTGAGCTGCTGGCTGATCGCGCCCGGGGTCACGCCCATGACCGCGGCGGCGGCCTTGAGGCTGCCATGCCGTCCGGTTTCGACGAAAGCGCGGAGTGCGAGCAGGGGAAGAACGGCGCCCATGACCTTAGATTTTCTCTCTTGAGTGCGCAGGATAAATCGTTCTACAGCACGTGTTGGCGTGCGTAGCATCGTGATCATGTTGAACCGGTCGTGTTTAGTCCAGCTGCATCGGCAGAGCCCCGATGCCGCGACCACCTTTCTCCCGTCATCCATCGCCCGCCAAGGAGACCGCTGTGTCCCCCGCTTCGCTGCACCTGTACACCGACAGCTCGCCCAACGGCTTCAAGATCACCATCGCGCTGGAAGAACTCGGCATCCCTTACGTACTGCATCACGTGCGCATCGACGCCGGTGAGCACCGCCATCCCGATTTCCTTCGGCTGCATCCGCACGGCCGCATTCCGGTGCTGGTCGACGAGGCAACGGATATCACGGTGTTCGAATCCGCCGCCATCCTGCTCTACCTGGCCGAGCAGAGCGGACGACTGTTGCCCCAGGCGCCCCGCGCGCGCTGGGAAGCGATCACCTGGTTGATGTTCCATGCCGCCAGCGTCGGTCCCATCCTGGGCCAGCGCGTGCACGCCGAGATCTTCGCCGAGGAGCGATATGCGCCTGCCATCGAACGTTATCGGCGCTTGAGCGCGGAGTTCTTCGCCACGCTGGACCAGCGCCTCACAGGCCGCACCTGGCTTGTAGGCGAGGAGTATTCCATCGCCGATATCGCCGGCTACGGATGGACCCACATCGCACAGCTCATCGGCGTCGACTTCAGCGCATACCCCCACCTGAGCGCGTGGCACGCGCGGATGTCGCAGCGGCCCGCGGTGCAGCGTGGCGTGCAGCTCCCCGAACCGGCCACCGGCCCCTGATCCAGGAACGACCACGATGAACCTGTTGACCGAAATCACTGCCACACAGGCGCCGCTGACCGGTGCCTCCGCACCTGCCTTCGCCGGGCATGCCGGCTACCAGCGCATGTTCCGCGAAGGCGCACTGACGCTGGGCGTGTTCCTGCCGTTGCGCTTCTACCAGGGCGACATGCAGGTGCTGGCCGGCCAGGCCGATCTGGTGGCACAGCTGGACCGCGACGGCTTCGCCGCGACCTGGGTACGTGACGTACCGCTGTTCGATCCCCTGTTCGGCGACGCCGGCCAGGTGTTCGATCCGTTTACCTATCTGGCCTTCCTGGCCGCACGTACGGAGCGACTGGCGCTGGCCACGGGCAGCGCGATCTTCCCGCTGCGGCACCCGATCGATCTGGCCAAGTCGGCCACCACCATCGACCAGCTGTCCGGTGGGCGGCTGGTGCTGGGCATCGCTTCCGGCGACCGCCCGGTGGAGTTCCCGGCGTACGGTCTGGAGCACGCCGACCGCGGCCAGCGCTTCGCCGACTCGGTGGCGTACGTCAGGCAGTTGATGCAGACCGGTCCGCTGCATATCGATTCGCCACTGGGCGCGCTGCAGGGTGTGGAGCTGTTGCCGAAGCCGGTGGCCGCTGCGATCCCGCTGCTGGTGACCGGCACCTCGCGGCAGACCTTGGACTGGGTGGGGCAGCACGCCGATGGCTGGCTCACCTATCCCGAGGCGACCCACCACGAAGGCGGGCCGCAGCGCCTGGCCGACAAGATCCGGGCGTGGCGCCGTCTGATTCCCGACGGTGGCTTCCGCCCGCACGTCACCAACGAGTGGCTGGATCTGGTCGAGGACCCGAACCATCCTCGCACGCCGATCAATGGCGGCTACACGTTGAAGACGGGGCGCAACGGGTTGATTGATCTGCTGGGCGAATGGCAGCGCGCCGGCGTCAACCATGCTGCGCTGGGCATCCAGTTCTCACAGCGTCCGGCGGCCGAGGTGCTGCAGGAGCTGGCCGAGTACGTGCTGCCGCTGTTCCCCTCGCATGACGGACCCGTACCTGTGGGTGTCCGGTGGTAGTGAAGTGAGGGTGTCTCACTTTTCAGTTGGACGCTGAAGGCAAATGCGCGCTGCGCCTGCACTGATGTCCACTTGGCTGTCGAGCATCGCATCGGCGCCCAGGATCAGCGCCGGCTCGTCTTCCAACCCGATCGCCTTGAACACCGGCAGCGCACTGATCCGTACTTCGAACGCGGGGTGCTGCCACGTGCCGCTGCGCAATGCAGGCAGGGTATACAGCCTGCTTGGTTGAGGCTGTCCACCCAGGCCTTCCGTGCCCTTTTCGCGAGGTGTGACCCGGGGATCGCTGCCATCGGTACGCAGCCCCAACGCGCGTGCGGCGGCGGCATTGAGCACCGTCTGCGCTGCGCCGGTATCCACCACCGCGATGGCATCGATACCCGTGTCGCCCAACTGTGTGGTGATGAAGCCGAAGCCTTCCAGACCACGTCGTCGCGAAGGCAGTGCGTTGGCCTGGCAATGAGGCCCATCATCAAGCTGCCCCGCCGTCCACAACTGCAGCTCACTCGCAGCGAAATCCCACCGGGTGTCCCAGCGGCGCGTAAGGTCATTGCCGAGGATGCCATCGACGGTGATCGCCTTGTCGGGATTGGAAAGGCGCGACAGGTCCGCGTGCATGCCGACGATCTTCAGCTTCACCGTGCCAATCGCCCAGTCGGTCTGCCGCATGCGGTTCGCCGTGGCGCTGCTGGAAGATGCGCCGCGGATCTGCCCGGTGGTCGCGTCGTCGGTATTGTCCAGGCCGTAACGACGGGCGATGCGGCTGTCCACCAGGGTGGCCCCTGCTGCGCTGTCGACCACGAAGCGCAACGGCTCGGCCTGGCCATCCAGACGCACGGCGACGCTGGGATGCATGGCCTGCATCCACATCGGCAGGACATGTTCGGGTGCTGGGGCCGGCACCCCGATCGTGGCGGCAAGCAATGGGAGCAGGGCAGGATGCATGGGAGAACGCCGTAGGGAGGAGCGGCTATTGATCCTCGCCGCCGTATCGCGGGAATGTCCGCGTTGATACCGTGCGGATACAGACCTGCCCGATACTGCCCGCATGAACAGCAGCCCCGAGATCGTCGTGGTCGACGATGACACCAGCATCCGTGATGCACTCGCCGAGTGCCTGGAGCGGCATGGCTTCCGTGTGCGCGTGGCCGCCGATGCGGTAGCGCTCGACCGCCTGCTGCAGGTCCATCGGCCCGACGCGATCATCCTCGATTGGATGATGCCCGGTGAGGACGGTCTGTCGGTCTGCAGGCGGCTGCAGGCACGTGCGATTCCGATCCTGATGCTGTCGGCGATGGGGGCCACGCCCGACCGCGTCATCGGCCTGGAAATGGGCGCTGACGACTACCTTGCCAAGCCGTTCGACCCGCGCGAACTCATCGCGCGCGTCCGCGCGCTGCTGCGCAGGCAGGAGAAGCTGCGGGGGCAGGCTGTTGCCGAACTGCGTTTTGCCGGTTGGCGGCTGGTGCCGGAGCAACGCCGCCTGCTCGCACCCGATGGCGCCGAGGTGGTGCTGAGCCGGGGCGAGTTCGCCTTGCTGCAGGCCTTGGCCGAGCGACCCGGCCGAGTGCTTGATCGCGAACGGTTGATGCAGCTCACGCGCGGCGATGCGCACGACAGTGTCGATCGCGCGGTGGATCTGGCGATCAGCCGCCTGCGCCGCAAGTTGGCCCATGCAGCGGCTGGCGGTGACGCACTCGTGCAGACGCTGCGCGGCGAGGGCTACCGGTTCGATGCGACGGTGGAAGCGCTGTGACCCGGCACTGGTCCACCACCACCTGGATCGTGATGCTGGCCGTGAGCAGCCTGCTGTTGGCCACGCTGGTCAGCCTTGCGGTGATCGGCTGGATGCCCCGGCCTGCGCCGCCCCAGATGCGGCTGGATCATGCTGTGCAGGTGCTGCGCGGTGAACGGGCGCCGGCGGCCGAGGGCATGCTGGTGACGCTGCGGGATGCGCCGCCCAGCGGTCATGCCAGTCCCTGGTTGACACAGTTGACCGCCCACCAGCTGGCGCTGCCTGTCGAGCATGTCAGGCTGGTCTGGAAAGGAGCGGGCAATGCGCCGGATATCAAGGTGTACTCCCGTGGTACCCCGGTGGACGCGCTGGCCGATCCAGAGGTGCTGCGTGCGCAGGGGCTGGCACTGGCGGCCCTGCAATGGCCGCTGTTCGAGCTTGGCGTGCAGCGCGCCGATGGCCGCTGGCAGGTGCTGGCCAGCGACCAGGGCGACGTGGTCGCGTGGCGGCGCCAGGTGCTGTTGGCGCTGCTCGGCGGCACGCTCCTGTTGGCGCCCCTGACGGCATGGGCGGCGCTCAGGATCGGCCGCCCGCTACGCCGGCTGGCCGATGCCGGCGCTGCCGTGACATTGCAATCCAGCACGCCGCTGCCCGACGACGGCCCACGCGATGTCCAGATGTTGGCCAAGGCCATCAATGCCGGTCGTGAACGTCTCCGTGACCAGGCGCAGGACATGACGCGCATGCTGGCCGCGGTCGCGCACGATCTGCGCACGCCATTGACCGGGCTGCGCCTGCGCGCCGAGTTCGCACCGCCTGCGCAGTCGGCGCGGATGGTGGCCGATATCGAACGCATGAACGCGATGATCGAACAGGTACTCGACTACGCCCGTGGCGAACTGGAGCCCGCCTCGATGCTGTCGCTGGACATGGCGGCACTGCTGGACGAGTGCGTGCAGTCTGCGCGCCTGCGTGGTGTGGACATCCACAGTGGCCTGACCGGGCCTCTGCCATGGCACGGTGACGCCCTCCTGCTCAGGCGCGCACTGGACAACCTCATCGACAACGCCGCGCGCTACGCCGGCACGGTGGAAGTGGAGGTGCACAACACGGGCGACGCGCTGTGGCTGGAGGTCGCCGACCGCGGGCCGGGTATCCCCGATGGCGAGAAAGCCCGGTTGCTGCAGCCTTTCCAGCGGCATGAAAGCTCGCGCAATCGCGCCACCGGCGGCACCGGTCTCGGGCTGGCGGTGGTCCAGGGCGCGGTTCGCCAGCACGGAGGTCAGCTCTGGCTGCTGGACAGGCCGGGCGGCGGGTTGGTCGTGCGGATGCAGCTGCCGGTGAAGTCGCCGCAGTAGGCATCGGTCTTCCTCCATGCGCTGGATGACGATATAGTTAGCCGCCGTACTATGTTGGATCCGCCTGCATGCTGGAAATCAAACACCAAGCCTTCCTGACCGAACTGGAGCGACGTGGCCAGCCGGACGCGGGTGAGTTGGCGTTGTGTTTCCAGGTGCTGTCGCTGGCCAGCGCGATCGACCAGGACTGCGCGAGCCGCCTGGCCCCGCTCGGCCTGAGCGAAGGGCGTTTCGTGCTGCTGTTCCTGCTGCGTGGCGCCGACACCGCGCTCTCGCCCCATCAGTTGGCCGAGCGTGCCGGGGTGACCCGCGCCACCATCACCGGCCTGCTCGATGGGCTGGAGCGCGAGCAGCTGGTGAGCCGTCACAGCGATCCGGAGGACAAGCGGCGCATCCATGTGCAGTTGACCGCGGCAGGCCAGACCCTGGCCGCGCAGCTCTTCGACCAGCAGACGCACTGGATCGCCTCGCTGTTCGCCGACATCAGTCCCAGCGAGCGCCGCACGCTCGGCACGCTGCTGCAACGCGTGTGGTCGCGCACCGACGCAGGGCGTGCCGCATGAAACAGCCCATCACCCGCGAGCGACGCGGGCAGCTGGATCGTGGTGAAACCGAAGCCACCCACCTGGCCGAAGTGCTGGCAGTGGACTTCGCCAAGCTCATGGCCAATATCGCGCCCGGCCTGCCCGCCTCGGCGATCACCCCGATGCGCAACGCGGCCAAGCGCGGCATCACGCTGCGCATGCAGGGTGCCGCCACCCTGCTGCGCGTGCACGGACACGGTGACCACGCGCCGTGGTCGCGGCACACCAGCGACACCGTGCGTGGCTGGGCCTGCTATCTGATCGGCAGCGATCCCGCCTTGTCGCTGGAGCGCAAGCTGGATGCGCTGCGCCCGCTGGCCGATGACGCGCACTTCGGCGTGCGCGAGTGGGCGTGGCTGGCCGTGCGACCGCATATTGTCTCCGAACCGCTGCGGGTGCTGACGCACCTGCGCGGCTGGACCACCGACGCCTCACCCAACGTGCGCCGCTTCGCCTGCGAAGCGCTGCGTCCGCGGGGTGTGTGGGCAGCCCACATCACGCTGTTCAAGCAGGAACCACACCACGCCCTGCCACTGCTGCAGGCGCTGTGCCGTGATGCCTCGCGCTATGTGCAGGATTCGGTCGGCAACTGGCTCAACGACGCCGGCAAGACCCAGCCGGACTGGGTCCGCGCGCTGTGCGCCGAATGGCAGCAACAGCACGCTGACGATCCGGCCAACACCTACATCCGCAAGCGCGCCCTGCGCTCGCTCTGACCTCAAGGAATGCCATGTCGCACATGTTGATCGAGCTGTACACCGCTACCCCCGCCTGGACCGCGCTGGATCCGGTATCGCGCGGCGCGTTCTTCGCCCGCATCGGGGCCGGCATGCAGCACGTGGATCCGGCCCGGATCACGCCGGTGGCGATGGGCCGCATCGAACAGGACGTGCCGCACACCACGGCCGAGCGGTTCTATGCAGTGTGGCAGTGCGCCGAGCGGCTGGATGCCGATGCCCTGCTGGCGGCGATCGGCGCCACCGGCTGGCATGAGTATTTCACCACCACCCATGCGCTGGGCGCCGCAGGAAACCTGCAGCAGCACCTGGCCGAGCTGGCCGCACTGCCGCGCGGGTGATCGCGCGCTGGGACGGATGACGGCTGAACGCTCATCGCAGTTGCGAATGAAACAGTTGGCACCTCCAAACCCCTGTGTTATCAATACTCCCCAATGAACGCACGCCCCGCCAATGCCTACTTTTGGTATTACTTTCCGAAGCCACCGGCGGAGGAAGGCATGCGCTCACCCTGAAGAAACCTTCAGACGCATTCCCGAAAGCCGCCAGCGCACCTGGCGGCTTTTTTGTTGCCGCCGCGCTGGGGACCCCCACTTCCAAGGAGTTACCCCATGCCCCCGCATACCGACGACCTGCGCATCCGCAAGATCGAACCGTTGACCCCGCCGGCACAGTTGCTGGCGATGCTGCCCTGCGACGATGAAGCCTCCGATACGGTCAGCGCCTCGCGCGCGGCCCTGCACGAGATCCTGCACGGCCGCGACGACCGCCTCGCGGTGGTGATCGGCCCGTGCTCGATCCATGACCCGGTAGCTGCCATCGAATACGCCCAGCGCCTCAAACCGCTGCGCGATGCCTACGCCGACGAGCTGGAAATCGTCATGCGCGTGTACTTCGAAAAGCCGCGCACCACGGTGGGCTGGAAGGGCCTGATCAACGATCCGGACTTGGACGGCAGCTTCAACATCAACAAGGGCCTGCGCGTGGCGCGCGGTCTGCTGCGCGACATCAACAAGCTCGGCCTGCCTGCCGGCGTTGAATTCCTCGACGTGATCTCGCCGCAGTACATCGCCGACCTGGTCGCCTGGGGCGCGATCGGCGCGCGGACCACCGAAAGCCAGGTGCATCGCGAACTGGCCTCGGGGCTGTCCTGCCCGGTGGGGTTCAAGAACGGCACCGACGGCAACATCAAGATCGCCGCCGATGCGATCGGTGCTGCGTCGAATCCACATCACTTCCTGTCGGTGACCAAGGAAGGCGGCACCGCCATCGTGGCCACCGCCGGCAATCCGGATTGCCACGTGATCCTGCGCGGCGGCAAGACGCCGAACTACGCTGCCGACCACGTTGAAGCGACCAGCCAGACCCTGGCCAAGTCGCACCTGGCCGCGCGCATCATGATCGATGCCAGCCACGCCAACAGCAGCAAGAATCCGGAGAACCAGCCGAAGGTCATCGCGGACATCAATGCGCAGCTGGCCAATGGCGAAGAGCGCATCGTCGGTGTCATGGTGGAGAGCCATCTGGTGGCCGGCCGGCAGGATCTGGTCGACGGCCAGCCGCTGACCTACGGGCAGAGCATCACCGATGGCTGCATCGGCTGGGACAGCTCGCTGGTGGTGCTGGAGAGTCTCGCCGAGGCAGTGCGTGCACGGCGGGCGGTGCGGATCAGCAAGGCCGCTTGAGGCGTCGGCGCGCCCCCTGCGCGGGGCGCTCCGGCCTACGGCATTCCGGGGAAACTCCCTATTTTTCATTGAGAACCAACGGCATACCCTGGCCTCACCGTTTGGAACGTGGGGTGCACCGTTGAGCGACCATCCGATTGTGTGTACATTGTATGCACAGACTTCCGGAATGCCTCCCATGGTCCTCGCCAGCAAAGTCATCAACTTCCGGGCGCCCGCCGACAAGCAGGCGCTGATAGACCGTGCGGTCGAGGTTACCGGCGTGAGCCGTACCGAGTTCATCCTCGATGCTGCCTGTGAGAAAGCGCGAGAGGTACTGGCGGACCAGACACAGTTCTCACTGAGTCCTCAGGAGCTGCGACGCTTCAATGCGCTGCTGGATGCACCGCTGGAAAACAACGCCGCCATCAGGCATCTGTTGAGCACGTCTGCACCCTGGGAGCGTTGAGCATTGCGGTTGTCTGCGCCACAAGCGCTTGCTCAAGGGCATCGATTGGAGCAGTTTCGATGCAGCGCGGCAGAGCTGACCTCGTGGTTGCTGGAGCGTGCGCATCAGAACCAGGCATCGGGTGCGTCGCGGTGTTTTGTTGTCTATGATGCGCAACACAACGTGGTCGGTTACTACGCACTTGCTGCCGGCGGTGTTTCACATCAACTGGTTCCCGGTCGCCTGCGCCGGAACATGCCGCATCCCATTCCGGTCATCGTACTGGGCAGGTTGGCCGTCCATGCCGACTGGGTCGGCCAAGGCATCGGCGCGGGCCTGCTGAAGGACGCTGTGCAACGCACGCTGCAGGTCTGCGCGCAGGTCGGCGCGCGTGCGATGTTGTGCCACGCTTTCGACGAGACGGCCAAAGCGTTCTATCTCAAGCACGGCTTCATGGAATCGCCGATGGATGCCATGACGCTGATGCTCCCGGTGACATAGGGCGTCCAGCCAAGTAGAGCCACCCCATGGGTGGCTGCGCACACTACCCCAACGCCCCAACGCCGCAACGCCGTATGCAGAAGCAGCCACGCATGGCGTGGCTCTACCCCTGGGGTGTCGCGCGTTCGATGATCACGCGGCGCGCCTCAGCTTCGCCAACGCCAGGTAGATCGCCGGCGTGGTGTACAGGGTCAGCCACTGGCTGACCAGCAGGCCGCCGACAATCGCGATGCCCAACGGCTGACGCATCTCCCAGCCCTCACCGGTCGCCAGCATCAGCGGCAACGTGCCCAGCAGGGCCGCCACGCTGGTCATCAGGATCGGGCGGAACCGCAGTCGTGCCGCCTCGCAGATCGCGTCGTATGACGACAGGCCGCGCTCGCGTTCGGCCGACAGTGCGAAGTCGATGATCAGGATGGTGTTCTTCATCACCACGCCCACCAGCAGGAACAGGCCGAGCAGCGAGATCAGGTTCAACTCGTTGCCGAAGGCCATCAGCGCCAGCAATGCGCCCACGCCCGCCGAGGGCAGGGTGGAGAGGATCGCGAGTGGCTGCACGAAGCTCTCGTACAGCACGCCCAGCACCAGATACACCGCCAGCATCGCGCCGAGGATCAGCCACAGCTGGCGCTCGCGCAGCTTCTCGAAGCCACCGGCCTCGCCACTGAGCCGCGCCTGCACATGGGTGGGCAGCATGATCCTGCCCATGGCCTGGTCCACCGCTTTCACCGCCTGGTCGAGGGTGACGCCGGGCGCCAGCGCGAACTCGATCCAGACCGAGGCAAACTGCTGGCTGTGGTAAATGCGGTCCGGTGCCATGCCGTAGGACCAGCTGGCAATCGAGGACAGTGGCAGGCGCTGGCCGTCCTTGCCGATCACATGGATCTGCTCCAGCGTGGAGGGATCCTGGGTGTAGCGCGGGTCCAGCTCCATCACCACGCGGTACTGGTTGAGGGTGTCGTACAGCGTGGCGACCTGGCGCTGGCTGAAGGCGTTGTTGAGCACCGAGGCGATCATGCGCATGTCCACGCCCAGGCGTGCCGCGGCATCGCGGTCGATGTCGAGCACCACCTGGCGCATGCCTTCATCGCCCTTGGATTCCACATCGACCAGCTCGGGCAGGGCGCGCAGTGCATCGGCCACCCTGGGCGTCCATTGCCGCAGTGGCTCCAGCTCGCCGGAGAGCAGCTGGAACTCGTACTGGCCGCTGTCGCCGCTGCCTTCCAGCTTGATGTCCTGGTCCACCCACAGGAACATCCCGCCGCCGGGAATCTTCGGCATGTTGGCGCGCAGGCGGTCGATCACCTGCTGGCTGGAGACCTTGCGTTCGGCCAGCGGCTTCATCTTGATCATGATGAAGGCGTTGTTGACCCCGCTGCGGCCACCGATGTACCCGATGATGTCGCTGATCGCCGGGTCGGCCAGCAGCAGTTTGCGGTAGGCCTCGATCTTGGGCTGCATGA
Source organism: Stenotrophomonas sp. JAI102 (assembly GCF_013409105.1). Classification (NCBI taxonomy): domain Bacteria; kingdom Pseudomonadati; phylum Pseudomonadota; class Gammaproteobacteria; order Lysobacterales; family Lysobacteraceae; genus Stenotrophomonas; species Stenotrophomonas sp. JAI102. Next base: position 381,899 of record NZ_JACCCI010000002.1, read on the forward strand.
CCTGGAACGAGAGGCCGTCGTCGCCGCGCGCGAAGCCACGCAGCTGGGCAGTGTCCTGCTTGGGCACGATGCCCTTGGGCACCTGCTGGAACAGCCACACGTTCAACGCGATCACGCCGGCGAACAGCAGCAGCGGCAGCGCGAGCCAGCGCAGCATCGTCTGCAGGCTGCCCACGTAGGCGCCGCGCAGGCGCTCGAACAGCGCGGTGCCGGCGCGCTGCAGCCCATTGCCGGGGCCGGGCCGTGCCTGACCGAGCAGGCGCGCGCACAGCATCGGGGTCAGGCTGAGCGAGACCAGCAGCGAGACGCCCATCGCTGCCACCAGGGTCAGCGAGAACTCGCGGAACAGCTTCTCGACGAAGTCATCCAGGAACAGGATCGAGATGAACACCACGGCCAGCGCGATGTTCATCGACAGCAGCGTGGCACCGACTTCACCCGCGCCGCGCAGCGCGGCGGTCATCGGCGAGGCGCCTTCCTCGCGATGGCGGGCGATGTTCTCCAGCACCACGATCGCATCGTCCACCACCAGCACCGCCGCCACGATCAGGGCCATCAGTGAAAGCGTGTTGAGCGAGAACCCGAGCAGGGCGATGATCGCCAGCGCGCCCAGCAGCGAGACCGGGATCGCCACGGTCGGCACCAGCGCCGCGCGCCAGTGGCCGAGGAACGCCAGCACCACCAGCACCACCAGGGCGATCGCCAGCAGCAGGGTCAGTTCGGCCTCGCGCAGGGTGGCACGGATCACCGGCGAGCGGTCCATCACTACCTGCATGTCGATGTTGGCCGGCAGCAGCGCCTGCAGCGTGTCCATCTGCGCCTGGATGGCGTCGACGGTCTCGATGATGTTGGCGTCCGGCTGGCGGCTGACGATCAGCAGCACCGCCGGGCGCTCGTTGTGGAAGCCGCTGGCGTAGCGGTCCTCGACGCCTTCGCTGATCCCGGCCACGTCCTCCAGGTAGACCGGGCGGCCATCGCGCATCGCCACGATCAGGCGGCGGTACTCGGCGGCGGTGCGCAGCTGCAGCGTGGCTTCCAGCTGCCACTGCCGGGCCTGGCTGGCCACCGTCCCCAGCGGCTTGAGCGCGTTGGCATTGCGGATCGCCGCGGCGATGTCGTCCAGCGCGATGCGGTGGTGGTTCAGTGCATTGGGATCCAGCGACACGCGCACCGCCGGCAGCGAACTGCCGCCCACCTGCACCTCGCCGACGCCGGGAATCTGCGCCAGTTTCTGCGCGATCACGGTGGAGGCCACGTCGTAGATCTGCCCCGGCGAAAGGCTGTCCGAACTCAGCGCCAGCGCCATGATCGGCGCCTGCGAGGGATTCACTTTGCGGTACTGCGGCATGCCCGGCATGCCGCTGGGCAGCTGCGCGCGCGCCGCGTTGATCGCCGCCTGCACGTCGCGCGCGGCATCGTCCACGTTGCGGCCGAGCGCGAACGTCAACTCGACCTGGGTCGAGCCCTGGGTACTGGCCGAGTCGATCCCGGTCAGCCCCGGGATGGTGCCCAGGGCACGTTCCAGCGGCGTGGCGACGTTGGCCGCCATCGATTCGGGGCTCGCGCCGGGCAGGCTGGCACTGACGTTGATCGCCGGGTAGTCGACCTGCGGCAGCGGCGCGACCGGCAGCAGGCGCAGCCCGAGCAGGCCGGCCAGCACCACCGCCACCGCCAGCAGCACGGTGGCGACCGGATGCTGGACGAACCAGCCGATCGCCCGCGACAGCGGACTCACGCCAGCGCCTCGTCAGCCTCGTCGGTCACCGGCGCGGGGTGCTGGCGGAAGCGGTCGAAGAACAGGTAGATCACCGGCGTGGTGAACAGGGTCAGCACCTGGCTGACGATCAGCCCGCCGACCATGACCAGGCCCAGCGGCTGGCGCAGCTCCGCGCCCGAGCCACTGGCGAACATCAACGGGATCGCGCCGAACAACGCGGCCAGCGTCGTCATCAGGATCGGGCGGAAGCGCAGCAACGCGGCCTGATGGATGGCCTGACGCGGCGCCATGCCGTGCTCGCGCTCGGCCTCCAGCGCGAAGTCGATCATCATGATCGCGTTCTTCTTGACCAGCCCGATCAGCAGCACGATGCCGATCACCGCGATCAGGTCCAGGCTGCGCCCGCTGACCAGCAGCGCAAGCAACGCGCCGACCGTGGCCGAGGGCAGGGTGGAGAGGATGGTGATCGGGTGGATGAAGCTCTCATAGAGCACGCCCAGCACCAGGTACATCACCACCACCGCCGCCAGCACCAGCCACAAGGTGCTCGACAGCGACGCGCGGAATGCATCGGCCGCACCCTGCAGGCGCAGCTCCACGCTGGTCGGCAGGCCGATCGCGGCGCGTGCGCCCTCGATCGCCTGCACCGCTTCGCCCAGCGACGCCTCCGGGGCAAGGTTGAACGAGAACGTCACCGCCGGGAACTGGCCGACGTGGTTGATCAGCAGCTGCGCGGGGCGCTGCTCGATCCGCGCGATGCCGCCCAGCGGCACCTGCCGTCCGTCCGGCCCGCTGACGTGCAGGCGGGCGATGGCGTCCGGGCCGAAGGCCACGTCCGGGCGCGCTTCCAGCACCACGCGGTACTGGTTGGCCTGGGTGAAGATGGTCGAGATCTGGCGCTGCCCGAACGCGTCGTACAGTGCGTCGGCGATGGCCTCCACGCTGATCCCCAGGCGCGCGGCAGCCACGCGGTCGATCACCACGTGGGCCTGCAGACCCTGGTTCTGCAGATCGCTGGCCACGCCGGCCAACGCCGGTGCCTGCTGCAGATGCGCGAGCAGGCGCGGTGTCCACGTTTCCAGCTGCGCGATGTCCGGGCTGGTCAGGGTGAACTGGTACTGGGTCCGGCTGATCCGGTCCTCGATGCCCAGCTCCTGCACCGGCTGCAGGTACAGCGTGATGCCCGGCACGTGTGCCGCGCGTTGCTGCAGCCGCGCGATGATCGCCTGCGCATTGGCGTCGCGCTGCGCGTGCGGTTTCAATTCGATCAGCAGGCGCCCGCTGTTGAGCGTGGCGTTGTTGCCATCCACGCCGATGAACGAGGACAGGCTGGCCACGTCCTCGTCGTCCAGCAGCGCCGCCGACAGTGCCTGCTGGCGCTGCGACATCGCCTGGAAGGAGATCGACTGCGGCGCCTCGCTGATGCCCTGGATCAGCCCGGCATCCTGCACCGGGAAGAAGCCCTTGGGCACCCACACGTATAACAGCGCCGTCAGCACCAGCGTGGCCACGGTCGCGGCCAGCATCAGCGGCTGGCGCTGCAGCACCCAGTGCAGCTGGCGGTCGTAGACCGCCACGACGCGGTCGAACGGGTCGCCCTGCTGCGCCGATTCGTATCCGTCGGCATCGCGACGGGTGGCATGCCCGGCCTTGAGCAGGCGCGCGCACATCATCGGCGTCAGCGTCAGCGAGACCAGCAGCGAGATGCCGATCGCGACCGCGAGCGTGATCGCGAACTCATGGAACAGCTTGCCGACCACGTCGGCCATGAACAGCAGCGGGATCAGCACCGCGATCAGCGACAGGGTCAGCGAGATCAGGGTGAAGCCGATCTGCCTGGCGCCCTTGAGTGCCGCCTGCATCGGCGTGGCCCCGCGCTCCAGATGACGGGCGATGTTCTCCAGCATCACGATCGCATCGTCCACCACGAAACCGGTGGCGATGGTCAGCGCCATCAGGGTGAGGTTGTTGAGCGAGAAGCCGGCCAGCAGCATCACCCCGAACGTGCCGACCAGCGACAGCGGTACCGCGATGCTGGGAATGATCGTGGCCGGGATGTTGCGCAGGAAGACGAAGGTGACCATCACCACCAGCGCGATCGCGATCAGCAGCTCGTGCTGCACGCCGCGGATCGAGGCGCGGATCGATTCGGTGCGATCGCTCAGGATGGCCACATCCACGCCGGCCGGCAGCGAGGCCTGCAGCTGCGGCAGCAGCGCTCGCACCTGGTCGACCACGGCGATCACGTTCGCGCCGGGCTGGCGTTGGATGTTGATCAGCACGGCCGGGGTGGTGCCCGACCACGCGGCCAGCTGGCGGTTCTCGGCGCCATCCTCGATGCTGGCGACGTCGCCCAGGCGCAGCGGTGCGCCATCCTTCCAGGCCAGGATCAGGGCACGGTACTCGGCCACCGAGCGCATCTGGTCGTTGGCATCGAGCATGATCGCCCGGGTCGGACCGTCGAAGCTGCCCTTGGGCATGTTGACGTTGGCCGTGCCGATCGCGGTGCGGATGCTGGCCATGCTCAGGCCGTTGGCGGCCAGCGCGGACGGATTGACCTGGATGCGGACTGCCGGACGCTGACCGCCGGCCAGGCTGACCAGGCCGACGCCGGGCAGCTGCGAGAGCCGCTGCGCCATGCGCGTATCGACCAGATCGTGCACCTGCGGCAGCGAGAGGCCCTGCGAGGTCACCGCCAGGGTCAGGATCGGGGTGTCGGCGGGATTGACCTTGCGATACACCGGGGGCACTGGCAGATCATCAGGCAGGAAGCTGTCGGCGGCGTTGATCGCGGCCTGCACGTCCTGTTCGGCCACGCCGAGCGCGACCTCCAGCGAGAACTGCAGGGTGATCACCGAGGCCCCGCCGGAGCTGGTCGAGGACATCTGCTTCAGGCCGGGAATCTGCCCCAGCTGGCGTTCCAGCGGCGCAGTGACCGCGCTGGTGGTGACATCCGGGCTGGCACCGGGATACAGCGTGGTGATCTGGATGATCGGGTAATCGACCTGCGGCAGCGCCGCGACCGGCAGCAGGCGGTAGGCCATCACGCCGGACAGCAGCAGCGCCACCATCAGCAGCGTGGTCGCGACCGGGCGCTCGATGAAGGGACGCGAGAGGTTCATGCGCCGGTCCGCGGCGGGTCCTGCTCCACCACCTCGACCTTGGCGCCGTCGCGCAGGCCGTCGATGCCTTCCACCACCACGCGCTCGCCAGCTTTGAGCCCTTCGCGCACCGAGACGCGCTCGCCATCGGCCGGGCCGAGCACTACATTGCGCAGATGCGAGGTGGCATCGGCGGCGATCACGTAGACGTAGCTGCCCTTGCTGCCGAACTGCACGGCCGCGTTCGGAATGACCACTGCATCGCTGCTGCTGACCTGCAGGCGCACGTTGACGAACTGGTTGGGGAACAGCGACTCATCGGCATTGGCGAACTGCGCGCGCAGCTTCAGCGTGCCGGTGGCGGTGTCGATGCGGTTGTCCAGGCTGGAGAGCACGCCGTCGCCGAGCGCGGTGCGCTCTTCGCGGTCCCAGGCTTCCACGGTCAGCTGCGGATTCGCGCGTGCCGCGGCGACCACCGCCGGCAGGTCCGGCTCGGGCACGGTGAACAGCACGCTGATCGGGATGGTCTGGGTGATGGTGGCCAGTGGTTCGGTATCGCCACTGCGCACCAGGTTGCCGACATCCACGTTGCGCAGGCCCATGCGCCCGGCCACCGGCGCGGTGATGCGGGTGTACTGCAGTTGCAGGCGCGCTTCATCCACGGCCGCCTGGTCGGTCTGGCGACGGCCCTGCAACTGGCGCACCTTGCTCTGCTGATCACTCAGGTCCTGCGCGGAGACGAAGTGCTTGCTCTGCAGCTCCGTGAAGCGCTTGAGCTGGCTTTCGGCGTTGTCCAGCTCGGCCAGGTTCTGCTGCTGGGTGCCCAGCGCACGCGACAGCTGTACCTGGAACGGGCGCGGATCGATCTCGGCCAGCAGCTCGCCGGCGGTGACGTGCTGGCCCTCGGAGAACGCCAGCCGCAGCAGCTCGCCATCCACGCGGCTGCGGATGCCCACCGTATGCAGCGGCGTCACCGTACCGAGCGCCTTCAGGCGCACCACCAGGTCTTCCTGCTGGGCGGTGGCCACGCGTACCGGGGTGGCGGTGCTCGCAGGCGCGGCCTCGGCGGTCGGCGCGGGCGACAACACCCGCCAGGCGATCACGGCGGCGGCCAGTACGGCCACGACCAACAGCGGTTTGAACAGACGACGGGAACGCGAGGGGAGCGGGGCAGACATGGGGCATCCTGCGCGTACGCCACACGGCGAACGCGTCCATGGTTTAACCGGCCCGGGGGGGCAGGCGGGGCGAAGTGGGGTTGTCTGGCGGGGCCGCTGGTCGAATGCCGCAGCGTGGCTGGATACCGACCCGGGAGGGGCGGGGGCGTCATGGTACCGCGTGTGGGTGCCTGCACTCACATGCCCTTGGTCATGGGGCGGGGCAGGGCCCGGGTGGATGACCAACGGTCGGGTGCTACCGGTGCATTGAACGTTCCGTTCAATGCACCTCGTCGCGGTACACGAACTTCGGCATTTCCCAGTTGAAGTGGATCGCCAGCAGGCGGAACAGGAAGCCGCCGCCCAGGCACCACAGCGTCGCCGCGTTGAGCGACACGCCGAGTTCCAGCAGCGCCAGGTACGCCGCACCAGTGAGCAGGGTGATCACCGCATACAGTTCTTTCTGGAAGATCAGCGGCACCTCGTTGCACAGCACATCGCGCAGCACGCCGCCGAACGCACCGGTGAGCATGCCGGCGATCAGGATGATCGGCACGGTGTGCCCGCCCTCGCGTGCGACCGCGCAGCCGATCAGGGTGAAGGCGATCAGTCCCAATCCATCGAGCACCAGGAAGGTCCGGCGGAAATGATGCATCCAGCGGGCGACCCAGGTGGCGATCAGTGCCGCGCAGATGGTGAAGCCCAGGTATTCCGGGTGTTTCACCCAGCCCAGCGGGTAATGGCCGAGCACGATGTCGCGCAGCGAGCCGCCACCGAGCGCGGTGACGCAGGCGATGATGACCACGCCGAACAGGTCCATGCGGCGGCGGCCGGCCGACAGCGCGCCGGTCATGGCTTCGGCCGAGATGGCGATGAGGTAGATCAGGGAGAGCAGCATGGGGGTGGCTCCGGGGACACGGCAGGCGGGGACGGAAACGCGCACGCGTCACGCCAGCGCTGCTGCACTGTCGTGGGTGGGATTCCGTTGCCGCTCCCGCTGTCCTTTTGCCTGAGAGTTCGGTGGCCAAGGCCACGTGCCCCTTCGGCGGGTCATTGAAGACCTCTCTCCAGATCGGCGTGTCGGATGCATGGTTGGTGGCTGTGCAGCCACCGGCCTGAGCGATTATGGGAGCCTGCGCCTTCGGCGGGCGCCAGCGCGGCGCCTCTCTCCTGCATCCGGGGCGGATTCTAGCAGCCGCCGGGCCCGCACCGGGCGATAATCCCGGTATGCCCGCTGAACCTGCCCTCTGGTATCTGTACCTGCTCGAATGCCGCAACGGCAGCTATTACGCCGGCATCAGCAACGATGTGGACGCGCGCTTCCAGGCCCACCTCGCCGGTAAAGGGGCGAAATACACGCGGGCCAACCCGCCGGTGAAGGTGCTGGCGATGCGCGCCTACCCGGACCGCGCGGCGGCCTCGAAGGCCGAGTGGCAGCTCAAGCGGCAACCGCGGGAGCGCAAGCTGGCGTGGCTGGCGCTGCCCGATCCCAACTAGGCCCGCGCGCGGGTTGTTCGGGGCTCCGCTGGCGGCATACCATCGAGCATCGTTCGTTGATCCGCTTGCCCAAGCCCTGGAGTGCCATGTCCCGCGATCTGTCGTTGTACCCGGAAGATGAGAATGGCGATGTGCTCTGGAACATGCTGCAGGACGGAGACGATCTGACCATTCCGCGCGAGGTGGATTTCGCGCTGATCTTCCCGACCCAGGACGTGGCGATCGCCTTCGCCGTGCACCTGCTCAAGAACGACCAGAAGGTGTCCTTCGCCGCGTACGAGGGCAACGATGAGTTCCCGTGGCAGGTGGTGGTGCATCCGCTGATGCTGCCGACGCATCAGAACATCTCGGGCTTCGAAGGCCTGCTCGCCAGCGAGGCGGTCTCCTACAGCGGCCAGGTCGACGGCTGGGGATGCCTGTCGCAGGGGTGAGCCACCGCAACGCCGCGTGACCCATTCGAAGGTCCCCCTGCCGGAGAGAATCGATGTCGACGTTGTCCCTGATGCTCGCGGTTGCCACGGCCGCCACACCGGCGGCCCATGGTCCTGATCCGGCCACGCTGGCCGCCATCGAAGCAACCTGCTTCGACTATGTGGATGGGCAGCTGGAAGGGAATCCCGAGCGCGTGGCGCGCTCGCTGCACCCGGACCTGGCGAAGCGCGCGATCCTGGGCGATACGCCGGACGAGCGGCTTGGCTTGCGCCGGATGTCGAAAGAGGAACTGGTCGGGTTGACCCGTGCTGGCGCGCTGAAGACGCCGAAGGCCGCGTGGAACCGGCAATGCAAGGTGCTCGACGTCGTTGGCAACGCCGCCTCGGTGCGGCTGGAAACCCCGTGGTTCGTGGATTATTTCCACATGGGGCGGTTCGGCGAGCGCTGGGTGATCGTCAACGCGCTGTGGTACAGCAAGCCGAAGTGAGCGATGGCAGCCAGGCACGGCCGGCTGCCACTGTTGCGGCACGGACGATCACGGCGTCGGCGGTCGTTTCGGCCGGCGATCATCCTGCGCATCGCCGAAGATGATCCGCGCGCTGCGCTGGTAGCTCCAGTACGCCACCGCCCAGTTCAGCAGCACCACGACGCGGTTGCGGAAGCCGATCAGGAAGAACACGTGCGCGGCCAGCCAGAACCACCAGGCCAGCACGCCGGAGAGCTGCAGGCGTCCGAGGTGAACGATCGCGGCCATGCGGCCGATGGTCGCCAGGTTGCCGAAGTCCTGGTAGTTGAACGGGCCCGGCGCAGGCTTGCCAGCCAGCCGTGCCTGGATCGTGGTCGCTACGTGCTTGCCCATCTGCTTGGCCGCCGGCGCGACGCCGGGCACCGGTTTGCCGTCGGCCTGGGTCAGTGCGGCGAGGTCGCCGGCGACGAAGATTTCCGGGTGGCCGTCCAGCGTGAGATCGGGCTGCACCGGCACGCGGCCGGCGCGGTCCAGTGGGACGTCCAGCGTACGCGCCAGCGGTGAGGCGGCGACACCCGCGGCCCAGACCACGGTACGAGCCTCGACGAAGCGGTCGCCGAGCTGGAAGCCTTCGGCATTGATGTCGCTGACGGGGGTGCCGGTGAGCACTTCCACGCCCAGCTTCTCCAGCTGCCGACGCGCCTTGAGCGAGAGCACCTCGGGGAACGTCGACAGCACGCGCGGCCCGGCCTCGACCAGGCGGACCTTGGCCGAGGCGGGATCGATATGGCGGAACTCATTGCGCAGCGTGTGTCGTGCGATCTCGGCCAGGGTGCCGGCCAGTTCCACGCCGGTGGGGCCACCGCCGACCACGGCGAAACTGAGCCACGCCGCCTTGCGCGCGGGGTCGGGTTCGGCCTCGGCGCGCTCGAAGGCGAGCAGCAGCTTGCGGCGCAGTGCGATGGCATCGTCCAGCGTCTTCAGGCCCGGCGCATCGGTGGCCCATTCGTCGTGGCCGAAATACGCGTGGGTGGCGCCGGTGCACAGCATCAGGGTGTCGTAGGCGATCTGCGTGCCATCGGCCAGGGTCGCGGTGCGCGCCGCCTTGTCGATGTCGGTCACTTCGCCCAGCCGCACTTCAACGTTGCGCTGGTCGCCGAGGATGTGGCGCAGCGGCGCGGCGATATCCGGGGCCGACAGGCCCGCCGTGGCCACCTGGTAAAGCAGGGGCTGGAACAGATGGTGGTTGCGACGGTCCACCAGGGTGATGCGCACGTGTGCCGAGGCGAGGGCACGGGTGGCCCACAGGCCGGCAAAACCACCACCGATGATGAGCAGGTGGGGCGTGGGATCGCGGGTCATGCTTCACTCCTTGGCGGGCGCCGGAGGGGGGCGGCGCAGGTCGTCTCGTGATGCGGCCCATGGTCGCACGTGAAGCGCGATGTTCACGTCGATGGCCGATACTGGATTCAGGGGCCATCGCGCTTGTCCGATGGCCGATCCGATCCCACGCTGGAGACCGAGATGTCCGAACCGGAAAAGCGCATCGCCCTGTTGATCGATGCCGACAACGCGCCCTCGTCCAAGATCGATGCGGTGCTGGCCGAAGTCGCCCGCTACGGCGTGGCCAATGTCCGCCGCGCCTACGGCAACTGGAAGAGCCCGCGCCTGAAAGGGTGGGAATCGGTGCTGCACGAATACGCGATCCGCCCGATCCAGCAGTTCGCCTACAGCCGCGGCAAGAATGCCTCGGACATGGCGATGGTGATCGATGCGATGGACATGCTGTACGCCCGCAACCTGGACGGCTTTGCGATCGTCTCCAGCGATGCGGATTTCACCCCGCTGGTGATGCGCCTGCTGACCGACGGGGTCAAGGTGTATGGCTTCGGCGAGAAGAAGACGCCGGAGCCATTCGTCAACGCCTGCTCGAAGTTCACCTATATCGAAGCCCTGGGTCAGCCGCATGCGGCCGATCAGGAGGTGGAGCAGGACAACGAGGAGACCCGCCCGCGCAAGAGCGGCCCGGAGCTGCGCAACGACACCCGGCTGGTGCAGATGCTGCGGCGCGCGGTGACCTCGGCCGAAGCCGAGGATGGCTGGTCACACCTGGGCCCGGTCGGCAGCCAGATCGGCAACCAGGCTTCCTTCGATTCGCGCAATTACGGGTACGGCAAACTCAGCGATCTGCTGGCCGCGACCGGTCTGTTCGAGATGAAGAAGGACGGCAAATCGACCTATGTGCGCGCACTGCCGAAGAAGAGTGCGGCGAAGGCGGCGAAGTAACGGCGCGCGGTTGGGCGTATCGTAGCGGCACCGCGCGACCCCGGTGCCGCGCATCGCCCGCTACGAGAGTCCGACCATGCTGAAAATCTGGGGCCGTCGCAATTCCAGCAACGTGCGCAAAGTGCTGTGGTGTGCCGAGGAGATCGGGGCGCCCTACGAGTCGATCGAGGTCGGCGGTGCATTCGGTGGCACGCAGTCGCCGGAATACCGTGCGATGAATCCCAACGGTCTGGTGCCGGTGATCGAGGACCACGGCCTGCCGCTGTGGGAGTCCAACACGATCGTGCGCTATCTCTCCGCGCGCTACGCGCTGGGCACCTTGTACCCGGAAGACGTGGTGGCGCGCGCACAGTCGGAGAAGTGGATGGATTGGACCACCTCGACCTTCGCCGGGGTGTTCCGCGATCTGTTCTGGGGCACGCTGCGGACGGCCCCGGCCGACCGCGACGAGGCCCGTATCGCGGCGGCGCTGGTGCGCTCCGGCGAGCTGCTGGCGGTGGCCGATGACGCGCTGTCGCGGCAGCCGTATCTGTCCGGCGAGCAGTTCGCGATGGGCGATATCCCGCTGGGCGCCTTCATCTATGCCTGGTTCGAGATGCCGATCCAGCGCCCGGACCTGCCGCATCTGGCGGCGTGGTACGCGCGGTTGAAGCAGCGGCCGGCGTATCAGCGTGGGGTCATGACGGCGTTGACCTGAGAGGCCGTGCCGGCCTAATACAGATCCATCGGATCCACATCCAGCGACCAGCGCACCTTGCGTGCCTGCGGCAGCGCGGAAATCTGCGGTGTCACCTGATCCAGCACGCCATGCAGCGGGCGCCGGGCGGGTGAGGACAGCAGCAGCTGTGTGCGCTGGTAGCCGGCGCGGCGGGGCATCGGCGCCGGCATCGGGCCGTAGCGCTCCACGGCGGCATCGTCGGGAATCAGGGCACGCACGGCACTCAGCATCGCGTTGGCATGCTCCACCTGTTGCGCTTCGGCACGCAGCAGGGCCAGATGCGCGAACGGCGGAAAACCGGCCGCTTCGCGCTGCTGCAGTTCGGCCTCCGCGAAGGCGTGATAGCCGCCGTTGACCAGCGTCTCCAGCAGGGGATGCCCCGGGTGATGCGTCTGCAGCCAGACCTCGCCCGCATCGACCGCGCGCCCGGCGCGGCCGGCGACCTGGATCAGCTGCTGCGCGAGTTTTTCGCTGGCGCGGAAGTCGGCCGAGAACAGGCCTTCATCGATACCCACCACCACCACCAGGGTCAGCTTCGGCAGGTCGTGGCCCTTGGCCAGGATCTGCGTGCCGACCAGGATGCCCGCGCGATCACCGAGCGAGGCCAGCTGGGTTTCCAGCGCATCGCGCTTGCCGGTGGTGCCGCGGTCGATGCGGATCACCGGGAAGTCCGGGAAGGCCTCGACCAGGTGTTCTTCCAGTCGTTCGGTCCCGATGCCCTGCGGCTGCAGCGCGAGGCTGCCGCAGTCCGGGCACGCCAGCGGCGCGGACTGGCGTGCGCCACAGTGGTGGCACTGCAGGCGGCGGCCGCCGGCGTGCACGGTCATCGGCGCATCGCAGCGCTGGCACGGTGCGGTCCAGCCGCAGTCGTGGCAGAGCAGCACGGGGGCATAGCCGCGGCGGTTCTTGAAGACGAGCACCTGGTGCCCGGCCTGCAGGTGCTGGGTGATGCCGGCCAGTACTTCCGGCGAGAGCCCATCGCGCAGCGGCCGTTTGCGCACGTCGAGCACGCGGACCACCGGCGGACGCGCCGCGCCCGCGCGCTGCTTCAGGCGCAGGTGGGTATACCGCCCGGCATGCGCGTTGTGCAGCGATTCCAGTGACGGCGTGGCGCTGCCGAGCACCACTGCCACGTCCAGCGCCTTGGCGCGTACCAGCGCGAAATCACGCGCGTGGTAGCGGATGCCGTCCTGCTGTTTGTAGCTGCCGTCGTGCTCCTCGTCGATCACGATCAGGCCCGCATTCGGCAGCGGGGTGAACACCGCCGAACGCGTGCCGACGATGACCTGTGCTTCACCCCGCGCGGCGGCCGCCCAGACGCGGGCACGCTCGTTGTCGTTCAAGCCCGAGTGCAGCACATGCACCGGAATGCCCAGGCGGTTGCGGAAGCGCGACAGCGTCTGCGGGGTCAGCCCGATCTCCGGCACCAGCACCAGCGCCTGCCTGCCCCGCGCCAGGCAGGCGACGATCGCCTGCAGGTAGACCTCGGTCTTGCCGCTGCCGGTCACGCCATCGAGCAGGTAGGCGGCAAAACCGTCGGCGGCGGTGATCGCGGCGATCGCCTCGGCCTGTTCGGCATTGGGGGCAGGACCGCTGGCCGGCGATGCCACGGCCGGCGCGTGCGCCAGCGCGATCCGTTCGACGAGATCGCGCTTGGCCAGCGACCGGGCAGCGCTGCGCCAGTCGTCCATCAACGTATCCAGCCGGTCTTCGTTCACCACGCCCTCGGCCAGGCATTCAGCCAGGCGCTGCGGGCGGGTACCGCTGCGCAGCCTGGGCTGCGGGTCGCGGCCAGCGTCCGTCAACTGCCAGCCCCACTGATGGGTATCCGGCACGGCCTCCCCGCGCCGCAGCGGGCCGGGCAGCGCGGTGCTGATCACTTCGCCCAGGGGGGCATGGGTGTAGCGCGCCAGCCACTGCAGCGAGCGCCACAGCTCGCCGGTGACCAGCGGGGTGGTGTCGATCCACTCGATCGCCGCGCGCAGGCTGCCCGGGTCCTCCACCTGGCCGATCCCCGCCACCACCCCGACCAGCTCCCGGGAGCCGAACGGCACCCGGACCCGCTGCCCGGTCATCGCCGGATCCGGATCCGGGCCGGGCGGCGGGGCGTAGTCGAACAAGTGCGGCAGCGGCACCGGGAGGGCGACGCGCAGGGTCGAAGACGAGGAGGTCATCGGGTCAGTGTAGCGGGCGGCGGCGGACCCGATCACGCCCATTCACCGTCTCAACGGGATGCGCGCCAAATCATAAATCCCACCTAAATATCCGACTTGATTGGAGATTCAGGCTTATCCACATCTTCTGTGGATAAGTCTGTGTGCCACTGCGTATGTGACCGCCCTGCGTCAGGAACTTCCGACGTTCCTCTCACGTTGGTCAAAAAATAGCCAAGATACAATAGTCAATAAAAACAGCAGGATAGCTGTGAAACAAAGTTGAAACAGACTTGACGCGGGGCTCACGTGTGGTTCTACCCCGGTTTTCCGTGGTGCTGTGCACAACCTTTTGCGCCGGAAGGCTTTGCGGACCGTGGCCGCTCACAGGAAATGAACATCCGCGCGCCGCTGGAGTGACGCAATCGCTATCATTTCCACACAATGATGGAGTTGCTATGACGGCTGCGCCCGCCCCTGTTTCCTCTACCGCAGCCGGCGCGCTGTCGGCGTTTCTCCGTGGCGTTGAACGCCGCGCCCTGGTCGTGGCCGAGCTGCAGTGCGGCAACCCGACCGTCGCCGAGCAGGCCCTGGTCGCGGTCATGCGGGCTTTTGCCGGGATCGCCAGCGACCTGCCCATGGTCCAGTGGCCGGAGCGGTTCTGGTCGCTGCTGGTGCACCGCGCGCCGCTGCGCGAGCCGACCCCGGGCCGGTGGCCGGCGCCGCTGGAGCACCTGGCTGGCCTGACCCCGCCGGCGCGGCTCGCGTTCCTGCTGCGGATCGGCGGCGGTCTGGACGAAGCGGCGGCCGGACAGATCCTGGATCTGCCGATGGCCGACTATCAGCACGCCCTGGCCGATGCCTGCCCCCGCGATGCCCATGGCAATCCGGATGCCGCCGGCTGGCGCGCCCTGGCCGAGCAGGTCCAGTTGCGCATCCGCGATCTCCCGGCCAGCCGGCTGCAGCGCCTGCAGCAACCGGTCGCGGCACCGGCCAGCCAGCAGCCGGAGGCCGCCTCCTGGCGCACCCCGGTCAAGTCCGATGCGCCCGCCCAGCGCCAACCGGTCAAGCGCCCGCGTGGCCGTCGCTTCCCGTGGAAGGGCGTGCTGATCGTGGCCGTCACCGCCGGCGTGCTGCTCGGTGGCGCGGCGTGGTGGAAACACGCCCGCCAGGCCGGCGGGCCGGAGGTGACGGCCCCCGAAGGCGCGGTCGCCGATGCGGGGCCGGTCACCGTGGAAGCGTTGCCTGCCGACGACCTGCCGACCGTGGCCCCGAGCGCGTCGCCGTACGCTGCCAGCGATGCGGCAATGCTGGCCGATCCGGACCTGCCGACCGCCCGCGATGCCGATCTGTACGCGTGGTTCGCCGCCGGCGGCCCCGTCCCGGTCGACGAATCGCAGGCCCAGCCCAGCCGCCCCGAACCCGCTACCGCCGGCCTGGAGACGGCTGCCGCCGATGAGTAAGCCTGCCTTCCTGCTGATCGCCCTGGGGCTGTCGAGCGCCGCCAGCGCTGCCCCCAACCGGGTCGAGGTTCCTCTCGCCGTGCCCGCACCGACCCGTGCCACCGCGCCGGCCATCCCGGCGACCCCGGCAGCGCTGGACCCGGCCCAGCTGCGCGAGCTGCGCAGCCGCTATGCCGCCTGGCAGGCCATGGGCGAAAGCGAGCGTGCCCGCGTCCGTGCCGCCGCGGCGCGGGTTGCGGCGCTGCCTCCGGCCCAGCAGCAGGCGCTGCGCCAGCGCTTCGCCGAGCAGGACCAGCGCTTCCGCGACGGCTGGCTGCTCGGCCCGCAGCTCGGCCACGAGTTCACCAAGCTGCAGGGCCTGTTCGGCTATCTGCCGGCCGAGCAGCGCCCGACCGCGTTGGCGGTGCTGCGCCAGCTCACGCCGTCCCAGCTCACCCAGTTGACCCTGGTCGCCCAGCGCACCCCGCCGCAGGACCGCGACCGCGTCCGCGCCGAGTTCCTGGCCGTGGCCCCGGGCGCGCGTGATACCTGGCTGCGCGAGCACGTCGGGCACTGACGGCATCGCCACGTTTAACTGAAAGCGCGGCTTTTCCCCGGCCGCGCGCGTAAGATGTCGGGCCGCAACCCGGTGCCTGTGCCCTCCGCGCGCGACCGCAGTTGCCGTCTGTGACGTCCATGTCTACCGCTTCCTCCACGCCGCGCCTCTCCCGGGAAGTGCGCGCCACCGGTCTGCTCGCGCTGCCGCTGGTTCTGGGCCATGTTTCCACCGGCCTGATTTCCTTCGTCGACAACGTGATCGCCGGTCACCACGGCACCCACACGCTCGCGGCCGTCACCATCGGCACGGCGCTGCTGTGGCTGCCGATGCTGATCCCGATCGGTACCCTGATCTCGCTGACCGCCTCGGTCTCGCAGCTGCACGGCGCGGGCCGCGAGCGCGAGATCGGCCCGCTGTTCCGGCAGGCGCTGTGGCTGGCGCTGGGCCTGGGCCTGATCATGTTCACCTTCCTCACGGTGGTGCCGCCGCTGCTGCCGGCATTCGGCATCGCGCCGGACATCGTGCCCGGCGCGACCGCGTTCCTGCATGCGGTGCGCTGGGGCGGCCCGGCGCTGACGCTGTACTTCTGCATGCGCTACCTGAGCGAGGGCATGCACTGGACGCTGCCGACGATGCTGCTTGGCTTCGGCGGCCTGTTGGTCCTGGCGCCGTTGGGCTACGTGCTCTGCTACGGCAAACTTGGCTTCCCCGAGATGGGCGCCGAAGGCCTGGGCATGGCCTCGGCGATCATGATGTGGCTGCAGGCGCTGTGCTTCGCCGGCTACCTCTGGAAAACCAAGCGCTTCGCCCACCTGCAGCTCTTCTCGCATGTCGAGGCACCGCGCTGGAGCGCGATCTGGGACCTGCTGCGGACCGGCCTGCCGATCGGCATCACCGTGCTGATGGAAGGCGGACTGTTCATCGTCACCGCACTGCTGATCGGCCGCCTCGGTGCCACCGAAGCGGCCTCGCACCAGATCGCGATCAACGTCGCCCAGCTGTGCTTCATGATCCCGATGGGCGTGGCCGAGGCCACTACGGTGCGGGTCGGTCATGCGGTCGGCAGCGGCAACGGGCTGGGCGTGCGCCGCGCGGCGATCGCCGGGCTGCTGATCATCCTGGGCACCCAGACGCTCTCGGCGCTGGTGCTGCTGTTCGGCCATGACGCCATCGTCGGCGTCTATACGAACGATCTGGGCGTGGCCGCGCTGGCCTCGACCCTGCTGCTGTATGCGGCGGCGTTCCAGTTCCCGGATGGCATCCAGGTGCTCTCGGCCGGCGCGCTGCGCGGGCTGAAGGACACCCGCGTGCCGATGTTCATCGCGATGTTCTCGTACTGGGGCCTGGGCATGCCGCTCGGCGCCGGGCTGGGACTGGGCCTGGGCATGGGCCCGCAGGGGATGTGGCTGGGCCTGATCCTGGGCCTGACCGCCGCCGCCATCCTGATGGCCTGGCGCCTGCGCGTGAGCAGCGCCCGCGCCGGGCTCCCTTTGACACCCTGACTTGTGTCCGATGCCGGCGCGCCCGGCACCGGCTATTCTGGCACCACGGCAAGAAGCCACTCTGGAGTTACCCCCATGAACCAACCCGCGCGTCGCAATCCCGTCGCCAGCTTCTTCATCGGGCTGTGGGATGTGATGAACTTTACCCGCCGGCTCATCCTCAACCTGGTGTTCTTCGGCCTGCTGTTCCTGATCCTGATCCTGTTCATCGTCGCGATGGGCAAGAGCGCGACCTCGACGGCATCGCTGCAGGACCGCACGACCCTGGTGATCGCACCCGAAGGCCGTCTGGTCGAGCAGTTCAGTGCCGATCCGGTCAGCCGCGCGCTGGGCAAGGCGGTCGGTGACAAGGGCGCCGAAGAAATCCAGCTGCGCGATCTGATCCGCGCGCTGGAGGCCGCCAAGACCGACAAGAAGATCGAGCGCGTGGTGCTCGAGCTGGACAAGCTGCAGCCGAGCGGTTTCGCCTCGATGCGCGAAGTGACCGTCGCGCTGCAGGAACTGCGTGCCGCCGGCAAGCAGGTGGTGGCCTTCAGCGAGAACATGAGCCAGTCGCAGTACCTGCTGGCCTCGCAGGCCAATGAGGTCTACCTGGATCCGATGGGCGGCGTGGTGCTCGAGGGCCTGGGTCGCTACCGCCAGTACTTCCGCACCGGCCTGCAGGACAAGCTCGGCGTGGACGTGCACCTGTTCAAGGTGGGCGAGTACAAGTCGGCTGCCGAACCGTACGTGCTGGATGCCGCTTCGCCGCAGGCCAAGGAAGCCGACCTGTTCTGGATGAACGATGTGTGGCAGCGCTACCTGGCCGACATCGCCAAGGCGCGCAAGCTCGACCCGGCACAGCTGGCCGCCGGCATCGACACCATGCCCGAAGGCATCGCTGCCGCCGGTGGCGACCTGGCCAAGTTCGCCCTGCAGCAGAAGCTGGTCGACGGCCTGAAGACGCGCGAGGAAGTGGACACCCTGCTGACCGAACGCGGCATCGCCGACGATGACGCCGACGGTGGCTACCGCAACGTCAACCTCGATGCGTACCTGAGCGTGCTCGACAGCCGTCGCTCGCCGGTGGACTCGCGTCCGCAGGTGGCGGTGATCGTGGCCTCCGGTGAAATCTCCGGCGGCGATCTGCCGGCCGGCCGCATCGGTGGCGAATCGACCTCGGCGCTGCTGCGCGAGGCGCGCGACGACAAGGACGTGAAGGCCGTGGTGCTGCGCGTCAGCTCGCCGGGCGGTGAAGTGTTCGCCTCCGAGCAGATCCGCCGCGAAGTGGTCGCGCTGAAGGAAGCCGGCAAGCCGGTGGTGGTCTCGATGGGCGATCTGGCTGCTTCGGGCGGTTACTGGATCAGCATGAATGCCGATCGCATCTATGCCGACCCGTCCACGATCACCGGTTCGATCGGCATCTTCGGCATGATCCCGAACGTGGCCCGCTCGCTGGACAAGATCGGCGTGCATACCGATGGCGTGGGCACCACCCGCTTCGCCGGTGCGTTCGACATCACCCGCCCGATGGACCCGGCCGTGGGCCAGGTCATCCAGTCGGTGATCAACAAGGGCTACGCCGATTTCACCGGCAAGGTCGCCGCCGCGCGCAACAAGCCGGTGGAAGCCGTCGATGAAGTCGCTCGTGGCCGTGTGTGGAGCGGTGCGCAGGCCAAGGAACGCGGCCTGGTCGATGAGTTCGGTGGCCTGAAGACCGCCGTCGCCGATGCCGCCAGCCGCGCCAAGCTCGGTGAGGCCGGCAAGTTCCGCGTGCGTTACATCGAGAAGGCGGCCACGCCGTTCGCGCAGTTCCTCAGCGGCTTCGCCGGCAGCCATGCCGGTGCCTGGATGCTGGGCGAGTCGGGCATGGCGCGTCTGATGCTGGCCCGTTCGATGCCGGAGCTGGACACCCAGCTGCGCTTCGTCGAAGACGCCGCACGCGACCCGCGCAACAACGCCGCGCCGGTCAAGACGCTGGTGTACTGCTTCTGCGGTCTGTAAGCGGCCTCAGCGGCACCGTATGACACCCGAACGCCCGGCCTGTGCCGGGCGTTCTGCTCTCCGGCCGGTGGGGTCAGGGGCTGGGGTCGGGCGGTGGCGTATCGCCGGTGGCACGATCCACCTCGGCCGCCTGTGCATCAGCGGAGTGCTGCAGGGTGTCGCCGACCGACCTGGCGCGGTCGATCGGTTTCTGGATTGCATCGCGCAGTTCGGTGGCCTGCGGTTCCGGCGGTGTATCCGGTGCCGGCGGCACCGGGCGGTTGCAGGCGCTCAGCGCGATCATCGCGAGCAGCGGCAGGGCAATACGGATCGTCATGGCAACCTCCCTCGTTGAGCCGGTAGCGGAGGACCAGTGTCCCACCGCCTCGCGCATCGCGCGTGATGGCCTCCGGTGCGCGGGCCATCGCGCGTTATCCTATCCGGGCAGCACCGTGGGTGCCGCATTCCATGGATCACTGCAGGAGAAGGGCGTGAGCGCGCAACGTTGGCGACTGGATGGACAGACCGCATTGATCACCGGCGCCAGTGCCGGCATCGGCTTGGCGATCGCGCGCGAACTGCTGGGCTTCGGTGCGGACCTGCTGATCGTCGGCCGCGATGCCGACGCCCTGGAAATGGCCCGCGACGAACTGGCCGATGCCTTCCCTGACCGGGAGATCCACGGCCTGGCCGCCGACGTCTCCGACGACGAGGATCGTCGCGAGATCCTGGACTGGGTGGAAGACCACAGCGATGGCCTGCACATCCTGGTCAACAACGCCGGGGGCAACATCAGCAAGCCGGCCACCGAATACACCGAAGACGAGTGGCGCGGGATCTTCGAGACCAATCTGTTCTCGGCGTTCGAGCTGTCACGCTACGCGCACCCGCTGCTGGCCCGGCACGCGGCCTCGGCGATCGTCAATGTGGGCAGCGTCTCCGGCCTGACCCATGTACGCAGTGGTGCGGTGTACGGCATGACCAAGGCCGCGATGCACCAGATGACCCGCAACCTGGCCGTGGAATGGGCCGAGGACGGCATCCGCGTGAACGCCGTGGCGCCGTGGTACATCCGCACCCGGCGCACCTCCGGGCCGTTGTCCGATCCGGATTACTACGAGCAGGTGATCGATCGCACCCCCATGCGCCGCATCGGCGAGCCGGAAGAGGTGGCTGCGGCCGTGGGCTTCCTGTGCCTGCCCGCGTCCAGCTACGTCACCGGCGAGTGCATCGCGGTGGATGGCGGGTTCCTGCGCTACGGGTTCTGAGCCGGCCAGCGGCCGGCACTACCGGTCACAGGGTGCGCGGCAGAACGCGGTCATGGCACACGGTGAGTCCAGTCATGGCACGGGGCAATCGCTCTCCGCCAACACCGCTTCCAGGCGCGCGCGCTCGGCGGTCGCGGCCGCCTGATTTTCCGGCGCGGCGAAACGCTCGCGGCCGCGCGCATCGCGGAAGCGCTGTTGCCAGCTGCTGCAGCGCTGGGCTTCCGCCACGGGCTCGCAGACATCGCGCACGACTTCGCAGCTGGCCGCATTGCTGGGCGGGCTGCTGCCGCCGAGGCCGGTGATGGCCAGCGACTCGCAGCGCGACGGCGCCGGTTCGCGTTCGTGCAGATAGCGGCTGCCCTCGGCGGAGACGCACTGATAGATCTCCGGCAGCGGCGGCCTGGCCGGCGCGTCGTCGTCGGGTCCGGCCGTCGGCGCTTCCGGGCGCAGCGCCGCGCTGTCGAGTAGGCCGCTGTCCTCGTCACCTTCCTGCGGCAACGGCGGCATGGTGTGACGGGAGGTGGGTGCGACCGGCGTGGACGGCAGGTCGGCCGGCGCGCGGACCGGTGCGCTGATCCGCTGGATGCGCTGCTCGCTGCCGGCCGGGCAGGCCACGCTCTGGATGGTCAGGTTGCCGCCCGCATCGGTGCAGCGGAAGAACACCGCATCGTCGGCGGCCGCCGGCAGGGGCACGAGCAACAGGAGCAGCAGGAACCGTCGTTTCATCGCATCAGTGTAGAGCGCAGCGCGCTCAGTGGCCGCCGCAGTCCTGGTCCAGGCGCGCATCGATCCCGCGCTGCTCGCGGGTCAGCGCGTCGCGCTCGCCCTGCAGCGCGCTGTTGTAGCGGCGGATCAGATTCCAGCGCCGGTCTTTCAGCCGCGAGCAGACTTCCTGTGCGGGCAGCGCATGGCATTCGTCGCGGACCAGTACGTTGCCGGCCGGCACCACCACGTTGTTCTCCACACCCGGGTACGGATAGCCACCGCCTTGCCACTGCGAGCTGCCACCCCCGATGTTGATGCTGCCGCCGACCCGTGAGCCGCCGCCACTGACGGAGAGCGAGCCGCCACTGCTGCGCACCGCGCCGCTGCCCATCGGCATGATCGGTGGCAACGGCCGTGAGGGCGGGTAGCCACCCGGCGGTGGCCGCGGGCCGGGCCGATAGGGCAGATAGGCATTCGTCCAGATCGGCACCCAGCGCGGATTGCCCTCGCTGCTGTCGCTGACGTAGGTGTCGCCCTCGCTGGTGGTGCATTCGTACATCGGCTGCGGCGGCTGCACGTGCACGTAGCGGATCTCGCGGTCGGGTGCTCGCGCTGCAGGTGTCGGGTCGGGCGCGCGGTCGCTGCGTACCACGCGCGGGGCGGGGTCGCGCGGGCGCTGCATGTCGCGCACTTCCTGGCGACCTTCGCGGCACGGTGCATCCTGCAGCGAGACGGCGCCGTTGCTGCCGACGCAGCGATAGACACGCACATTGTCGCTCTGGGCCATCGCAGGCGTGAGGGGGCCGAGCACGGCGAACAGGGACAACCACAAGGCAGGGCGCAGGGTCATGCGCGCAGTGTGCGGGTTTGGCCGCCGCGGCGCAAAAGCCGGCTCAGCTGCGCAGCACCTGGCCGCTGAGCGCATCGCGGATCGGCGTGGGTTGCGCCAGGCCACCGGTCTGGCCATCGATCAGGCCATCCAGCAAGGCCAGCAGGCGCGGGTCCAGTTCGTCACGGGTGCGGGCCGGTGGCTCGCCGGCGAGGTTGGCGCTGGTGGAGACCAATGGTCCGCCCCAGGCCCGGCACAGCGCGGCAACCAGCGGGTGTGCGCTGATCCGCACCGCGATGCCGCTGTGCTCGCCGGTGATCCAGCGTGGCGCACGTTTGCCGGCCGGCAGGATCCAGGTGTTGGCGCCGGGCCAGCTGGCCAGCACCACGCCCTGGCGGTCCGGCGGCAGGGCATCCATGCGCACCCAGCCATCCAGCTGGGCCGGATCGGCGGCGACCAGGATCATGCCCTTCTCGACCGGGCGCTGTTTGAGCTGCAGCAGCTTCATCACCGCCGCCTCGTGCGCCGGATCGCAGCCCAGGCCCCAGACCGCTTCGGTGGGATAGGCGATCACCCCGCCGGCGCGCAGCGCAGGCAGGGCGGTGTCCACAGTGAGTTCGTTCATGACAGGCAGGCCGGATGCATGGCCCGCATTATCCTCCCGCCGTGGCGGGAGGGGTCAACCAGGCTCAGGGAGCCGCAACCTTCTTGACGGCCTTCTTCACGGCCTTCTTGGCCACTTTCTTGGTGGCCTTCTTCGCGACCTTCTTCACCGCGGCCTTCTTGGTGGCGGTCTTCTTGGTCGCTTCGCCCGCGGCGGCTTTCCTGGCCGGTGCCTTCTTGGCCACGATCTTCTTCGCGGCCTTCTTGCCGAAGCCCTTGCGCACCGGCTTGCCGGTGTCTTCCATCAGCTTCTGCACTTCGGCCAGGGTCAGCGACGCGGGTTCGCGATCCTTCGGGATCTTGCCGTTCATCTTGCCGTCGCTGATGTACGGGCCGAAGCGGCCGTTGAGGACCTGGATCTCGCTGCCCTCGAATTCCTTGATGATCCGGTTGCGCGCGATCTCTTCCTTCTCTTCGATCAGGAACACGGCGCGGGCCAGGTCGATGGTGTACGGGTCGTCTTCCTTCTTCAGCGAGGCATAGGTGCTGCCGCGCTTGGCGAACGGACCGAAGCGACCGATGCCGACGCTGACATCCTCATCTTTGTCCTGGCCGAGCGCGCGCGGCATCAGGAACAGCTCCAGCGCGTCTTCCAGGGAGATGGTGTGCATCGACTGGCCCGGGCGCAGCGAGGCGAACTTGGGCTTGTCCTCGGCGTCCTCGGCGGTGCTGCCGATCGCCGCGTACGGCCCGAAACGGCCCAGGCGCACGCTGACCGGCTTGCCGGTCTTGGGGTCGGTACCGAGCTCGCGCGCGCCACTGGCTTCGGCGCGGTCGACCGATTCGTTCTTTTCGCCGACCAGCTTGTGGAACGGTTCCCAGAACCGTGCCATCAGCGGGATCCAGTCTTCCTCGCCCCGCGACACCGCATCGAGCTCGTCTTCGAGCTTGGCGGTGAAGTCGTAATCCACGTACTGGGTGAAGTGGCTGGACAGGAATTTGGACACCGCACGGCCCACGTCGGACGGGCGGAAGCTGCGGCCTTCCATTTCCACGTATTTGCGGAACAGCAGGGTCTGGATGATCGAGGCGTAGGTCGAGGGACGGCCGATGCCGTACTCCTCGAGCGCCTTGACCAGCGCCGCTTCGGTGAAGCGCGGCGGCGGCTGGGTGAAGTGCTGTTCGGCCAGGATGCGCTCGAGCGGCACGCGGTCGCCGGGCTTCATCGCCGGCAGCTTGCGGCCTTCATCGTCGTCCTCGGCGCTCTTGTTGTCCTTGCCTTCCTCGTACACGGCGAGGAAGCCGGGCACGACCACGGTGGTGCCGCTGGCGCGGAACACGTGCTCGCTGCCGGCCGAGAGGTCCACGCTGACGGTGTTGAGCGTGGCCGGGATCATCTGGCAGGCGACGGCGCGCTTCCAGATCAGCTCGTACAGCTTGCGCTCGTCATCGGTGAGGAAGCGCGCCACCTGGGCAGGCGTGCGCAGCGCCGAGGTCGGGCGCACGGCTTCGTGGGCTTCCTGGGCGTTCTTGGATTTGGTCTGGTAGGTGTTCGGCTGGTCTGGCAGCGAGCCGATGCCGTAGTCGCGCGCGATCACGTCGCGGATCTCGGCCAGCGCGTCCTGCGAGAGGTTCACCGAGTCGGTACGCATGTACGAGATCAGGCCGACGGTGCCTTCTTCCTCACCGATCGCCATGCCTTCGTACAGCTTCTGCGCGACCTGCATGGTCTTGCGCGTGGTGAAGCCGAGCTTGCGCGAGGCTTCCTGCTGCAGCGTGGAGGTGGTGAACGGCGGGGCCGGGCGGCGCTTGCGCTCCTTGCTGACCACGTCGGTGACATGCAGGGCGCCCTGGGCGGCCTGCTGGATGCGCATGCGCGCGGCCTCGGCGGTGTCGCCGTCGGTCACGGTGAACTGTTCGAACTTCTGGCCGTCCAGCTTGATCAGGCGCGCATTGAAGTGCTGCGAGGGATGCGCGCACAGCGCATCGATGCTCCAGTACTCGCGGGCGATGAAGGCTTCGATCTCTTCTTCGCGCTCGACGATCATGCGCAGCGCCGGGCTCTGCACGCGGCCGGCGGACAGGCCGCGCTGCACCTTGCGCCACAGCACCGGGGACAGGTTGAAACCGACCAGGTAGTCCAGCGCGCGGCGCGCCTGCTGGGCATCGACCAGATCGCCGGCGATCTCGCGCGGGTGGCCCATCGCTTCCTTGATGGCGCGCGGGGTGATCTCGGTGAAGACCACGCGCTGCATCGGCTTGTCCTTGACCAGCCCGCGTTCCCTCAGGATTTCGGCGATGTGCCAGCTGATCGCTTCACCCTCGCGATCCGGATCGGTCGCCAGGAAGATGTCGTCGGCGCTTTTGGCGGCCTTGACGATGGCATCGACGTGCTTTTCGTTCTTCTCGATGAGGTCGTAGCGCATCGCGAAGTTGTTGTCGGGATCGACCGCACCTTCCTTGGGCACCAGGTCACGCACATGCCCATACGAGGCCAGGACAGTGAAGTCCTTGCCGAGGTATTTGTTGATCGTCTTGGCCTTGGCGGGCGATTCGACGATGAGCAGGTGCTTGGGCATGGCGTCAGGATTCTATGGGCAGGGCCCCGGGGAGGGCCGCTAGGGTGGAGCAAATGGCCGCATTAGTGAAGCGGCGCGGGCGATATACATAAACCGAACGCCCGGGGGTGGGCCGGGCGTTCAGCTTTCTGCCTATTAGTGGAATCACGTCGGGACCGCTCATGTCAAGCGGCCCGATGTGAGGATTGCTCAGATCACGACATCGAGGCGATCACGCCGATCATGGCGATCATCACGCCGAACAGGGCCACCACGGCCAGTGCGGCGATCACCAGGATCACGATGGTGACCGTGCCCAGGCCGCGCTGCTGCAGCTCGGGATGCTCGGTGAAGGCCCATTTGTCCACCACCAGGGTGTCGCACATCATGTCGTGCAGCGCCTGCTTGCGCTCGGTGAAGGCGGCCATGATGAAACCGATCATCAGGATCAGGCTGCTGACGATGGTCGCCAGGTAGCGGCAGAAAGCCCGCAGGAAGCTGATCCGCTCGCCATTGCCGCGCACCACCTTGATGCCGACCGCCATCTTGCCCAGCGTGGCCCCGCCGCGCGAGGCGTGGAAGCCGGCGTAGTAGCCGATGCTGATGACCAGGCTGAGCAGCATCACCACCAGCGTCAGCGCGACCTGCACGCCTTCGTTGCCCGAGCTGGCGCCCATCACGTTGATGATCATGCTCAGCGGCAGGGTGACCACGGTGAGCAGGATGTAATCGATGAAGTAGGCGGCGTAGCGCTTCCAGAAACCGGCATAGACCACGTCCTGGCCGTCGACCACGGCCGAACCGGCATAACCGGTGGCCGCGGCAGGCGCGGTATACGGCGAGTAGGTGCCGCCACCGGTGCCCGGCAGCGGCGCGGTGCCGTTGTCGATCGCGGTGTAATCCCCGCGCAGATCGATGCCGTTGCCGAGGTTGCTGGCGGCCGAGGCCAGGTTCTGCAGCTGCAGCTCATCGACGGCCTCGGACAGCGGCGCCCACTGCGCGAACCCCTCGCGCCACACCAGCGTAGCCAGGGTGATGTCACCCCGCTGGAAGCGCTGGCGCATGTCCTCTGCGCTCAGCGGTCCCTGACGTTCCTGGCCATCGGCGAAATACCACTCAGTCATTGCTTCAATCCCCTGTTGGGTGCATCCATGGACATGCGTCCGTTATCAGCCGCGGCATTCCAGCGGCAGGTACTTGTCATCGGGTTCGCCGCTGCATTCCCAGTGCCCGGCGCCGTTGTAGTCCAGCCACAGCAGCTTGCCGTCCAGCGGGGTGCTGCCCGGGACGGTCAGCTCGGCTTCCACGCCGCAGTGGCCGTTGTCGAAGCGACCGATGCGCACCGCACCGATGGCACCGTCGGCGTAGCTTTCGGCCGGCTGGAAGCCTTCGTCATCGTTGACCGGGCAGCGGCCGTACTCGTCGTGGAATCCAGCCACCGCAAGCTTGATCGGAGCCAGCGTCACCAGCGCCTCGCTGGTCTTGGACCGCGCGACGTACTCCTGATAGACCGGCAGGGCGATCGCCGCGAGCACGGCGCCGACAATGACCACCAGCACCCCGATTACGCCCGCGATGATGCCCACGATCGCGCAGCCGCTCAGTCCCTTGCGGGGCGGCGGAACGGCGACGGGAGGGACGGGAGTGACGGGAACGGCCGGTGTGGCGGGAAGCGCCGGCGGCACGGCGGGGCCGGGCTCCGGGGTTTCCACGGTGTCAGCGACAGGGGGGATGTCCAGGCCGATCTCGGCCGCCACTGTTTCCAGCGGCTGCCACTGGGCCATGCCGTCGCGCCAGACCAGCGTATCCAGCGCGATGCGGCTGGAACGGTAGAGCGCGATCAGTTCGTCAGCAGGCAGCGGACCGCGCTGCTGACTGTTTCCTTCTGCAAAGAACCACTGGTCCACGGGCCCGCTCCTGAATGCGCAAGGCGCTCAGTGTACGGTCAGTGAAGCGGTTCCGGCTCGTCCACGAACATCTGGGTTTCCATCCAGGCGTACGCGGCCTCGGCCCCGGGCTGGTTGAACAGCACCATCAGCACGACCCACTTGAGGTCGTCCAGGTCCAGTTCGTCCTGGTCCAGCGCCATCGCCCGGTCCAGCACCAGCTCGCGCTGGCTGGCGTCGAGGATGCCGTGCTGCTCCAGGAACATCAGGAAGCCGCGGCCTTCCACGTCGAGCTTGTCCAGCTCGGGGCCATGGAAAATCCGCACCGGGCCATTGACGCGGCCCAGCACGACGGCGGGCCGCTGCTCGGCGAGCGCGTCCAGCCAATCGAAGGCTTTGTTGATCTCGGTGGGGCTGAAGCCAGCCTGGATCAGGCCGTTCTGGAGGGAGTCGCGGTCGCGGATGAGGTCCGCGTCTTCGCTGAAATAGTGTTCGAACAGGTACAGCAGGACATCCAGAATGCTCTCTTTCATTGCCCCTCGGCCTGCGTCAACGACGCTGTGGAGGTGAAGAAACTAGGGTTTTCGACAGTAGCGACCATGGGCGGCCATTACCTTTCCATCCAGTTCCATGACCAGCAGCATGGCCGACAGCTGGGCCGCCGTCAATCCGCTGCGCTGGATCAATGAATCCATACCCGTTGGGTCGTGATCCAGGGCTTTCCACAAGCACTGGTAGTCCGGGTCGGTGTAGGAAGGGGCGCGCTCGGGCGCCGGTCGTGCCTGTTCAGTGGGGGCGTCCAACCGGGTTCGCAAGGCCCCGGCCAGGGTCTGGGCCAGGGCGGCCAGGCCGGCAGTCACCTCGGCCGGTTCCTCGACCAGGGCCGCGCCCTGCCGGATCAGCCGGTGGCAGCCGCGGGCCCGTGGGTTGCGGATCGAGCCGGGCAGGGCGAACACCTCGCGGCCCGCCTCCGCGGCGCAGCGGGCGGTGATCAGCGCGCCCGAGCGCTGCGCGGCCTCGATCACCACGGTGCCGAGGCTGAGCCCGGCGATGATCCGGTTGCGCGCGGGAAAATGCGCCTGGGTCGCCGGCATGCCCGGTGCGTATTCGCTGACCACGGCCCCGATAGCGGCGATCCGTTCATGCAGGGCGGCATGCCGGGGCGGATAGGTCTGGTCCAGGCCGGTGGCGACGACGGCCACGGTCATGCCGCCGGTCACCTGCAGCGCGCCGTCATGGGCCTGGGCGTCGACCCCGGTCGCCAGCCCGCTGATGACCGACCAGCCGTCCGCGGCCAGCGCGGTGGCGAAGTCATGCGCGTGCTCGCGACCGCCGGGGGAGGGCGAACGGCTGCCGACCACCGCCACGGCCGGATGCCAGAGCCGCGCCGGGTCGCCGTCGACGAACAGGGCCACCGGCGGCTCCTCGATCTGGGCCAGCAGGGCCGGGTAGTCCGGATCGGTCAGTGCGAGCAGGTGATGGCGGTCATCGACCAGCCAGGCCAGGGCATGCGCCAGATAGCGCGCGTCCGGCAGGGCCAGCCGGGCGCGTTGCGCGGGCGTGCAGCCGGCGGCCCGCCAGGCGGTCGGGCCGGCCCGCAGCGCCGCTGCGGCATCCGGAAACCGGCGCAGCAGGCGCAGGCGGGGCGGCAGCGCACCGCCGGCCAGGACCAGGGTGATCAGGGCGGTGGACGAGGCCAGGCAGGGAATAGGCATCCCTGCAGCGTGCGGCGCAGACGACGACGGCGCCCTAGGGCGCCGTCGAATGGAAGCGTAGGACTCTGCCGCGCTTACTGCTTATCGGGATGCAGTGCCGAATAGCCGACCTTGACCGGCTTGATCCCTTCCATCACCAGCGCGTAGCTGATGTTCTCGAAGGTGCGGAACACCATCGCGTGGGCGGCGTACTCGTCCGGCAGGGTGACCCGGCCGGCGCCGCTGGTCAGCGAATCGTCCATCCGCGACGAGTTCGGGTAGTCCATGCGGTGGGCCACATGGCGGCCCTGGCGCCACAGCGAGAACACCGTGCCGTTGTCGACCCCGTTGGCGCTGCCGGCGGAGATCGCGATCACATCGCGCGGGCCGCCTGCAGTGAAGGTGTCGGCCACCGCCAGCACGCGGACATCCAGATCGGCGGTCTGCGGGGCGGGCACGTGCGGCACGAACTGCAGGTCGTAGGGGCGGGCCTCGACCGGGACCAGGCGGTCGCCGGCGCGGACTTCACGGCCGTCGACCTGGCCCTGCAGCACCAGCGAGGTCACCTCGACGTTGCCGCTCTGCACACGGCTCACCGTACCGACATTGATCTGGGCCAGTTCGTAGCCGAGCGTCTGGTGGCGCTTGCTCGGCACGATGAAGGCCTTCCAGACGTTGCCGCTGCCGGGCGTGGTATCGCCGCGGGCGTTCAGGTCTTCGGTCGGCTTGGGCAGGGCGTACTGCACGGTCGGCCGGACCACGGCGTAGCGCTGGCCGACCTGGGCATTCTCCAGGCCCCGCACATAGGCGGTCTGGCCAGTGGTGGCGCGCAGGCGGTTGTCTTCCAGATTGACCACGTAGGGCAGCGACTTGACCTCGTCGACCACGCTCAGCTGCTTCAGGAAGGGCTCGACCTGCTCCAGCGGGACGCCGTTGATCGGGGCCTCCTGGCGCGGGCCGGGCTGGGCCACGACGCGGTCCAGATAGGCCAGGCTCAGCACGTCACCCGGGTAGATCAGGTGTGGATTCTTGACCTGCGGGTTGGCCTGCCAGATCTCCGGCCACAGCCAAGGCTTCTGCAGGAAACGCGCCGAGATGTCCCACAGCGTGTCCCCTTTGCGCACGACATAGGTATCCGGGTGCCCGCCATTCATTTCCACGGCGGTAGCATAGGTAGCGACGGTCAGCATCGCCACGGCGACGACCGTACGAGTTCGTTCAAACATAGATGTGGTGCCTGATTCCCCAACAGGTTCGCGCACTATAGTCCAGAAACCGGGGCGCGGGGCAAGCGTTGGCGATAGAATCGCCCTGTACGCCGCTTCGACCGGCGCCCCCTACCGGTATTTGCCATGGCTCTCCTGCCCATTCTCGAATTTCCCGATCCGCGCCTGCGTACCAAGGCCGCGTTGATGGATGCTGCCGACGTGACCACGCCGGCGTTCCAGACCCTGATCGATGACATGTTCCACACCATGTACGACGCCCCGGGCATCGGCCTGGCCGCCAGCCAGGTCGACGTGCACAAGCGTTTCATGGTGATCGACGTCAGTGAGGAGAAGGACACCCCGATGGTGTTCATCAACCCGGAGATCGTCGCCAACGAAGGCGGCCAGGTCTACCAGGAAGGCTGCCTGTCGGTTCCCGGCATCTTTGCCGACGTCACCCGCGCCAACCAGATCACCGTGCGCTACCTGGACCGCCACGGCGTGGCCCAGGAGCTGACCACCGATGGCGTGCTCGCCGTGTGCGTGCAGCACGAGATGGACCACCTGGACGGCAAGCTGTTCATTGATTACCTCTCGCCGCTCAAGCGCGAGATGGTGCGCAAGAAGCTGGCCAAGCAGCGCAAGCACGTTGCCTGAGGTGTTTGCAGGGGCCGCCGCGCGGGTTGACCGCGCGACGGGGCCTGTCGCGCGGCGCCGGACATCGGCGCCGTTTTACGTTCTGTTAGTGGGGTCGCCATGAAGATTGTCTTTGCCGGTACGCCGGCGTTCGCCGTGTCCTCGCTGCGTGCCGCAGCCCGCCACCATGAAGTGGTCGCGGTGTATACGCAGCCTGATCGTCCTGCGGGCCGTGGCCGAGGCCTGGCGCCGTCGCCGGTCAAGCTGGAGGCGATCGCACGCGGCATCCCGGTGTTCCAGCCGGACAGCCTGAAGACCCCCGAAGCCCAGCAGCAGCTGCGCGATCTGGCACCGGACCTGATGGTGGTGGTGGCCTATGGCCTGATCCTGCCCAAGGCCGTACTGACCATCCCGACCCACGGCTGCTGGAACGTGCATGCCTCGTTGCTGCCGCGCTGGCGCGGTGCCGCGCCGATCCAGCGGGCGATCCAGGCCGGCGACGCCGAGACCGGCGTGTGCCTGATGCAGATGGAAGCGGGGCTGGATACCGGCCCGGTACTGCTGAAGCAGCACATCGCGATCGGCCCCAACGATACCGGCGGCCAGCTGCACGACCGTCTGGCCGCGCTGGGCGAGCAGGTGCTGTCCGATGGCCTGGGCCTGCTGCGTGCCGGCATCAAGCCGATCGCGCAGCCGCAGCCCGAGGCCGGCGTCACCTATGCACACAAGCTGGACAAGGCCGAAGCCCGCCTGGACTGGGCGCAGGACGCCCACGCGCTGGCGCGGACCGTGCGTGCCTTCAATCCCTGGCCGATCGCCGAGGCGATGCTGGCCGGCGAACGCGTGCGCATCCACGGCGCGATCGCGCTGGATGACAACCAGGGCAAGGCCCCGGGCACGCTGCTGGGCGCGTCGCGCGACGGCATCGACATCGCCTGCGGCCAGGGCGCGCTGCGCCTGCGCGTGCTGCAGCGCGAGGGCGGCAAGGCGATCACGGCCGCCGACTACCTCAATGCCCGTCGCGACCTCGGCGTGGGTGCCTGAGATGACCAACGTGCGCTCCGGCAAGCCTGCAGGCCCCTACACCGCCCATACCGCCCCCGGCGTGCCCACCCGCGTGCTGGCCGCGCGCGTGCTGGCCCAGGTGATCGGCCGCGGCCGTTCGCTCAAGGCCGAACTGGCCACCGCCCTGCCGACCCTGGACGACAGCCGCGACCGCGCGCTGCTCGAGGCGCTGTGCTTTGCGGTACTGCGTCGTCGCGCCGCCTATGACGCCGCGCTGGCGCAGTGGATGCCGCGGCCGCTGGGCGTGCGTGAGGACGAACTGCGCGCGCTGCTGCTGGTCGGCTTCGCGCAGCTGGATGCGCTGGAGCTGCCGGCGCACGCCGCGCTGTCGGCCACGGTCGACGCCGCGCGTGCGATGGGCCGTGATCGCCAGGCCGGCATGGTCAATGCCCTGCTGCGCCGCGCCCAGCGCGAAGGCATTCCGCCGCTGCCCGCGCGCGATGCGTTCCCGCTGTGGATGGCCGAGAAGATCGAACAGGATTGGCCGGAGGAGGCCGAGGCGGTGTTCAGCGCCAGCCTGCAGGCCGCGCCGCTGTGGCTGCGGGTCAACCGCCAGCACAGCAGCCGCGAGGCGATGCTGCAGCAGCTGGAGGCGGCAGGTATCGCGGCCGAGCCCTCGAGCGTGGGAGCCGACGCGATCCGTCTGCCGGTGCCGGTCGCCGTGTCCGCGCTGCCCGGCTTCGCCGATGGCGCGCTGTCGGTGCAGGATCTGTCCGCCCAGCAGGTCGCCGATGCGCTGGCGCCGCGCCCGGGCTCGCGGGTGCTGGATGCCTGCGCCGCACCGGGCGGCAAGGCCGCACATCTGCTGGAGCGCGATCCGACCTTGCAGCTGCTGGCGTTGGATATCGATGCGCGCCGGCTCAAGCGCATCAGCGAAACGTTCGTGCGTACCGGCGTCGGCCAGAACGCGAAGGTGCTCGCGGGTGACGCGACGGATCCGGCCAGCTGGTGGGACGGGCAGTTGTTCGACACCATCCTGCTCGATGCGCCCTGTTCGGCCACCGGCATCATCCGCCGGCAGCCGGATGTGCTGGCGCATCGCCGTGCGACCGACATCGAGGCGCTGATGGCCTTGCAGGCCCGTCTGCTGGATGCCTGCTGGACGATGCTTACCCCGGGCGGAACCCTGCTGTATGCGACATGCTCGATCCTGCGCGATGAAAACCAGTTCCAGGTCGAAGCCTTCCTGCAGCGCACCCGGGACGCGGGCTTCCTGCCGCTGGGAGAGGCGTATGGCCACGATTCCTGGGCCGGGCGCCAGCGCCTGCCCGGTGAGGACGGTGCTGACGGCTTCTTCTATGCGCGTCTGCTAAAGAAGGGTTGAACCGAACCCGGCTAGAATCCCGCCCCATGCTTAAAACCCGCGCATCCCGAGAGTTCTGGCTGCTTGCCCTGATGGCCCTGCTCGTTCTGGGGGCCGGCCTGGGCATGCGTGACCCGTGGCCGTCCGACGAGCCCCGCTTCGCGCTGGTCGCCAAGCAGATGGTGGAGAGCGGCGACTGGCTGTTCCCGCATCGCGGCACCGAGCTGTACTCGGACAAGCCGCCGATGCTGATGTGGTCGCAGGCCGCGCTGTACTCGCTGATCGGCGACTGGCGCGTGGCCTTCCTGCTGCCTTCGCTGCTCGCCGCGCTGGGCACGCTGGCCTGCGTCCATGACCTGGGCCGGCGCCTGTGGACGCGGCGGGTCGGGCTGTATGCCGCCTGGGCGCTGCTCTTCGCGCTGCACTTTACGTTCCAGTCCAAGAAAGCGCAGATCGATCCACTGGTGGTGTTCTTCATCACCCTGGCCAACTACGGGCTGCTGCGTCACCTGCTGCTTGGGCCGGCCTGGCGCTGGTGGTGGCTGGGCTGGTTCGCCGCCGGGCTGGGCGTGATCACCAAGGGCGTCGGCGTGATCGCGCTGCTGATGATCCTGCCCGCGGCGGTGGCCTCCGTGCTGGGCTGGCCGCGGGTCAAACTGCATATCCGCGACTGGCGCTTCTGGGTCGGGCCGCTGGCCTTCGTGCTGGCGATCGCGCTGTGGCTGGTGCCGATGGTAGTGACCGCGCTGGGCAGCGGTTCGGCCGAGTACCGCGCCTATCTGGACGACATCCTGTTCCGGCAGACCGCCAAGCGCTACGCGCAGTCCTGGGATCACCACCAGCCGTGGTGGTATTTCCTGGGCACGATGCCGTCGATGTGGATCCCGGCCTTCCTGGCGATTCCCTGGGCCATCCCCGCCTGGCGCCGACGCCTGCAGCGCCGCGATGCGCGCTACCTGCTGCCGCTGGTGTGGTGGCTGCTGATCGTGCTGTTCTTCTCGATCCCCAACGGCAAGCGCGACGTCTACATCCTGCCGGCGCTGCCCATGTTCTGCCTGGCGCTGGCACCGCTGCTGCCCGGGCTGCTGCGCAAGCGCGCCTTCCAGTGGTTGCTCGGCGGCTTCGTGGCCCTGCTGGCCGCGGGCCTGCTCGGCATCGGCATCTCGATGCTGCTCGGTCAGCCGGGCTTCGAGCGCAAGCTGATCCTCGACCGCGGCATCGACACCGCGGTGACCTCCGGCCTGGGCTGGGTGGCGGTGGCGCTGGGCTGCTGGGCCGTGCTCACCCTGTGCATCGCCGGCGTCCGCCGCTTCCATCTGGCGGTGGTGGCGACCCTCACCATGGCCTGGGTGGCATTCGGCCTGATCGGCTATCCGCTGTTCAACGACTCCAGCTCGGCACGTGGCCTGATGCAGCAGGTCGGCCAGCGCATCGGCCCGGAGGCGGAACTCGGCCTGGTCGCGTGGAAGGAGCAGAACCTGCTGATGGCCGACCGCGATGCCGCGACCTTCGGGTTCAATCGGCGCTGGGACCGGCAGCTGGTCGATGGTGTCGCCTGGCAGGCGGCCCAGCCGCAGCAGCGCTGGCTGCTGGTGCAGGAAGACGCGCTGCTGGCCTGCGTGGACCGCACCAGCGCCGAACTGGCCGGGGTCGCCAACCGTCGCCGTTGGTGGTTGGTGAGGCCGGGCGACATCCATGGACCCTGCGTGGCCAGCGCCGAAGAGCAGGCACGCGAACGCGCACTGCACCGGATCGACGGCGATGAGTGACTTCTGCACTGCGGGCCGCCTCCTCGGGCGGGTACCGCAGGTCCGAGGGCGCCGGTCGCGCCCCATGCAATCACGGGCGTGCCTGCCCGGGTGTGGCAATCGAGGTTGGCAATGACGTTCTCTCCTGCATCCGAGCCGGCCATGCCTGCGTCCCTGCCACCCCTGCAGGGGCGTGCCGGCGTGGCCCATTGGATCGCCACGGTCGGCCTGTTCTGCATGCCCGCCCTGGTACTGACCCTGCCGCAGAACCTGCTGCCCTACGGCATCCTGTTGCTGCTGAGCACGCTGCTGGCGCCGGATTATCTTTGGCGCGCGCGTGGCCTGGCCGGGCGGCCGGTGAAGGTACTGGCCTGGCTGGTGGTGGCCGCGATCGCCTTCGCGCTGCTCTCGATCTATCTGTTCGAGCAGGGCCTGCGCGATATCGACAACCGCTCGCGGTTCGTGGTGATTCCGTGGATCGCGCTATGGGTCTGCGCCCTGCGTCCGGACATCCGCTGGTTGTGGGCGGGCGCCCTGGCCGGCCTGCTTGGCACGATGG
Organism: Stenotrophomonas sp. JAI102; assembly: GCF_013409105.1. Taxonomy (NCBI): domain Bacteria; kingdom Pseudomonadati; phylum Pseudomonadota; class Gammaproteobacteria; order Lysobacterales; family Lysobacteraceae; genus Stenotrophomonas; species Stenotrophomonas sp. JAI102. The sequence goes on from NZ_JACCCI010000002.1 coordinate 416,953, forward strand.
TGCTGTCGATCCTGCAGGTGGCCGGCGGCGCCCCGCGTGCCGACCTGAGCACCAATGCCATCGTGCTGGCCGATATCGTGCTGGTGCTGATGGTGCTGCTGGTGTTCTGCCGGCCGCATCAGCGCTGGACCTGGGTGATCGTGGGCATGGTCGCCGGCTGCGTGACCATCGTGCTGAGCGGCAGCCGCGGAGTCTGGCTGGCCCTGCTGGCGCTGCTGGTGGTGATGGCGATGAGCCTGCGCTGGCGCACCGGCCGCGCGCGCCTGGGCGTGCTGCTGGCACTGGTGGCGATCGCCGGCACCCTGACCCTGACCATTCCAAGCCTGCGCGAACAGGTCCGGCTGACCGAGCTCAAGCACGACGTGGTGCGGATGGAGCGCGGTGACAGTGATTCCTCCGCCGGCGCGCGCGTGGAGCGCCTGCAGGTGGCCTATGAGACCTTCCTCGACCATCCGCTGACCGGGGTGGGCATCGGCCATTTCGACAGTGCCATGCAGCGCCTGCCGGTGTGCCGGGACGATCCGGGCGAGCAGCGCTGCCACCTGGGCCACGCGCACAACGATCTGGCCGAGTGGGCCGCGACCCAGGGCGCCCCCGGCCTGCTGCTGCTGCTGGCCATCTATGGCGTGCCGCTGTGGGTGTTCACCGGCCTGCACCGGCGCAGCGGCGAGCAGACCTTCCGTGGTCCGGCCGCGGCCGGGATCATGGTGGTGGTGACCTACGTGCTGTGCGGGATCACCCAGTCGATGTTCGCGCACCAGATCACGGCCAGCTTCTACGTCACCATCGTCGGCCTGCTGGCCGGCCTGTCGATCGTCCAGGGCCACACGCGCCGCCTGGCGCTGGCCCGGGCTCAGGCCCCGGGCTGATCCCGCGGCGGGTCGGTGACCGGCTGCCCGTTCTGCAGCATCCACAACATGATGGTCTTCTGGCGCACGTAGTTGGCGCGCACGTAGGCGTAGACCAGCCCGTGCCAGCCATCGCGGAAGCCGCCACGCAGCAGCAGCCCGCGCCAGAACCGCCACGCCGGGGCCAGGATCAGCTTGGGCAGGGTGGCGCGCTTGCCGCGCGCGAACTCGTGCTCGGCCATCATCCGCGCATAGCGCTGGGTCTTGAGCAGCTGCTGCTCCAGCGAGCGGTAGGGGTAGTGGATCAGGTCGCCGCGCAGGGTGCCCACCGCGCCATCGACACTGGCCGCCTCATGGATTTCACGCTTGCCACGCCAGCCGCCGTGGTGGCGGTCGAACAGGCGCAGGACCCGGTCCGGGTAGGCATTGCCGTGCTTCAGGAATTTGCCGAAGTACTCGGAGAGCCGTGCGAACCGGTAGCCGTGGTGGCCGGCGAACCCGCTGGCCTGGGCGGCCAGGATCGCCTCGCGCAGGGCGTCGCTGATGCGCTCGTCGGCGTCCAGGCACAGCACCCAGTCATGCGAGGCCTGCTCGACGCAGAACGCCTTCTGGCTGCGGAAGCCATCGAACGGCCGCTGCAGCACCCGCGCCCCGGCGGCCGTCGCGATCGCCACCGTGGCATCGGTGGACTGCGAGTCCACGACGAGGATCTCGTCGCAGAAGGCCAGCGAGGCCAGGCAGTCGCCGATGCGGTCGGCTTCATTGAACGCGATAATGCAGGCCGAAATGCGAGGCCGTTCAGTGGGAGCGGTCGAGGAGGACATGATGGCCGAGTACCTGCTGTTTGCGACGGAGCGTTATGCGCTGCCCATTCTCGCCCCTCTGGCGCAGGCGTTGCACGCATCCGGTCAATCGGTGTCGGCCTGGTTCGCCGATGGCGCCGCTGGCGCGTCGCTGCCCGGCGTGCCCAATGTCGGGCTGAAAGAGGCCCTGGCCCTGCGCCCGCGCGCGGTGTTCAGCGCGGCCAACTGGGTGCCGCCGTTCATCGCCGGGGCCAAGGTGCAGGTGTTCCATGGCTTCAACGTGCAGAAGCGCGACAGCGCCCGTGGCCACTTCCGGGTGCGCGGCCTGTTCGATCTGTACTGCACCCAGGGCCCGGCCACGACCACCCCGTTCCGCGAGCTGGCCGCGCGCGAGGGTCACTTCGCCGTGGCCGAAACCGGCTGGCCCAAGCTGGATCCGCTGTTCCGCGACGACGGCGGCCTGAGCGCAGGAATGCGCGTGCCTGCACAGGGCCGCCCGGTGATCCTGTTCGGCTCGACCTTCACCGAGCGGCTGAGCGCGGCGCCGCATCTGTATGACGCGATCGCCGCCGACATCGCCCGCGGCGACCACTACTGGCTGCTGACCCTGCACCCCAAGTGCGCCCCCGAGCTGTTCGAGCGCTACCGCGCGCTGGCCGGCGCGCATGCGCGCTTCATCGAGCCGGAGCAGGTGATGGCCGCGCAGCGTGCGGCCGATGTGCTGGTCTCGGACACCTCCTCGATCGTGTCCGAGTTCATCGTGCAGCACAAACCGGTGGTGACCTTCCGCAACCGGGTTCCGCAGCCGCACATGCTCGATTTCGACGATGCCACGCAGCTGCCGGTGATGCTGGCCCAGGCGTTGCATCCCGCCCCGGCATTGATGGCCGAGATCCGTCGCTATGCCGACACCATCCATCCGTTCCGCGATGGGTATTCCTCCGAGCGGGTGATCGCGGCGACCGAGGATTTCCTGTCCGGCGAACTCGGCACGCTCAAGCGCAAGCCCTTCGGCGCGTGGACGCGCGGCCTGCAGATTCGCAGGGATCTCGGGTATTGGGGTCCGGCGAAGCGGTAAGGCAGCGTTTGCGTCACCCGGTAGATCCACGCCATGCGTGGATGCTCTCCTACCAGCGCAGGCGGCGCCTGGCCAACGCGCGGCCCAACTGCTCATACACCGCACGCGCCTCCGCTTCCGGCAGGAACTGCAGCACCAGCGGCGTGCCCAGCCCCGCGCCGGCGGTATCCAGCCACACGCTGGCGGTGCCCAGCCGGCGGTCCAGGGGCGATCGGGTCAATCGCAGCGCCTGCAGCTTGTCCAGCTCGGCAAAACGCCACCAGCGCTGCCACCAGCCGCCACGGATGGCCACATAGCGCTCATCCAGGTAATAGCCGATACGCGCCATCTGCCGGTGCGCGCGGAACGCCGACCACGGCAGCCACGCGAGCACTAGAGCGCCCCACGGGCCGAGTTCCGCTACCGCAGCGGCGGCCAGCAGCGGCACGATCAGCAGCGCCGGCAGGCACAGCCGCCACCACTGGCGCTGCTGCACCGGCTCCCACTCGGTCGGCGGCCAGGCCACGGCGGGCAGCAGGTGCTGGATCAGCGCGTCGCAGGCGGGCACGGTCGCCAGCGGCGCCAGTTCGCGCAGGTCGCGGCGTTCGTTCTCGCCGGGGTTGCCGGCGGCGATATCGATGCGCAGGTGGCGGCGGCCGACCCAGCGCTGCAATGTGCTTTCGCGCAGGGTCCAGGCCTGGATGCGACGCCGTGCCACGCTGGTACGCATGCGCGTGAACAGGCCGGTGGCCACGGTCAGCCGGCGCTCGCGCTCGCTCAGGGTAAAGCCGTGGTAGCGCAGCAGCGCCAGCACCACCGACAACACCCGCAGCAGCAGCCAGAACACCACAACCATCAGCAGCGCGGCCAGCGCCCAGCCCAGCGTGCTCACATGCAGGTCGCTGGCGTAGCCGAACAGCTGGCGGCCACCGGCTTCGATCGCGTCGGACATGCGTGCGCGCGGAAATATCTGCAGCACCGCGCCGAGCGCGGCCAGCACCACCACCCAGCCGCGGTTGGAGAGCAGGCCGATGCGCACCACGTCGGCGGTACCCAGCGCCAGCAGCACGTCCTCGGCCGGTTCGGCCGGGGCGGCGGTGTCCGCGCTGCCCGCGGTGTCGGCGGCCTGCACGGTACCGCGCTGGCGCACCAGCTGTTCCAGTGCCAGGGCCTGCTCCAGCTTGAGCACGCGCATTTCGGCCTCGGGGCGGTGGCCGCCGGCCGATTCGAGCTTGAGCTCGGCCACGCCGAACAGGCGGTGCAGCGGGTTCTGGTGGACCACCACGTTGTGGATGCGCGCGAACGGAATCTCGCGCCGGTTGCGCGAGAGCACGCCACTGCGCACGGTGATCGCGGCCGTGCCGATCTGGTAGTGGTAGGTGAGGTACTGCAGGATCGACACCGCCACCAGCACCGCGATCACGATCACCGCGCCGACGTAGGACCACATCTCATCGCGGTCACCGCGCTGTCCGAACACCACCAGCGCGATCAGCGGCACCAGGAACTGGCGCAGCTGCATCAGCAGCACGAACAGCCATGACCAGGCATGCAACCGCTGTTGCGGGGCATCGTCGGCCGGCGCCACGGTACTCACAGCGCGTCGTCGTCCTGGTCCAGCTGGTAGGCCAGGGTGTCGCGCAGGCGCTCGGCGTCGTCGCTGTCCAGGCCGCCGATGGTCACCGCGCTGAAGCGGCTGCCGGCGGTATGCACCACCAGCGTGCTGAGCCGCGCGTTGCGCTCGATCGGGCCGCGGCGCAGGTCCAGGTGCTGCACACGCGAGAGAGGGACGCGCGTTTCGTGCTGCCACAGCAGGTCACGGCGCAGGCCCAGGCCGTGCGCGTCCAGCCGCCAGCGGGTGCGGCGCTGCCGGCGGAAGCCGATCATCGCGCCGGCCAGCGTGCCTACCACCACCAGCGCAGCCACGCTCCACCAGCGCGCCGGCAGCTCGAACAGCACCCACAGCGCGCCAGGCACGATGCCGAACAGCAGCGCACCGCTGATCGCGCCGCTGACCGCGGCCAGCCAGGCCGAGCGCAGTGGCAATGGCTGCCAGTCCGGCGCCGCGGGAGCAGCGGGCAGGGGCGGCGGCACGGGAGTGTCGAGGAGATCGGACAAGGCAGGCGCTCGGCAGGGAAACAGGCCGGGCGCTTGCGTGCAGGTGCAACCGCCCGTGGCGCAGACGGTAGCAGGTTGCCGTGGGCTATTGCGCGGCCTGGATCAGCGCGTCGACATCGAGCAGATGGCCGGCGCGTTCGGCCTTGGTGCGCAGGTACTGCTCGTTCTCGGCGGTGATGTCGCCGGTGACCGGCACGCAGTCCACCACGTCGATGCCGGCATTGCGCAGGCGCTGGGCCTTGGTCGGATTGTTGCTGAGCAGCTGCACGCGGGTCACGCCCAGGCCCTGCAGCATCGCCACGGCGCTGCCGTAGCGGCGCTCATCCGCGCCGAAGCCGAGCTGGGCATCGGCGTCGATCGTGTCCAGGCCATCGTGCTGATACCCGTAGGCACGCATCTTCGCAGCGATGCCGGTGCCGCGGCCTTCCTGGTCCAGGTACAGCAGCACGCCGCCACCGAGCTCCTTGAGCTTGCGCAGGCCACGCCGCAGCTGGTCGCCGCAGTCGCACTTGAGCGAACCGAACAGATCGCCGGTCAGGCAGGAGGAATGCACGCGTACCGGCACCACGGCGGACAGGTCCGGGTTGCCGACGATGATCGCGACCTGGTCGCGCTGGGCCACGCCGCCGCGGAACACCGCGAATTCGGTCATGCCGACCTCGCGCAGCGGCACCGGCGAGCGGGCCACCAGCTCATAGGCGTGCGCGGCCTGTTCGGCGCCCTGGCTCAGGTCGCACAGCGAGACCTGCGCGCAGGCGTCGAAGCGGCGGTCATCGGGGTTCAACAGCACGCCGACCATCGCCGGCAGCAGCAGGCCGAGGCGGGCGATCTCCACCGCGCCATCGTCTAGCGCTTCACCGCCGGTCCAGCCCGGCGGCATCGCACCGGGATCGCGCAGGTAGCTGAGCGAGGGCAGGGCATCGAAGTCGATCCCGGCCAGCGGCACGCGGGCGCCCCGCTCGGCGCTGACCCCGAGCACGCGGGCACGGGTCGCGGTGAGGAACAGGTAATGGCGGTCTTCCGCGGCCGTGGCGAAGGCGGTGAAGCTGGTGCGGGTGCTGCTGTCCAGCGCGATGAAGGCCAGGCGCTGGCCGTGGCCATCGTCGATCACCACCGGGCGACCGGCACGCAGCTCGGCCACCGCGCGCTCGCAGCGGATCGCGGCCGGATCGCCGAACGGGGAGGAAACAGCAGAGGACATGGCAGGGGCCGTGGGGGACATCGTGGGTTCCACAGTGGGGACGGATCGCGCCGATTCAATCGCGCCAGGGGCGCGACGCTGCGTCGCAGTCAGTGCGGATGGTCCTCGGTGGCATAGGGATCGTCCTCGCCGCTCTCCGGTGGGCGCAGCGTATAGCGCTTGTAGGTCCACTGATACTGCGCCGGATCGCGCCGGGCGATGCGCTCGATCCCGGCATTGAGGGCGCTGGCGGCGGTGCGCGGGTCCGGATCGGCCACGGCGGGCAGGGTGGGTTCGATGTGCAGGGCGAACTCCATGTCCGGCCCGACCCGCTCGCACCAGCCGTACAGCACGGTCGCGCCGGTGCGCTCGGCCAGCCGGTTGACCAGGGTCATGGTCAGCGCCTCCACGCCGAAGAACGGCGCGAACACCCCGTCGCCGGCCTTGGGCTGCTGGTCGGGCAGGATGCCGGTGGCGCCGCCGTCCTTGAGCACCTTGAACAACTGGCGCACCGCCGGGCCCTCGGCGCGCACCTGCTGCACGTTGTCGCCGCCGCGGACCAGCTGCAGGAAGGCATCGCCCACGGCCTCATCCGGGGCCTTGTAGACGATCGCGATCGGCCCGCGCGAGGCCAGCCACTGGTTGAGCAGCTCCCAGTTGCCGTAATGCGGGGCGGCCACGATCACACCCTTGCCGGCGGCCAGGGCCGCGTCGTACAGCGCCTCGCCGTGGCGCTCGGTCAGCCGGGCGAGGTTGCGGTCGCGGGGCTGGGTCCACAGGCGCAGGGTCTCGATCGCCTGCAGCGCGGTCGAGCGCAGCACGTTGCGGTGCAGGACGGCGCGCTCGGCCTCGCCCATCCCGGGGTAGGCCAGTTCGAGGTTGCGGCGGGTGACGCGGCTCTCGCGGGCATTGAGACGGATCCACAGCCAGGCCAGCAGGGAGGCGAAGGCACGCAGCCAGAACCAGGGCAGGCGGGTGAACAGGGCAGCGGCGCGGTAGGCCAGGCGGGCAGTGGTGTGCGGTTTCATCACCGCAAAGTCTAGCCGCTGGCGGCCAGCCTGTCGGCGCGCAGGGGCGTTAAGGTAGTCCGCCTTCAGTTGCGGAGCCCCGTCATGCTTGTCCTGATCCAGCGCGTGAACGAAGCCAGTGTCCGTGTCGAGGGGGCCGTCATCGGCCAGATCGGGCCCGGCCTGCTGGCACTGGTCGGCATGGAGCCGGGCGATACCGAAGCCCAGATCGCCCGGATGGCCGATCGGCTGCTTGGTTATCGTGTCTTTGGCGATGAGACCGGAAAAATGAACCGGTCCCTGCGCGATACCGGCGGTGGACTGCTGCTGGTCAGCCAATTCACCCTGGCGGCCGATACATCCAGCGGGATGCGGCCGGGCTTCAGTACGGCCGCGCCGCCGGCGGAGGCTGAACGCGGATTCAACCGGCTGGTCGACATCTGCAGACAAAAACATGCCCCGGGGGTGGAAACCGGCCAGTTTGGTGCCCATATGGTTGTCAGCCTGGTCAACGATGGTCCCGTGACCTTCCTGCTCAGACCCTAGCCCCCGGGACCACCGCCCGGGAACGCGGGGCGCCGGGCTGGTATAATGCTAGGTTCTATTCCCTCTCCCAGCCGGTGGCGCGAGCACTACATGGCCAACGAACGTCCTGCCCAGCAAAACGACATCAAGCTTCTGATCAGCAAGGGCCTGGAACAGGGCTACCTGACCTACGCCGAAGTCAATGACCATCTGCCCGACGACATCGTCGACCCGGAGCAGATCGAAGATATCATCGGCATGATCAACGGCATGGGCATTGATGTCCATGAAGTTGCGCCCGATGCAGAAACCCTGTTGCTCAACGATGGCAACACCGGCAACCGCGAAGTCGATGACACCGCGGCCGAAGAAGCCGCCGCCGCGCTGAGCGCGCTCGACACCGAAGGTGGCCGCACCACCGACCCGGTGCGCATGTACATGCGCGAAATGGGTACGGTCGAGCTGCTGACCCGCGAAGGCGAAATCGCCATCGCCAAGCGCATCGAAGAAGGTCTGGGCCAGGTCCAGGCCGCACTCGGTACCTTCCCGGTATCGGTGGAATCGCTGCTGGCCGACTACGACGCGCACAAGGAAGGCAAGAAGCGCCTGGCCGAAGTGATCGTCGGCTTCAACGACCTGGTCGAAGAAGTGCCGGCCCCGGTCGTGGCTGAAGACACCAGCGACGATGCCGAGGACGACGCCGACGAGGAAGAAGACGGCGACGACGTCGAGGAAGAAGCCGGCCCGACCGGTCCGGATCCGGAAGAAGTCGCACGCCGCATGCAGGCCCTGAGCGACGCGTACACCGCGTTCAAGAAGGCCGCTGCCAAGGGCGACCGCAAACCGCTGGCCAAGCTGCGCGACGACATGGCCGCCGTGTTCGTGACCCTGAAGCTGCCATTGCCGCTGACCGATGTGCTGGTCAAGCAGCTGCGCGACGTCATGGCCTCGATCAAGTCCCACGAACGCCGCGTGCTGAACCTGGCGACCGTGACCGCGCGCATGCCGCGCAAGGACTTCATCCGCTCGTGGGAAGGCAACCAGACCAACCTGGAGTGGGTGGAAGACGCGCTGAAGCGCAAGCAGAAGTGGTCCTCGGCCCTGCGTGACGTGAAGGACCAGATCATCTCCGAACAGCAGGCGACGATCGACATCGAGAAGACCACCTGGCTGGAACTGGACGAGCTGAAGGAAATCAGCCGCGCCATGGCCTACGGTGAAGCGCGTGCGCGCAAGGCCAAGAAGGAAATGGTCGAAGCCAACCTGCGCCTGGTCATCTCGATCGCCAAGAAGTACACCAACCGCGGCCTGCAGTTCCTCGATCTGATCCAGGAAGGCAACATCGGCCTGATGAAGGCCGTGGACAAGTTCGAGTACCGCCGTGGTTACAAGTTCTCCACGTATGCGACCTGGTGGATCCGCCAGGCCATCACGCGTTCGATCGCCGATCAGGCGCGCACCATCCGTATCCCGGTGCACATGATCGAAACGATCAACAAGTTGAACCGCATTTCCCGCCAGATGCTCCAGCAGTACGGCCGCGAGGCTACGCCGGAGGAGCTGGCCAAGGAAATGGACATGCCGGAAGACAAGATCCGCAAGGTGATGAAGATCGCCAAGGAGCCGATCTCGATGGAAACCCCGATCGGCGACGACGAGGATTCCCATCTGGGCGACTTCATCGAGGACACCAACGTGGAGTCCCCGATCGAGAACACCACCAACATCAACTTGTCTGAAACCGTGCGTGACGTGCTGGCCGGCCTCACCCCGAGGGAAGCCAAGGTGCTGCGCATGCGCTTCGGCATCGACATGAACACCGACCACACCCTCGAGGAAGTCGGCAAGCAGTTCGATGTCACCCGCGAGCGCATCCGCCAGATCGAAGCGAAGGCGCTGCGCAAGCTGCGTCACCCGAGCCGGTCCGAGCAGCTGCGCAGCTTCCTGGATATCGATTGATCGATACCGGCGCATCGCGTTGAAACCCGACAGACCCCGCGCAAGCGGGGTTTGTTTTTTGGAGCGGCAGAGGCAGCCGCGTGTGCAGCGGGCAGCAATGCGGATGCGGTAGGATGCGCGTCGCTTTACACCTGTGGATCGATGGAATGACGATGAAAAAAGGCTTGCTTGTCCTTGCCCTGTGCCCCTTCGCCGCGCTGGCCGCCGAGCCTCAGCAGCCTGCCTGCAACGCAGCTGATTTCTTCCAGACCCAGCCCGACCTCGCAATCGGCCGGGTCGTGGATGCCGGCAATGTGGCGCTGGTGGGTGAGCGCCCCGGCTGCCTGGACAATCCGCAGGACAGCTGCCACACCGGCGATGAGGTCGAACCGGGCAGCAGCCTGGTGATCGGCAGCCGCTGGAACGACTACTACTGCGTGCAGGTCCTGCCACCCGGCAAGGAGGTGGTGGGCTGGGCGCCGGAACAGCGCGTCATGAAGACCGGTCACATGGCCGACACCGACTTCAGCAGCTGGCTGGGGCAGTGGGACGGCAGTGCCGGGCGCGTGCTGGAGATCCAGGCCGAGGGCGACACGCTGCATCTGCGCATGCTGCCATCGGGTGGGAAAGGCGAGGGCACGCTGATCGGCAGCGCCGAGCCGGTGGGCGATGAGCTGTTCCTGGGCGAGGAGCCGTGCTCAGTGCGGGCCTCGCTGCAGGGGGCGAAGCTGGTGCTCACCGACAACGGGCAGTGCGCGATCGGCGGCGCCAGCCCGGGGGGTGTGTACTCGAGCCGGGCGGCGGCGCAGCGGATGGAGAGGTTGTTCGAGGGGTTGGGGGAACGCTAGGTTGATTTGGTGATTTCGTTGCTCATTTCGTAACTTAATTACGGATCTGTTTTGGGTGTTATCCGGAGTGATGTTATTTCAATCAATGGGTTATAGACGGAATGAGGTTGCCGGTCGGCGAAAATTGGCGTATAGATTCGTAACATAATTCGGCTCGACATCCAGACCATGGCCCGTCCCCGTACCGTCCAGCTCCAGACGCTGTTCGACAGCCTGCCGGCGGGCGCGCCGCAGCGGCACTGGAAGGCGAAGACGTCGGATCGTCGCCCGGTGGCGAGCAACCGAAGTTCACTGCCACGGTGGAGCATGAGGGAGGGCGCTATGCGGCGCTGGTGAAGTTCGCGCAGCCCACCGCAGGCGAGGCCGCCGAACGCTGGGCGGACCTGCTGGTCTGCGAGCACCTCGCCCTGCAGTGCCTGCGCGACGCGGGCGTGCCGGCAGCGGCGTCCGAGATCCTCCAGGCGGACACGCATACGTTCCTGGAGGTGCAGCGCTTCGACCGCACCGTCGACGTGCTCGGCCGGCGTGGCTTCGTCTCGCTGCTGGCGCTGTCCTCGGCCTTCGTCGGTGACGTGACCGTGGACTGGGGGACGGCTGCCGACGCGCTGCTGACGCAGGGCTGGGTCGATCGCGACGCGCAGGCCGCCCTGGGCAGGCTGCACGCGTTCGGCCGACTGATCGGCAACAGCGACATGCATCAGGGCAATCTGGGTTTCCACCTGGTCGATCGCGGCCCGCTGCCGTTGGCGCCCGCGTATGACATGTTGCCGATGTCACTGGCCCCCTCGCGCACAGGGGTGCTGCGTGCGGCTACGCCGCTCGCTCCCATCGCGCCGGAGCGCAGCGGCCAGCTCGCGCATCTGCACTGGGCAGCGCCGCTGGCGGTGGACTACTGGCAACGTGTGGCGGGTTCGGTGCTGCTGCGCTCGGGCGTGCTGCGTGACCTGGCTGCGGAGAATGCGCGTCGGGTGCAGGCGATGGGGCAGCGTTTCGGCTGATGTTAGGGTTGCAGTGGAAAGCGCCTGCGGGCGTCCACTACACTGTGCGGCCGCAAGGGCCTATAGCTCAACGGTTAGAGCAGAGGACTCATAATCCTTTGGTTGAAGGTTCGAATCCTTCTGGGCCCACCATCGAATCAGGCACTTAGGATCAACCGCAGTGCCCTCGTCGTCAAGCCAGCGCCGTCCGGTGACCGATCGGTGAGCGTTTATGATCCGCTGCCGTCGCAGTTGGCCGCCAGCTGTACCGCGTTCTCCGGTGTCTAGATCGGGGCACGCCGGCGAGCGTGAATCCACCGCTGAACATCGCTCTGATACCAGCGCGTTCCGCCACCGACTTTGTGCCTGGGTGGAACCGTACCTTTTTCCATCTCGCGATAGATGTAGCTCTTCTTCATCCCGGTTTGGGCTTCAACCTGCTCGAGCTTCAGCAGGATCTCGGGGATGTTCTCAGCTGCGCCCATGACGAGCCTCCATTGCTTCAGATGTGAATTCCGGCAGCAGCGCGCCCTGGGATCCGGTACGTGCGCGTGCCAACTGGTTTGCGATCTGCATCAGGTCCAAGGTTGGATCGTTGAAGAGGGCCAGACCGATCTGGGCAGTCAGCCTCTGGCTCGCCGTTGCCGCCAGCGGAGCCGGTGTCTCGATCGTGGCGACGGCGTAAGCGCGCCAGGCATCGCGGGCGGCCTGCAGCTGCGGTTCTCCGACCAACGTGAATGTCAGCGACCAGCTGCCGCCGGCGGACTGCTCCGAACTGGTCATAGCGGTTTTAAGCGCTGCTGCAACCGCGATCGCAGTGCGGTGCTGGTGGGCCAGCGGAGATCGGTTGACCGATCCGGCGACGCTGCGTGCGCTGCTGCTGCCCTACAGCGAGAAAGCCGAGATCCTCGTGGCCCGCGTGCAGTACCAGGAACCACAGGTTCGCGCGCTGCTGCGCCTGACCCAGGCTGATGGCGCGTTCAACATCAGCAGCGCGGCCAAGATGCTGCAGGTGCAGCCCCGCCAGCTGTTCGCCTGGCTGTCCGAGCACGGCTGGATCTACCGGCGCGCCGGCAGCAGGAACTGGCTGGCCTACCAGACCCGTCTGCAGCAGGGTTTACTGGTGCACAAAGCCAGAGTGCAGCGGGGGAGAAGGCGACCAGTTGCGCGTACATGAGCAGGCTGGTAACCGCGAACGGCCTGTCGCGCTTGGCCGAGAGAATCGATCGGGGGCAGATGACGGGGGCGAAGGCCGAAGCGGCAACTGGACTCAAGCTGGCAGCGGAGGTGGTGTAATGAGAGTACATACCAAGGCTTCAACGAGGAGCGATCTACCCGGCGGGTTCGGGCTTTGCAGCTGTGGTTTGGGGAGCTATAGACCGCTTGATCCCGCGCAACTCATCTTCAGCCTGCCCCAGCTCAAGGGACAGTTTAGCCAGCCCTTGAAACTGCTCAATTACATGTCCGAAATTCTCCTCCATCAATGGAATGTTCATTACTGGCTGTTCTCTTGGATAGGACTCCATGAATTCATTTACGCCAACTTTGATCATCGCGACGGCTACATCGATCGCCTGACTCTTCGCCCGATACTTCTCGTGGAGAGCAAGAGATGCGCCGATGGGTACGGACGGAAGAAGGCTCACCATCGTTCGAAGGATGGTGTGGCGAACATCCATATACAAGGGTCCAGGCCCTGCCTTGGCAACCATCTTGTCATGCAGGCTGATCGTCAACTGGCAGCTAACAAGATGCGATCGGAGAAGAATGAACTCACTTTTAGCCGCCTGTTGCAGTTCGTTTACACGAAGCTGGTGGGCAGCGTCTGCAAAATGCATAGCGCCGAGACCTACCGCCCAAGTGCCGAGCGCAGCAATGACCGCGGCCGTGATGGTGATTGTTTGGTCAGGTGCGATACCTGGAGGCCAAGGAGCGACGATCAGCAGTCCTGCCGCGACGCCGATTGTCATCGCGAACGCCAAGAAAATCCCGTTGAAAATCCTCTCCATCGCTTTGTCCCTCCCCGAGCCACTGGCGCTTTGCAGATATTACAGGCTGGCCGTCCGAAAGCCCTGTTGGACACTTCACCTCCGCTCCGGAACAGGCATCGATGGCCTGCAGTACGTTTGCAGTACCGCGGTGTCCGGCGAGTTGGACTGGTCCCCGGGTGTCCATGAGCAGTGCATTGGCCGCGTGCACCGCGACGGTCAAGCTGAGCCGGTCATGGCTTACTTCCTTCTCTCCGACAGCGGCCGCGATCCGATCGTGTCAGACGTACTCGGGGTGAAGCGCGAGCAGATTGAGGGCGTGCGTAGCCCGGGGGAACACTTGGTGGAGCGCCTGGACGTAGGCGAGAGCAAGCTGCGCTCGCTGGCCCAGCAGTTCCCTCAACGGCAGGGCGTAGCCCTGCAATCAACCAACGTTACAAGCATGGAGACCTCCCGATGATTCCCAAATTCCTCAGCCTGGATGAGGCAACAGACCACCTGTATCTGAAAGGTAAGGAGGGCCCCATCAGGTGCCAGGTTGACTGCAGCGTGTGGGAGGTTTGGCAGGACGGCCGGTCCCGTTGGGTAATCAACTGCGAGGTGGTCTGATGTCGGCAGTGGAAGCGCCCGCAGTGGCCCTGCCGCCTTGCGGCAACTGTGGCAGCGATGAAGTGCGCATGCGCGCGCGCGGCAGTTCCGGCAGCCGGCGCACTGCGCAGGTGGTATGCGCGCGCTGCAGCGCGCGTGGTGAGCTGCACGTTGGTGCAGATGCAGAAGAGCGCGCTTGCAGGGCGTGGACGCACCGACCGGTCTACATGCCGGTGCCAACAGCGGTAAGGGTTGTGCAAAATCGAGTGCCGGTGCCAGAGCCGACCCTTGAGCGAGATCCGCTCGAGCTGATCGCCCGCATGCTGGTCGGCGGGAGCTTCCGCGAGCCGTCGGACGGCCGGTCAACCATGCCACCGCTGACGGCTGCTGCCGACACCATGGCCACCATCGGAGCGAAGCATGAGAAAGACCGAGCGGCGGCCGAGGCCGTCCCTGCTGCTGTTGTTGCTGAGCTGCGTGCTGGCACTGTCCGGCTGCGCCACGACCTCGCCACCTGTCACACCGGTCGCCTGACCTCCGGCGCACTGAGCACGTGGCACGAGACTCGCGCATCTTCCCCGGTGTGTACGGCACCGTGATCGTGTCCGAGGGTGGCAAGCGAGTCGTGAAGCCGATGCGTTACCAGTGCCGGCTCGCCTGGAAGCCCGTCAGCTATGACCAGCGCTACCCCGGCACCTACAACGCGAGGCGTGACAGCTTGGAGGGCTTCTGGCGGCTGGCGGCCGGCGTTCGGGCACACTCACGCGCTCATGGTGGTGGACACCTTCTACGAGAACGTGGAGGGGCCGGACGGCGACAACCAGGTGGTGCAATTCACACCCCACACGGGCGATCCGATGATGGTGGCCTGCCTGTGGTCGCACTGGGTGGATCCGCCCGGCAAGGAGCCCGATCTACTGTCCTTCGCCGCCATCACCGATGACCCCGAGCCCGAGGTCGCCGCGGCAGGCCACGATCGGACGATCATCAACATCAAGCCTGAGCACGTGGACGCCTGGCTAAATCCGGACCCGGCCGACCTGCGCGCGCTCTACGCGATCTTCGACGATAAGCGGCACCCGTTCTACGAGCACCACTTAGCGGCATAGATATACGAAGGGGCATTTTGGCGTACTAACTAAGTGCACCGAAAATTCGCGTTTCGGCCTTGACTGCGCACTCGCTTTCGACAGGTCCAGACCGTTCGTCGGACGCCTTTCCGGCCCGGTCCTTGCGCCGCAAGGGATTAGGGAAATTCACTACATTTGGCGTTGACGACACTTGGTCACCCCCCTATCTTGTGGCCGTCGCTTCCAGTCATGCATATAGAAAAAATTGCAAGATGGGGGGGGGCAAAAAAAGGCTCGAGGTTCCGTGCAAAGAAACCCTCGAGCCGTCTACTACATCAATCCCAGTCTGTGGACTTGGGCAGTCCCATGACTCGACGCAAACGATTCATGGGAAGCAATCAGTTATTACCAATAAGGGGATAGCTAATTGCTGTCGGCGATCATAGCGCTTTGCTGGCGAACGTCAACCTGCTGTAGTTCATATTCTGCTCAACCGAGTTTTTTCGAAATGAGCGAATTTACCGATAAAAAAGCCGTTTTCACGGCATTACACCCCATCAAGGTTGGCGGTCTTCACGCTATCGATTCCGCGTTCCAGGCACCTGTCGGGATCGCAACCATCGTTGGCAATTCGGCGTCTCATGATCTGCCGAAAGCGTGGCTCCTGGCAGCACCGATCGCTATCGTCGCGGACGGGGTCCGGTTCTTCACCCCGACTGAGCTCGGTCGGCGGCTCGGCATCTCGGCTCAGGCATTCAACCGCCTGCTGGTGGAACATGGCCTTCAGGAGAAGCGCGACGGCCAGTGGTGTCCGACTGACACCGGCAAGGCCTTCAGCGTGCTGTTGCAGGTTCACAAGAAGCAGCTCGCTGGCACGGACGTGCACCAGCTGAAGTGGAAGGAAAGCGTACTGGCGCAGCTGGACGACCCTACCTGATGTTGACCCCTGCGGCCGCCATCTGGCGGCCGCAGGCTACAGACGTGGTCAACAGCTCCTGCATCAGCACCGCGCCGGCGGAATCTCGTGCACGGAAGTCGTGTAGTTCGGCGAGAGCATGTGCTGCCGCATGTCCCACGCTGGCCGCGCCTGCAAACCCGATGCGCCAAGGCCGGCGGTTCCTCGCCCGAACTTCTGGTTGATCCGGTCCATGGTGACCATCAGCCTCTCGTTGCCGACCACCGTCGGCCCGAACAGGTCCGCCTGCAGCTCATCCGGCCGGGCCAGGTCGAACAGCGCCACGCCTGCCTTCTTGTACCCGATCCCGTCCCGGAGCAGGCCGCGTAGCAGCTTGCGTACGACGCCCAGTACCACTGTGGTGTCGGCGGTCGACTCGGGCAGGCCAATGGTCCTACTGGCGTTGTGCTGCCCCAGCTCGGGCCGGAACACGTCGGAATAGGCGAACACCCACACACCGGCGGTGACCAGGCCCCGACCACGCAGCTTCTCGCAGGCGCGCACAGCAAAGGTAGCCAGCGCCTGGGCAACGGCTTCGTGATCCTCGACCCGCTTCGCGAACGATCGGCTGACCATGATCTGCTGGCGGTCCGGCTCCCCTTCTTCCAGCTCCATACAGGGGTGTCCCTGCAGCTCCCTCTGGGTGCGCGCGAGCGTCACACCGAAGGTGGCCAGGATGTCTTCTGCCGGCGCGTCGCGCAGAGCAGCAGCGGTGGCGATGCTCATGGCTTCCAGCCGCAGCGCTAGACGGCGGCCCACACCCCACAGATCCCCCACGGGGAAGGTCCGTAGCACAGAGTCCCGATAGACCGCGTCCCCGAGGTCGATCACGCCCTCGGCGCTCTTGGCCACCTTGTTGGCCAGCTTAGCCAGCGTCTTCGTGGGTCCGATGCCGATGCAGTTGGGAATGCCGGTCCATCGGTGCACACGCTGCCGCAGGTCCCGGGCGAACCGCTCGCGGTCCCGCACACCCTCCAGATCGATGAAGCTCTCATCGATGCTGTAGACCTCCACCCGCGGCGCGGCTTCTCGCAAGATGGTCACGACGCGGGCGCTCAGGTCGCCGTACAGGCCGAAGTTGGCCGAGCGCATCTGCAGCCCGTGGCGCCGTACCAGTTGTTTCAGCTCGTGGGCTGGCTGGCCCATCTTGATGCCCAGGGCCTTGGCCTCAGCCGATCGCGCGATCGCGCAGCCATCGTTGTTGCTCAGCACCACCAGCGGCACGCGGCGCAGCGTCGGCTGAAACACGCGCTCGCAGCTGGCGTAGAAGTTGTTCCCGTCAACGAGCCCGAACATGGCCGCCCCGGCGTTTGATCTGTCGGACGACCCCAACCACAGCGAACACCTCAACCTCGGTGGCCTGTTCCAGCACGATGGGCGGGAAGTCTGGGTTGGCCGAGTGCAGCTCCATGTGGCTCTCGAACAGCTGCAGCACCTTGCAGGTGGGCTGGTTGCCATCCCAGATGGCAATGACCAGGTCGCCGGCCAGCGGCGCGACAGGCTGGTCCACCACCAGGATGTCCCCATCGCTGACGCCGGCGCCGCTCATGGACCAGCCGTCGGCGCGGTAGAGAAAGGTGGCGGCAGGATTGCGCGCCAGCAGGCGGTGCAGGTCGATGGCCTCGTCCATGAAGTCGTCAGCCGGCGATGGGAAGCCGAGTCGGGCGTGCGCTGAAGCCAGAGGAACGAACTGGGCTGGGCCGTCTATCACGGCCCGGCCCACGGGCAGGGCTAGGGTATGTGGGTAGGGAAGGGACTGCATGGGCGTACTCTGCGAGCGGCATGTCTCACAATTCAAGACAGCGCGCATGTTAGTAAAATTACTAACGAAATCGCCGGCCCAAGACCTTGCTGGGCTGGATCCCGAGCCTCGTCTCGCGCTTATAGCGCTGCATCACCCGCATGCCAGTAGTCCGTTCGAAGTCGCTATGGATGCATAAGAATCAAGGGCTTACCGGGCATCATGCGGCCGGGCCGCAAAACTGTGGAACTCCACACCCCGTTGACCAGTCTCATCGGATAAGATTGTGAGGCCCCTGAGTACGTTGACTATCGTCTTTTCAAGGAACGGATCCTTGCCGTGACCGAGCAAATGAATGAAATTGTGAGGCTCACAGAAGCTCCAATCATTGACTTCGTGTGTGAAGTGCGTTTTGAGTCTTCCGTCCCTCGATTGCGCGACATCCTTGCGAAGTCACTTGCGGAAGCTTTCCCTGCGCTGATTGCTCCGGCTGCACCCAGTACACCTGACTTGCCGTTCCCCATGCCGCCAGGGCTGGAACTGGCGTTGGGTGGCAGCATGACCCAGCTCATTTTTCCAGATGGCATGAACGTAAACGTGTCTGAAAGATATGTAGGGGTTGGTGTTGCTGGGCCTTATCGGGGATGGGACGAGTTGCGGCCTCGCATCAAAGAAGTGTTTTCGGCTGTTCTCTCATCGAGTCTAATCTCGAAGGTCTCGCGCTGCTCGGTCAAGTACACAAACTTCTTCCCCGGCACACCGGTTGATGTGGAAAATGTTCTCAACGGAACGCTAGAGCTTGGAGGGCGCCGGATTCGCTCTGAAGGATGTCAACTTAGGACGGATTTCAAAGACGGGGATGACATTTCCATCATCCAGATCATAAATCCGGTGAATGTAGAAGGTCGGTCCGAAGACGGGCAGGGCTTGTTGCTGGATATCGATTGCATAAGGAATGTAAGCCTGACGCGTGACATTGAAGCGCTGATGGTGCAGGTCGATGCGGTTCATGCACACGAGAAGAAGGTTTTCTTCGAGTTGCTTTCTGCTGAAGCACGGAACGCTATGGGGCCAATTTATGCGTAAGGCAATGACGGTAACCGAAAGTACGATCAATCCGGTCGTGGCATCCCTTGCCATGGCTAGTGTCTTTGGTGCTTGCAGTACTGCTGCATCGACCGGGATGTACGGGATTGCTGAGGCTGCAGCGGTGCGCCCGCCGATATACGTTGCCGGTGCGAAATTTATGGGCACCACCCCGACAGGATCGCTGTCGGAGCATCTGTGGGTGCCGACAGTGGAGCACTTCCAGCGACTGGCGCTTGATCTGTCCATGGCCCAAGAGGAGTTGCCTCCTGAGATGCGTTTGGGTTCAGCTGAATATTTGGACTATCTCGATTAAAACATGGTCAGCTCATTGGATGAGGCTGTTCGGTATTTGCCTGATGGTCTGTCTGAGCGAGGCCTGGCAACTCTGTATGCACAGTTGTCTAGGTTGGACCAGAACTTTCCTTTTTACTCCGAAATTGAGTTCGACTTTCTACTGCAGGGCGACCTGCTGACTGGCGTCAATCACTACGCGTTTCTGCCGGACGGCTCCGTTCGAGGAACGAAGGCAAGGGTGATGCTGTTGTCCAACACCTGTGACATGTCCGCGGGCAATGTACGTCACGATGAAGTGATGGTGAGCGTTGCTCCCATTATGCGGGTATCCAGGTGGATGGATTCACTTCGCGAACGAGGCATCAAAGCTTCGCAAATTGAAGAAAAAGCCAAGGCCGCTAGGTTGCAGCGGCTCACTAGTATTGTTTACTTGCCGGCGGCAGGAGATTTGGAGGAATCATTCGTCTTGCTCGATAAGATTCAGTCGATTCCGATTGGCCTGCTTCCCGGTCACCATGATGCGCGCTATGCGGTGCTTTCGCAGGCTGGGCAGTGGACGCTTGTGACGAAGCTGTCGATGCATTTTTCAAGGCAATTGGAAGGCGTGGCGCGCGGCTAGGGTGCTCGCGTACTTATCCAGTCCCGGACTGCCGTGGCTACGCCGATGACGCGACAAACTTTGGTCCTGCGACGGCAGCCAGGCATTTGAGAAATGGATGGGTGATTGAAGAGCCAATCCCTGCTCGAGGCCGAGGCTGCAACTCAGCTGTAGCAACGACCCGTCTGGAGCGGGGCGTGACAGGCAAGTGTCGCGCCGGGCTCGCCGCCGGCAGAGTGCGCAACGGCTCTGGGGGATGGCCAGAAGCCATCGGCGTGCCGCGCATTGGTTGGCGGCGTTGAATGCGCTGGACGACCTGCCGTTCTAGCGGCTCATTCCGTTGCGCATCGGCACCACTGTTGCACCTGCACCGGTGAGCAGTTCGAACAGCGCCTCCACGGCGGCGCGCTTCTCGGCGTCGTACTCGAAGAACTTGTAATGCCGCTTCTGGACGCCGCTCAGGCCGTGGGATTGCAGGTGGCCACGTATTTCCTCGGACATTCCTAGCGCGGCGAGCCGCGTCTCTACCGTCCGGCGTAGGTCACCCGGCGTGCACGGCGATGCCAGCTCACCTGCGGCCACCATGTTTGCCACGACCGGGCCCATGATTCCTCGCAGCTCGTCATAGGTGGCGGGCGTCTTCCCGGCTGTGAGCGAGAACAGGTGTGGCCCGTCACCATCGCCGCGCAGGGTGGCGAAATCCATGGCCATCCGTGGGAGCAAGGGCACCAGATGCACGCGAGGGAGCCGGCGCCGGCCTTTGATGTCGAGCAGGCGCACGGACGCGGTACCGGTGTCGGCGTCGTGAGCGTGATCTGACCACTGCAACCGGATCAACTGCGCGATGCGCTGGCCGCCGGTCAGCAGGTGGAAGCGCAGGAGGGCGCCCTGCCGTCCGGGTATGGTCTCGATCCTGCGCCAGTACGCGCGAAGCTCCGCCACCGAAAGCACCCGGTCGCGCGGCTGCCCGCTGTCCAAGGTCGCAAGGTCGCGCGCAGGATTCCTGGACACGTTGAGCGCGCGCAGTGCGTCAGGGGCGGCGGCATCCTGCTTTGCCGCGATCGCCGCCGCATAGGCCGCGCGCAGGTACGAACGGATCTTGCTACCCTCGCGTAGCTTCTTGCCGCGCACCATGCGGGACAGGATTGGGAGCAGATCATCCAACTCGAGCTCAGAAGCTGGGCGCGCCCACAGGGCCGGCCACGGTTCTTCGATGTGGCGCCTGATGGCAGCGCGATTTGCTGCGGCGGAGACCTTGCCGGCATGCTCCAAGCTCTGGGCGTAAGCCATCATCAGTGCGCCCAGGGTTGCTCCGGAGCGGCGCGTCGATTCGGCCAAGGCGTTGGCCTTCGCTCGTTCCGCTGCAGCTGCCTCGGCCGCGATCGCGTCGCTCAGATCCCGTTCGCCGGCTTGATATCGGCGGGACAGTGCGGCCGCTGACTCGCGAGCCGCGGTCAGTGCCAGGCCGGTGCCGATCAGCAGGCGGTCCCGCTGGCCGTTCGCCTTGCTGTATCGGTAGTAGAACCGCAGCTACCCGCCCGCCAGCTTGCGAACGTCCAGGCAGCCCGCGCCGCGCGGGGCCGGATCGGAGGCGCATTCGCCCGCCGGCAGAGCGGCGAGCCCCTTCGCTGTAAGCATCCCCTTCATTGCGCCCATTGGTTACCGCTCGGTGACCGTTTGTCCGTGGAAAGTGATGGACGATGATGGGCGCAAGTGGTCTCATAGCCTTAGAAAATCAACCACCTAGCTTAAAGCGGGGCCGGTCATGGAAGGTCATGGAAGTCCTGTAGAGGCCTCATAATCCTTTGGTTCCAGGTTCGAATCCTGGTGGGCCCACCAATACAGTCAAGTATTTACCTCGATTGTATTGGTGGTGATGGAGCAGCGATCAGTACTTGATGCCCGTTTGGTGCGCGCTCGAATCCCCTCCTGGATGATAACGTCAACCTCATCGCTTACGGGACCCGCGAAACCCCCACAGTCGATTGCAGCCTCACAGAAGGGTGACCGACATGAAAAGCAGAGTGGCCGCATTGGCCCTTGCGTGCATTGCTGCACCGGTAGTTGCACAAACGGTCGTGCAGCCGCAGCCCGCTGAAGCGCTACAACGTGACTTGGCAGCTTGGACTCACTCACTGGCCGAACAGCACGCTACCGAGAGCAGAACAGCCGCTGCCAATCGAGCACCAGCCATTCAAGGTCACGTGGAGATCATTTCTTTGGCTGAGTTGGACGCCCCGGCGTCCATCAAAGAAAACATGGCTGAAGGGATCAAGAAAAGAAGTCGTGGAACGTTGGATGTTGCGGCTGGCACGATCCCTTCAACGTCTGAGGTGATTGCAGGCCTGAGTCCTGTGCGAAGAAGCGACTCGGAGCTCAAGCGCCGCCTGTCCTATGCGCCCGCAGATATCTCGCGGACCCCCATTGGCGCGGCAGAGTTGCTCAGCACCGAGCCGAATGGAACGGTGAGTGGCGATCGCTCCACGGGCGTGTCGCGTGTTTATCGGATCCCCAACGTTGGCTTGGTCATCCTGTCCGAGGACGATTACCTGGCCTCAAGGACGAAGCACACCCTGATTCGGGAAACCCTGAATACCCAGGTCAACGGTGTCCCGGCCAGGTCTTACGCGGCCCGATCCAAGGACGGCAAAGGCAAGGCGGAGCTGCGATGGATTACGTCGAATAGAGCTTATTTGTTGACGTTGCTCAGTGACGACGGCGGACACATAGAGGAAGGCGAGCAGATGCTCATGCAAATCGCCAAGGGAATAGCTAGATAGTGTGAATCGCGTGGGTACCTCCCATCCCATGACTTCTGCCACTCCAGCCTGACTACAGCTGTAGTTACGCTGTCTCCGTTTCCGGAGGAATGCGCATGCGCTTGAAATCGTGGTGGATGGCACTGAGCTGCCTGGTGTGCTGCAACGCGTTTGCTGCCAGCGGTGGGATGGAGGATGCCCTGGCCAATCTGAAGGCCAAGGCGGAAACGTCCCGTTCCGACGCAATGCTGATACAGCGCGATGGAAAGACGCTGCTCGAGACCCGCAGCACGGCTGCAGCGCAGCCGATCGAACTGATGTCGGCGACCAAGTCGGTGGTGGCACTGTCCATCGGGTTGTTGCTGCACAGTGGCGCGCTGGAATCGCTGGATCAACCGGTGAGCGCGATCTATCCAGAGTGGGCACAGGGGCGCAAGCGCGACATCACGGTGCGGATGCTGCTCAACCACACCTCCGGCCTGCAGAATGTTCCCAACGCAGGCATCGAACTGGAAGGTGCGCCGGATCTGGTCAAGCTGGCATTGGCGGCGGAACTCTCAACGGATCCCGGGTCGACGTTCTCCTACAACAACAAGGCGACCAACCTCCTCGCCGGCATCGTCGAGCGCGTCTCGGGGAAGCCGATGGATCGCGTCGTCGAGAGGGGCCTGTTCCAGCCACTGGGCATCACGGACTACACGTGGCGCAAGGATGATGCAGGCACACCGATCGGCATGGCCGGCCTGGCATTGTCCGCCGCCGACCTGGCCAAGCTGGGCCGATTGATCCTGGACAAGGGAGTCGCGCCGGATGGGCGTCGGCTGCTGGGAGAAGCGTTCGTCGCTGAACTCGTCGCCGAAAGCGCCCGCTCGAAGGAGGTGGGGCTGCTGTGGTGGAGAATTCCTGCCTGGGAGCGGTTTACGCTGAAGCCGGACGCGGCATCGGTTCTGTCGCGCAACGGCGTCGATGCGGGCGTGACGGCCGGACTGTTGAAGGCGGGCAGTCGCGGGTTTGCCGGCAAGGGCGAGCTGTTCGCGTTTTTCGGGGAAAGCCTCGGGCCCAGGTGGGCTGACGCGTACGGCCGCGAGATCACCAGCCGAGGCATCAAGCTCACGGACCTGTTCGATCAGGTGCGCGGACCGGTCGCCGCTTACGCTGCGATGGGTTACATGGGCCAGTACCTGGTCGTGGTGCCAGAGACCTCCCTGGTCGGCATCCGCCAGATCGCGCGCAAGGAGGGCCACGATTTCGCCGTGGACGACTACGCAACGTTTGCCGCCGACCTGCTGGCCTTGTCCAAGGCCCTGTAAAACGTTCCAGCGCTTCTCCCCTGCAGGCGCGGCGTGCGCTTACAGCAACAGCAGCGCGGCGATCAGGGCGGGCGGCATCACCAGGATGCCGAGGCGCAGGAAGCTCAGCGGACTGACGTGCTCGCCTTCGCGTCGAAGGGCGACCAGCCAGAGCATGGTCGCGAGCGACCCGGTCACCGACAGGTTCGGGCCCAGGTCGACACCAATCAACAGCGCGGCTCTGACCTGGGCCGGCACGTCCGCCATCTGGCCCACCGAGCCGGCCACCAGGCCGATCGGCAGGTTGTTGGCCAGGTTGCTCAGCACCGCCGCCGCAACGCCCGCCGCCCAGCCCGCCTCGGTGGGCGATCGCCGCGCCAGATCCTCGAGTGCCTGGGCGGCCATCTGGATCACGCCCGTCTGTGCCACGGCTTCCACCAGGACGAACAGTCCAGCGACCAGCGGCAGCACACCCCAGGACACGTGCCGCAGCATCGGCAGCGGGCTGCGGCGCTGACGCAGGCAGATGAGGGCCAGCGTGGCCGCGCCGGCGCAGAACGTGGTGAGCCCAAGCGGTCCCTTCATGGCCGAGGTGACGAGCAGGACGCTGCCGGTAACGCCGACCCCGATCGCGCACAGGCGTCCGCCCTCGGACAAGGCCGGCTGCGCCGCCAGTGCGGCCAGCGGTCGGGCGATCTGGCGCCGATGGGCCAGGTGCAGCACCAGGTACGTCATGCCGATCGCGGCCAGCGAGGGCAGCGTGAACTGCCGCAGCCATTCCGGCAGGGAGGGCATGTGGCTGCCGAAGACGACCAGGTTGGCCGGATTGGAAATGGGCAGCACGAAGCTGGCGGCATTGGCGACGAACGCGCAGACGAACAGGTAGGGCAGCGGATCGGCGCGGGCTGCCTTGCAGGCGGCATACACCGCCGGCGTCAGCACGACCGCCGTGGCGTCATTGGAGAGGAAGATCGTCACCACCGTGCCGACCAGGAACACCAGGTCGAACAGGCGGCGCCCCGAGCCCTTGGCGTGACCCACCGCATACGCGGCCAGCCAGTCGAACAGTCCTTCCTGCCGCGCCAGTTCGGCCAGGACCATCATGCCGATCAGGAACAGGTAGACATCGGTTCCCTCAGCCACCGCGGCGATGGCGGTGCCGAACGGCACCAGGCCGGCGACCGTCAGCAGCGCGGCCGTGCCCAGTGCCCACGCATACTCCGGCACCCGCCAGGGGCGAAAGAGGATGCCGCAGGTGGCAACGGCGGTCGCCATCCAGATGATCATGGACGTGGTGGAAATCTGCATCGATTGCTCAGCGGGTGCTCAAGGGCCAGCGTCGGAGGGCATTGTCGTTGAACGAGCGGCCACGGTGCGAGGCGGATGGGGATGGTGGGTCTCCGGCACGGCCATCACCACCAGGAAAGCGATGGCTGCTATGCCTGCCAGGGTCAGGAAGGCCGCATCATAACCAGCGAACTGGACGATGACCCCGGCCAGGCCCGGGCTGAACGCAGCGCCCAGCCCGAACACCGCGGACACCGCACCCAGCGTCACATTGAAGCGGCCGGTGCCCTGGGTCAGGTCGCTGATGATGACGGGAAGCAGTGCACCGAAGATTCCCGCGCCGACGCCATCCAGCAGCTGCACGCCAAGCAGCCACGCGGGCGCGTCGGACAGCGGGTAGAGCACGCCCCGGATCGGCAGGATGAGGAAGGCCGCCAGCAGCAGTGGCTTGCGCCCCCAGGCGTCGGCGCGGGCACCGACCAGCATGGCGGCCGGCACCATGACCAGCTGGGCCGCGACAATGCAGGCCGCGGTCAGGGTCGTCGCCAAGGCAGGACTGGTCTGGGAGAGCTTCTGTCCGACCAGGGGAAGCATCGCCGCATTGGCCAGGTGGAACAGCGCACAGCACGCCGCCAGCATCATCAGCGTCCGGTTGTGCAGCAACAGGCGGGCCGAGGCCGGGGCGTGGGCCTCCTGGTCGTCGGAGCGCAATCCGCGCGCCTGCGCGTGGTCGATCGCACCGGCGGGAATCATCAGGACTGCCCCGATGCTGGCCAGGGTCATCGCCGCCATCAGGTAGAACACCACCACCGGCCCGCCCAGATAGGCCAACCCGCCCGCCAGCAATGCCGCCACGGCGTTGCCTGCGTGGTTGAACGTTTCGTTGCGGCCCATGCGCCGTGCGAACGCCCGTGGGCCACAGATCCCCAGCGATATCGCCGCGATGGCGGGCGCGAAAACGGTCCCGGCCACCGCGCCGATCGCCTGGGTCACCGCAACGACGGTGAAGGAGGTGATCCAAGGCAGCGCCAGGCAGCTGGCCGTGACCAGGACCGCGGCCGCGACGACCACTGCCCGCTTGGCCGTGATCCTGTCCATCAACGCCCCGGCCGGGGTCTGGGCGAGCAGGGCGGCGAGGCCTGCAACGGTCATGACCAGTCCGATACTGGCCGGCTCCCAGTGATGCACGGCCAGCAGGTAGATCGCCAGGTAAGGCCCCAGTCCATCCCGGACATCGGCCAGGAAGAAGTTCACCCCGTCCAGCGCACGGTCAGACGACTGCGATGACGGCGGCAAAGGAGGCGAGGGAGTCACTGGCGCTGGCTCGAGGGACGGGATGATCCGCCCCGGTGCGTGGCGTTGGCACGTTATGCGCGTGCGCTCGTGACGGCCGCGTCGCGCCGCGGAGCCCTTCGTTGGAGGAGCCCTGGCTGACCCAGGGCTCGTGTACGTGCGTGCTACCGCGTCATCAACCTGGCAGCCGCCACTTGTCCGCGTCGGCGCGCTTTTCCTTGTAGATGACCCCGGCGAAATCCACGTGGAGTTCGGTCCATTCGCCCGCCCCGCGCTGGGCCAGCAGTTCAAAATGCCTGGGCTTGGGTTTGGGCTGGCCGACGACTGTCCAGCCGGCGTTCTTCACCGCTGCCAGCACGACCCGCGGATCGGCCGGCGCATCGGGATGGTGGTGTTTGGGGCCGTGATGCGGCTTCTTGTGTTCCACATCTACGAACGCGCCGCCCTTTCTGGCGATACGTGCGACCTTGATCTCCGACGGTCGCTGCTCACCCTCCAGCCTGACGGCCAGCCCCGGGCTGAGCGGGAACGCCTCTGCGCCCTTCGGGCCCAGGTCCGCCAGGTAGGCCTGATCGTTGCAGATCAGGGTAAAGCGATGAGCGAACACGTGCTCGATGACGCCGGCGAGGGCGACTTTTTCATGGTGCGGCATGCATTTCTCCTGAGAGCGCCCAACCGCGGGCGCCAGCAGTCAATGAGGTCGCGGGTCCGTGGATTCAAGCGCGGCACGCGGCAAACAGGTCCAGATCACGCTGGTAGACCTGGCTGCGGATATCGAACAGCCCCAGCAGGGAGTGGTAAACGTTGTCGTGACTGTACGCCGCGCCCTCGGCACGGTTGCGCAGGCAGGACAGATTCAGGTTTGCATGGTGCGCAAACGCGGGCGAGAACCACATCACCAGCGGGACGCGGGTCTGCTCCTGAGGCGCAATGAGATAGGGCGTGCCGTGCAGGTACATGCCGCGCTCGCCGAGCGACTCGCCATGATCGGAGACGTAGATCATCGCCACGTCCCGATGCTCCGAATAGCCCTGCAGCAGGTCAATGGTTTTGCCCAGCATCCGGTCGGTGTAGACCAGCGTGTTGTCGTACGTATTGGTCAGCGCGGCGTTGGTGCACTTCTGGATCTGGTTGCTGTCGCAGGTCGGCGTGAAGACGTTGCCGTCAGCAGGGTAACGCTCGAAGTAGGTTGGGCCGTGGCTGCCCAGCTGGTGGAGCACGATCAGGCCGTCCCCCTGCATGGCGTCGATGCGCGCGTCCAGCTGATGCAGCAGCACTTCGTCGTAGCAGGTGCCGTCCTTGTTGACACACTGCCCGGCCACCTTGAAGGCCGGCATGTCGTCGGTGGGCACGCGCGCGCACACGCCTTTGCAGCCGCCATTGTTGTTGTTGCGCCAGAGGATGTTCACACCGGTGCGCTTCAGGATATCCAGGAGATTCTCTTCCGTCGCCGCACGTACGTCATCGTACTGGGTGCGTGTCATTCTGGAGAACATGCAGGGCAGCGAAATGGCGGTGGCAGTGCCGCACGACGAGACATTCTTGAAGGCGATGATGTCGCTCCGCTGTGAGAGCACGGGATTGGTGGCGCGCGGGTAGCCGTTGAGCTGGAAGTTCTGCGCACGCGCGGTTTCGCCCACCACGGCAATCACCAGCCTGGGACGCCTGCCCTGGATCGACGGCGGGCGGGTGGCATCCTCGGCGACGGGCTGCAGCGGTCGTGATACTGCGATGTACTTCCGCTTGAGATAGCCGTTGGCATGGCGCACGAAGTTGACCGGCAGAACCTGGTCCCTGAGCTCGCGGTTGTTGCGCAGCAGGGAGGCATAGTCCTTGTAGAACACCATGGATATCACGGCCAGGATCGCCAGGGTCGCGAGCAGGTTGATCAGCATCCAGGAGGCGGTCTGCAGCACGCACCCGCTGCGGATGCGCAGCGACATCATCGCGGCGGCTGGCAGCACGCCCAGCGTTACGATGGTGAGCAGCAGGGGAACGGAGAAATAAGACCCCAGCTCGGCCTGGTTGGTCTCGAAGACGTTCTGCACCATGCTGCGGTCGATCAGGACGTTGTAGTGCAGCATGAAGTAGGTGCTGGCGGCGCTGATGATCACCAGCAGCGCCAGCAATGGCTTGCGCAGGTAGGGCAGCGCAAGCACCGGCATGAGCAGCAGGTTGAACAGGCAGAAGAAGAAGACCGGCAGGCTCAGGAAGAACAGCACGCCGCGCACGCTGTCGAACTCGGCGTGCCTCCACAGCGCCTGCCACAGGGCAACGTTGCCGACGGTGGTGAAGAACAGTGCGACCATCCATGTCAGCTGCACCGGGTTGAGTCGCACGAACACAAGACGCTGAAACACGCGCATTCTTCCAATGAATGAAAAGTGCGCGCAGTATCAGAATGTGTTTATCAGGAAGTTGTCAGGTGCACTGCCTGGTGCTTCCCCGCGCTCTATCCGAGCAGGATGACCGCCCATACGGCGCCCACCATCAACAGCGCCGTGGCTTGAGCGGTGCTGCCCATGTCCTTCGCATTCTTTGACAGCGGGTGAAGCTCGAGCGAGATGCGATCAACAACGGCTTCGATGGCGGAGTTGAGCAGTTCCACGATCAGGCTGATGAAGCTGACGGCCAACATCAGCGCCCGCTCCACCGGGCTGACGTCGAGCACAAACGTGCCTCCCATCAGAACGCCATGCAGGACCAGCAGCTGTCGAAAAGCGGCTTCGCCCCGCACGGTCGCGATGAAGCCGTCCCGCGAGTGGATCACCGTGTGGACAATCCGGTTGAATCCGGTCCTGCCGTGGCGATACTTGTCGGCTCCCTCCGGGTCTGACCAGTGCATCTGCATCTCCTGCGTGGATTGATGGGTGCACAGGATCGGAGGGGCGGCGTCAGGAAGCTGTCAGGAGCGGGCGCGAAAAGGCCTGGTTGCCGAAGCCAGGGCGCGCCTAGGGTTGCTGGTCATGCGTGCCGGACATGTCCAGTGTAAAGCGGCAACCGTTCTCCGAACTCTCCACGGCCATGCGCCAGCCCAGGTGGTCCACGATCCGTTGCACGATCGACAGGCCAAGCCCTTCCCCGCTCTCGCGCAGGCTCGGCGCGAAGCGCTGGAACTGCTGGGGATCCATGCTGGGTGGCAGGCCTGGACCGGTGTCGATAATGGACAGCGTGGCGTCCCGCACGGTGATGCGGATTTCGCCCTTGTCGGTGTACTGGCAGGCATTGCGCAGCAGGTTCCAGACCACGCTGCGCGCCAGCTCGGCGTTGGTGTGGATGCTGGGGTCCTGCGGCGCATCCAGCAGCAGGACGACCGGCTTGCCCGCCAGCCAGGGCTGGCAGCGCGACATGCATTCCTCGATCAACGGGCGCAGCGGGACGTCTTCCTTGGCAAGGCGCTGTGGGTCACGCGAGAGCAGCAACAGGCAGGACAGCTGGCGCTGCATTTCCTGCGTGGTGCGGACGATCCGTTCGCCGCTCGCTCGCAGGTGGCTGTCCTCGGGCAGCTGGTGAACGATGGTCTCGGCCGCGCCGGAAATGATGGCCAGGGGCGTGCGCAGTTCATGACTGGCATCCCCCACGAAGCATCGTTCACGCTGCAGGTACTGCTCCGCCTCGTCGCTGTGCTGTGCGAAGGCGCGCGCCAGCACCCCGATCTCATCGCGCGCGTCCTGGAAGGGGAACGGCGTCTGCCCGCGCTGCACCGCATCGGCCAGCCGGGTAATGGGGGCGATGACGCGCGCTGCCGTCAATCGTCCGATCCAGAACGCGCAGAGAATGCACAACAGCATGACCACGAGCGCATAGCCATCGATCACGTGCTCCAGATACTGGTATCGCGCGGCATCCTGGCGGAGGTAATAGCGTTGCCCGCCGAGGTCGAACACCAGCAGATGCCAGACGTCGGGCGGGTCGGCGCTGTAATAGCCCGGTGTATACGGGCGCAGGGCATCGGGCACGTTTCGCGCGTCAAAGAGCTCACTACCCGCAGACAGCGTCGGTGGCGCGCCATCGGCAAGATCGGCCTGCAGGCGGTCCATCTCGTCGTGCAGGCTTCTCGAAATGACGTAGGCCCGGAGCTCGTCATAATCCAACTGCTCGGCGGCGACCACGAAGCCCATGACGGCCACCATCAGCAGCACGAACGACACGGTGATACGTGTTCTGAGCGTCATCTGGCGGTAGATCGCGTTCATGACGGCAACTGACCTCCTCGGGTCGTCATTCCGGGACAGACGTCGTTGGCGCACTCAGGCGCCATCCGATGCCGTGCACCGTCTCGATGAGCGGATACGTGAAGCTCTTGTCCGCATGCTGCCGAAGCTCGTGGATATGCGTCCGCAACGCACCGCTTTCCGGCGGATGGTCGCCCCATAGCAGGTATTCCATTTCCTGCTTCCTGACCACGCCGGGCGCGGCCCGCATCAGGCACAGCAACAGCTTGTGGGTGCTGGGCGTCAGCGTAATGGTCTGCCCCTGCCGCCACGCCTGCGGTGCACGGGTGTCCACCCGCAGGTCCTGCCAGGTCAGCGTGCCTTGGACGCTGCGGCCCTGGGCACGGCGCACCAGCGCCTGGATGCGGGCATCGAGTTCTACCAATGAGAAGGGCTTGACCAGATAGTCGTCCGCGCCCAGTGCAAAGCCCTGCACGCGGTCGTCCACCGGATCGCGCGCGGTCAGCATGATCACCGGGACGGGATTCTGGAATTCCTGGCGGAGCTTGTGGCAGAGCGTCATGCCGTCCAGCCGCGGCAGCATCAGATCCAGCAGGATCGCGTCGTAGTCATTTCCGGTTGCCAGGCGCAGGCCCGCAGCGCCATCGCGTGCGTCGTCGAGCACGTAGCCCAGCGGCTCCAGGAATGCGTACAGGTTGGCCACCAACTCGGGGTTGTCCTCGATGATGAGCAGGCGTGTCATGGTGCAGTCGGATCGGGGGGCATGGGGGAACTGTGCGGGATCGCCGTAGTGTTGCCAAGCACCCCGGTCAGGCAGGTGCACCCGGACTACAACGGGCGCATGGCTTACCTCAGCAGTGACGGCGCCTGGTCGATCCGCCATGCGTCATTCAACGCCAGTACCACCGCGAACTTCCCGCACAGCAGTACCTCGGCTTCGTTGTTGTCGCGTATATGGCGGTCAGCGCCCGGCAGCATGAGCACCTCCACCTCGCCGATGAAGTCGTGCCGATCGTGATACTGGGCGCGCACCATCACGCGATACGGCCCACGTACCGTGCGCACTACCGGGCGGGTGCCCGCGGCCTGAGCCGCCCTGACCAGGTCGATCACGTTCCCGCGTGGCATGCGCCAGCTGATCCGTTCGGGTTGGCCAAACCACACCAGCGCGTTCACCTCGCGGGTGTGCAGGGCGCGCGTGGGTGGCGTGCGGCGCAATGCCTCCGCCGCCCTTTCGCTGCGCAGGGCAATCCACACCATGTTGCCCACCACGAACAGCAGGCCGGCCAGCAAGTACACGAACACCAGCCCGAACCACGGTGAGTTGTGGGGGATGCCGAACAGCATGGCCAGGAAGACGAGCAGCATCACCCACCTGATCCACGCGCTTTTGCTGTTTTCGTCCGACATGCCTGGCTTCCTTGAGGTATCCCCGCAGCACACACCGGGCGCGCAATTCTGCCACCGTCTGGACAGCATCGGGTGTCGTGATCAGCCGGTTGGACCCCCGTGCCATCCGGCACGTGGCCAGCCCAGCATCTGCCTGTTAGAAAGGTTGCCACGGACTTTTCTGGTGGTGATGCATGAAGCAACGCGTGTTGTCGGCCTGCCTGATGGCCCTGATGCCGGTCTGCGCCCAGGCGCAGATCGACCTGGCGAACCTGGACAAGGATATGGTCGGTCCACGCACCGAGGTCCTCGTGTTGGGCAGCGTCCACCTGAGCGAGCACGACACCGATCCCGAGGCGCTGCAGGTGCTCGCCGAGTCCAACGTCCGCCCGACGCTGGCGGCCGTATCCGTGCAGCACTATCCGCAGATCTGGGTGCAGGGCTGGGGAATCCGCAATCTGCGCATGGTCGCCAACATTCTCGAGGTCGTGCGTGACCACCCGGGCTCCCGCGTCCTCTCCATCGTCGGCGCGTCGCACAAGCCCTGGTTCGATGGCTGGCTGGGGCAGGTCTCGGGCGTGGATATCGTGGATGCACAGGACGTTCTCAAGGAGTAGGAGGGCACCGCTCTCCGCACCCTCCACGCTGCCTCAGAACCGATAGCCGACTTCCGCACCGACGATCCGCGGCCGGTCGATGGGGCCGTAGTAGTTACCGTCACGGCCGAACGCCAGATTGTCGAAGATCAACCCGTTGATGCGCCGCTTGTTGGTCAGGTTGTCGACGTACACGCGCGTGCTCCACGGCCCGGTCTCATAGCCGACCTGCGCGCCGATGATCGTCACTGCAGGTTGGTAGGCGCGATTGCGTTCGTCCAGCGCCATCCGCCCGTTGAACGAGGACTCCACGCGCGCGAACAGCCCAGAGCGGTGCTGGTAGCGTGCGGCAAGATACGCCGTGTACTGCGGAGTGAGTTTGACGTCGTTGCCGACCAAGCTTTCATTGGCGCCGACGAACAGCTTGCGGTACTCGGCGTCGACGTAACCCGCATTTGCCATCAGCGTCAGGCCGGGCAGGACCTCCAGCGCACCCTCCAGTTCGACGCCACGCGAGCGGATCGAGGCATCCGAGCCGACGTAGTCCGAAGAGATGGGCCGTCCGTTGGCATCGGTGGCCAACTGGATTTCCTGCCAGTTGTCGGAGGTGATGTGGAACACCGCGCCACCGACATGCCCGCGTCCATTGAGCACGTTCATCTTGAAGCCGAGCTCGTGGCTCCACATCATTTCCGATTCGTAGCGCAGCACCTTGTCGTTGACCACGTCGCTCTGGGCGGCGGCCAGGTTGAAGCCGCCGGGGATATAGCCCTTGGCCGATGCGGCGTAGAACGAGAGCGTGTCGCTGGCGTCATAGCGCAGGGAGACACGGGGCAGGGTGGCGGTGAAGGTGTGCGCGAGTTCGGCGTCGCGATAGAACACCAGGCCGCCCGGGCCCAGATCGAGTGTGCCTTCGCGCTGGCGGGTGGAACGCTTGGCCTGCTCATGGCGCAGGCCAAGGCTGGCGGTCAGTTTCGGCAGCGAGGGGGGCGTGTAGCTGGCCGTGCCGAACACGCTGTAGTCCTGGCCATCCGAGCCCTGCAGCGGGGCGAGGTCATAGCTGCCCAGGCCGCGCAACGGCGGGCCGACCAGCGTGCCCAGGATGGAGTCCTTGTGATGCCGGTAGGTGGAGACACCGGCGATGTAGGTCAGCGCCTGATCGCTGGGGGAGCTGAAGCGCAGCTCGCCGTTCCAGCTGTGCTGCTTGTCGTAGATGCGGCCGGCCAGCGCGGGTGTGGCGGTCATGTCGAAGTCGTAGCCGGCGGAGGTGTCTTCCTCCTGCCGGTAGGACAGCGCGGCATCCAGGGTGCCGCCGGAGAGCTGCCACTGCGCGCTGGTACCGGCGACGGTTTCATTCCTGGTGGTGCGCTTGGGTGCATCGTTGATGTAGGTGAAGTCACCCGCACGGCGGCCGCCGTTGTAGAGATCGCCATAGGTGCGGTTGTACAGCCCCACATCCAACGGCAGGTACTCATACTCGAACATCCCGGGCGCACGCGTGCCCAGGTGGTAGGCGATCGCGTTGATGGCCAGCGTATCGGTCGGCTCCCAGCGCAGCTTGCCCTGCAGGTAGGTCTCCTTGACCTTGCCTTTGACCCCATTGAACGGCGTGAGGTTCTTGAGGTGGCTGTCTTCGTCCGAGGCCATGAAGGCCACCGAGCCGAAAAGCCGGTCGCTGTTGCCCAGTGCGCCGCCGAGGAAGCCATCCACGCTGCTGCCATGGCCGTTGCCGAAGGAGGTCAGCCCGACATTCACCTCGCCCTCGGTGGTTGCCGACGGTGCACGCGTGCGCACCAGCACCAGGCCGGATTCGCTGTTGGCCCCGTACAGCGTCCCCTGCGGGCCGCGCAGGATCTCCACCGACTCGACATGGTTCAACACGGCGTTGCTCAGTTCGCGGAACGGGATACCGTCGATGTAGACCGACGCGCGATTGACCAGGAACGGGTTCGACTCGATCCCGCGGATGGAGATGAACATGTCACTGAGCTGGCCCATCACGTTGAACTTCACGTTCGGCGCCAGCTTGTCCAGGTCGCGGAACTCGGTGACGTGCGCTTCCTTGAGCGCTTCGCGGTCGAGCACGGTGACCGACATGTCGCTCTTGAGGTACGGGGTATCGCGTTTGCTGCCGGTGACCACGATGCCGTCCAGCTCGGTGGCCTTGGCCGGTGGCGTGGACTGCGCGCGCGCGGGCGCGCTGGGCAGCAGATGAAGCGCGGCGAGCACGGCGCCGGCAAGTACAGCGTGTTTCACGAGGAGCCTCTGGGGTGGTGGCGCGCACCACGGTGATGGGGAGGAATCGTGAATGTTATTGTGTAACAATCAGGTGTCGCTGCTCCATTTCCGGAGCGGCCGCTCCAGAACGGGACATCCGATGACCTGCGCCTCTGCCTCACCAGCGACTGCCGTGGCTGCACGCGTGGCGGCCGAAAGCGGCGGTCCGCTGGATGCCTGCGTCGGCAATGCCGACGGCTCGGTGCTGATGCTCCGCCACACGTTCGCCGCGGCGCAGGGCACGCTGGGCGAGGGCAGCGCGCTGCGCATCGGGCTGCTCACCGCGGGCGGCGGTGCGCTGTATCAGCGCACGGCGCTTGGGCGTATCGCGCAGCCCTGGCGGGCAGGCGCGTTCAATGTGGTGTTGCCGGACTGCCCGGGCGAATTCCGCAGCCCAGCGCTGGCGCTGCTGGGGCTGGCGATCGACGCGCGGCATCTGCAGGGTCGCGGCGTGCGCTTGGAGCAACTGCATCGCGCGGCATCGGCGCTGCATGACGACCCGGTGATCGCCTCGGTGATGGGGGCGTTGTGGCACTGTGCCGAGGCACATGCCGGTTCTGCCGCGTTCTTCGAGCACGGTGTCGATCTGGTGCTGAAGCGGTTGGCGGGGCTGCCGGTTGCGGCGCCCGCTATGCGACGCGGGCTGTCACCGACGCACCTCAAGCGCGTGCAGGAACTGATCGATGCCCATCTCGGCGACGATCTGGGCGTTGCCCGCATGGCGCAGGAAGTCGGGCAGGAGGCCAGCGGATTCAGCCGCGGCTTCCGGATCGCGACCGGCATGACGCCTTACGCGTATCTCACGTGGCGCCGGATGGAGGCGGCCAAGCCGATGCTGCTGGCCGGCCGCAGCGTCACCGAGGTCGCCCTGGCGATGGGCTATGCGAACCCCGGCAAGTTCGCCGCAGCGTTCCGGCGGGTGACCGGGCAGGCACCGTCGCGCTGGGCAGGCAACCCCACGCGGTGATCAGCGCGGCACCGCTTCGGTGCCCAGGCCACCCACAGGCTCGGTCTCGAACCGCTCGCCGAACCCCGTGATCATCGGCCGCGCTTTGGCGATGGCCGCCTGGACGGACGGCAGTGCCAGCGAGGCGCGGT
The DNA here is from genome assembly GCF_013409105.1 of Stenotrophomonas sp. JAI102. Classification (NCBI taxonomy): domain Bacteria; kingdom Pseudomonadati; phylum Pseudomonadota; class Gammaproteobacteria; order Lysobacterales; family Lysobacteraceae; genus Stenotrophomonas; species Stenotrophomonas sp. JAI102. The sequence continues at coordinate 452,740 of NZ_JACCCI010000002.1, forward strand.
GCAGTTCCTGGCTGTCCCACACCTCGGTCACCCAGATTGCATCCGCCGCGGTGGGATCGCGCGCCACCACGTAGCTGCGGCAGCCCGGCATTGCGCTGGTTGCCTCCAGCAGGATCGCGATGACCGCATCGCGCTGGCCGGGCGCGGTCAACATCTTGCCGATCAAACCGTACATGAAGCCACCTGGAAAGAGGACAGGCACGCATCGTGGGCGCACGCCACGTGAAGGGTCAAGCACCCGGGCCGGTTTGAGGCCGTCCGGTGACTACGCTATCCTGCGTGCCGCTTCCGCTGCCCCGGCAGGACCCTTGTGATGACGCCACCCTGATACCGCGTTGACGACGCGCCGGCCATTGCGCTGGCTCAGGGAGTGCCTTGTCCTCATCACACAACGCGCCGTGCGCATCGCAGGTGCGTGGAGTCTGTCCATGTCTGTTTCCTATCCGCTGCGCCAGCAATGGCTCGGCAATATCCGCGGTGATCTGCTGTCCGGCGCCGTCGTGGCCCTCGCGCTGATTCCCGAGGCGATCGCCTTTTCCATCATCGCCGGGGTCGACCCCAAGGTCGGCCTGTACGCGTCGTTCTGCATCGCGGTGGTCACCGCCATCGCCGGTGGACGGCCGGGCATGATTTCCGCGGCCACCGGCGCGATGGCGCTGGTGATGGTCGACCTGGTCCGCGATCACGGCCTGCAGTACCTGCTGGCCGCCACGATCCTGGCCGGGCTGCTGCAGATCGTCGCGGGCGCGCTGAAACTCGGCGCCCTGATGCGCTTCGTCTCGCGCTCGGTGATCACCGGCTTTGTCAACGCGTTGGCGATCCTGATCTTCCTGGCGCAGTTGCCCGAATTGATCGGGATGCCCTGGACGGTGTATGCCGTGTGCGCGGCGGGCCTGGCGATCATCTACCTGCTGCCGCTGCTGACCCGGGCGGTGCCCTCGCCGCTGGTCGCGATCGTGGTGCTGACCGCGCTCTCTATCTGGCTCGGGCTGGACATCCGCACCGTCGGTGACATGGGCGCGCTGCCCGACAGCCTGCCCACCTTCCTGCTGCCGGACGTGCCGCTCACCTGGGATACCCTGCGCATCCTGCTGCCGGTCTCGGCGACGCTGGCGGTGGTGGGGCTGCTGGAGTCGATGATGACCGCGCAGATCGTGGAAGACATGACCGACACGCCCAGCCAGCGCAACCGCGAGTGCGCCGGGCAGGGCCTGGCCAACATCACCGCCGGGCTGTTCGGTGGCATGGGCGGCTGCGCGATGATCGGGCAGTCGGTGATCAACGTGTCTTCCGGCGGTCGCGGGCGGCTGTCGTGCCTGGTGGCCGGCGTGCTGTTGCTGCTGCTGGTGGTGTACGGCGCGGACTGGGTCCGGCAGATCCCGATGGCCGCGCTGGTCGCGGTGATGGTCATGGTCAGCATCGGCACCTTCCACTGGCGCTCGTTCGCCGAGTTCCGGCTGCACCCGAAAAGCTCCTCGGTGGTGATGCTGGGTACGGTGATCGTCACCGTCGCCACGCATGACCTGGCCAAGGGCGTGCTCACCGGGGTGCTGCTGTCGGCCCTGTTCTTCGCCCGCAAGGTGGGCCGGATGCTGGACATCCAGGATGCCGTGACCGCCGAGGGCACGCGTGTCTACACGGTGAGTGGCCAGGTGTTCTTCGCCTCGGCCGGGCAGTTCGCCGCGGCCTTCGATCTGCTGCACGTGCCCGAGCGCGTGGAGATCGATCTGACCCATGCGCACTTCTGGGATCTCAGTGCGGTCGGTGCGCTGGAGCGGGTGACCGGCAAGCTGCGCGCGCGCGGGGCCCACGTGGAGGTGATCGGACTCAATGCGGCCAGCCAGACGCTGGTGGAGCGGCTGGGGCGTGGCGAGCGCGGCGCGGGCGTTCACTGAACACGGTCAGGAAGCCGCGCTAAACATCGCGCGCATTGCGCCGTTATCCAGCTGAGTCCCTTCTCTGGGCCGGCGCCGTCACGGTGCGGGCAGGCGGCATCTCCACAGGGCAGGGCGGTGGCACCGTGGCGTACGACGCGGTGCCCCCCAGCACAGGACCAGCGCAGCCGGGAGTGGCGGCGGGCTGCCTGTGCCGATCCGACGTTGCATCGAACCCTGCTGGCCGCGCCGTGATGACACCGCGCGCGTGCCGGCCCGCAATGGACTGCGTGTTTCCGTGGCGGCGCGTGACTGCGTCCGCCGGTATGCCCTTTTTCCGGAACCGCCCCCATGCCCGTGTCCCGCCCCACCGCGTCCAAGCGCCCCGGCAGCATCGCCAACCGACTGATGCTGGGTACCGCGTTGATCGCCATGCTCTGCTTCGGTGTCACCGCCGCCATCAGCTACCGCGAAGCCAGTGCCTCGCTGGTCGACGCTTCACGCCACACCATGCAGAGCGAGGCCCAGGCCGAAGCGCTGCGGGTGAGCGGTGACCTGTCCAGCGCCTTCGCCACCAGCCAGGCGCTCGCGCAGAACCTGCTGGTCCAGCGCGCCACGGGCACGCTCTCCCGGGCGACGGTGGCCGCGGTCATCCGCCAGCAGGTGCAGGTGCACCCGGAATGGGTGGGCTTCGGCACGTTGTGGGAGCCGGAGGCTTTCGATGGCAAGGACGCCGAGTTCGTCGGTGCCGAGGCGCACGACGACACCGGCCGGTTCATGAGCTACTGGGCCTGGCACGAGGGGGCCCCGATGCAGGATGCGCTGAAGGGGTACGACGTGCCCGGCGATGGCGACTGGTACCTCAAGCCGAAGGCGCTCAAGCGGCAGACGGTGGCCGAACCCTACACCTACGAGATCGCCGGGCAGAAGGTACTGATGACCACGCTGTCCACCCCGGTGGTCGACGACGGCACGTTCCTCGGCGTGGTGACGGTGGACTTCGCGCTGGCCGCCCTGCAGAAGCACCTGGCCGCATTGCGCCCGATGGGCGAAGGCCACGTTGAACTGATCTCGCCCGGCGGCATCGTGCTGGCCGCGAAGGATCCGAACGAGATCGGCAAGCGTCGCGAGGATGCGCTGACCACCCAGGTGCTGGCAGCAGTGAAGGCCGACAAGACCTTCGACGCCTTCGAGCCGGATGCCGCGGGCAACGTGAAGACCTATGTGCCGCTGCGCATCGGCGGCAGCGAAGAGCACTTCGCACTCGGCGTGATCGTGCCGCACGCGCTGATTACCGCGCAGGCGCGCGCGCTGCTGTGGATCATCCTGGCCGTTGGCCTGGGCGCCGCCCTGGTGCTCAGTGGCAGCGTGTACGTGTTGCTGCGCCGGCAGGCGATCCGCCCGCTGGCTGACGCCGTCCGTCTCTCGGCCGACGTGGCCGAGGGCCGTCTGGATACGCCGTTGCCGCCGGCGCGCAACGATGAGGTGGGTCGCCTGCTGGAATCGATGCAGCGCATGCGCGGCCAGCTGCGCGCGGTGATGGCCGCACAGGGCGAGATGGCCCAGCGCCACGAGGCGGGCGAGCTGAGCTACCGCATGGACGCGCAGGCCTTCCCGGGCGAGTACGGCAAGATGGTGGAAGACACCAACCAGCTGGTCGGGGCCAACATCGCGGTGACCCGCCGCCTGGTCGAGGTGATGCAGCGCTATGCGGTCGGTGACCTGAGCCCGGACATGGATCGCCTGCCCGGCGAACAGGCGGCCTTCACCGCCGCGATGGATACCACCAAGGCCAACCTGCGTGCGATCAACACCCAGATCGGGGAACTGGCCGGCGCGGCGGCGGTGGGCGATTTCAGCCAGCGTGGCGACGTGGTGCGTTTCGACCACGACTTCCGCGCGATGGTCGAGAACCTCAACACGATGATGCAGGTCAGCGATGACAATCTGCAGCAGATCTCCGCGCTGCTGCGCGCGATCGCGGCGGGCGACCTCACCGCGCGCATGCAGGGCGATTTCCATGGCGTGTTCGCGCGGATGCGGGACGATGCCAACACCACCGTGGCGCAGCTGACCGACATCGTCGGCCGCATCCAGCAGGCCACCGGCAGCATCAATCTGGCCGCCGGTGAGATCGCCGCGGGCAACAGCGATCTGTCGCGCCGTACCGAACAGCAGGCAGCCAGCCTGGAAGAGACCGCCGCGTCGATGGAGGAGCTCACCTCCACCGTGCGCCAGAATGCGGACCACGCGGTGCAGGCGAACCAGCTCGCTGCCGGCGCGGCCGACGTCGCTTCGCAGGGCGGTGTGGTGGTCGGCCAGGTCGTGACCACGATGGCCGGCATCGAGGCCTCGTCCAAGCGCATCGCCGAGATCATCTCGGTGATCGACGGCATTGCGTTCCAGACCAACATCCTGGCGTTGAATGCCGCCGTCGAAGCGGCGCGCGCCGGCGAGCAGGGCCGCGGCTTCGCGGTGGTGGCCACGGAAGTGCGCGCGCTGGCGCAGCGCTCGGCGGGAGCGGCCAAGGAGATCAAGACCCTGATCGACGACTCGGTCACCCAGGTCAGCGCGGGCTCGGCGCTGGTGCACACCGCCGGCCGCACCATGGAAGAGATCGTCACCGGCGTGCGCCGGGTCAACGACATCATGGCCGAGATCTCGGCGGCCTCGAAGGAACAGTCCGCCGGCATCGAGCAGGTCAACCAGACCATCACCCAGATGGACGAGACCACGCAGCAGAATGCGGCACTGGTCGAGGAAGCCACGGCTGCGGCGCGCGCGATGGAAGAACAGGCGCAACAGCTGGGCACTGCCGTGGCGATCTTCCGCCTGCAGTCCGGTGCGGGCCCGGCCAGCGCACCGGCACGCCGCACCGCACCGGCGCGCAGCACCGCGCGGATGCCGGCAGTGGCCGTGGCCGGGGACGACTGGCAGACCTTCTGATCCGGACCGGCGTGCCGCATCGCGCTGAGGCAACACACGCGGCCTCAGCGCCGCCGTCCCACGAAAAAGCCCGGTCAGTGACCGGGCTTCTTTTTTGCGTCTGCGCGTTGCTTACCAGCGCATGCCGGCGAAGGGGTTCCAGCTGGTGTCGCCCTTCACTTTTTCCAGGTAGTACGAATAGTTGGTGGTCAGCGCGATCAGTATCGACCAGGCCACGCCGACCGCGCGGCCGACGACGTCCGGCAGGAAGGCGAGAACGACCATCAGCACCACGGTGATGCCCAGGATGGTCAGCGCCTTGCGCCACATGCCCAGGATCAGCAGGTAGATCCAGCTGAAGAACAGGGCGTAGAGGTTGAAGTTGACCTTGATCTTCTGGCCGAACGGCAGCGTCTTGTACGCGGCCTTGAACGTCGGCGAGTTGGGGGCGCCGTGCTGTTCGAAGAAGTTGAAGCGGAACTGCCACTTGGGGCTGTAGGGCGATGCAGTGTTGGAATCCATATCCGAATCATGTGTTGAAAACGGTTACATGATACCTACAAGCTATTGATAAGCGCCAATATTTCGACGCGTCCCAAGACCCTCGGCAAGGACTGCGGGCACCGTCACACATTCGTCCCGGTTTTCCGCTAGGGTGCGCAATCCGCGCGGCCGGAAGCCCCGCGGGTCATGAGAAGTCAACGAGATGCCAGGCCAATGTCCATTGATGTGATGTCCCCCGAGCGCCGTGAAGCAGGACCGCAGATCACCCCGTGTCCGGTCGCCACCCAGGCGCAGCACCTGCTCGCCCAACTGCAGTTCTCGCAGGTGAGTGCGCGCGCGCTCGCGCGCCCGCCGGTCGACACTGACCTGGCCGTTGCCGCCACCGTCGCCTGAGCTGACCCGGCGCCTGTCGCCATCGTCAACGAAGCCCCGTCGCTGGAACGCTTCGCCGGTCGAAAACTGCGCAGCAGTGGCGCTCTCCCTGTTCCGGCGGAGCCCCTTCGAAGCGCTGGCGTGGCGGTTTCGCGCCCCCCTCCCGGGTGGCAAGCTGAATGGGGAGATGCCCATGGCACAGGGCCTGCGGCCCCATTGCGGCACAGGGACTTCCAGTTGTCTCGATCTAAAAGCTGAATGCGGAGAAATCGGCGCGCGTCCCTTCGCGCGCACCTTACAATTCGCGCCATAGACTGAGCCGCATTTTTCGTCTCAAGTCGGTTTGGAGAGTTCGTGGGTTCCGGTAGTCACAGACAACAACTGCGTGCCGGTCTCCGGCCCGCGCCGACAGGACGAATGCGTGCCATCGCGCACGCCGGGCGCAGGACGCCCCTTTCCACACTTGGCACCCCCGGCCTGGCACGCCCTGCACAGGGACACCGCGCATGAGTACCCAGACCCTGAACGCCCCGCTGGATGCCGGCCGGGCGACGTTGCCGGCCGAGTCGCCGTTGCCGATGCCCGAGCAGTCGCTGCGCGACGGGCAGCTGCAGGTCCCGCGCCAGCGCACCTCGCCGCGGATGATCGGGCTGCGCCGCTTCTATATCCTGGGCGGCACCGCGGCGATGACCATCGCTGCCAGCCGGATGATGTGGAAGGTGCTGGCCGTCAATGGCATCAGCGTGCTCGAGGCCTGCCTGCTGGTGCTGTTCGTCGGCCTGTTCGCGTGGATCGCACTGTCCTTCGCCGGCGCCGTGGCCGGCTTCCTGACCGCGGTGTTCGACCGCGGTTACAAGCTGGGCATCGATCCGGACGCGCCGCTGCCGACCGTGCACACGCGCACCGCGCTGCTGATGCCCACCTACAACGAAGATCCGCGGCGCCTGCTGGCCGGTCTGCAGGCCATCTATGAGTCGGTCGCCGAGACCGGGCAGCTGGCGAACTTCGATTTCTACGTACTCAGCGATACCCGCCGCGATGACGTCGGGCAGGCCGAGGAAGAAGCCTTCCACGCGCTGTGCGATGCGGTCGGCGGCCATGACCGCATTTTCTACCGTCGCCGCGGCGACAACAGCGGCCGCAAGGCCGGCAACATCGCCGATTGGGTCCGCCGGTTCGGCGGCGCCTACCCGCAGATGCTGATCCTGGACGCCGACAGCCTGATGACCGGCGACACCATCGTGCGCCTGGTGGCCGGCATGGAGCACAACCCGGACGTCGGCCTGATCCAGACCCTGCCGGCCGTGGTCGGCGGCCGTACGCTCTTCGCCCGCATGCAGCAGTTCGGCGGGCGCGTGTACGGCCCGGTGATCGGCCGCGGCGTGGCCTGGTGGCATGGCGCGGAGAGCAACTACTGGGGCCACAACGCGATCATCCGCACCCAGGCCTTCGCCGAACAGGCCGGCCTGCCGTTGCTGCCGGGCAAGGAACCGTTTGGTGGGCATGTGCTCAGCCACGATTTCGTCGAGGCGGCGCTGATGCGCCGTGGCGGCTGGGCCACCCACATGGTGCCGTACCTCAAAGGCAGCTATGAGGAAGGTCCGCCGACCCTGACCGATCTGCTGGTGCGCGACCGCCGCTGGTGCCAGGGCAACCTGCAGCACGCCAAGGTGGTGGGCTCCAAGGGCCTGCACTGGGTCAGCCGCATGCACATGCTGGTCGGCATCGGCCATTACTTCACCGCGCCGATGTGGGCGATGCTGATGCTGATCGGCATCGCGATCCCGCTGTTCCAGGGCGGCATCGACCTCAACGAAGTGCTGCATCTCTCGCCCGGCGTGTACTGGCGCCACCAGGACGAGACCCAGGTGATCCGCATGTTCGCGATCACCATGGTGGTGCTGCTCTCGCCCAAGGTGCTGGGCTATCTGGCGATGCTGCTGGAGCCGGTCGAACGTCGCGGCTGTGGCGGCACGATCCGCGCCTTCATCTCGATGCTGCTGGAGACCATCCTCGCTGCGTTGATGGCGCCGGTGGTGATGTATGTGCAGTCGCGCGGCGTGGCCGAAGTGCTGGCCGGCAAGGACTCGGGCTGGGACGCGCAGCAGCGTGACGATGGCGGCGTGTCCTGGCTGGCGCTGGCACGCGGCTATGGCGGGCTGAGCGTGTTCGGTCTGTTCATGGGCGCGCTGGCCTACGCGGTCTCGCCCTCGCTGGCCGCGTGGATGGCGCCGGTGGTGATCGGCATGGTGCTGGCGATTCCGGTGGTGGGCTTCACCTCCTCGCGCACCGCGGGTGTCTGGATGCACCGGCTGGGCCTGATGGAAATCCCCGAAGAATCGGCCCCGCCGAAGGTCCTGGTGCGCGCGGCCGAGCTGCGCCGCGCGGCCGCCGAGGCGCATCCGCACGGCTGAGCGGTATGTCGCCGCGACCGACGCCCCATTGGCTCGGGGCGCGGTCATAATGCGGCTTGAACGTACTGGAGCCGCCTGATGCTGGATACCGTGGAAAACGAAACCGGCGCCGACCCGCAGTGGTCGGTGCTGTGGCTGCATGGCCTGGGTGCCGATGGCCATGACTTCGCCCCGATCGTGCCCGAACTGGTGCGCCCGCACTGGCCGGCGATCCGCTTCGTGTTCCCGCATGCGCCGGTGCAGCCGATCACGATCAACAACGGCGTGCCGATGCGTGCCTGGTACGACATCGTCAGCATGGACTTCCGCTCGCGCGCGGACAGCGCCGGCGTGGAGGCCTCGATCGTCGCGCTGGAACTGCTGATCGAGCGCGAGATCGCGCGCGGCATCCCGGCCGAGCGCATCCTGCTGGCCGGTTTCTCGCAGGGCGGGGCGGTGATCCTCAGCGCGCTGCTGCGTCGCACGCGCCCGCTGGCCGGGCTGATCGCGCTGTCGACCTACCTGCCGGATCCGGCCAAGGCGGCCACCGCGCGCGTGGCCGATGCGATCAGCGTGCCGGTGTTCATGGCGCACGGCACCCAGGATCCGGTGATTCCGGTGGCGATCGCCGAGCACACCGCGCAGACCCTGGGCGCGCTCGGCCTGCCGGTGGAGTGGCACACCTATACGATGGCCCACCAGGTCTGCGCCGAGGAGCTGCACGCGCTGGGCGAATGGCTCGAGGCGCGCTTCGCCGCCTGATCCCATGAGCGACCCGCGCCAGCAGTCCTGGTTGCCCGAGCTGTGCCGCCTGCCGCGCTTGGCGGCGATGCTCGGGCTGGCCGAGCTGGTCGTGGTGGTGATCGCGCTCGCACCGGATGGCAGCCGCCATTGGACCCCGACGGATTTCCTCTCGGCCAGCGGTTTCGCGCTGTGGCTGGCGCTGGCGGTCACGGTCTGCCTGTGCAGCGTGCGTGCGATGCTCTCGCGCCTGCCCGAAGTGCCGGGCATGGTGCTGGTGGTGCTGATGACCGGCCTGATCGCCGCTGGCTGTGCGGCGATCGTGCACGCGCTGTACGGTGTGCTCGGTGGCAGCAGCTTCGCCCAGACCGTCGGCTTCTGGCGGTTCACGCTCGGCAGCGCGGCGATGACCGCGCTGATTTCCGCGCTGGCGCTGCGCTATTTCTACGTCAGCGATCGCGGCAGCGCGCAGATGCTGGCCAACGCACAGGCGCAGGCCGATGCACTGCAGGCGCGCATCCGCCCGCACTTTCTGTTCAACAGCATGAACCTGATCGCCAGCCTGCTGCGTCGCGATCCGGACGTGGCCGAGCGCGCGGTGCTCGACCTGTCCGATCTGTTCCGCGCGGCGCTGGGCGCGGGCGAGGGCGATTCCACCCTGCAGGCCGAGTGCGAACTGGCCGAACGCTACCTCTCGATCGAATCGCTGCGCCTGGGCGAACGCCTGAAGGTAATCTGGCTGCGCGACGAACCGTTGCCGTGGTCGTTGCCGATGCCGCGGCTGGTGCTGCAGCCGCTGGTCGAGAATGCGGTGCTGCACGGCATCTCGCGGGTACCGGCCGGCGGCACCATCGTGCTGGCGTTGTCGAGCGACGGCACCAGCCTGCGCATCCGCGTGCGCAACCCGGCGCCGGACCCGGCCACGCGCGGGCTGCCGCTGCTGCAGGGTGCGGGCCACGCACAGCGCAACATCGCCCATCGCCTGGCCTGGCGCTTCGGCCCGGCCGCGCGGATGACGGGGGCGTGGGCCGACGGCTACTATGCTTGCGAAATCACGGTCCCGGTCCAGTGAGGAAACTGTCTTGAAGGTGGTGATCGCCGACGACGAACCGCTGGCCCGCGAGCGCCTGCGCTCCCTGCTCGCCGACCAGGCCGGGATCGAGGTCGTGGCCGAGGCCGAGAACGGCGAACAGGCGCTGCATGCCTGTGCCGAACTGCAACCGGACCTGGTGCTGCTTGATATCGCCATGCCCGGCCTGGATGGGCTGGAGGCCGCGCGTCACCTGGCGACCTTCGAGCCGCGCCCGGCGGTGGTGTTCTGCACCGCCTACGACGCGCATGCGCTCTCCGCGTTCGAGGCCGCCGCCATCGACTACCTGATGAAGCCGGTACGCCCCGAGCGCCTGGCCGCGGCACTGGAGCGTGCGCGGACTTTCCTCGCCGGCCGCAGCGGACCGGCGGCGGCCGCCAGCCAGCAGGCCCGCACGCTGCTGTGCGCGCGCCTGCGCGGCAGCCTGCGGCTGATTCCGGTCGAGGACATCCACTACCTGCAGGCCGAGGAGAAGTACGTGGTGGTGCACCACGCCCGCGGCGAAGACCTGCTGGAAGAATCGCTGAAGTCGCTGGAAGAGGAATTCGGCAACCGCTTCGTGCGCATCCACCGCAATTGCCTGGTCGCCCGCCACGAGCTGGTCGAGCTGCGACGAAATGGCGCAGGCCAGGTCCAGGCCGTGCTGCGGCACGGGCACGCGCCGCTGGAAGTCAGCCGCCGCTGCGTGGCCAGCCTGAAGCAGGACCTCAAGCACCTGTAACCCGGCGGTCGCACGCCATTGGTCGATACGCCCCTGTGCGTCGATAATGGCGCCATGAAGACCCTGCGCATCGCCACCCGAAAGAGCCCGCTTGCCCTCTGGCAGAGCGAATACGTCGCCGACCGCCTGCGCCAGGCCCATCCCGGGCTGGAGGTGGTGCTGGTGCCGATGAGCACGCGCGGCGACGAGGTGCTGGACCGCTCGCTGGCCGCGATCGGCGGCAAGGGCCTGTTCCTCAAGGAACTGGAGCTGGCGATGCTGCGTGGCGAGGCGGACTGCGCGGTGCACTCGCTCAAGGATGTGCCGATGGAACTGGATGCGCCGTTCGCGCTGCCGGCGATGCTGACCCGCCACGACGCGGCCGACGGGTTCATCTCCAATCTGTACGCCTCGCTGGAGGCACTGCCGATCGGCGCGCGCGTGGGCACGTCATCGCTGCGCCGGCAGGCCCAGCTGCGCGCGCTGCGTCCTGATCTGGAGCTGTCGGACCTGCGCGGCAACGTCAACACGCGCCTGGCCAAGCTCGACAACGGCGGCTACGACGCGATCGTGCTGGCGGTGGCAGGGCTGGAGCGGCTGGGCCTGGGTAACCGCATCGTGGCGCGGCTGGCCGCGCCGGCCTGGCTGCCGGCGCCGGCGCAGGGCGCGGTGACGGTCGAATGCAATGGCGAGGATGCGCAGGTGATGGCGCTGTTCGCTGCACTGGACGATGCCGATACGCGTGCCTGCGTGGAGGCTGAGCGCGCCATGAACCGCGCGCTGCACGGCAGTTGCCATGTGCCGGTGGCCGGGTTCGCGCAGTGGGAAGGCGAGGATCTGTTCCTGCAGGGGCTGGTCGGCGGTGTCGCCGATGGTCGCCTGGTGCGCGCGGAAGCGCGCGGGCCGGCAAGTGATCCGGAAGGCCTGGGCCAGCGCGTGGCGCGCGGCCTGCTCGATGCCGGTGCCGGCGAACTGCTCGCGGTGTAGTGCCGGCCGCTGGCCGGCACTACACCCACCTCACTTGAACTTGTAGACCACGTTCATGGTGGTCAGCGTGTCGGTCTTGCGCTTGTCTTCGGCGACGTCGCTGTTGTGACGCGCCTGCCAGCCGGCCTTCAGCGCCAGGTGCTCGTTCATGCTCACCGACACGCCGAAATCGTTCTGCGCGAAGGTGTTGTACGAACCCGATTCGACCAGCAGCGTGTTGACCAGGTCGGTGTTCGGGGTCAGCGTGTACTTGAGATCGAACAGGCCGCGACCGATCAGGCCGGTGCGGGTGGCATCGTCTTCGGTGTTGTGGGTGCGGCGCACACCGGGGCCGATCTGCGCGTCCATGTAGAAGCGTTCGCTCTCGATGATCCGGGTGCCGTAACCCAGGCCGAACGAACTCTGGCGGTCATAGGTGGCGAAATCGTCGCGCTCGTAACGCACCGTCGCGGTGATCTGGCGGTGTTCGCCCAGCTGCAGCGCGCTGCCGGCACTGCCGGTGTAGCGGTTGGCGGTGGTGTTGCGGCGGCGGATGGTGGTGCCGTCGTCGTTGGTATCGGTGTACTCCGAGCGCGAGCGCAGGCCGAACAGGTCCATGCTGTGCACCCAGTCATCGTCGGTGTAGCGCAGGCGCAGGCGACCGTTGAAGCTCTCGGTATTGCTGTTGCCGCGGGCCGAGGCAAAGCCCAGTTCACCGCCACTGCCGCTCCAGGGGGAGGTCATCGCCGCCAGTTCGGCAACGTCCTGTGCATAAACCGCCGGGGCGCAGAGCAGCAGGGGAACAAGCAACGAAACGCGCAGGGACATCAACGGTTCTCCGTGATCGGACAAGGGGGGGACAACAAGGGGGGGATGATACTTGATGCGTTCTGCGTCACATTCGGCGACGGGCCCCGGCTTTAGGGCCCGTTCGGCCTTGATCCCTGTTCAGGGAACGTCGATCCGCAGCGAGGCGTCGTCGAAGCGCGAGTAGGTCACGGTGATCCGGAACGGCTGCCCGTTGGTCTCGCCCTTGCGTTCGATCTGCACCGGCAGGCCCTGTGCATTGACCCAGTAGAGCAGGCCATCGGGCGCGGCGGTCGCGTGGCGCACCTCGTATTTGTGGGCGCGCTGGCCGCCGGCGCGTTCTTCGCCGAGGTCGCGCACCTGCAGCTGCGCCGGCTCCAGATCGGCCGGCAGCGGATTGCGCCACTGGGCCAGCATCCCTTCGGGCACCGGGACCTGGCGCACTTCGCCGGCGCGCTGGAGGAAGAAGGTGCCACCAATGATCGTCTGCGGGCCATCGTCGGTGATCAGCCGGTAGCGGTCCGGGGCCACGTAGTCCATCTGCGCTTCCAGGGCGCGCGGGCCCTGCATCTTCATCACCGCGTGGAAGCTGCGCAGCTGGCCGAAGCGCTGGCTGGCGGCCAGCACGGTGCCGACCGGGTCGGCGGCCGGTGCCGTCGCGGCAGGTACGGTGGCCGCGGGCGTTTCAGTGCGCTCACAGCCCCCCGACAGCAGGGCGGCGGCGGACAGGGCAAGGGCGGGCAACAGGCGCATGACGGGCAGCAGCAGGCAATGGGGGCCCCACGATAGCCGAAGATGCCGCCGAAGCCGCCACAACGACGGCGACTCGGACATAATCGGGTCATGGACCGATATGAACGCATCAACGCCCTGCATCGCCTGCTCAAGTCCGCTCGTTATCCGGTAACGGTGGCGGCCCTGCAGGAAAAACTGGAGTGTTCCCGCGCGACTGTCTACCGCGACCTGGCCTTCCTGCGCGATGCGCTGATGGCCCCGGTGGAAGGCGATGGCGAGGCGGGATTCCGCTACCAGGCCGACGAAAGCGACCGCTTCGAGCTGCCGGGCCTGTGGCTCAGCTCGGAAGAACTGCACGCGCTGCTCGCCTCCCAGCACCTGCTCTCGCGCACCGGCGGGGGCGTGCTGTCTTCGGTGCTGGCCCCGCTGCAGCAGCGCATCGAAGGCCTGCTGGCGGCGCAGGCCGGTGTTTCGACCTGGCCGGTCGACCGGGTCCGGGTCATCCCGCACCGCGGCCGCAAGTTCGATGAAGCCAGCTTCCGCGCGGTAGCCTCGGCGGTGCTGGAGCGCAAGCAGCTGGCGTTCGAGTACCGGGCCCGCTCCACCGACGAGGCGACCCAGCGCACCGTGTCGCCGCAGCGCATGACGCATTACCGCGACAACTGGTACCTGGATGCCTGGGATCACGGCCGCGAGGGCCTGCGCAGCTTCGCGGTGGATCGCATCTACAAGGCGCGCGTGATCGATACCACCGCGCGCGACGTGGACGAGACCGAGCTGGACGAGCAGCTCGGTGCCAGCTACGGCATCTTCTCCGGTCCGCCCAAGGGCTGGGCCACGATCGTGTTCAGTGCCAAGGCCGCGCGCTGGGTGGCCGATGAGCATTGGCATTCCAAGCAGCAGGGCCGCTTCCTGCCCGATGGCCGGTACGAACTCAAACTGCCCTACAGCGTCTCGCGCGAGCTGTTGATGGATGTCCTGCACTATGGCTCGGACGCGGAAATCGTCGAGCCGGTGATGCTGCGCGAACAGGCCAAGGCGCTGCTGGCGCTGGCGCTGACCAGCTACGAGTAAGCCGGCCGGGCCGGCATCGGCTCATGCCGTGGGGTCATATGCCCCGGATTCCGCAAGGGCCGGGGCGTGCGGTATCGTGGGGCGTTGCTGCCCTGACGGATTCCGCTGCCCCCATGAAAAAGTACCTGCTGCTCCCGTTGCTCGCCGCCTCGCTGGCCCTGGCCGCCTGCGGCAAGCCGGCCAATGACTCCAAGAAGCTGGTGGTGGCCGCGACCGCCGTGCCGCACGCCGAGATCCTCGCCGTGGTCAAGCCGATCCTGGAGAAGGAAGGCCTGACCCTGGAGGTGCGCGTGTTCAACGACTACGTGCAGCCCAACGACCAGCTGGTGCAGAAGCAGGTCGACGTGAACTACTTCCAGACCGAGCCCTACCTGGACGCGTACAACCGCGACCGCAAGACCGACCTGGTCAAGGTGATCGGCGTGCACATCGAGCCCTTCGGTGCGTACTCGCGCCGTTTCAAATCACTGGATGCGCTGCCCAACGGTGCCGATGTGGTGATCCCCAACGACCCGAGCAACAACAGCCGCGCGCTGATCCTGCTGCACAAGGCGGGTGTGATCACGCTGAAGGATCCGACCAACGCACTGGCCACCCAGCGCGACATCATCGCCAACCCGAAGCAGCTCACGTTCCGCGAGCTGGACTCGGCGATGCTGCCGCGCGTGCTGGACCAGGTCGACCTGGCCCTGATCAATACCAATTACGCGCTCGATGCCGGACTCAACCCGACCGAGGACGCGCTGGCGATCGAAAGCAAGGATTCGCCGTACGTGAACTTCCTGGTCGCGCGTCCTGACAACAAGGACGATGCCCGCGTGCAGCAGCTGGCCAAGGCCCTGACCGGTCCGGAAGTGAAGGCCTTCATCGCCGAGAAGTACAAGGGTGCGGTCCTCCCGGCATTCTGACCGGCGCCCGCGCGAGCCGACCAACGGTCGGCTCCTACCGATGGGCATGACCGCCGACCAACGGTCGGCTCCTACCGGGGCATGACCGCCGACCTACGCTCGGCCCCGGGCGTCACCCCACGCGGAACCCCATCGTCGCCTCTACCGCCTGCTGCCAGCCGGCGTACAGCGCCTCGCGCTGGTCCGCCGGCATCTGCGGGGTGAAACGTCGGTCCACCGCCCATTGTTCGGCGATCTCCGCCCGGCTGCTCCAGAACCCGGTGGCCAGGCCGGCCAGGTACGCTGCGCCCAGCGCGGTGGTCTCGGCCACCTGCGGGCGCAGCACCGGCACGCCGAGGATGTCGCTCTGGAACTGCGCCATGAAGTCATTGGCGATCGCACCGCCGTCGGCGCGCAGTTCCTTCAGTTCGATCCCGGCGTCGGCCTGCATCGCCGCCAGCACGTCGCGGGTCTGGTACGCCATCGATTCCACCGCGGCGCGGATGAAATGCTCCTTGGTGGTGCCGCGGGTCAGGCCGAACATCGCGCCGCGCACATCGCTGCGCCAGTACGGGGCACCCAGCCCGACGAAGGCGGGCACCAGGTACACGCCGCCGTTGTCGGCAGCGCGCTCGGCATAGGCCTGGCAGTCGCTGGATTTGCCGAACATGCGCAGCCCGTCGCGCAGCCACTGCACGACCGAGCCGGCGACGAAGATCGAGCCTTCCAGCGCGTACTCCACGCGTCCATCGATACCCCACGCGATGGTGGTGAGCAGGCCATTCTCGGAAGTAACGGCCTTGTCCCCGGTGTTCATCAGCATGAAACAGCCGGTGCCATAGGTGTTCTTGGCCATGCCCGGCTCGAAACAGGCCTGGCCGAACAGCGCGGCCTGCTGGTCGCCGGCGATGCCGGCGATCGGCAGATGCTGATCGAAGAAGAACTGCGCCTGGGTGGTGGCGTACACCTCGCTGGAGCTGCGCACCTGCGGCAGCATAGCGCGCGGAATGTTGAACAGCGCCAGCAGCTCGTCGTCCCACTGCAGTGCATGGATGTCGAACAGCAGCGTGCGCGCGGCATTGGTGACGTCGGTGACGTGCGCCTGGCCACCGCTGAGGTTCCAGATCAACCAGCTGTCGATGGTGCCGAACAGCAGTTCGCCGCGTTCGGCCCGCGACTGCGCGCCCTCGACGTGATCGAGGATCCAGCGGATCTTGGTTGCCGAGAAATACGCATCGATCAACAGCCCGGTCCTGCGCCGGATCAGCGGCTCGTGGCCGGCGGCCTTGAGCTGCTCGCAGATCGCGTGGCTCTGCCGTGACTGCCACACCACCGCGTTGTGGATGGGCTGCCCGGTCGCCTTGTCCCAGACCACGGTGGTCTCGCGCTGGTTGGTGATGCCGATGCCGGCGATCGTGCGCGGGTCGACCTGGTGCCGGTTCAACAGCTCGGTGATCGTGGTGTAGACGCTGGTCAGGATCTCGCGCGGGTCATGTTCGACCCAGCCCGGCTGCGGGAAAATCTGGGTGAACTCGCGTTGCGCGCTGCCGGCAATGCGCCCGGCGCGGTCGAACAGGATGGCGCGCGAGCTGGTCGTGCCCTGGTCGATGGCGAGCACGTAGTGCTTGTCCATGGTCTGCTCCGTGGAAATCCATGCCGTGAGGCGTGACAGACGTACAGCCTACGGCATAGAAACACGCGCCTGCAGGGTGGCCGCCAATGCCGCGTGCTGGCCGGCATCCAGGCGCAGGCCGAGATGGCTGCGGCGCCACAGCACGTCGTCGGCGGTGCAGGCCCATTCGTGCGCGATGAGGTAGTCCAGTTCGCGGTCGTGGAGGCCGCCGCCGTGGTCCTGGCCCAGCGCCTCGAGCGTCTGCGCCCCCGCCAGGAACTCACGCGCACGGGTGCCATAGCTGCTGGCCAGGCGCTGCAGCAGGGCAGGCGGCAGGCGAGGGTGGTCGTGCTGCAACGTGCCCGCCACCTGGGCGGCCTCACCGCCATCGCCACCCGGCAGCGGCGGTCCACCGGCCGTCCATGCCGACCCCATCTCCGGCAGCGAAGGCGAGAGGCGCCCAAGTGCTTCCTCGGCCAATGCGCGGTAGGTGGTGAGCTTGCCGCCGAGTACGCTCAGCAGCGGCGCGCCGGCGATGTCCAGTTCCAGCCGGTAGTCGCGGGTGACCCGCGACGCATCCCGGTGATGATCGGCCAGCAGCGGGCGCACCCCGCTGTAGCGCCAGACGATGTCCTCGGCGCGCACCGGGCGGCGGACGAAGCGGTTCACCGCATCGAGCAGATACGTTTCCTCGTCCGCACGCGGCCGCACCTGCGCCGGGTCGCCGTCGAAATCGGTATCGGTAGTGCCGATCAGCGTGAAGTCCTGTTCGAAGGGGATCGCGAACACCACGCGCTGGTCGGGTTGCTGGAACAGGTAGGCGCTGTCGTGTGCGAACAGCCGCGGCACCACCAGGTGGCTGCCCTGCACGAGGCGCAGCCCGAGCGGCGCATCCAGCCCTGCACGTTCCAGCACCGTGCCGGCCCACGGGCCACTCGCGTTGACCACGCAGCGGGCACGGATCCGCTGCACATCGCCGTGGGTACGGCGCAGCACGGCCCACCAATGGTCGCGGTGGCGGATCAGTTGTTCGCAGCGGGTGCGTGTGCGGATATCGGCGCCGCGCTCATGTGCATCGAGGGCGTTGAGCAGCACCAGCCGCGCATCGTTGACGCGCGCATCGGCATAGGTGAAACCGGTCCGGTAGCTCGCCTTCAGCGCCGCACCACGCGGGTCGCGCTGCAGGTCGATGCGCTGCGACGGCGGGAAGTGGGGATTGGCCTGCCCGAGATGGTCATACAGCCACAGCCCGGCACGCAGCATCCACGCCGGTCGCAGATGGCGCGCGTGCGGCAGGACGAACGCGGTGGGCGCGATGAGATGGGGTGCCAGCCGGCGCAGTGTCTCGCGCTCGTTGAGCGCCTTGCGCACCAGGGCGAACTCGCCCTGCTGCAGATAACGCAGGCCGCCATGGATCAGCTTGGTGCTGGCGCTGGAGGTGTGGGCGGCCAAGTCATCCTGCTCGCACAGGCACACCGAGAGGCCGCGCCCGGCGGCATCCCGCGCGATGCCGGCGCCGTTGATGCCGCCGCCCACCACCAGCATGTCGAAGGATTCGCGCATCGGCTCCCCGGGACGGACCGGCGGGGTCCGTCGTGGGGTCCAGTCTCGGCCAGCGGCCGGCAACGCCCGATGAAGGTCGCGGCCCCACAACGACAACGGGCCCGCGAGGGGCCCGTTGTGCGTACTGCGTGGTGCGGAACGGCGTGCTTAGAAGCGCGCGCCGATGCCGAAGCCCACGGTCCACGGATCCAGCTTGGCCTTGTCGCCGGTGCCTTCGCCGTTGACGGTCAGCTCCGGGCGCGAATGCATGTAGCGGGCATCGGCGCGGGCGAACCAGGTGCTGTTGATGTTCATGTCCACGCCGACGGTGCCGATCGCGCCCTTGGCGGTCTTGACGCCGATGTGGCCGATGTCGCTGGCGAGGTCTTCATTGCTGAAGTTGGACTCGTAGTAACCGGCGCCCACGAACGGACGGAACACGTTGTCGGCCTGGCCGAAGTGGTACTGGCCGCTCAGCGCGATCGGCTGCTGCTCAACGGTGCCGAGGCGGGCGCCATCGGTGCCGCGCACGCGGTGGTCGAACTTGTCGGCTGCGCCCCACAGTTCCACGGCCCAGTTGTCGTTGATGTAGTAGCTGAAGCTCAGGGTCGGGGCCGGGCCGCCGTCCACCTTGCGCACGCCATCAAGCGGATCGTTCTTCGGCTGCAGCAGCGAGACGCCGCCGACCACGGCGAAGTGCTTGCCGGATGCGGTATCAACAGTGCTGTCCTGCGCGAAAGCAGCCGGCGCAAAAGCAAGAGCAGTCAGGGTAGCCAGGGTCAGGGTACGGATGGAGCGCATGGGGGAATCTCCTCAGGATGTTTTTGTTCTGGGCCCCGGTGTTGTGGGGCGAGGCAACCGTAGTCCCCGCAATATGAATCGCATCCGACGCACGTTAAAATTTAGTTGTTTCCATTCAGCGATCAGTGCAAAACCGCTGTGTTTACGGGGGATCATGCAACGCTTGGCATTCATGCATCTGGTGACGGTGTGATGGAAACAACAACGTGCGTCGGCTTCCCTGCGCAGCTGAACACCGACTGCCGCGTGCTGGTCCTCGGTTCGATGCCGGGCGTGGCATCGCTGCAGGCCGCGCAGTACTACGCACATCCGCGCAATCGGTTCTGGCCGCTGATGGGCGTGGTGTGCGGGATCGACGCGACACTTCCTTATCCGGAGCGCGTGCGCGCACTGAACGCGGCCGGCGTGGGCGTGTGGGATGTGATCGGGCAGTGTGAGCGGCGCGGCAGCCTGGATGCGTCGATCGCGCGGGGCAGTGAAGTGCCCAATGCGTTGGGTGCACTAATTGCGGCGTTGCCCGCACTGCGTGCGATCGCCTGCAATGGGGGAACCGCGTACCGCGCGTTCCAACGTTTCATTGCCCCGGCGCTGATCGGCCCGGCGCAGGCGCTGCCGGTCTGGTCGCTGCCCTCCACCAGCCCGGCCAACGCGGCCTGGCCGTTGCCCCGGCTGACGGAGGCATGGCAACCGCTGGCCGACGCCGTGCGGCGCTGAGGCGGGGACAGCCGCGGACAATACGGTACCGACTGGAAAGTTCCGCTTTGCGCTGCGCGAAGCCGAATCCGGCCAAAGCAGATGCCTGCAACAGCCTGTCCCGGGACAGCGGCGCTGAAAATTCGCCAAGCCGGTTGGCGCTGGCGCGCGAAGCCCCCACAATAGGCGATTCCCTACACCAGATTGCCGGAGTTTTCCCCATGGCCGAAATCAAGGAAGCACTTGTCCCCGATATCGGTGACTACAGCGATATCCCGGTAATCGAGGTGCTGGTCGCCGTTGGAGATACCGTCAAGAAAGACCAGGGTCTGGTGACGCTGGAATCGGACAAGGCCACGATGGAAGTGCCGTCCTCGGTGGCGGGTATCGTCAAGGAAATCAAGGTCAAGATCGGCGACAACCTCTCCGAGGGCAAGCTCGTGGCCCTGATCGAAGTCAGCGAAGAGGCCGCCGCGCCGGCCGCCGCTGCTGCGCCGGCCCCGGCCGCCAAGGCGGAAGCCGCCGAGACCGCGACCAAGGTCGAGCCGGTCGCCACCCAGGCTGAGCCGGACAAGCTGGCCGCCCGTGATATCGAGCAGTCGGCCGCCAAGCCGACCCAGCCGGCCCCGGCCGCCGCTGCCCCGTCGGGTGGCTCGCCGACCAGCCCGCCGGTCGCCTTCAACGCCGACAGCGTGCTGCCGCAGAAGGTGCCCTACGCGTCGCCGGCCGTGCGCGTGTTCGCCCGCGAGCTTGGCGTGGACCTGAACCAGCTGAGCGGCACCGAAAAGGGGGGCCGCATCACCAAGTCCGACGTGCAGAAGTTCGTCAAGTCGGCCCTGGCCGGCGGCGGTGCTGCCACCGGCGGTACCGTGGCGGCCGGTGGCGGTCTCAACCTGCTGCCCTGGCCGAAGGTCGACTTCAGCAAGTTCGGTGAGGTCGAGGTCCAGCCGCTGTCCCGGATCAAGAAGATCTCCGGCGCGAACCTGGCCCGCAACTGGGCGATGATTCCGCATGTCACCCAGTTCGAACAGGCTGACATCACCGAGCTGGAAGCGCTGCGCGTTGCGCTGAACAAGGAAAACGAGAAGGCCGGCATCAAGCTGACCATGCTCGCCTTCCTGGTCAAGGCCAGCGCCGCGGCGCTGAAGAAGTTCCCGGAGTTCAACGCTTCGCTGGATGCCAGCGGCGAGAACCTGACCCTGAAGAAGTACTTCAACATCGGGTTCGCGGCCGATACGCCGAGCGGCCTGGTCGTGCCGGTGATCCGCGACGTCGACAAGAAGGGTGTGGTGCAGATCGCGCAGGAATCCGGCGAACTGGCCAAGAAGGCCCGTGACGGCAAGCTCGGCCCGGCCGACATGAGCGGTGGCTGCTTCTCGATCAGCTCGCTGGGCGGCATCGGTGGTACCGCGTTCACTCCGATCGTCAATGCACCGGAAGTGGCGATCCTGGGTGTGTCCAAGTCATCGATCCAGCCGGTCTGGAACGGCAAGGAATTCGCCCCGAAGCTGATGCTGCCGCTGTCGCTGAGCTATGACCATCGCGTCATCGACGGTGCACTGGCGGCCCGCTTCACCACCTACCTCTCGCAGGTGCTGGCCGACATGCGGCGCGTCCTGCTGTGAAGCAGGGCCTGGTCCTGGCCGGGCTGCTGATGGCGCTGCCGATGGCGCAGGCGGGTGCACGCGAATGCGCGTCCGACCTGGGCCATGGCTGGCCACCGGCGGTCGGCAACTACGGCCAGGCAGTGGAAACCCTGTTCGACGGCAACGCGCAGCCGGCGTTGTCGCTGGTCAGCCTGCCCAAGCGTGGCGTGGAGACCGGCGTGGCGCTGCTGCCCGGTCCCCGGGACCAGGCATGGACCCTGCGTTACAGCCGGGCCGACAAGCGCGTCTACAGTTGGAACAGCGGCACCCGCCAGGGCGGCGTGGAGCTGCATGTGGACCAGCAGCCGGACCAGTACCAGGTCAGCATCCCGGCGCCGTTGGCGCAGCGGCTGCTGCACAGCTGGCAGGCCGCGCTGGCCGCGCAGGTGCCGGGCGACCGCAAGGCACCGGTGCTGGACGGTGACGTGCTGTCCTTCACCGTGGATGGCCAGCGTTACAGCGGCACCCGGCCGGAGTGCGGTGCGGGCCGGCTGATGATGAAACAGGTGGCGCTGCTGATCGAAGCCAGCGACACCAAGGAAAAGAAGCTCGACCGTCGCTGGAAAGATCTGGACGAGTCGCTCGACGAACTGCAGCAACTGCTCGGCGGCAAGGCCGGCTGAGCACCAGGAGAACACGAATGGCCGCAATTGAAATCAAGGTTCCCGACATCGGCGATTACAGCGGTGTCCCGGTGATCGAACTGCTGGTCGCCGTGGGTGACACGGTGAAGAAGGACCAGGGTCTGGTCACGCTGGAATCGGACAAGGCAACGCTGGAAGTGCCGTCGTCGGCCGCCGGTGTGGTCAAGGAAATCAAGGTCAAGCTCGGCGACAACCTCTCCGAAGGCGACGTCGTGCTGGTGCTGGACGCCGAAGGCGAGGCCGCCGCGCCTGCCGCGCCGGCCAAGGCGGAAGCGCCGAAGGCCGAGGCCGCTCCGGCCAGCAAGCCGCCGGTGACCCCGTCACACCGCGCCCCGGCCGAACCGGCCGCGCCGCAGCCGGCGCTGTCCTCGGGCAAGCCGGCCGACATCGAATGCAAAATGGTGGTGCTGGGCGCAGGCCCGGGCGGTTACACCGCCGCCTTCCGTTCGGCCGACCTGGGCGTGGACACCGTGCTGGTCGAGCGTTACGCCAGCCTCGGCGGCGTCTGCCTCAACGTGGGCTGCATCCCGTCCAAGGCGCTGCTGCACGCTGCCGCGGTGATCGACGAAGTCGCCCACGCCGGTGATTTCGGCGTCGAATTCGGCAAGCCGACCATCACCCTGGACAAGCTGCGCAGCTACAAGGAAAAGGTGGTCACCCAGCTGACCAAGGGCTTGGCCGGCATGGCCAAGCAGCGCAAGGTGCGCACCGTGCAGGGCCTGGCGAAGTTCGTCTCGGCCAACGAGCTGGAGATCGTCGGCGACGACGGCAAGACCCAGCTGCTGCGTTTCGAGCAGTGCATCATCGCCGCCGGTTCGCAGGCAGTGAAGCTGCCGAACTTCCCGTGGGACGACGAGCGCGTCATGGACTCCACCGATGCGCTGGAGCTGGCCGAAGTGCCGGGTTCGCTGCTGGTGGTCGGTGGCGGCATCATCGGCCTGGAAATGGCGACGGTGTATGCGGCGCTGGGCAGCAAGGTGACGGTGGTCGAGTTCATGGACCAGCTGATGCCGGGCGCCGACAAGGACCTGGTCAAGCCGCTGGCCGATCGCCTCAAGAAGCAGGGCGTGGAGGTCCACCTGAAGACCAAGGCGACCGACGTCAAGGCGGACAAGGCCGGCATCACCGTGTCCTTCGAAGCCGCGGTGGAGGGCGAAAAGCCGGGTCTGGACGCCAGCACCTTCGACCGCGTGCTGGTCGCGGTGGGCCGCTCGCCGAACGGCAAGAAGATCGATGCCGAGAAGGCCGGCGTGCAGGTCACCGACCGTGGGTTCATCCCGGCCGACCGCCAGATGCGCACCAACGTGCCGCACATCTTTGCGATCGGCGACATCGTCGGCAACCCGATGCTGGCCCACAAGGCCACGCACGAGGGCAAGCTGGCCGCGGAAGTGGCGTCCGGCGAGAGGAAGGAATGGGTGGCGCGCGTGATTCCGTCGGTGGCCTACACCAATCCGGAAATCGCGTGGGTCGGCGTGACCGAAACCGAAGCCAAGGCCAAGGGCCTGAAGGTCGGCGTGGCCAAGTTCCCGTGGGCCGCCAGCGGCCGTGCGATCGGCATCGGTCGCACCGAGGGCTTCACCAAGCTGATCTTCGACGAAGAAACCCACCGCATCATCGGTGGCGCGATCGTGGGCGTGCACGCCGGCGACCTGCTGGCCGAGATCGGCCTGGCGATCGAGATGGGTGCGGAGGCCGAAGACATCGGCCACACCATCCACGCGCATCCGACGCTGAGCGAATCGGTGGCGATGGCCGCGGAAATCTACGACGGCACGATCACCGATCTGTACATGCCGAAGAAGAAGTAGGTCACCATCGTTGGTGGTGACACTGATGCAAAAACCCCGGCGAACGCCGGGGTTTTTTGTTGCCCTACCAAAACAAAGCGCAAAAAAACGCGGCCCCCGATTTCCCGGGGGCCGCGCTTGGAGAGCAGTGTCGCGAAAGGCTTAGAAGACGAAGCTGACGCCTGCCACCGGACCCTTGAACTCCTGCTTCAGACCGATCGTGCCATCGCTGCCGGTCTGGTCGACGTCCAGCTTGAACCAGTCGTAGCCGGCGAACACGCCGAAGTTCTTGGTGAAGCGGTAATCGACGATCGCATTGGCACGGCTCAGATCACCGTCGTAATCGTCGAAGTTGCCCCACTTGGTGTTCAGGTACTGGCCCTGGAACGTGATCATCCACTTCTCGGACGGGGTGAAGCTCAGGCGAGCACCGACCACCGGCGCGACACCGTCAGCCTTCTCGTCCAGGAACTCGCCCTGGTACAGATCACCGACGTCGGCGTAGGCCTTGGTGCTGACCTTCGCGTACTCGGCACCCAGCTGCAGGCCGAGGTCGAACGTGTCGGTGTCCACCACCGAGTAGTCGTACACCAGGCTGGCGACCTGGTACTTCAGCTCACCCTTGATGAAGCTGCCGGCCGGCACGTTGGTGTCGCCGAAGCTCACGCCCTCGTCGAGGGTCTCGCGGCGATCCTTGTCGTACTTGAAGTAGTTGAACAGCAGGCGCTGGCGGTTGCTGATGCGGAACATGCCGTCCACGCGCGGCTCCCATTCCTTGCCACCCAGGCCGAAATCTTCGGAGAAGCCCACATCCTGGCCAGCGATGTTGGTGTTGCCGCGGATCGTGTTGTCCGAATCGATCTGCATCGCACCCAGGCGCAGCGCGAAGCGGTCGTCGCCTTCGGCAGCATGGGACGGAGCGGCGTAGGAAAGTGCGGCCAGAGCGACTGGCACGGCAAGCAGGGAAAGCATCGGGCGCATCGGGGGTCCTTGCGGTGGTTCTAGTGATGTGCCGTCACATTGCCCACTGCGACGTCCACCATTCGTGAAGGTATGGTGGACGCTGTGTGTACCGTTCATGCGTGCGGCCGTGCCGCAGGTCCGCGCGGTGGCCGTTTTCGGGGTGGGATGCCGTTCCTGCCTCGGGCGACCCTGCTCGGCCGCGACGCCGCGCGGCCCGAAAAAGAGGGTGGCCCCGGAGAGGGCTTCGGGGCCACCCTGTACCAGCCCGCTCGCGGGACGCCGACGAGGATTCAACGGCAGGCTCATGGAACTGACCGGGGCAGCGGGCCAAAGTTCAACATGCTGCACTGCCGCATCGCGCCGCTCCCGCGCAAACCGGGTGAACCGCAGGTGGCACAAGTGCGCGGGAGGCCCCAACGGCGGGCTTACATCCGGGATGAACAGGCAGCGGTTGTCTCTCAAATTGTCCCATTGCTATAATTTGGCGGCTCGACGAGGCGTTTGCTTGCGGCCTCGGCCTTTCTACCCACAACCATGCAGGACATTCACGTGCTGAACTCCGTTGACGCGGGTCGGCGACTGATGCTGCGCGCAGCGGTTTACCCGCTCGCTGCAGTGGCTGTCCTGGCTCTTGCCCTGCTGATGTGGGGAGGCCCGAAGGCCGCTCTGGGGGCGCTGCTCTCCGGTGTGGCGGTTTCCGCAGCCGGCTGGGTCGCCGCGCGGATGGCGCTGGGCGGCGGGGTGCAGGCGGCAGGCTCGGCGATGACCCGCCTGATCCTGGCGGTGGTGGCAAAGTGGGTGCTCGTATTCGGCGTCCTGATGGTGGGGTTCCTGGTCTTCAAGCTGCCTGCACTGGCGCTGCTGGCCGGTATCGCCGTCGGATTGATGTTCCAGGTCCTGGCTCTGGCCAGGCGCTGATCCAATTTATTTAACTCAAGGTTCCGGACACATGGCAGGCGAGGCGCTGACACCCACCTCCTACATCCAACATCACCTGCACAACCTGACGTTCCATATGCAGGAAGGTGGTTTCTGGGCAATTCACGTCGACACCATTGTGACTTCGGTCCTGATGGGTTTGTTGATGGTGTTTGGCTTCTGGATGGCAACCCGCAAGGCGACTGCCGGCGTCCCGGGCAAGTGGCAGGCGTTCGTCGAGATCTGCCTGGAGTTCGTTGACCGCCAGGCCAAGGACACCTACCACGGCACCAGCAAGCTGGTGACCCCGATCGCGATCACCCTGTTCTTCTGGATCCTCATGATGAATCTCATCAAGATGATCCCGGCCGACTTCATCGCCAAGCCGCTTGAGCTGATGGGCGTGCCGTACTGGAAGCCGGTCCCGACCGCCGACGTCAATGCCACCCTCGGCATGTCGATCAGCGTGTTCTTCCTGATGCTGTTCTTCGCGCTGCGCTCCAAGGGCCTGGGTGGCTTCACCAAGGAATTCCTGACCGCGCCGTTCGGCAAGTGGATGCTCCCGTTCAACCTGATCCTCAACATCGTCGAGTGGCTGAGCAAGCCGATTTCGCTGGCGATGCGACTGTTCGGCAACATGTTCGGCGGTGAGATCGTCTTCCTGCTGATCTGGGTGCTGGGCGGTGCGGGTATCGCCGGTGCCATCGCAGGCGGTGCATTCGGTCTCGGCTGGATGCTGTTCCACCTGCTGGTGATTCCGCTGCAGGCGTTCATCTTCATGATGTTGTCCATCGTGTACCTGAGCCTGTCGGAAGACGCTCACTGAGTTTCGCTTCACCCTTCATCCGTTTGTTTCTAAACCCTTAGTTATCCAAAGTTCCAGGAGAAAACCATGTACTTCGCCGTCCTGACCAACCTCGCCCAAGTCCAGAGCTCCACCGTCCTCGCCGTCGGCATCATGATCGGCCTGGCCGCGCTGGGTGCCGGTCTCGGTCTGGCCATCATGTCCGGTAAGTTCCTGGAATCGGCCGCGCGCCAGCCGGAACTGATTCCGGTGCTGCAGGTCCGCATGTTCATCACCGCCGGCCTGATCGATGCCGCGTTCATCATCTCGGTCGCCGTCGGCCTGCTGCTGGCCTTCGCCAACCCGACCATCGGCGAGTTCGTTGCACGCCTGCCGGCCGTTGCGGGCTGATCCAGCGAAAGCGAAACGATCAGGCGCCTTGTGCGCCTGATCGCGGATGAAGGACGGCTGCGCCGCTTCGGGCGGCGCAACCACCCCATCACCCCAGATTGAGCGAACCCCATGGATATCGGTTTTACCCTCGTTGCCCAGGCACTGGCGTTTGCCGGTTTGATCTGGATCATCGCGACCAAGATCTGGCCGCCGTTGATGAACGCCATCGAAGAGCGTCAGCAGAAGATCGCTGAAGGCCTCGCCGCTGCCGACCGCAGCCAGAAAGATCTGGCCCAGGCGCAGGAAAAGGTCAACGATGCACTGAAGGATGCGCGCACCAAGGCCAACGAGATCATCGATCAGGCCCATGCACGCGCCAACCAGATCGTTGATGCCGCCAAGAATGAAGCCATCGTCGAAGCCAACCGCCAGAAAGACCTGGCCCACGCCGAGATCGAAGCTGCCGCCAACCGTGCCCGTGAAGATCTGCGCAAGCAGGTGTCCGCGCTGGCCGTAAGCGGTGCCGAAAAGCTGCTCAAGCGCGAAATCGACGCCAACGCCCACAAGGCGCTGCTCGACGAGCTGGCCTCGGAGATCTGATCGATGAGCCAGGCCCTCACGCTTGCACGCCCGTATGCCCGCGCCGCGTTCGCGACCGCGCGCGACGAAGGCACGTTCGCGCCGTGGTCGGACGCGCTTGCGTTCTCCGCCCACGTAGCTGCCGACCCGCGCGTGGCGGCCTTGCTGTCGAACCCGGAACTGGATCGCGGCGATGCCGTCGCGCTGCTGGTGCCGGAATCGTCCAGCGAGACCTTCGGTCGCTTCCTGGCCATCCTGGCCGATGCGCACCGTCTGCCGCTGCTGCCGGAAATCGCCGGCATGTACGACCAGCTGCGCGCTGAAGCCGAACACGTGGTCAAGGCCACGGTGACCTCGGCCACCGAATTGTCCGGCGCCGAACTGGACGCCATCAAGGCCGCGCTGCGCAAGCGCTTCGGCGCCGAGGTGGATGTGACGACCGCAGTCGATGCGTCGCTGATCGGCGGTGCCGTGATCGACGCCGGCGATGTGGTCATCGATGGCTCGCTCAAGGGCAAGCTGTCGCGCCTGCAGACCGCGCTCGCTAACTGAATTCATTTAACGTCCGGCGTGATCGCCGGCACTAGGACTTGACGATGGCAACCACGCTCAACCCCTCCGAAATCAGCGAACTGATCAAGAACCGCATCGAGAAGGTCAAGCTGGCCGCGGAATCGCGCAACGAAGGCACCGTGACCAGCGTGTCCGACGGCATCGTGCGCATCTTCGGTCTGGCCGACGTGATGCAGGGCGAAATGATCGAACTGCCGAACAACACCTTCGCTCTGGCCCTGAACCTGGAGCGCGACTCGGTCGGCGCCGTGGTGCTGGGTGATTACCAGAACCTCCGCGAAGGCGACGTTGCCAAGACCACCGGTCGCATCCTGGAAGTGCCGGTCGGTCCGGAAATGCTGGGCCGCGTCGTGAACGCGCTCGGCGAGCCGATCGACGGCAAGGGCCCGATCGCGGCCAAGGCCACCGCGCCGGTGGAGCGCGTTGCCCCGGGCGTGATCTGGCGCAAGTCGGTCGACCAGCCGGTGCAGACCGGTTACAAGTCCGTCGACTCGATGATCCCGATCGGCCGCGGCCAGCGCGAGCTGGTCATCGGTGACCGCCAGACCGGCAAGACCGCCCTGGCCATCGATGCGGTGATCAACCAGAAAGAAACCGGCATCAAGTGCGTGTACGTCGCGATCGGCCAGAAGGCCTCGACCGTGGCCAACATCGTGCGCAAGCTGGAAGAGAACGGCGCCCTGGCGCACACCGTGGTGGTCGCTGCGACCGCGTCCGAATCGGCCGCGATGCAGTACATCAGCGCCTACTCGGGCTGCACCATGGGTGAGTACTTCATGGACCGCGGCGAAGACGCGCTGATCGTGTACGACGATCTGTCCAAGCAGGCCGTTGCCTACCGCCAGATCTCGCTGCTGCTGAAGCGTCCGCCGGGCCGTGAAGCCTACCCGGGTGACGTGTTCTACCTGCACTCCCGCCTGCTCGAGCGCGCTGCCCGCGTGTCGGAAGAGTATGTGGAGAAGTTCACCAACGGCGCCGTCAAGGGCAAGACCGGCTCGCTGACCGCGCTGCCGATCATCGAAACCCAGGCCGGTGACGTCTCGGCCTTCGTGCCGACCAACGTGATCTCGATCACCGACGGCCAGATCTTCCTGGAAACCGATCTGTTCAACTCCGGCATCCGCCCGGCCGTGAACGCCGGTATCTCGGTGTCGCGCGTCGGTGGTGCGGCCCAGACCAAGATCATCAAGAAGCTGTCCGGCGGCATCCGTATCTCGCTGGCCCAGTACCGTGAGCTGGCGGCGTTCGCACAGTTCGCCTCGGACCTGGACGAAGCCACCCGCAAGCAGCTCGAGCGCGGTCAGCGCGTCACCGAGCTGATGAAGCAGAAGCAGTACGCCCCGATGTCCATCGCCAACCAGGCGCTGTCGATCTACGCCGTCAACGAGGGTTACCTCGACGACGTGCCGGTCAACAAGCTGCTGGCGCTCGAAGAAGGTCTGCATGCCCACTTCGCCAACACCCAGGGCGAGCTGATCAGCAAGATCAACGCGACCGGCGGCTGGGACAACGACATCGAAGCTGCCTTCAAGAAGGGCATCTCCGAGTTCAAGACCACCGGCAGCTGGTAAGCCGCATGTGTGGCGGGGCCTGACGGCCTCGCTTCACCGTTGAATGGCAGCGGGGCAGAGCCCCGCTCTACGGGAAGAAGAGATGGCAAGCGGACGCGAAATCAAAACCAAGATCAAGAGCGTGCAGAACACCCGCAAGGTGACGCGTGCGCTCGAAATGGTCTCGGCCTCCAAAATCCGCAAGGCGCAGGAGCGGATGAAGACGTCGCGTCCGTATGCGCAGGCGATGAAGCAGGTGATCGGTCACCTGGCCCAGGCCAGCACCGACTACCAGCATCCGTTCCTGGTCCAGCGTGACGAGGTCAAGCGCGTCGGTTACATCGTGGTCTCTTCCGACCGCGGTCTGGCGGGCGGCCTGAACAACAACCTGTTCCGCAAGATGCTGGGCGAAATGCGCCAGTGGCAGGACAAGGGCGCCGACATCGACGTGGTCACCGTCGGCCAGAAGGCCTCGACCTTCTTCCGTCGCGTCAAGGTCAACATGGTCGGCACCGTCACCCACATGGGCGATGTGCCGCACCTGGAACAGCTGATCGGCGTGATCAAGGTCATGCTCGATGCCTTCACCGACGGCAAGGTCGACCGCGTCTACCTGGTCTACAACCGCTTCATCAACACGATGACGCAGAAGGCCAGCTTCGATCA
The DNA here is from genome assembly GCF_013409105.1 of Stenotrophomonas sp. JAI102. Taxonomy (NCBI): domain Bacteria; kingdom Pseudomonadati; phylum Pseudomonadota; class Gammaproteobacteria; order Lysobacterales; family Lysobacteraceae; genus Stenotrophomonas; species Stenotrophomonas sp. JAI102. Next base: position 482,962 of record NZ_JACCCI010000002.1, read on the forward strand.
GCTGCTGCCGTTGCCGGCCGCTGAGAAGCAGGTCGCGCATCACGACTGGGACTACCTGTACGAACCCGACGCCGCGACCGTGCTCGAGCACGTGATGACGCGTTACGTCGAGTCGCTGGTGTACCAGGCGGTTCTGGAAAACGTCGCGTCCGAGCATGCAGCCCGCATGGTCGCGATGAAGTCGGCCAGTGACAACGCGAACAAGCTGATCGGCACCCTGCAGCTCGTCTACAACAAGGCGCGCCAGGCAGCGATCACCCAGGAAATCTCCGAAATCGTCGGCGGCGCGGCAGCAGTCTGACGCGCACAGTCAAAGCACACATTAGAGGATTGCAGCAATGAGTCAGGGCAAGATCGTTCAGATCATCGGCGCCGTCGTCGACGTCGAATTCCCCCGCGAGTCGGTGCCGAAGGTGTACCACGCGCTGAAGGTGGACAACACCGAAATCACGCTGGAAGTGCAGCAGCAGCTCGGCGACGGCGTGGTCCGTTGCATCGCGCTGGGCTCCACCGACGGCCTGAAGCGCAACCTGGTCGCCACCAACACCGAACGCGCCATCTCGGTGCCGGTCGGCGCGGGCACGCTGGGCCGCATCATGGACGTGCTGGGTCGCCCGATCGACGAAGCCGGTCCGGTCGCCGCCAGCGACACCTGGGAAATCCATCGTTCGGCCCCGTCGTACGAAGACCAGTCCCCGGCCACCGAGCTGCTGGAAACCGGCATCAAGGTCATCGACCTGATGTGCCCGTTCGCCAAGGGCGGCAAGGTCGGCCTGTTCGGCGGCGCCGGCGTCGGCAAGACCGTCAACATGATGGAACTGATCAACAACATCGCCAAGGCGCACAGCGGTCTGTCCGTGTTCGCCGGCGTGGGTGAGCGTACCCGTGAGGGCAACGACTTCTACCACGAGATGAAGGACTCCAACGTCCTGGACAAGGTCGCGATGGTCTACGGCCAGATGAACGAGCCGCCGGGCAACCGTCTGCGCGTTGCGCTGACCGGCCTGACCATGGCCGAGTACTTCCGCGATGAGAAGGACGAAAACGGCAAGGGCAAGGACGTGCTGCTGTTCGTCGACAACATCTACCGCTACACCCTGGCCGGTACCGAAGTGTCGGCGCTGCTGGGCCGCATGCCGTCGGCCGTGGGTTACCAGCCGACCCTGGCCGAGGAAATGGGCGTCCTGCAGGAGCGCATCACCTCGACCAAGAATGGCTCGATCACCTCGATCCAGGCCGTCTACGTGCCCGCCGATGACTTGACCGATCCGTCGCCGGCCACCACGTTCGCCCACCTGGATTCGACCGTGACCCTGTCGCGTTCGATCGCCTCGCTGGGTATCTACCCGGCCGTGGATCCGCTCGACTCGACCAGCCGCCAGATGGATCCGCTGGTCATCGGCCACGAGCATTACGACACCGCCCAGCGCGTCCAGCAGACCTTGCAGAAGTACAAGGAACTGAAGGACATCATCGCGATCCTGGGCATGGACGAACTGTCCGAAGAAGACAAGCAGGCCGTGACCCGCGCCCGCAAGATCGAGCGTTTCTTCAGCCAGCCGTTCCACGTGGCCGAAGTGTTCACCGGCTCGCCGGGCAAGTACGTGTCGCTGAAGGACACCATCCGTGGCTTCAAGGCCATCGTCGATGGCGAATACGACCACCTGCCGGAACAGGCGTTCTACATGGTCGGCAGCATCGAAGAAGCGGTCGAGAAGGCCAAGAAGATGGCTGAGAAGGCCTGATGCGGCGGGGACGGGCGAGATGCCCGTCCCGACCCGTCACACGGGGTGGGCGCACGCCCACCGCTGAGGACATCCTGCGGTGGGCCCACGCCCGCCCTAAAGCGAGAAGAGTTTCATGAGCACCATCCGTTGCGACATCGTCAGCGCCGAGCAGGAAATCTTCCGTGGTGAGGCGACCCTGGTCGTGGCCACCGGTGAGCTGGGTGAGCTGGGCATCGCGCCCAAGCACGCCCCGCTGATCACCCGGCTGAAGCCGGGCAAGGTGGTGGTGACCACGCCGAGCGGCGAGCAGATCGACTTCGCCATCTCCGGCGGCATTCTCGAAGTGCAGCCGCAGGTCGTGACCGTGCTGGCCGACACCGCGATCCGTGCGCAGGACATCGACGAAGCCTCGGTCCGCAAGGCCAAGGAAGAAGCCGAGCGCATCCTGGCCAACCGTGGTGAAGCAATGGAAGTGGCCGAAGCGCAGCAGCGCCTGGCGGAAGTGTCCGCCCAGCTGCAGGCGCTGGAGCGCCTGCGCAAGAACCTCAAGCACTAAGCGGCGCGGCGCGACGGCGCCATCCGCGAAGGGGAAAACGCCGGCTTGCCGGCGTTTTTTTTTGCCTGCCTCCCGGTACGCCGGATCAGCGGAAGATCAGGCTCCGCATCAGCAGGAACGACAGACCGGCCAGTGCGCCTTCGACCAGCGGCTTGGCCAGCCACGCATAGCGCAGTCCCAGGTGCTCGGCCGCCAGCGTCACCAGCAGCGTGCTGATCGCGGTCAATACCGCCCAGAGCAGCAGGAAGCGCACGAACCGGGGCCAGCCCAGGCGGTGCTCGCCATCGCGGGCGAACGTGTAGCGGCCGTTGAGCCAGAAGCCGAGCAGCATCCCGCTCACGCGCCCGAGCAGGTTGCCCGGGGCGGCCGGCATGCCGAGTGCGGTGGCGGCCACGAACACCGCCCAGTCCACGACCAGTTGGACCAGGCCGACGACGAGGTAGCTGCTACCTTGGCGGAGAAGACTCACGGGAAATCCGGCGGCGGACAATCCCACATGTTAACGAGCGTCGCACTAGAATTCCCCTCAACGATTCCCGGAACGTGATCTACCCATGACCCAACCCCTGCACGTGATCATCCTGGCCGCCGGTGCCGGCAAGCGCATGAAGTCGGCCCTGCCCAAGGTGCTGCAGCCCATCGCCGGCCGCCCGATGCTTGCCCACGTCATTGACACCGCGCGCCAGCTGCAGCCGGAAGCGATCCACGTGGTGTACGGCCATGGCGGCGAAGCGGTCCGGCAGGCGTTCGCCGACCAGCCCGACCTGCGCTGGGCCGAGCAGGGCCAGCAGCTGGGTACCGGCCATGCCGTACTGCAGGCGATGCCGGAGGTGCCCGATGCGGCGACCGTGCTGGTGCTCTACGGCGACGTGCCGCTGATCCGCGCCGAGACGCTGCGCCACCTGTTGTCGCAGCCGGGCCGGTTGGCCGTGCTGGTGGCCGAGGTTGCCGACCCGACCGGTTACGGCCGCATCGTGCGCAATGCGGAGGGCAAGGTCGGCGCGATCGTCGAGCAGAAGGATGCCAGCGACGAACAGCGCAGCATCCGTACCATCAATACCGGGATCATCACTGCCGAATCGACCGCACTGCGTCGTTGGCTGTCGCAGCTCTCCAATGCCAATGCGCAGGGCGAGTACTACCTGACCGACATCTTTGCGGCGGCGGCGAGCGACTACACCCCGGCCGAGATGGCCTTCGTGCAGGAGCCGCAGGACGCCGAGGGCGCCAACGATCCCTGGCAGCTGGCCCAGCTGGAGCGTGCCTGGCAGCTGCGTGAAGTGCGTGCGCTGTGCGCGCAGGGCGCACGTGTGCTCGATCCGGCACGGCTGGACATCCGCGGCACGGTCACCGTCGGCAGCGACGTACAGATCGACGTCAACGTGATCCTGGAAGGGCGCGTGGTACTGGGCGACGGCGTCAGCATCGGCGCGTTCACCCGGCTCAAGGATGTCACCCTGGCTGCCGGTACCGTGGTCAAGCCGCACTGCGATCTGGACGGCGTGGTCAGCGAAGGCGCGGCGGACATCGGTCCGTTCGCCCGGCTGCGCCCCGGCACCGTGCTGGCCGAAGGGTCGCACGTGGGCAACTTCGTGGAGACCAAGAAGGTGGTGCTGGGGGCGGGCAGCAAGGCCAACCATCTCACCTATCTGGGCGATGCGGTGATCGGCAGCAAGGTCAACATCGGCGCGGGCACCATCACCTGCAACTACGATGGCGTGAACAAGTCGCAGACCACCATCGGCGACCGCGCCTTCATCGGGTCCAACAGCTCGCTGGTCGCGCCGGTGGTGATTGGGGAAGGCGCTACCGTCGCGGCAGGATCAGTGATCACCCGCGGCGCGCCGGCGGACAAGCTGACCGTCGCCCGTGCCCGCCAGGAAACGATCGACGGCTGGAAGCGCCCCACCAAGAAGTAGCGCCGGCCGCTGGCCGGCAACCAGGCAGTCCCGAGGGCATCACGGTGCCGGCCAGCGGCCGGCACTACCGGGCGTCGGCCGGCAGGAACACCGCCACGCACAGACCGCCCTCGCGGCGGTTCTGCAGCGAGATGCGGCCACCATGCGCTTCGACGATCTCACGGGTCAGCGCCAGGCCGAGCCCGGTGCCGTTGCGCTTGGTCGAGTAGAACGGCATCAGCGCGTTCTGCAGCACCGCCTCGTTCATGCCCTTGCCACGATCCAGTACTTCCAGCCGCAGCCACTGGGGCAGGCGGGTCAGGCGGACCTCGACGTCGTCATTCGGCGGCTCGGCCTCGCCACACGCTTCATGGGCATTCTTGAGCAGGTTCAGCAGCGCCTGCCCGAGCTGGGCGATGTCCACGCGGCTCTGCAGATCGTCGGGTATCTCCGCCATCCGGAACGGAATCTGGTGCTGCAGCCCGCCCAGGAACCGGTCCCACTGCACCGTCTGCAACTGCGGCTGCGGCAGCTTGGCGAAGCGCGCATAGCCGCGGATGAATCCTTCCAGGTGGCGGGCGCGCTCTTCGATGGTGGTGAACACTTCTTCCAGCCGTTCGGTCTTGCCGCGCCGGACCAGCTCGCCACCGGAATGCGCCAGCGAGGCGATCGGCGCCAGCGAGTTGTTCAACTCGTGGCTGATCACCCGGATCACCTTCTTCCAGGTCTGCACTTCCTGGCGGCGCAGTTCGGCGGTCAGCAGGCGGATCAGCAGCAGGTCGTGCGGGCGCCCATTGAGATGGAAGTTGCGGCGTGACAGATGGTAGATCTGCTCATCGTCTTCATCGTGCTCATCGTCGCTGTCCTGGTCTTCGCCGCGCACGGCGAACAGGCTGTCGCCGCCACGCACGATCGCATCGCGCAGTTCCACCGGCATGGTCTCCAGCACGTCCTGCATGCGCTGGCCTTCCAGCTTCCAGCCGTTGTGCAGCAACTTGCGCGCGGCCAGGTTGGAGAACACCACGCGCTGGATGCCGTCGCCGCCGTTGGCCAGCAGCAGCATCGACACCGGCGTGTTCTGCACCATGGTGTCCAGCAGCAGTTCCCGCTGCACCAGCCCCTGGCGCTGTTCGCGCAGCACGCCGCCGAGCTCGCGGTGCGCCTGCACCAGGTCGCCGAGTTCGTCGTTGCCCGGCCAGTACACCGAAAAGTTGTATTCGCCGTCGCGGTAGCTGCTGGTGGTGCCCGACAACGCCCGCAGCAGCGAACGCACCGGCGCGGTGGCGCGGCGCAGGCTGAACCACATCACCGACAGCAGCACGATGATCGACACCACGGTGACCGCCCATCCATGGTCCAGCCAGAACGCTAGGTACCAGGGAAACGCAGCGGCCAGCGCCAGCACCGGCAGCAGGCGCAGAAACAGCCGGAAGGTGAAGGAGCGCCGTGTCATTCGCGCGGGATGCCGTGGCGGTCCATGCGCCGGTACAGCGCCTGGCGGCTCAGGCCCAGCTCGGCGGCCGCCTGGGCGATGATGCCGTGGTTGTGGGCCAGCGCCGCTTCGATGCGGCTGCGATCCGGATCGGCGCTCGGTGCGGTGGGCCGCGCCGCTGCCGGCGCACGCGGCAGGTTGAGGTCGACCACTTCGATGCGCGCGCCCTGGGCCAGCAGTTCGGCGCGCTGGATGACGTTGCGCAGCTCGCGCACGTTGCCCGGCCAGGGGTGGCGCTGCAGTGCCGTGGCGGCCGCACTGGACAACGCCTTGCTGCCACTGAGGAAGCGTTCGGCCAGCGGCAGGATGTCGCCCGGGCGCTCGGCCAGCGGTGGCAGCGCCAGTTCAACGGTATTGAGTCGGTAGTAAAGGTCTTCGCGGAAGCTGCCGTCGCGGATCATCGCGGGCAGGTCGGCGTTGGTGGCACTGACCACGCGCACCTTGACCTGGCGTTCGCGGTTGGAGCCCAGCCGCTCGAAACGCCCGGTTTCCAGCACACGGAGCAGTTTCATCTGCCCGCCCAGTGACAGGTTGCCGATTTCGTCGAGGAACAGCGTGCCGCCATCGGCAGCCTCGAATTTGCCCTCGCGGGCCTTGTTGGCGCCGGTGTAGGCACCGGCTTCGCTGCCGAACAGTTCGGCTTCGATCAGCTCGGCCGGAATGGCGCCACAGTTGAGCGCCACGAACGGGCCCTTGGCCACCAGCGAGTTGGCCTGGATGATCTCGGCGATCTTTTCCTTGCCGGCGCCGTTGGGACCGGTGATCAACACCGGCAGCGCTGAACGTGCGACCTGGCAGGCCAGGTTCACCACCCGCTCGCTGGCCGGATCGGCGACCACCGCGCCGCGCAGGTCATAGCGTGTTTCCAGCGCCGTGCGGTCGCGCTGCTCGCGGTCGCGCCGACGGTCCAGCTCGCGGCGCGTTTCGGACAGCTCCAGCAGGTTGTTCACCGTGACCAGCAGTTTGCGGTCGTCCCATGGTTTGGCCAGGTAGTCGGCCGCGCCGGCACGCACCAGGTCCACCGCGCTGCTGAGGTGGGTCCAGGCGGTCAGCAGGATCACCGGCAGGTCGGGGTGGCGTGCGCGGATCTGCTGGAACAGCGCTTCGCCTTCCTCGCCGGAGGTGGTGTCTTCGGTGAAGTTCATGTCCTGGATCACCAGGTCCACCGGCTGTTGTTCCAGCAGCGCCAGCCCGGCTTCGGGCGACAGCGCGTGCAGCGCGTCGATATCGTGCAGCGAGAACAGCACCTCCAGTGCGGTGCCGACGCTGGCGTTGTCATCAATGATCAGGATCGAGGGCATGCGGCAACGAAGGATCAGGAAGTAGGCAGAGAGTACCGGAGCCGTGGGCCCGGGTGCAGGGCAGGGACTTGCTGGCCGCTGCCGGACTGCGGCCCCCGCCCTTGCGGGGACCGCCTTCGGAACAGGCCGTCAGGCACTCCGGGTGGCAACGGCGGGGGGAACGGCCGCGGCGCGGCGGGCCGGGCCGAACACCGCGATCTGGCCCAGCAGCCACAGCAGTACCGCGCCGATCGGCAGGTAGCTGATGGGCATGCGCGGCAGCTCGTAGGTGTTCATCAGCCACAGGTTGATGGTGTAGGCCATCAACATGCCCAGCACGATGCCCACCGTGGCCAGCAGGAAGTTCTCGGTCTGGAAGTAGCGCAGGATCTGCCCCCGCGTGGCGCCCAGTGCACGGCGGATGCCGATCTGCTTGGTGCGCTGCTGCACCCAGAAGCTGGCCAGGCCGACGATGCCCAGCGCGGTGACCACCAGCAGGGCCACGCACACGGTGATCAGCAGGCCGACCATCGCGCGGTCATTGGCGAAGTACTTGTTGCGGGTTTCCTCGTAGGTGACCTTGGCCCGCACCAAGCGGCTGGAATCCACCCGTTCGAGCGCGGCCACGGCGGCCTTGAGCACTTCATCGCGGCGCGACGGGTCGGTGACCCGGATCAGGTAGAAGCCCATGTCGTAGGACATGCGGATCGGCAGCAGCATCGAGTGCTGCGTATTGCCCTCGGACCGGTTGGGGCGCCCCAGCACCTTGACCACGCCGGTCACGCGCAGCGGCATGCGGCCGCTGTACACCGTCTTGCCCAGCGCATCGCCGTCGGGAAAGAGCTTGTCGGCGGCGGATTTGGTCAGGATCACCGAGCTGCCCTTGGTTTCAGATTCGGGGTCGCTGGCGACCTCGTCGTACTCGCGGTACTCACCGGGCTGGAAGTCGCTGCCGGCAATCAGCTCGAGTCCCAGCGTATCCAGCGTGCCCTCGCGGGCGAAGTACTGTGCCGCGTTCAAGGTGGGGCGCTCCTGGTCGGGAACGCGCGACAGGCTGGTGTTCCAGGAGTTGCGGCGGAACGGCAACTGGTTGAGCGCCACCGCGCTCTTCACCCCGGGAAGCCCGCGCAGCGCGGCCAGGTCTTCGCGGGTACGGGCTTCAGCGTTGACCTGCTTGCCGATGCCGCCCAGACGCACTTCCACCAGTTCCTTCTCGGCGATACCGCTGGGCTGGCTGATGGTGTCGATGCGCTGACCGATCAGGAACAGCGCGTTGCAGACGATGGCGCAGGTGAGCGCTATCTCCAGCACGATCAACGCTGCGGCGGTCTTGTGCCGGCGCAGGGTGGACAGGATGGGACGGATATCCATGATGTGCTCCGGTGCCTTACTGCGATTTGAGTTGGATGGCGGGTGCAACCTGCATCGCGCGCAGCGCGGGCAGGAATCCGGCCAGCAGGCTGGCCACCAGGGTCAGGCCGAAGGTGAGCAACAGCATCTGCCCGTCCAGCGTGGCCAGCTTGGCGTACTCCACCGGCTGCTGGCGGACCGCATACAGGCCGACCAAGGCCAGGCCGAGCCCCAGCACGCCACCGGCCAGGCCGACGGTGCCGGCTTCAACCAACGACTGCAGGAAGATCTGCCCGCGGCTGGCGCCCAATGCACGGCGCACGCCGATCTCGCCGCTGCGGCGCAGGAACTTGGCCAGCAGCAGGCCCACGGTGTTGATCAGGCAGACCAGCAGGAAGCCCATGGCCAGCCACAGCTGCAGGCGCACATCGCTGGGCACCACCTGCTTGTAGTCCAGCCACTCCATCACGTTGCGCAGCCGCACGTTGGCCGGGCGCTGGAAACGACCGGCCGCCTTCTGCTGGGCCGAGTAGTTGTCCAGGTAGGCGCGGTAGGTAGCCGCATCGGCGGGCGAGGGCAGTTCCACCCAGTACTGCAACCAGGCGCAGGGGGCGTTGACGGCGATCTCGTCGCCATTGCTGTTGCCCCAGCAGTTCATGTTGCCATTGCGGCCCAGCTTGAGGTCCATGGCCGTGGCGAACGGCAGGTAGACGTCTTCGCTGCCCCCGTAGCGGCCGGTTTCCAGATCGTAGAAGTGCGGGTTCGGGCTCCATTCGTCGAGCACGCCCACGACGGTGAACACGTGGCCGTCCATGCGCAGCGGCTTGCCGACGCTGTCGACACCGTCGAACAGTTTCTGGTTGAGCGTGCGCGAAATCACCACCACCCGCGCACGTCCCTCGTCATCGCTGGTCGGCCAGGCGCGGCCGTACAGGAACGGGGTGTCGAACATCGGGAAGAAGTCGGTGGAGGTGTAGCGTGCGTCCGTATCGAAGGGCCGCAACGAGGCCTTGTCCGATTCGACAGTCACGCCGCCACCGGTCATCACCGCCTGGCGCTGTGCGTGCTTTTCGCGCAGCAGGGCCTCGGCATCGAAGCGGGTCATCTGGTCTTCCGGTTCTTCGCCGGCCTGGTAGCCCAGCATCGGTCGCGGATCGACCTGCACGGCGAACAGGCGATCGCTCTTCTGCGGAATCGGATCACCGGACAGCACGTGGAACACGGTGAGGGTGGTCATCGACGCACCGATGCCCAGCGCGATGGCGATCACCATCAGCGCGGTCAGCACCTTGTTGCGCCGGAAGCTGCGCAGGGCCAGTCGGAAGTAGTAGGCGAACATGGCAGGCCTCAGTCGTTGACGGTGACGATGGCGGGGCGCGGGGTGGCCAGCACCGGTTCGCGCACCAGGTCGGTGGCCTGGCCGTCGACGATGTGCACGTTGCGCTGGGCGCGCGCGGCCAGTTCGGGATCATGGGTCACCATGACGATGGTGGTGCCGGCGGCGTTGATTTCCTCCAGCAGCTCCATGACGCCGCGCGCCATCTGGCTGTCCAGGTTGCCGGTCGGTTCATCGGCCAGCAGCAGGCGCGGGCTGCCCGCCAGCGCCCGCGCGATCGCGGCGCGCTGCTGCTGTCCACCGGAGAGTTCGGCCGGGTAGTGCTTCATGCGCGAGCCCAGGCCCACCTGGCCCAGCGCCTTTTCGATGCGCTGCTTGCGCTCGGCAGCGGGCATGCCGCGGTAGCGCAGCGGCACATCGACGTTGTCGAACAGGTTCAGATCGGAGATCAGATTGAAGCCCTGGAAGATGAAGCCGATCTTCTGGTTGCGCAGGCGGCTGCGCGCGTCATCGCCCAGCTTGCTGACGTCTTGGCCATCGAGCAGGTAGGTGCCGCTGGTGAAGGTCTCCAGCAGGCCGGCGATGTTGAGGAAGGTGGTCTTGCCCGAACCGGACGGACCGGTCACGGCCACGAACTCGCCTTCGCGGACGTGCAGGTCCAGCGACCGCAGGGCATGGGTTTCCACCTGTTCGGTGCGGAAGACTTTGGCGACCGAGCGCATTTCAAGCATGGCTGTTTTCCTTTGAAAGTCGAGAGGATCGAAAGGGACTGAATCAGTTGATGGAGACGCGCTCGGCATCGCCGAACAGATCGCTGCCGGACACCACGACGCGGTCGCCGGGCTGCAGGCCAGAGAGGATTTCCACCTCGCCCAGGCTGCTCACACCGAGCTTGACCGGACGACGGACCGCACTGCTGCCGTCCATGACGTAGGCGTAGCCGTTGCCCTGTTCGACGAACGGGCCGCGCTCGATCTTGAGTGCGTTGCGGCGGGTATCGAGCAGCACCCGGGCCTGCATCCGCTGGCTCTGGCGCAGGCCCTGCGGCTGCTTGTCGGCGAAACGGATGCGGGCATTGACCTCGCCGGCGACCACTTCCGGGGAGACGGCGGAAATCTCGCCGGCGAACTGGCCGCTGCCGCCGGTCAGCTGCGCAGGCATGCCGATCGTCAGCTCGCGGGCGAAGCTCTCCGGCACCTTGATCTCGATCTCGAAGCGCGACAGGTCGACCACGCCCAGGATCGGCGCATTGGCGACCACGTTGGTGTGCTGCGTCGCCTGCACCTGGCCGACCTGGCCATCGAACGGCGCACGCAGGGTGAGCGCGTCGACCTGGCGCTCGACCTCGGTCACCACCGAACGTTGACGGTCGGCGAGCAGGCGCTTGTTGCGCGCATCGAGGTCGGCGCCCTGGGCCTTGAGCATGGCGTCCTTGCGGGCATGCTCGAGCTGGATGTCGCTCTTCTTGACCGTGTCTTCGGCCTTGGCGACATCGACCTGCGGCACCGCGCCCCCATCGAAGCCACGCTTGTAGCGCTCCAGATCGCGCACGGCCGCCTGGCGTTCGATCACCGCCTGGTCGGTATCCTTCTGTGCCGTGGCGCGGGCCAGGGTCGCATCCAGGGTGGCGCGGCTGGCCTCGGCCTGCAGGCCGGCCAGGGTGGCCTGTTCCTGGGCCAGCTTGCTGCGCAGTTCGGGACTGTCGATCACGGCCAGTTCCTGGCCCTGCTTGACCACGTCACCGGCCACCACCTTCAGGTTCACGTTGCCGGCGGAGATCGCATACAGCACCGGGTTGTTGGCCGCGATCACGCGACCGTCCGCGGCGATGTCGCGGACCATGTCGCCGCGGGTGACCTCGGCGATGCGGACGCGGGCGCTGTCGTAGGAGCGGCTGGCCCCGAGCCAGGCACGGGCGGCGAAGCCGATCGCCACCAGCACGACCAGCGCGGCGACCGCCGGCCACAGCCAGCGCTTCCACGGGGCGGGCGCGGCATGCGAGGAAAGGGTCTGGTCCTGGGCGGAAGTGTCGCGGATCATCGGGCTCGTTCGCGGTTGGGTTGCGAAGTACCAAGCAGACGCCGTGCCAAGTTTTCACCCTTTGAAAACAAGGGCTTGCAAATTCCGTCGCGTGTCCGTGTGTCCGCGGACACCGGGCCGGACACTTTCGTTAAGCGGACAGCGCCCAAGCGTCCGCGGCCGCCGCGCTAGAATGCGAGGCTTACCAGCAGGGATCTGAATCTATGTGCGGCATTGTGGGAGCGATCGCGCATCGCGACGTGGTACCGGTCCTCATCGAGGGATTGAAGCGACTGGAGTATCGGGGGTATGACTCCTCCGGCATCGCTGTGATCGACGCCTCTGCCGCCGCACCCGATGTCCGCCGCGTGCGCCGCACCGGTCGCGTGGCCGAGATGGAGAAGGCCGCCGCGAGCGAAGGCTTCCAGTCGCTGCTGGGCATCGGCCACACCCGCTGGGCGACCCACGGTGGCGTGACCGAGGCCAATGCGCACCCGCACATCAGCCACGGCGTGGCGCTGGTCCACAACGGCATCATCGAGAACCATGAAGAACAGCGCGAGAAGCTGCGCGCGCTGGGCTACGTCTTCGAGTCGCAGACCGACACCGAAGTGATCGCGCACCTGATGCACCATCATCTGAAGGCAGGCGACAGCCTGCTGTCGGCGCTGCAGCGCACGGTCAAGGAACTGACCGGTGCCTACGCGCTGGCGGTGATGAGCCGTGCCGAGCCGGATCACTTCGTGTGCGCGCGCATGGGCTGCCCGCTGCTGATCGGCGTGGGCGAGGGCGAGAACTTCGTCGCCTCCGACGTCTCGGCGATCCTCCAGGCCACCCGCACGGTGATCTTCCTGGAAGAGGGCGACACGGCCGATATCCGCCGCGATGGCGTGCAGGTGTACGACGAACACAATCAGCCGATCGTGCGCGACGTGCATCTGTCCGACGTATCGCTGGCCTCGCTGGAGCTGGGCCCGTACCGCCACTTCATGCAGAAGGAAATCCACGAGCAGCCGCGCGCGCTGGGCGACACCATCGAAGCGGCGATCGATGCCGGCGGTTTCCCGGCCACGCTGTTCGGCAAGAATGCCGAAGCCGTGCTGTCCGATATCGAAGGCGTGCAGATTCTTGCCTGCGGTACCAGCTACTACGCCGGGCTGACCGCGCGCTACTGGATCGAAGCGATCGCCGGGCTGCCGTGCAGCGTCGAGATCGCCAGCGAATACCGCTATCGCGCGGCCTACGCGAATCCCAAGCACCTGATCGTCACCATCTCCCAGTCCGGCGAAACGCTGGATACGATGGAGGCGCTCAAGTACGCCAAGTCGCTCGGCCATCTGCATACGCTCTCGATCTGCAACGTGCCCGAGAGCGCGATCCCGCGCGCCAGCGAACTGGTCTGCTACACCCGCGCCGGTGCCGAGATCGGCGTCGCGTCGACCAAGGCCTTCACCACCCAGCTGGCCGCGCTATTCCAGCTCACCGTGGTGCTGGGGAAGCTGCACGGCCGCATCGATGCCGCGCAGGAAGCGGACTATCTCGAGCAGCTGCGCTTCCTGCCGGGCAGCGTGCAGCATGCGCTGAACATGGAGCCGCAGATCGCCGCATGGGCCGAGCGCTTCGCGCGCAGGAACAGCGCGTTGTTCCTGGGCCGTGGGCTGCATTACCCGATCGCGCTGGAAGGCGCACTCAAGCTCAAGGAAATCTCGTACATCCACGCCGAGGCCTATCCGGCCGGCGAACTCAAGCATGGCCCGCTGGCGTTGGTGGATGAACAGATGCCGGTGGTGGTGATCGCTCCGAACGACAGCCTGCTGGAGAAGGTCAAATCCAACATGCAGGAAGTGCGTGCCCGCGGCGGTGAGCTGTTCGTGTTCGCCGACCAGGACAGCAACTTCGTCGAGTCCGAAGGCGTGCATGTGATCCGCACGCCGCGCCATGCAGGCGTGCTGAGCCCGATCGTGCATACGATTCCGGTGCAGCTGTTGGCCTATCACACCGCGCTGGCCCGTGGCACAGACGTGGACAAGCCGCGCAACCTGGCCAAGAGCGTGACGGTGGAGTGATGTGTCCGCCGCCGAGGCGGTGCTGACGCATATCGAGGGTGGTCCTGCGGGGCCACCCTTTTTTTGTGCGATCACCCGGTTGTAGAGCCACCCATGGGGTGGCTCTAGGCGGCCGTCGGCACTGGAACTTTAGTCGTGCCCTGCGGCGGCATTCAGCGACGGTTTTACCGGCGGTGCCATTCTCAGGGTCGTCCCCCGCTTCCACGACGAACCGTCCCAGATTTGCAAACTCCTGGGCCAGGGTGCGGACGTAGAATCGAATGACCGAGGACCGGGTGGCAATGCCACCGACCTCGCTGCAACCAGGCGCATCTCTCGACTTCAGTAACCTGTAACAGGAAACAAGAATGAACGTCCGCGAACTCCTGCAATCCAAGAAAGAAGCCATCGTCACCATCGATGTGGAAGACACCATCGGTGCCGCAGCCCACAAGATGAGCGCGCACAAGATCGCCGCTCTCGTGGTGATGAAAGACGATGCGCCGGTGCGGATCGTGTCCGAGAAGGACATCGTGCGCAGCCTTGCGGAAGACGGTCCCCAGGCGGGCAGGCGGGTCATTTCCACGCTGCCGTCCGCAGGGCTGGAAGGCATCGGTCCCGACGCGAGCCTCAAGCAGGCGATGGCGCTGATGACGTACTCCCGCCATCGTCATCTGATGGTGACCGAGGGCGCCACGCTGGTCGGCATCCTGAGCCTGGGCGATATCGTGAAGAATCTGCTCAGCGAGCTGGAGCTGGAAAAGGCGGTGCTGCAGGACATCTACATGGCGGCGCATTGACGCGCAGCTGTCCTCGGTCAGCGTGACGTGCCGGCACCGCGCCCGGCACGCCCCTGACTACAGCATCATCGGTATGTCCCGCGCCGTCGCAGCCGGCGGCAGCACCCCGTGTGTCCAGAAGTGCTCCAACGTGCCGCGTACGATGTCGAGCGTGGTCGAGGCACCTTTTCTTTCCCCGAATCTGCGCCGGTTCCGTGCCTGTAGCCGGAGCATGGCCATGTCCTGGTCGTTCACCCGCTTCAGCAAGGGCCAGGCCAGCAGGCGTACGGCCCAGGCGGGCGCCCAGCGGCCTTCCACGTGCAAGGTGATGGAGACATCGGTCTCCTCGGCCGTGCGTGGCGTGAAGTGAAGGTCGATCAGCACGCGGCTGCCGTTGGCGTAGGCGTACTCCAGCCGGGCACTGCCGGGGGCGGCGAAGTGGGCGCGTTCGGCCGTGCGTTCGGATTCGAACAACCGGTACAACAGTCCGGACTGTGAGGGCATGCCTTGGTAGTCCACGCTGAAGCCTTCCCCGCTGGGCCTGAAGCACGCCGTGGCCGCTACGCGCGCCGCATCGCGCCGCACCAGTCCTGCGTGGATGAAGTGCGTATGCAGCGGATCCAGGAAGTTCTCCATTGCATCGACCACGTTCGCCGACCAGCGCGTGCGCCACAGGAAGCGACGGGTGTTAGGGTCGGTGGCGCGGATCATTGCGTGGGGTCGCTCGGCGCCGGTAGCGCCGGGTCGCAGCCAGATGAAACCGTCCAGCTCGCAGGTGGCAAAGCGGCGCACCCGGATGTTGGGCAGCGCTGCGTCGCTCGGCAGGCCGGGCACCTCGCACAGCCGTCCGTCGGCATCGAATGACCAGCCGTGGTACGGGCACGCCAGACGCTCGCCGTTGACGCAGCCGGCCGACAGCGGCGCGTGGCGGTGCGGACAGCGGTCTTCGAGTGCAATCAGCGTGCCGGTGCCGGTGCGCGCCAACGCCACGTGCGTGTCCAGCAAGGTGACGGCTACCGGCGTCGAGCGGACCTCGTCCGACCGGGCCGCGGCGTACCAATGGGTGAGCAACAGGGGGTGCCAGTCGGTCATAGGCGGAATCTGCGCAGCAGGGGGGTGCCGAGCCGGCACGAGAGGGTCGAGAGCGCAGCGACCGCCATGCGCGTGCGCCGGGGCAGGTGGCGCGCGTAGACGGCGCTGTATTCGATGGTGGCCACCCCACCGCGCAGCCGCTTGAACCCGGCGGCACCGGCGCTGAAGTTCAAGCGCCAGCCGTGCTCCAGGCAGGCGCGATATGCGCATGCCGTGGCCAGCCGATACAGCCCGGTCTTCTGCGGCCGTGCGGTGTCGTAGCCAACAATGGGCGCGGTGGCGGTGCGGCCCTGCCGGAACAGGCCCACCACGCAGGCAAGGCGGTCGTCATCGGCGCGGAAGCCTTCGAAGGTAAGCAGCCCGGCGCGGTGCCAGAGGCGCAGGAATTCCGCACCGTATATGGGATTGAAGCGCGAATGCTTGCCGATGTAGAGCAGGGCGTAGAGCTCGGCGATACGCGCGTAGTCGGCCTCGGCGATGTCCTGGTCGCCGCAGTGCCGCAAAGGTGTTTTCCGCAGCAGCGCCAGATCCGCCTTGAGGTTGCCGTGCCGGCCGATCAGGGTGTCGACGTCGTCGTACAGGTACACCTGGCGGCTGGTGACCAACTGGCAGCCGGCGGCCTGCAGGGCAGCCAGCCAATCGGCATTGTCGTGTGCGTTGAGAGAGCGGAACCACAGCGTGTGCCCGGGCCAGCGGGCGACGGCGTCCTGCACCAGCGAGGTGGGATCGACCAGGCCGAGGGCGGGATACAGGTTGGTGGACAGCAGCCAGTTGTTGATCGACACGGCCCGGTCGATGCCGCTCCACTGCAGCAGATGACCGAGCGAGGCGATCATGCGCAGTGACGGTGGCGCGGCCCAGCCGGGCAGGTAGCGTGCGCTTTCCTCGGCGGCGTAGTCGGCGTAGGTGGTGCGCGGGGAACAGACCCAGGCATCGCCGGCACGACCGTCATGCACGGTGACGGGCAGCTCGCCGGCCGTGCTGCCCAGGGTCTCGATACGCGCGTGCAGGTTGGGCACCAGCGTGGCCACGTCGCGCCCGGCGTGGAGGGCTGCGAAGGCGCGTGCACTTGCTGCGAAGCGCGCTTCCTCGATGGCCGGCGCGTTCATCGGTCCACCGCCTGCATCGGCTCGCCATCCCACTCGATGTCGCGGGTGGCCGCTTCGCGCAGGTTGCAGCCTTGTCGCAACGCCAGTTTGGCGTAGGACGCCAGGTCAACGAGGCTGCCCGCCGGCGTCAGGCGGTCGCCAGGGACCGAGATGACGTCATCCGCGCGCCGCCAGTCGCCCAGCCATGCCGTTGGCTGGCGGCGCCTGATGGCGTCCTGCACCCCGGCCGTGGCCATCAGTACGGCGATCATCCGGGCCCTGGACGATGTCGGCTCCTGCACCTCGCTGTTCCCCAGCAGGGCTGACGGCAGATCGGCATCTGCGGGAAAAAGGTGCAGGCCGCTGGTCGCGCGTGGATTGCATTCCAGCGCGCGTGCAATGCCGTCGGCGCCCTCGATCCAGTCAAAGGACACCTGGCCGCTGTAGTGGGTACCGCGGACGAGCGCGGCCACCGCATCGCGGAGTGCGGGGCGTTGAACCGGTTGGAAGTAGTAGCTGGAGCTGCGCCGAAGCCGGTGCGTGGGCCGGTAGATCGCATGGGCCAGCAGCCGGCCACGGTGGGCGATCGCGTAACTGCACAGCTCGTCGCCAGCGAGGTAGTCTTGCACCACCCAGGTCCCCAGTGGGGCAAGGTCGGCCGCATCGGCGGGAATGCCCTCCGGGTACAGGCGCACATGCACGCCAAAGCGCGAGAACTCCGGCTTCAACACCACCGCCCGCCCGTGCGCCCATTCCCGGGCCTGCGCCAGCGTGCGCACGCGACCGCTGTCGGGCACCGGCATGCCGTGTTGCCGGGCAACGCGCTGGAAATCCCATTTGCTGTGCAGGGTGGCCAGGGTGTCGAAGTCGTCCACTGCCACTTGCAGCGACGCGGGCAGGGCTGCGCGGTGCCTTGAAAGATGCAGCGCTTCCTCGCAGGTCGGCAGCAGCAGGTCGATGCGCTGGTCGCTGACGATGCGGTTGAGGTCGGTGACGAAACCACGCGCGTCCAGGCGCGGTGGGCGCAGCGCATGGGTCGCGCTCACCGCCGACGACCAGCCCGACAGCCGGCACGGAATGCTGTCGGCGACCTGCACCTGCCAGCCGAGGCGGTGGAACCGGCGCGCATGGTCCAGTGCCACCGGCGCGCGCCCGCCGAGGATCAGCACCCGGCGCGTCACGTCCGCCGCCCGGCGTGCGGGCGCCATTCGGGGCAGTGTGAAGGCACCAGGCGTACCTGGGGCGCGGTGCGCTGCAGGTCATGCAGGCGTGCCAGGGTGTCGCGATAGATGGTGGTACTGCCCAGCCACCCCGTGACCAGCGCCGGCGGGGGTGTGTTGTCGCGGATCGCCTGCGAGGACCAGCTGGCATCGGCCACCAGAAACACGGGGCCCTGTCCGTCGTCGAACAGCGCGCCGACGTGACCGGCTGCATGGCCGGGAAGCGGCACCATCAGCAGGCTGCCGTCGCCGAACAGATCCAGGCCGCCGTCGAAGGCGTGGAAGGGCGGCGGCAGCTCGACGGCCGGCCGGTCTTCAAACCAGTGCGGCACGGCGGTCTTCCACTGCTCCATCAGGGTCGGCAGCAGGCCGATACGCAGTGCGCCCAGCCGCGAGCGCGCCTGCAGATCGTCCCAGGCGGCACGCGAAACGGCCACGCGGGCCTTCGGGAAATCGGCCAAGCCACCGACATGATCGCCATGCAGGTGCGAAACCACGATCCAGGCAATGTCCTCAGCGGCAATGCCGTCGCGGCGCAACTGGGCGGCCAACGATGCCTGTGGCGACAGGTGGACGGGCGTCACCATACGGTACAGCCGCTCGGGAAAGGCAGCGGTTGCCTGCAGGAAGTGCTCCGAGTAGCCGGTGTCGAACAGGATCCAGCCGTGCGTGGGGTGCTTCAGCAGCGCCACCAGCGCAGGAAACACGCAGGCGCGCATCGGCGCGCCCTGGCGCGTGGCGCGCTCCGGATGCGTGCAATACCCGGCTTCATAGAGTCGCCATTCAAGCTTGACCATGCGTGCTCCACCAGCGTGCATAGCGGGCCAGGCTCGCGGTCAGGTCCGCCTGCGGCCGGTAGCCCAGCTCGTCGCGCGCGCGACCGATGTCCAGCGTCTGCGAATAGCCGAGCACGCCGATCCCGTAGCGGCTCAGGCGGGGTTCCGGCTGCCCGGGGCGGAGCCGCGCCAGGTGTTCGGCGAGCGTGGCCAGCGCCAGGGCCGGCACGCGGGGTAGCGGTATCAGCCGTACCTCCCGGCCAAGTGCGACGAACAGCGTTTCAAGCAGCGTGCGGACCTGTACAGGGACGCCGTTGCTCACGTTGTAGGCGCGCCCATCGCCAGGCAGATCGGCGTCCACGCAGTGCGCGATCAGCGCGACGAGGTTGTCGATGTGGGTGACATCGATCAGGGCGCGCCCGCCGTTGACCAGTGGGAACCAGCCGCGCGCGGCGACCGCCAGCAGGCGCGGCAGAATGGCGCGGTCGCCCTCGCCGTAGACCGCGCGCGGCCGCAGGCTCAGCGTCTGCATGCCGTGCTCGGCGGCCTGGCGGACCCGGCATTCGGATTCCCACTTGCTGCGCGCGTATGCGGTGATCCAGCGCGTTGGTGGCACGAACGTCTCGCCGAGGTCGTACTGGTCGCGGAAGCGGAAGTAGATGCTGGGCGAACCGAGGTGGATGAAGCGACGCACCTGATGGCGTCGCGCGGCAGCGAGCAACCGCTCCGTCGCCGTCACGTTCGCGCGCTGGAAATCCTCGGCCCGTCCCCAGGGCGAGGACAGCGCGGCGCAATGCACGATGACCTCGCAGCCGGCAACCAATGGATCGAGTGCGTCGCTGGCAAGATCGGCGGGCACGGCATGCAGCGCGTCGTTGCCGGCACGAAGCCGCGCCGCATCGCGGCCGGTGGCGGTGACACGGTGGCCAGCCTCGGCCAGGCGTCGCGCGACATGGTGGCCGATGAACCCGGAGGCGCCGGTGACCAGGATGCGTGCCATGCTCAGTACCTCAGCACCGCGCCGGCAAAAGACAGTCCTGCACCGGAACCAACCATCGCAAACAACTCGCCGCGGCGCAGGTTGCCGCCTTCGATGGCATGGTGCAGCGCCAACGGGATGGAGGCGGCCATCTGGTTGCCGTGGGTCTGCAGGATCCGCACCAGCGAATCCGGTGGCAGCCGCAGCGCGCGCTGCAGGTGGTCCAGTGCCTTCGCACTGGCTTGGTGCGGCATCAGCAAGGCGAGCTCGTCGACGGACACGCCGGCGCGCTTGAACAGCATCTGCATGAAGCCGGGCAGTTTCTGCGCGGCCAGGCGGTAGGTGGACCGACCGGACATCTCAAAGTGCGACGCATCGGCAAACGCCGCGGTGCCGTCGGCCAGGCGCACGCGCGTACCACCGGCGCGCACCTGGCAGAACTCGGCGCCCTCGCTGAAAGTTTCCATGTGCGAAGCGAGCAGGCAGGACGCACTGCCGTCCTCGACCGCTTCCACGATCACTGCCGCGCCGCCATCGCCGAACAGCGGGGCGGTGTCGGTGTCGTCCCAGTCGAGGCCGGCCGAGGCGACTTCGCCAGCGACCAGCAGCGCGCGCCGGAAGCGGCGCGTGACCAGTGCCGACGCTACCAGGTCCAGTGCGACCAGGAAGCCCAGGCAGGTGGCATTGACGTCAAAGGCCGGAATGCCAGTGCCGGCCAGCCCCAGCCGCCGCTGCACCAGCGCGGCCGTGCACGGGATCGCCTGTTCCATGACCCCGCCGACACTGATGACCACATCGACCTGGTCGGCGCGCAGCCCTGCGCGCTGCAGCGCATCCTGTGCGGCGTGTGCGGCCATCATCGAGGCCGGTTCGTCCGGGCCGGCGAAATGCCGGTAGTCGATGCCTGCATGGCGCCGGGTCCAGCCGTCCGGCTTGCCCCAACGCTGGTCGAATGCGATCGAGTCGACACGACGCGAAGGCACGTATTGACCGGTTGCGAGGATGCGCAACGGGATGCGGCGGGGCAAGGGGTGATTCATTCGAGCCATTGCCTCACAGGGAAATGCACGGGCCGGTTCGAGGGAGCGAACGATGGCGCGCGGCAGCTGCACGGTGCAGCCGATGGTGGAAGGGTAGCAAATAGGGATGGAACCGGTGCCGGCGGCGGCTCAGGTTGCCGGGCTGTTATCGTTTGCGCCGCGGGTGAGCTTGGCCAGATCCTCCACCAGCAGCCGGTATGCATCGTCGCGCGCCGCGCCCGGCGGTTGCCGCAGCACCCACGCCGGATGCACCGTGGCCAGGGCCCGGGTGCCATCCTCCAGCGAGTGCCAGCGGCCATGGTTCTCCATCAGGTTGAACCCCGCGCCGAACACTGCCGATGCTGCCGTCGCCCCCAGGCACACGATCACCTGCGGTCGCACGTTCTCGATCTCGCCCATCAGCCACGGCCGGCACGCGTTGATGTGGGTCATCTGCGGTTTACTGTGGATGCGCCGCTTGCCGCGCCGCTCGAAACGGAAGTGCTTGACCGCATTGGTCAGGTAGAGCGCGCTGCGCTCGATGCCGAGTTCGCGCAGCGCACGATCCAGCAGCTGCCCGGCGGGGCCGACGAACGGATGCCCGCTGAGGTCCTCGCTGTCCCCGGGTTGTTCGCCGACCAGCATGATCGATGCATTCGGTGGACCTTCGCCGAACACCGTCTGCGTGGCCGGTTCCCACAGCGGACAGCGGCGGCACGCCGCGGCGGCATCGCGCAGTGCGTCGAGCGTGGCAGGCGTCGTCTCTGTGGCAAGCTCCGGTGCCGCGATGGCCTGGGGAATGCGCCGCCGCGGGGCCTGCGCCTCACGGTCGTGCATCTCCTGCACCCGGTCACCGGCATCACGCACCAGCTGTGGCAGCAACGAGGCTTCGGGCAGGTGCTTCCAGTATCTGGCGGGCATCTCCTGCTGCATCATCCGGGTGTTGAGCCGGGCCGGATTGAAGATGTTGGCGTAGTAGGTGCGCCACAATTCTTCGCGTGCGTCTTCCAACGGCGCATCGCTCTGGTGGCCGCCCGGACCGAACGACAGCTGCTGCCCATCCCAGTGCACGCTGCGGTACGGCGTCAGGATCGCCCAGCGCATGCCGGCGAATCGTCGCGCGAAAAACGGTGCGACGCGGTCGACGATCTGGTGATCCGGTTCGAACCAGGCAATGAACGCGTCCTGTTCGCCGGGCACCTCCCGGAAGCGCACGAAGGCCTTCATCTTGTGCGTGTCGCGGCGTATCGCCTGGCTCAAGGCCATGGCGCGAAGCACGTCGGCATCGGCGGGATTGGACAGCAGGCTGCGTTCGCCATGGGTGATGCGCCACAGCATGCGATAGAGCAGTGACATCCGCTGCGGATCGCGATGGCACAGGCAGATGGCAGCCAGCTCGACAAAGCTCTTGGGGACATGGACCTGCGGCTCGGCCGGTGGCGCGCTGTCCTCCACAGAGGTCAGCGATGGCGCATCCAGCAGCGACGTCTCGCTGCCAGGCAACCAGTCCAGCTGATCCGGCGCGACCGCGTGGCGCAGGGCCAGGCGCGCGGCGGTGCGCCACGCTTCCAGAGACCACGCCGGGTCGACCCGCACACTCCAGCGCGCCATGTCAGCTCGCGGCCGCGTCGGGGAACAACGCACCCTGTCGCGGCGGTGGTGCCAGTCGGGCCCGCAGCGCCGCCGGATCATCCAGTGCACGCCGCGGATGATGGTCGGCCAGCTGCACGAACGGCAGCAGCTTGCTCATCGGTGCACGCAGGCGGGCCACATCGGCCACGCGCAGGCGTCCATGCCGCCGCGCCATCAGTACGCGCTTGACGTTGCGTACGCCGAGCCCGGGCACGCGCAGCAGCAGCTCCTTGGGCGCGATGTTGAGATCGACCGGGAAGCGCTCGGGGTGGCGGATCGCCCAGGCCATCTTCGGGTCGATGTCCAGGTCCAGCATGCCGCCCTGGGTGGTATCGGTGATTTCCTCCACGCCGTACCCGTAAAAGCGCAGCAACCAGTCCGCCTGGTAGAGGCGGTGCTCGCGTGCCAGTGGCGGTGCCTGCAGGGGCAGCGCCTTGCTGGCATCGGGAATGGGGCTGAAGGCGGAGTAGTAGACGCGGCGCATCCGATAGTTGCCGTACAGATTGTCGGCCGCGCTGAGGATCTGGTTGTCGCTGGCACCGTCGGCGCCGACGATCATCTGGGTGCTCTGCCCGGCCGGCGCGAAGCGGGGCGCGCGCGCACGGCGGCCGCGCAGGGCCGGCGCGGGGGGCGCTGCGGCGGCTGCCGAGGAAGATGGCGCGTCAGGGTCCGGGTGGGACGTGCGCGCTTCCTTGGCTTCCTCGATGCGCCAGCGCAGCTCGCCCATCGCGCCGCGGATCGATGGCAGGGATTTCTCCGGCGCGAAACTGGCCAGCCCGGCCTCGGTCGGCAGCTCGATGTTGATCGACAACCGATCGGCATGGCGACCGGCAAGCGCAAGCAGTTCCGGAGAGGCTTCCGGAATGGTCTTGAGGTGGATGTAGCCGCTGAACCGACGTTCTTCGCGCAGCACGCGCGCGATCTCCACCATCTGCTCCATGGTGTAGTCGGCATTGCGGATGATCCCGCTGGAGAGAAACAGCCCCTCGATGTAGTTGCGCTTGTAGAAGTCCATCGTCAACGCGACCACTTCCTCCACGCTGAAACGCGCCCGCTGCACGTTGCTCGATACGCGGTTGACGCAGTACGCGCAGTCGTAGATGCAGAAGTTGGTCAGCAGGATCTTGAGCAGCGACACGCACCGGCCATCGGGCGTGTAGCTGTGGCAGATTCCCATCCCCTCGGTACTGCCGATGCCGCCGGATGCACGCGAATCGCGCTTGCCCGCGCCACTGGAGGCGCAGGACGCGTCGTACTTCGCGGCATCGGCAAGGATGGCCAGTTTGCGGATCGTCTCCATGGAAAGACCGTACCGAGGCACGATCTCATCCAGTGAGACGCATCAGATAGTCCCTGAAGAATTCAGGTTCCGACTCAGCCTTCGAAGGTCACTTTCACCGAGTCCGCGCTGTAGGCGGCCGGCCCATGGAACACCACTTCGATGTTGTTGCCATCCGGATCCAGCGCGAACGCCGCGTAATAGCCCGGGTGGTAAGGACGCTCGCCCGGGGCGCCGTTGTCCTTGCCACCGTTGGCCAGCGCCGCCTGGTGGAAAGCCTCGACGGTGGCGCGGTCGCGCGCCTGGAAGGCGAGGTGGTGGCGACCGGTGAGCTGGCCCAGCGCCGCGTCGCTGTCCGGCGTGGAGATGAACAGTTCGTCGGCCCAGAAGTAGGTGTCGCCTTCGCCGGCGATCGGAATGCCGATCGTGTCGAACACGGCCTGGTAAAAGCGGCGGCTGGCGGCGAGATCCCGGACCACCAGCTGCAGGTGATCGATCAGGCGGCCGCGGTGCAGTTCCATCGTTTCCATACCGGCTCCGTTGGGTGGTGGGACGGGGCGCAGATATACCACCGGACGCAGCGCGACGCATCGCGGCGATGTCGACCTTGCTGACTGAGCGCAGCGGTCTGTCGGCCACGGCCCTTCCGCCGGCCCGCACGCTGACCTACGCTGCGCGCTGGCGTCATGAACGCGCAGGCGGAGGAGGCACGATGCTGTGGATGGTGATGATGGCCCAGGCGGTCGCAGGCGACGCGGGCTATGAACAGGTGCGGGCGCTGGCGCAGCGCGATGAGGCCAGCCTGGCACCGGCGGCGTATGCGGAGATGCTGGACAGCATGAGCCGGGTCGGCGGGGCCAGCTTCACGCGCTGCATGCCCACGCCCGCGCCGCAGGCGCTGGCGCCCTTCACCGTGGTGCTGCAGCTGGATGCGCAGGGCAAGGTGGTGCGGACATGGCGCGAAGGCGAGGAGGCGGTCGCGCGCTGCGTTGATGCGGGGTTCGTCGGGAAAACGTTGTTCGTGCCGCCGAAGGCGCCTTTCCATGCGGCCTTCGAGTTCCAGGTCCAGCCCTAGCCTCGACAACGCGCCGGCGGGGCCGGCGCGTCGTGGCGAGGCGGGATCAGGCGATCGGGGTATTGGAGATGATCTCCACCCAGTAGCCGTCCGGATCCTTGATGAAGGCCAGGTGCTTCATGCGGCCGTCTTCCAGGCGCTTCTGGTAGGGCACCTGCAGGTCATCGAAGCGCTTGCAGGCGGCCTGGATGTCCGGCACGGAGACACAGATGTGGCCGAAGCCGCGCGGGTCGGTATTGCCGTCGTGGTAGACCGGGCCGTCCTGGTTCTCGGTGCCATGGTTGTGGGTCAGCTCGAGCACGCCGGGGATGCCGGCCATCCAGACGCGGCGCGCGTCGTCGCCCTCGGGAATCTGCGTGCCGGCCGGCAGCAGGGCCAGGAAGTACAGGCTGAACTGCGCCTCGGCGAAGTCGCGCTGGTCGATCAGGCGGAAGCCGAGCACGCGGGTGTAGAAGTCCAGCGATGCGGCGGCGTCCTTGACGCGCAGCATGGTGTGGTTGAACACGAAACCGGTGGTTTCGGCGGGCACCTGGGCGGCGACACCCGGCTGGTTCTGGAAGGCGGCAAGGCTCATGGGGGATCCTGGGGCGGGGCCGCATCGGCGCGGCGGACAGACCATTTTAGCGGTCCCGGCTGGGCGGGGTGGCGGGTAGAATGGTGTGTCTCCCTGAGCAGCGTTCACCATGTCCCAGCGTGAATGGGTGGCCGCCGCCATCCGCAAGATCGAAGCCGACTTCAATCGTTCGGCCGATACCCACCTGATTCCGATGGACCTGCCGGGGTTCGAGGGCATTGACCTGTACTTCAAGGACGAGTCCAGCCACCCCACCGGCAGCCTGAAGCATCGCCTGGCGCGCTCGCTGTTCCTGTACGCACTGACCAACGGCTGGCTGCGCGAAGGACGTCCGGTGATCGAAGCCTCCAGCGGCTCCACCGCCGTGTCCGAGGCGTATTTCGCGCGGCTGCTGGGCCTGCCGTTCATCGCGGTGATGCCGGCAACGACCTCGCCGGAGAAGATCGCGGCGATCGAGTTCCATGGCGGCCGTTGCCATCTGGTCGAGCGTGCCTGCGACCTGAACTGCGATTCGGAAACGCTGGCCCGCGAAACCGGCGGCCACTTCATGGACCAGTTCACCTATGCCGAGCGTGCGACCGACTGGCGCGCGAACAACAACATCGCGGAATCGATCTTCAAGCAGATGGCCGAGGAGCCGCATCCGGTGCCCGAGTGGATCGTGTGCAGCCCGGGCACCGGCGGCACCGCGGCGACGCTCGGCCGCTACGTGAGCTACCGCCGGCATGACACCCGCATCCTGTGCGCGGACCCGGAGGTCTCGGTGTTCTATGACGGCTACTGCGCTGCGCTGGCCGGGCAGCCCTGGCGCGAGCTGACCTGCAGTGGCGGCTCGCGGGTGGAAGGGATCGGCCGGCCGCGGGTGGAGTCCAGTTTCATCCCGACCAGCGTCGATGCGATGGTCAAGGTGCCCGATGCGCTGAGCCTGGCGGCGATGCGCCACGTCAGCCGCCAGCTGGGCCGCCGCGTGGGCGGCTCCACCGGGACCAATTTCATCGGCGTGCTGCAGGCCGCGCAGCTGATGCGCGATGCCGGCCGCAGTGGCTCGATCGTGACCATCCTGTGCGACAGCGGCGAGCGCTACGCGCACAGCTATTACAACCCCGAGTGGTACCCGAAGCAGGGCATCGACGTGGAGGGCGCCGATGCGCTGCTCGCCGCTGCCGTGGCCGGGCAGGGGCTGCCGGTGCTGCCCTGCGTCTCGCTGGAAGCGTTGTACTGAGCAGGGCGCCGGATCTGGCGTGAACCTGGCCCATCGGCGCACGCCAGGGCCTTGTGCGGGGTGGGGGGCAATGCCATATCGTGGGGTGATGCCGCTGCGGCGGCCCCGTTGTCTGGAGATGCCTGTGACCCCCACCAACCCCCTGCTCGATTTTTCCGGCCTGCCGCGCTTCGATGCGATCCGGCCCGAGCACATCGCCCCGGCGATCGACACGCTGCTCGCCGAGGCCGAGGCGGCGGTGAAGACCGCCGAGACCGTCACCCCGGTGACCTGGGCGAGCTTCGCCGACCCGCTCGACGATGCCACCGAGCGCCTGTGGCGCGCGTGGGGCCAGGTCGGCCACCTGCAGGCCGTGGTGAACACCCCGGCGCTGCGCGAGGCGTACAACGCCAACCTGCCCAAGGTGACCCGCTTCGGCAGCGCACTGGGCCAGAACCTGGCGCTCTACCAGCAGTACCGTGCCCTGGCCGCAACGCCGGAAGCGGCGCAGTACGATCCGGCACGCCGCAAGGTGCTGGAGAACGCGCTGCGCGATTTCCGCCTGGGCGGTGCTGAACTCGATGACGCCGGCAAGGCGCGCTACAGCGCGATCCGCGAAGAACTGTCCGCGCTGTCGGCGACGTTCTCGCAGAATGTGCTGGACGCCACCGATGCCTGGTCGCTGCACGTGGAAGACCCGGCCGAGCTGGCCGGCCTGCCGGACGACGTGATCGCTGCCGCCCGTGCCGCGGCGGAGAAGGACGACCTGCCTGGCTGGAAGCTGACCCTGCAGATGCCGTGCTACCTGCCGGTGCAGACGTATGCCGAGCATCGCCCGTTGCGTGAAGCGCTGTACCGCGCCAACGCGATCCGTGCCTCCGAGTTCGGCGATACCGCCCTGGACAACAGCGGCAACATCGATCGCGTGCTGGCGCTGCGTGCGGAGCTGGCCACGCTGCTGGGCTTCGCCAACTACGCCGAGTATTCGATCGCGACCAAGATGGCCGAGGATGCACCGCAGGTGCTGGGTTTCCTGCGCGATCTGGCCGCGCGTGCCAAGCCGTACGCACAGCGCGACCGCGCCGAGCTGGACGCGTTTGCCCGCGACGAACTGGGCATGCCCGCGCTGGAGGCCTGGGACCTGGCGTTCGCCGCGGAGAAACTGAAGCAGGCGCGTTACAGCTATTCCGAGCAGGAGGTGAAGCAGTACTTCACCGAGCCGAAGGTGCTGGACGGCCTGTTCAGTGTGATCCGCAGTCTGTATGGACTGGAGGTCCAGCCGGACAACGCGCCGGTCTGGCACCCGGATGTGCGCTTCTTCCGCCTGGTCGACGCACAGGGGGCGCTCGTCGGCCAGTTCTATCTGGATCTGTACGCACGCGAAGGCAAGCGTGGCGGCGCGTGGATGGACGATTGCCGCAACCGCCGCGAGACCGCCGCCGGTGTGCAGACGCCGCTGGTGTACCTGGTCTGCAATTTCGGCAAGGGCGCCGCGGGCCAACCGGCGACCTTCAGCCACAGTGACGTGACCACGCTGTTCCATGAAATGGGCCATGGCCTGCACCAGTTGCTGACCCGCATCGGCGAACTCGGCGTGGCCGGCATCAACGGCGTGGAGTGGGATGCGGTAGAGCTGCCGAGCCAGTTCATGGAGAACTTCTGCTGGGAATGGGAGCGCGTGCAGGCGATGACCGCCCACGTGGTCACCGGCGAGCCGCTGCCTCGCGCGCTGTTCGACCGCATGCTGGCCGCGCGCAATTTCCAGAGCGGCATGTTCACCGTGCGCCAGCTGGAATTCGCCCTGTTCGACATGCAGCTGCACAGCGATTTCGATCCGACCCAGGACAGCGTGCAGGCGTTGCTGGAACGCGTGCGCGATGAAGTGGCGGTCAACCGCCCCCCCGCCTGGAATCGCTTCCCCAATCAGTTCAGCCACATTTTTGCCGGTGGCTATGCGGCCGGCTATTACAGCTACAAATGGGCTGAAGTGCTCAGCGCCGATGCCTATGCCGCGTTCGAGGAAGCCCCGGACAAGGTGGCCGAAACCGGCCAGCGCTTCCGCGATGAAGTGCTGGCGCGGGGCGGCAGCCGTAGTGCGGCGGAAAACTTCGCTGCGTTCCGCGGTCGCGCGCCGACCGTGGATGCGCTGCTGCGCCATAACGGGATGGCGTGATCCCCAGTTGCAGTAGTGCCGGCCGCTGGCCGGCTCGGCACCATGCCGCCAGGAACGGGGTGTCATGCAACCTGAGGCGCCGGCCAGCGGCCGGCACTACCCCGTAGCGTGATCGGACGGTACGTCGATCACTCCGCGTAGATCATCTTCCGGGTCATGCCGCCGTCGACGATATGGTCCTGGCCGGTGATGAAGCCGGCCAGGTCCGAGAGCAGGAAGACGGCCAGCGCGCCGATGTCCGGCGGCTGGCCGACCCGGCCGACCGGATGCTGCGCATGATCGCGGCGCGAGAGCTTGGGCGTGCGCCGGCGTGACGGTGCCTGCCAGGCATCGGTGGTGATCCAGCCGGGGCTGATGCTGTTGACCCGCACCGCCGGCCCTTCGCTCAACGCGAGCGCATGGGTGAAGGCGACCAGCCCGCCCTTGGCCGCGGCATAGGCTTCACTGTCCGGTTCGGACTGCCACGCGCGCGTCGAGGCGATGTTGACGATCGCGCCCGTATGTTCGCGCAGGGCCGGCAGCGCATGCTTGCTGCACAGGAAGGCACCCTGCAGGCTGGAGAGGCGGCGTTGCCACTCAGCCACCGGCATGTCCGCCAACGGCGTGCCATGTGCGCTGGCGATGCCGGCATTGTTGACCAGGCCGTCGATGCGGCCAAAGCGCTTGAGCGTGGCCTTCACCAACGCCTGCACGCTGCGCTCGCTGGCCACGTCCGCGCGCTGGAACGCCGCGCGTTCGGGCAGCGCCCATTCCTTCAGGCAGGCCTTGCCGGCATCGGCATCCAGATCGGCGATCATCACGCTGCCGCCGGCGCCGAGCACGGACTGCGCGATGCCGCGGCCGACGCCCTGTGCACCGCCGGTGATCATCACCACGCGGTCGCGCAGCGGCTGGGCCGGCCAGTCAAGGATCGGCGGCGTCAGTGACACGGCGGCATGTCGTTGCGGCCCAGCAGGCGCGTCCAGCCTTCGATGCCGAGCTTGTCCAGCGTTTCGATGTTGCGTTCCACGATCACGTCCGGATCCGGGAACGCGGCCACCGCACGCTCGACGCTGTCTTCGCGCAGCAGGTGCAGGGTCGGGTAGGGCGCGCGGTTGGTGTAGTTGCTCACGTCATCCGGCGCCGCGCCGGCGAACTGGTACTGCGGATGGAAGCTGGCCACCTGCAGGATGCCCTGCAGATCCAGTGCTTCGATCGCCGCATCGGCGTTGTCGAGGAAATCGTTGTAGTCCAGGAAATCGGTCAGCACGTCCGGGTGCACGATCAGCGTGGTGTCGATCTGCTCGGCCGGGGTATCGCGCAGCAGGATCAGCTCTTCGGCCAGTTCTTCGACCAGTGCTTCGGGGGTGGTGGCATCGCTGAGCACGAACCGCACCTGGTCCTTCACGTACACCGCTTTGGCGAACGGGCACAGGTTCAGGCCGATGACGATCTGCTCCAGCCATTTCCGGGTCTCGGCGATCGGGTCGTGAGTGGCGGTGAGGGACGCATCGTTCATGGCGGGCGGTGTCGCTGGCTGGGCTGTTGATTGTACGGCGCGGCGTGTGGGCACCGGTGTACGCATGCTTCCACTGTCCATTAACTGGACACCCGTCATGCTGATAAATCCTTATCCGGCAAGTACTTGCAGCACGCGAGCCACTGGCCAATAGGCAGTGGCCCGCCGCAGGTATCCAATGGCCGGGTACACGACGCAAGGAGTTATCCGCGATGGCAACACAAGCATTCCTGCCGACGGCCACCTGGTCCGGCAAGCTCTTCGATGGCCAGTGGACCTCGGGTGCAGGCACCCAGGACGTGGTCGAACCGGCCACCGGCGAACGCCTGGGCGAGATCGCGATGGCCGACCCGGCGCAGATCGCGCGCGCCGCCGCCACCGCCGCCAAGGCGCAGCGCGACTGGGCCAGCGCCCCGTACGACACCCGCGCGCAGATCCTGCGCCGCGCCGCGCAGTTGGCCGAAGAACACAACGATGAGATCGTGCAGTGGCTGGTCCGCGAAAGTGGCTCGACCCAGCTCAAGGCGGGCTTCGAGGCCAAGGTGAATACCAAGGCGCTGCATGAAGCGGCGGCACTGCCCTCGCGCAGCATCGGCGAAGTGCTGCCGTCCGAACCGGGCCGGTTGAATCTGGCGCGTCGCCGCCCGCTCGGCGTGGTCGGGGTGATCGCGCCCTTCAACTTCCCGCTGTACCTGGCCATGCGTGCGGTCGCCCCGGCGCTGGCGCTGGGCAACGCGGTGGTGCTCAAGCCCGATCCGCGTACCGCCGTGTGCGGTGGCTTCGTGATCGCGCGCCTGTTCGAACTGGCCGGGTTGCCGGCCGGCCTGCTGCATGTGTTGCCCGGTGATGGCGCGGCCGGTGCGGCGCTGACCAGCGACCCGAACATCGCGATGATCCAGTTCACCGGCTCCACCGGCGCCGGGCGCAAGGTCGGCGAAGCGGCCGGCAAGCATCTCAAGAAAGTGTCGCTGGAACTGGGCGGCAAGAACTCGCTGATCGTGCTCGACGAAGCGGACATGGAGCTGGCCATCGCCAACACGGCGTGGGGCGTCTACCTGCACCAGGGCCAGATCTGCATGGCGACCGGCCGAGTATTGGTCCAGCGCAGCATCCATGCCCGCTTCCTGGAGAAGCTGGTGGCCAAGGCGAAGTCGCTCAAGGTCGGCAATCCGGCCGATGGCGAGGTGGCGATCGGGCCGCTGATCAACGCCCAGCAGCGCGACCACGCCGCGCGCATCATCGCCGAGGCGCAGGCCGCCGGTGCCACGCTCGCGACCGGGGGTGGCTACAAGGACCTGTTCTTCGAGCCGACCGTGCTCAGCGATGTGAGCCGCGACAACCCGGCCTTCCACGAAGAAATTTTCGCGCCGGTCGCGGTGGTGGTGCCGTTCGATACCGATGACGAGGCGGTCGAGCTGGCCAACGACAGCGAGTACGGCCTGTCGATGGCGATCGTGTCCAGCAATGTCGGCCGCGCACTGAAGCTCGGCGAACGACTGCGCACCGGCCTGCTGCACATCAACGACCAGACCGTGAACGATGAGGTGATCAATCCGTTCGGTGGCGTCGGCGCCTCCGGCAACGGCACCAGCATCGGTGGCCCGTCCAACATCGACGAGTTCACCCAGTGGCAGTGGATGACCGTCAAGGGCGAAGCGCCCGCGTATCCGATCTGAACCAGGAGACCCTCATGACCGCAACAGCAGAACTGCGCGACATCACCGTGGCCGTGGTGCGCGAAAAAGAACAGCCCTTCACGATCGAGAAGGCGCGCATCCGTGGCCCGCAGGACGATGAAGTCCTGGTCCGCGTGGTCGCCACCGGCCTGTGCCATACCGATCTGATCGTGCGGGACCAATACTACCCCGTGCCGCTGCCGGCGGTGCTCGGCCACGAGGGCGCGGGTATCGTGGAAGCGCTCGGCCCGGGCGTGAAAGACCTCAAGGTGGGCGACCACGTCGTGCTGACCTACGGCGCCTGCGGCCACTGCAATCCGTGCAGCGGCGGCCACGGCGCGTACTGCAAGGACTTCTTCGGGCTCAACTTCGGTGGCGGTGCGCTGGACGGCTCCACCGCGATCCAGGATCCGGACGGCAACCCGCTGCACGATCACTTCTTCGCGCAGTCCTCGTTCGCCACTTACGCACTGAGCCGCGAGAACAATGCGATCAAGGTGCCCGACGATGCGCCGATCGAACTGCTTGGCCCGCTTGGCTGCGGCATCCAGACCGGCGCCGGGGCGGTGATCAACTCGCTCAAAGTGACCGCCGGCAGCAGCTTCGCCAGCTTCGGTGCGGGCGCGGTCGGGCTCAGTGCCGTGATGGCCGCGCGCGTGGCCGGTGCGACCACCATCATCGCCATCGACGTGGTGCCTTCGCGCCTGGAACTGGCCAAGGAACTGGGGGCCACGCATGTGATCAACAGCCGCGAGGTCGATGTGGTCGACGCGGTGCGCGGGATCACCGGCGGCGGCGCCAACTTCGCACTGGAATCCACCGGTCGCCCGGAGGTGTTGGCACAGGGCATCGAAGCGCTTGGCGGGCTGGGTGTGATCGGCGTGGTCGGCGCCCCGAAGCTGGGGACCAAGGCCGAGTTCGACGTCAACAACCTGCTGCTCGGCGGACGCAGCATCCGCGGCATCGTGGAAGGCGACAGCGTGCCCAAGGTGTTCATCCCGCAGCTGGTGCAGCTGTACCAGCAGGGCCGCTTCCCGTTCGACAAGCTGGTCAGGTTCTACCCGCTGGACCAGATCAACCAGGCCGCCGAGGACAGCACCCGCGGTGTCACCCTCAAGCCGATCCTGACCATCGGCGGGTGAAACGGACCGTCGCGGGCATGCGTGCCTGCGACGACGTATCAGTCAGCTTTGCGGGAGTAGGCTGTCGGTCCGAGGTGGAGATCGACCGATGGCCACGATGGTTCTGGAACAGCAGCAGGTACTGGCCGCCGCCCGTCAGCGTTTCGCCGAGGGCGGCGCGCTGATGGACAGCGTGGTCAGCCCGCCGGTACTGCGCTCCTGGGAGCGCTCGCGCCAGGCTGGCGTGCAGCCCCGGCAGGAGCCGTATTACGCGCCCCTTGCTCCGGCGGCCACGCGCCTGGATGACCCTGGCGACCGCCGCCTCGCACGCTGCGTGCGCGAGGACATGGACCATCTGTGGGCCGCCTTCGGGGGTCGCCAGTGGACCCTGTTCTGCGTCAACGCCGAGGGCCTGGTCATCGCCCAGCGCGAACATGGCCTGGCCGACGTACCGGTGCTGCGCCCGATCCAGATCGGTCGCCGCCTGCGCGAGATCGACATCGGCACCACCGCACCGGCCTGCAGCCTGGCCGAAGACGCGCCCGCCCTGGTGCGCGGCAATGAACACTATCTCGACCGCTTCGCCACCGTGTTCTGCCTGAGCGTGCCACTGCACGGCCTGGACGGCGAAGTACTGGGCGCACTGGACATCACCGGCACCGGCGAACGCGACGCAGAGCTGCTGCGCGGTTACTTCCGGCAAGCGGCCCTGTCGGCCGAGAACCGCCTCATGCAGGATCATCGCCCCTGCCATCTGCTGGCCGTCCAGCACGACGCGCGCTGGCTGCACTCACCGCTGCAGGGCCTGTTGGCCATCGAAGAAGACGGACACGTACGCGCCGCCAACCGTGTGGCCCGGCGCCTGTTCGGACTGCCGCGTCGCGGCCCCTTGCCCGTCCTCACCCTGGACGGCCTGTTTGCCGGCGCCAGCACCCACCAGCGCCGCCGCCTGCTGCAGGCCGGCCCCGCCCACCGCGTCCGCCTGGACGACGACACCGCCGTGCACGTGCAGTACCTGCGGGGACCGCTCGCACCGCATGCGAGCCTGAAGATCGACGCGGCCCGCACCAACACCGCAAGTGCATCGCTGCGCACGCACACCACACAGCACGTGCGTGATGCCGTGGCCGCTCATCAAGGCAACATCAGCGCCGCCGCACGTCAACTCGGAATCTCACGCACCACCCTGTACAAGCTGATTCGCGCGTAACGACCAACGCCCGGTGGTAAACACGCCGGAAGCCGCATCTTTTCGATCTGGGCAATGAGGTTGCCGGCCAGCGGCCGGCACTACCGCTTTGCTCGCCCATCCGCCGAGGAAGCGTCGGGGCGTCGGGTAGGGCCAGGCCTTGCCCGGACCATGAGCGGCATGGATGCCGCGACATGAGCCCCCATGGATGGGTTCACGGCGGGTCCGGGCAAGGCCTGGCCCTACCCGACGCAGCCCTCGAAAGTGAATCGTGAGCCTCTTGCGATCAACTGCCAGCACCAAAGCCAATAACAGCCCATCAGCAACAAACAGCGGCGCTCTTCGCCACAGCCGTTCGGCCGAGATCAATCAATCGCGGAAATTGTCGAACTGCAGCGGAACCTCGAACGTCTCCTTCCTCAGCAGCGCCATCGCATCCTGCAGATCATCGCGCTTCTTGCCCGTCACCCGCAGCTTGTCGCCATTGATCTGGCTGTCCACCTTCAACTTGGCCTCCTTGATCTTCGCCGCGATCTTCTTGGCCACCTTCTGCTCGATGCCCTGCTTGACCGTGATCTTCTGCCGCGCACCGGCCAGATTGGTCTCGATATCGCCGAACTCCAGGCACGCCGCATCGATCTTCCGTGCGATCAGCCGTTGGCGCAGGATGTCCGTCATCTGCTGCAGCTGGAAATCGCTCGGCGCGGACTGGCTGATCACGCTGTCTTCCAGCACGAACTTCGCGTCCACCCCCTTGAAATCGAAGCGCGTGGACAGCTCGCGGTTGGCCTGGTCGACCGCGTTGGTCAACTCGTGGATGTCGACTTCGGAAACAACGTCAAAAGAGGGCATGGGCAAACTCCAACGGGTGAATGCCCCCATTCTACCAAGCCACCATGGACGGGCCGGCCAAGCCGGCGATAATGGGCCATGAACACGCAGAAATCCCCCACCCGCGCTGTCGCCTGGATGTTGATCGCCGTCGCCTGCTTCTCGCTGATGGATGCCGGCATGAAGCAGCTGTCGGCCAGCTATCCGACCCTGCAGGTCACCTTCCTGCGCGGCGCCGCCTCGCTGCCGTTCGTGCTGGTCTGGGTGCTGGCCACCGCGGGCCCGCGCTCGCTGGTGCCCAAACGCTGGGTCCTGCACCTGCTGCGCGGCGTGCTGGGCATGGTGATGATCGGCTGCTTCGTCTACGCCCTGCGCAGCCTGCCGCTCTCCACCGCCTACACCATCTACTTCGTCGCCCCGCTGCTGATCGCCGCGCTCTCGGTGCCCCTGCTCGGCGAGCACGTCGGCCCACGCCGCTGGATCGCCATCGGGATCGGCCTGATCGGCGTACTGGTCGTGCTGCGCCCGGGCGTCGGCGGCATCATCTCCTTCCCCGGCCTGATGGTGCTGCTCGCCGCCACCGCCTACGCCCTGGCCGCGATCACGGTCAGCATGCTGACCCGGACCGACACCCCGCAGTCGATGGTGGTCTGGTTCCTGGTGATCATGGCGGTCGGCGCCGGCCTGCTCGCGATCCCGGACTGGCAGCCGCTGCAGCTCGGCCACGCGGCGCTGATCGCCGGCATGGGCCTGGCCGGGGCAGGGGGCCAGGTCGCCCTGACCCGCGCCTTCCAGCTGGGCGAAGCGTCGATGATCGCGCCGCTGGAGTACACCGGGCTGGTCTGGGTGATCGGCTGGGACCTGCTGTTCTGGGGCGTCCTGCCCGACCAGGTGACCTGGCTGGGCGCGGCGATCATCGTCGCGTCGGGCCTGTACCTGCTGCACCGTGAGCGGATCCGCCGGGTCCAGCCGCCCAGGCCGCTGGACCATCCCTGAGCCCGGCCGATGACCCGGGCCGGCCGGATCACGTTCCCTTAGAACCAAACGGAATATCATTCCGCGCAACCGCACGGGCCAGGGCCGCCCCGCGCTGGTAGGCTGCACGCCCCCTCCCGTCGATGCCCCGGTTGACCGCGAAGTGATCGAGTTCCAGCGCCTGCACAAATCCTATGCCGTCGGCGGCCGCGCGATTGCCGCGCTGCAGCCGCTCGACCTGACCATCGAGGCCGGCGAAGTCTTCGGCATCATCGGCCATTCCGGCGCGGGCAAGTCGACCCTGATCCGGCTGATCAACCGGCTGGAGGAACCGACCGGCGGCCGCCTGCTGATCAACGGCGAGGATGTCACCGCGCTCGATGCCGAGGGCCTGCGCGTGCTGCGCCGGAAGATCGGCATGATCTTCCAGCACTTCAATCTGCTGTCCTCGCGCACCGTCGCGGCCAACGTCGCTTTCCCGCTGGAGCTGGCCGGTACGCCGCGCGCGGAGATCGATGCGCGCGTGGACGAACTGCTGCATACCGTCGGCCTGGAAGCGCACGCCAGCAAATACCCGGCGCAGCTGTCCGGTGGCCAGAAGCAGCGCGTCGGCATCGCCCGCGCCCTGGCCACCCGCCCGCAGATCCTGCTGTGCGATGAGGCCACCAGCGCGCTGGACCCGCAGACCACCGCCTCGGTGCTCAAGCTGCTCGGCAGGATCAACCGCGAGCTGGGCCTGACCATCGTGCTGATCACCCACGAGATGGATGTGATCCGGCGTGTCTGCGACCGCGTCGCCGTGCTCGATGCGGGCCACCTGGTCGAAACCGGCCCGGTCACCGAGGTGTTCCTGCACCCGCAGCACCCGACCACCCGCCGCTTCGTCAACGAGTCCGAACAGGTCGACGAAGGCGAGCTGCACAAGGATTTCGAGGCCGTGGCCGGGCGTATCGTGCGCTTGACCTTCCTCGGCGCGGACACCTACGAACCGCTGCTGGGGCGCATCGCGCGCGAGACCGGCGTGGACTACAACATCCTGTCCGGCCGTATCGACCGGATCAAGGACACGCCGTATGGCCAGCTGACCGTGTCGCTGGTCGGAGGCGACGTACAGGCCGCGCAGGCGGGCTTCGTCGCCGCCGGTGTCCACCTTGAGGAGCTGCGCCGATGATCCTGGCTACCGCAGGCGGGTTCTTCCGCCATCTCGACGCCGGCAAATGGGCCGATATCGGCCAGGCCACGCTGGACACCCTGCTGATGCTCGGCGGTTCGCTGCCGCTGACGCTGCTCATCGGCCTGCCGCTGGGCGTGCTGCTGTTCCTGACCGGCTCGCCGCAGCTGCACCGCAAGCCGGTCCTGTACGGCTCGCTCGCATTGCTGGTGAACCTGCTGCGCTCGGTGCCGTTCATCATCCTGATGATCGTGCTGATCCCGCTGACGCTGTGGATGATGGGCACTTCGCTGGGCGTACGCGGCGCGATCGTGCCGCTGGTGATCGGCGCCGCGCCGTTCTACGCCCGCCTGGTCGAGACCGCGTTGCGTGAGGTGGACCGTGGCGTGATCGAAGCGACCCAGGCGATGGGCGCCACCACCTGGCAGCTGGTCACCCGCGTGCTGCTGCCCGAGGCGCGGCCGGGCCTGATCGCCGGCGCCACCGTCACCGTGATCGCCCTGATCGGTTTCACCGCGATGGGCGGCGCGATCGGCTCGGGGGGGCTGGGCGATCTGGCCTTCCGCGATGGCTACCAGCGTTCGCACACCGACGTGGCCCTGGTCACCGTGGTGCTGCTGCTGGTGCTGGTGCAGATCCTGCAGATGATCGGCGACCGTCTGGTGGAACACTACAGCCGGAAGTAACCGGCCGGTACCGACCGTGGGTCGGTGCGCCGCCCTGTGTTGCGGCCTGACCGCCGCCCTTAGCGGACGTTCGGCACTTCAAAGCCCAGCCGGTCCACCTGTTCGGGATGCTGCGGCACGCGCTTGAGCTTGTCGGTGTTGACCCCGTAATCGTCACGCAGGCGGGTCGCGAGCTCCTTGTAGAGCTCTTTGTCCATGTCCGGCTGGCGCGCGAAGATCCAAGCCATCTCGCGGCCCGGGTAGCCCAGCATCGCCCACGAATAATCCGGCGCGACTTCCAGCACGCGGGTGTGGGTCGGCACGATCTTGTAGAACCAGGTGCGCCAGTTGTGGTTGCCACTCTTCTCGTCCACCGAGGCGCGGACGGTCAGCTCCTGCTGCGGCTCGGAGAATCCATCGCGGTAGCGGTATCTGATCGACACCTTCTGGTCGCCGCGCAGCTGGAACTCGTTGACGCTGGCGACGTGGCCACGCTCGATCGGGTTCGGCACGCGGCCGATCACATACCAGGTGCCCATGAAGCGCTGCAGGTCGATCGGCGCACCGGCGCTGTCGACCGCGACCGGCGTCGGCGCGGGTTCCGGTTTGGTCTCATGGCGGAACGCACAGGCTGACAGCAACGCCAGCGAGGAGACCAACAGGACAGCGCGAAGCGGGCGGTTCGAAGACATGCGGCGGAAGGCTCCAGTGGCTGGCAGGGGCATGGTGGGTGGGACGGCGGAGAACGTCAATGGCGGCGCAGCGGTTGGGTGACCGATTCATCCAATCACGATGGCGGGCGTCCTTCCTGCCACGTCCCCGACGAGGTCGCAGCCCTTGAGATGGCAGCGCGGCAAGGTGACGCATCACTTTCGCACGGAGCTGTGTCATGACCCTGTCGTCTTCCCCACGTTCGTCCGACCGTCCCGATCCCCGCGTGCTGCGTTGCGTCAGGCAGGGGGCGCTGGCCGGGCTGGCCCTGGTCCTGGTGTGGCCGGCCGCACGGGGCCACAGCGAGTGGATCGGCTGGCTGCCGCTGTGGCTGGCCGGCATGCCCCTGATGGCCTGGTGGAGCCTGCATCGCTTCCGCCTGCCGCTGGCCGGCCTGCTCGCCCGGAGCGCGCGCCGTCGCCGGGGGCCGCAGGCACGACGTCGCAGCCGCCCGCTGGCGCGTCCGGCCCGGCCTGACCTTCGACACGTGAGCCGCGGCCAGCCGGTGTGATAGCGTCCCAAGGCTATGACTGCCTGGAGCTGCAATGTCACGATTCGCTTCCGCCTGCCTGATGGCAGGTCTGATCTCCGCCGGTGCGGCGGGAACCGCCATGGCTGCTGACGCCCCGGCGGACAAGTACGCCTGGCTTGAAGACGTCACCGGCGACAAGCCGCTGGCGTGGGTCAAGGAACAGAACGCCAAGTCCGAAGGCCGCCTGGCCACGACCCCGGCGTTCAAGCAGATGGAGACCAGCATCCGCGAGGTGCTCGACTCCGACGCCAAGATTCCCGGCGTGCAGAAGATCGGCGACTACTACTACAACTTCTGGAAGGACAAGCAGCACGAGCGCGGCCTGTGGCGCCGCACCACGCTGGCCGAGTACCGCAAGGCCTCGCCGCAGTGGGAAACCGTGCTGGATCTGGATGCGCTGAACAAGGCCGAAGGCGAGAACTGGGTCTGGCACGGCGCCGACTGCCTGCGTCCGGATTATTCGCGCTGCCTGATCGCGCTGTCGCGCGGCGGCGCCGATGCCGACGTCACCCGCGAGTTCGACCTGGCCAACAAGACCTGGATCAAGGACGGTTTCTTCCGCCCGGAATCCAAGGGTGGCCTGAACTGGATCGACCGCGACACCGTATTCGTCTACACCGATTTCGGCACCGGCACGATGACCACCTCCGGTTATCCGCGCGTGGCCAAGCTGTGGAAGCGCGGCACCCCGATGGCCTCGGCCTCGGTGGTCTACGAAGGCAAGCCCGATGACATGTACATCGCGGCCATGCACGACGATACCCCCGGCTACGAGCGCAACCTGGTCAGCCGCACGCTGGCCTTCTACAACAACGAGCTCTACCTGCGCGCCGACGACGGCACGCTGACGAAGATCGATGCGCCGAACTCGGCGGAGAAGGGGCTGCGCAAGCAGTGGCTGACCCTGGAACTGCGCGAACCGTGGACCGTGGGCGGCAAGACCTACGCCGCCGGCTCGCTGCTGGCCACCAAGCTGGACGACTACCTCGCCGGCAAGCGTGACTTCGACGTGCTGTTCGCCCCGACCGACACCACCTCGCTGGCAGGCACCAGCTGGACCCGGAACCACCTGGTCCTGAACGTGCTGGACGACGTCAAGAGCCGCCTGAGCGTGCTGACCCCGGCCGACAGCGGCTGGAAGACGAGTGCCTTCACCGGCGCGCCGTCGTTCGGCACCGTGGCCGTCAGTGCGGTCGATGCCGATGACAGCGATGCGGTGTGGATGACCGTCACCGACTACCTGACCCCGACCACCCTGGCCATTGCCGAGATCGGCAAGCAGCCTGAAGTGCTCAAGACCATGCCGACGTTCTTCAACGCCGACGGCAAGGTGATCGAGCAGCACTTCGCCACCAGCAAGGATGGCACCCGCGTGCCGTACTTCGTGGTGCACGGCAAGGACATGAAGCTGGATGGCTCCAACCCGACCCTGCTGTATGGTTACGGCGGCTTCGAAATCTCGCTGACCCCGTCCTACTCCGGTGGCATGGGCCGCGCATGGCTGGAAAAGGGCGGCGTGTACGTGGTCGCCAACATCCGTGGGGGTGGCGAGTACGGTCCGCGCTGGCACCAGGCGGCGCTGAAGCAGAACCGTCACAAGGCCTATGAAGACATGGCCGCGGTCGCCCGTGACCTGGTCAGCCGCAAGATCACCTCGGCCAAGCACCTGGGCGTGCAGGGCGGCAGCAACGGTGGCCTGCTCACCGGCAACATGCTGACCCAGTACCCGGAGCTGTTCGGTGCGGTCGTGGTGCAGGTCCCGCTGCTGGACATGAAGCGCTACAGCCACCTGCTGGCCGGCGCCTCGTGGATGGCCGAATACGGCAATCCGGACACGGCCGACTGGGAGTTCATCAAGACCTTCTCGCCGTACCACCTGTTCGACGCGAGCAAGACCTACCCGCCGGTGCTGTTCACCACCTCCACGCGCGATGACCGCGTGCATCCGGCGCATGCGCGCAAGATGGCCGCGAAGATGATCGACGCCGGCAAGGACGTGACCTACTACGAGAACATCGAAGGCGGTCATGGCGGCGCGGCGAACAACGCGCAGGCCGCGCACATGCAGGCGCTGGCCTACAGCTTCCTGTGGGAGCAGCTGAGCAAGTAACGACGCCTCCGGGTGGTGGGGCGTCGAGTTGGCCTCACCCCATTTATGCGCCGCGCAGCAATGCGCGGCGTTTTTTTTGGCCGATCACCGCACCCACGTTTCCAGCCCATGGGCGATCCGCCGCACGGCTTCTTCCAGCCGCGGAACTTCCTGTGTGTACGCAAGGCGCACATGCTCGTTCGCACGGTGGTGCCCGAAGTCCAGACCCGGCGTGAACGCCACATGCTCGGTCTCCAGGAAATGCGCGCAGAACGCCTGCGCATCATCGGTGAATGCACTCACGTCGGCGTACAGATAGAACGCGCCTTCCGGTTCCACTTCGATACGGAAGCCGAGCGCGCG
This sequence comes from Stenotrophomonas sp. JAI102, assembly GCF_013409105.1. Taxonomy (NCBI): domain Bacteria; kingdom Pseudomonadati; phylum Pseudomonadota; class Gammaproteobacteria; order Lysobacterales; family Lysobacteraceae; genus Stenotrophomonas; species Stenotrophomonas sp. JAI102. Next base: position 524,373 of record NZ_JACCCI010000002.1, read on the forward strand.
CAGCGCCGGCAGCAGGTAATCGCGACGCTCGCGGAACGCCGCACGACGCTGCTCGAAGATCGCGATCGAGTCCGGCTCGAAACAGGCCAGCGCCGCATGCTGGGCGATGCTCGAGGCGCTGATGTACAGATTCTGCGCCAGCTTCTCCAGCTCCCGCACCGCCTGCGGTGGCGCGACCAGCCAGCCCAGGCGCCAACCGGTCATCCCGTAGTACTTCGAGAAGCTGTTGAGCACGAAGGCTTCGTCATCCACCTGCAGCACGCTTGCCGCGTCCATGCCGTAGGTGAGGCCGTGGTAGATCTCATCCACCACCAGATGCCCGCCGCGCGCCTTCAACGACTGCGACAGCGCTGCCAGCTGTGCCGCGGAGAGCACGGTGCCGGTGGGGTTGGCCGGGGAGGCGACCAAGGCACCGACACTGTCGGCGTTCCACTGCCGTGCCACCAGGTCCGGCGTCAGCTGGTAGGCCGTCTCCGGGCCGACCGGCACCAGCTGCGCGGCGCCCTCCACCAGCCGCAGGAAGTGCCGGTTGCACGGATAACCCGGATCGGCCAGCAACCAGTGCTTGCCCGGATCCACCAGCAGGCTGCTGGCCAGCAACAGGGCGCCTGACCCACCCGGGGTCACCAGGATGCGCTCCGGATCGATCTGCACCTGGTAGCGATCCCGGTAGAACCCGGCGATCGCCTCGCGCAGCGCGGGCAGGCCGCGGGCTGCCGTGTAGCGGGTATGGCCGGCCGCCAGCGCTGCCTGGCCGGCGCGTACGATCGGGGCGGCGGTGGTGAAGTCCGGCTCGCCGATCTCCAGATGGATCACGTCGTGGCCGGCCTGCTCCAGCGCCTGCGCGCGGGCCAGCAGCGACATCACGTGGAAGGGTTCGATTTCCTGGCTGCGGCGGCTGTAGCCGGTGCCGGTGGGGGGCGTGCGGGAAGTGTCCATGGCCTGATGATAGGCGCAGTGACCAACGACAGGCTTGCTGCTGGCCCACCCGCCGGCACAGACTGCAGGAACACGGACGCCATTGCATTCCCCCGCCAGGAGCCCTATCTCGTGAAACCCGCCCTTTGTTTACTGGTTGCCAGCCTCATGACCTCCAACGTGCACGCCGCCCCCGCGCTGACCCCGCCCGACGCCGAGAAGCACCCGCACACGGTGAAGGCTCCCTTTGGCGCGACCCGCAGCGATGATTACTACTGGCTGCGCGACGACAAGCGCGAAAACACCAAGATGCTGGCCTACCTGAACGCGGAAAACGCCTACACCGATCAGGTCGTCGCCCCGCTCAAGCCGCTCGAAGACACCCTGTACAAGGAGATCGTCGCCCGCATCAAGCAGGACGATGCCAGCGTGCCCTCGCGTGACCGCGGCTACTGGTATTACACCCGCTTCGAAACCGGCAAGGATTACCCGATCCAGGCGCGCCGCAAGGGCAGCATGGAGGCGCCGGAGGAAATCCTGCTCGACATCAATACGATGGCCGAAGGCAAGGGCTACTTCAACGTGGGCGATGCCGATGTCAGCCAGGACAACCACCTGCTGGCCTGGGCCGAGGACGATGTCGGCCGCCGCCAGTACGTGATCCGCTTCAAGGACCTGCGCACCGGCGAAGTGCTGCCGGACCGCATCGAGAACGTCTCGCCCAATGTGGTCTGGGCCGACGACAACCGCACCCTGTTCTATGTCGAGAACGATCCGGAAACGCTGCTCACCGTGCGCGTCAAGAAGCACGTACTGGGCACCCCGGCCAGCAGCGACCTGCTCGTGTATGAAGAGAAGGACGACAGCTTCTACATGGGCGTCGGCCGCACCCGCGATGACCGCTTCCTGACCATCGAGCTGCACAGCACGGTCAGCTCGGAAACGCGCTACGCCCCGGCCGCCGATCCGCAGGCGTTCACGGTGCTGGCCCCGCGTGCGCGCGACGTCGAATACGATGCCGACCACTTCAATGGCCGCTGGGTGATCCGCACCAACGATGCGGACGCGAAGAACTTCAAGCTCGTCACCGCGCCCAGCGATGCCACCGCGCGCAGCCAGTGGAAGGACTGGGTCGCGCACGATGACGCCGTGCTGATCGAGGGCTTCGAACTGTTCGACGGCTTCACCGCGATCGCCGAGCGCTCCAACGGCCTGGAGCGCGTACGTCTGCTGTTCCCGGACGGTCGCCAGGACTACGTCAAGGCAGACGAGCCGGCCTACTCGATGGGGCTGGCCGCCAACAGCGAGCACGACACCCCGTGGCTGCGTTACGCCTACACCTCGCTGACCACGCCGACCACCACCTATGAGCTCAACACCGTCACCGGTGAACGCCGCCAGCTCAAGCAGCAGCCGGTGATCGGTTACGACCCGTCGAAGTACACGACCGAACGCGTGTGGGTCACCGCCCGCGACGGCGTCAAGGTGCCGGTGTCGCTGGTCTACCGCAACGGCTTCAAGAAGGACGGCACCGGCGCGCTGTACCAGTACGCCTACGGCAGTTACGGCATGTCGATGGACCCGGGCTTCAACCAGACCGTGGTCAGCCTGCTCGATCGCGGCGTGGTGTATGCCATCGCCCACATCCGCGGCGGCCAGGAAATGGGCCGTGCGTGGTATGAGGACGGCAAGCTGCTCAAGAAGCAGAACACGTTCAACGATTTCGTCGATGTCACCCGCGAGCTGGTCCGCCAGGGCTATGCCGCCAAGGATCGCGTCGCCGCCTCCGGTGGCAGCGCCGGTGGCCTGCTGATGGGCGCGGTGGCCAACCAGGCCCCGCAGGACTATCGCGTGATGGTCGCCCAGGTGCCGTTCGTCGATGTGGTCACCACCATGCTCGACGCCAGCATCCCGCTGACCACCAACGAGTACGACGAGTGGGGCAATCCGGAGCAGCGCGAGTACTACGACTACATGCTCACGTACTCGCCGTACGACAACGTCAGCAAGCAGCCGTATCCGGCCCTGTTCGTCGGCACCGGCCTGTGGGATTCGCAGGTCCAGTACTGGGAGCCAGCCAAGTGGGTGGCCAAACTGCGCGATGACAACACCGGGCACTTCCCGATCGTGTTCCGCACCAACATGGAAGCCGGCCACGGCGGCAAGTCCGGTCGCTTCCAGCGTTACCACGAGCTGGCCGAGTCGTACGCATTCGTGCTCGACCAGCTCGGCGTCACCCAGACCCCGTAACGCCGGCTGCTGCACGCTGTACGCCGACGACCCCGTGTCGTCGGCTGCCGCAGGCGGGTGCCCATCGCGGCGGCCCGGCCGGGTCGCTATGCTGGGGGCATGTCCCGGCCCGAACACCCCGTGGTTTCCGACGTGCCGGCTGAGCGGGGACGGGTGCGTTTCCGCTGGGCGTGGTGGCTGCTGGCCTACGTCAGCCTGGGCACCGGCATCGTCGGCATCTTCGTGCCGGGCCTGCCCACCACGGTGTTCATCCTGATCTCGGCCTGGGCCGCCTCGCGCGGTTCCGAGCGCCTGCACAACCGCCTGCTGGCGCACCCGCAGTTCGGCCCGGCGATCCGCAACTGGCAGGCGCATGGCGCGGTCAGCCGCCGTGGCAAATGGATGGCGAGCCTGACCATGGCCGTGTGCGCGGGCATCATGCTGTGGTGCGTGCCGGTCGCCTGGGTGAAAGGGATCTCCATCGGCAGCATGGCCTGCGTGGCGCTGTGGCTGTGGACCCGGCCGCTGCCGCCAGGAGACACGCACCGACCCCGGTAGTGGCGGCCGCTGGCCGGCACCCACGAGCCCGTCAGGATGTGCGGGGAGCCGGCCAGCGGCCGGCACTACCGGGGTGCCTCCCAGGGTGTGATGTCCGCGCTGCCCGTTCATCCAGCCAGCACCCAAGCGCTCAAACACCGCGGCTATACTCGGAGGATGAAGACATCCCCCCGTACCCTCATCTCCCTGACGCTGGCCGCCTCGGCGCTGCTGGTGCTGTCGGCCTGTGGCAACAAGGGCCCGCTGGTTATGCCGCAGAAGCCTGTCCCGGTCGAAGAACAGCTGGTCGAACCGGCTGCCGACGACGCCGCGCCGCCGGCCGCCGATGCCGATACCGATACCGATTCTCCGGTGGTTCCCGATCCCGTTGACGCCCCGGCGTTGAAGGCCAATGACGGGAATGAGTAAGTCGAACACCTCCGCGGCGCTGCGCTTCACCAAGATGCATGGGGCCGGCAATGATTTCGTGGTGTTGGACCTGCGCGATGGCAGCGCGCCGCCGGATGCTGCGCTGGCCGCGCGTCTGGCCGATCGCCACACCGGCGTGGGCTGCGACCAGATCCTGACCATCGAGCCGCCCAAGGCAGAGGGCTCGGTCGCCTCCTATCGGATCTGGAATGCCGATGGCAGCAGTTCCGAGCAGTGTGGCAACGGCGCGCGCTGCGTGGCGGCCTGGTTGGTGCGTGATGGGGCAGCGACCGGCAGCACCTTCGCGATCGACAGCCCGGTCACCACGCATGCGGTCGAACGCCTGGGCGAAGACCAGTACGCGGTGGCCATGGGCGTGCCGCGCTTCGAGCCGGAGAAGGTGCCGCTGATCGGTTTCGCCCGCGCCCGCGAGGAATACCTGTTGCCGTTGCAGGGCGACACGGTGCGCTTCGGTGCGGTGTCGATGGGCAACCCGCACGCCGTGATCGAAGTGGGCCTGGTCGATGCCGCCCCGGTCGAGCGCCTGGGCCCGTTGCTGCAGCAGCACGCCTCGTTTCCGAAATCGGTCAACGTCGGTTTCGTGCAGGTGCTCGGCCCGCAGCACGCGCGCCTGCGTGTGTACGAGCGTGGTGCCGGCGAAACCCTGGCCTGCGGCAGTGGCGCCTGCGCAGCGGCCGTGGTGATGATGCAGCGCGGTCGCCTGCAGCGCGATGCCACGATGTCGCTGCCCGGCGGCGACCTGCGCATCCGCTGGCCGGCCGATGATGCACAGATCGTGATGTCCGGACCCGCAGCCTTCGTCTTTGATGGGGAGTGGAACGCATGAGCGAGACCGCCGAGAAAATCGGATCGCATGAAGTAGCCGCCTGGCTGCGTCGGCATCCGACCTTCCTGAAACAGTTCCCGGACCTGGCCCTGACCCTGGTGGTGCCGCGCGATGACGGCCCCACCGCGTCGCTGGCCAGTTACCAGCTGGAAGTGCTGCGCGACAAGAACCGTGAGCTGTCGCGAAGGTTGGCCGATCTGGCTTCCAACGCGCAGATCAACGAGCGCTTGGCCGTGCGCACGCACCAGCTGACCCTGGCACTGATGAAGCAGGACTCGGCGGCGGACACCCTGCGGGCAATGGCCGCCTCGCTGGAAGAGGATTTCGCCGGTGATCTGGTCCGGCTGATCGTGCTGCATCCGATCGCCGGGCTGGAACAGGCGCCATGGCTGCAGGTGATCGAGGAGAGCAGCCCGTTGCTGGGCGTGTTCCGCGACTGCCTGAAAGACGGCGAACCGATCTGCGGCCGCCTGCAGCCGGAAAAGAACACCGTGCTGTATGCCGGGCGCGCCGAAGAAGTGCAGTCCAGTGCGTTGCTGCCGCTGCCGGGTGTCGGCCTGATCGCGGTCGGCAGTCATGACGGCAATCGGTTCTATCCCGGCATGGGCACGCTGTTCCTGCGCATGATGGGCGAGTCGCTGGTCGTTGCCCTGCAGCGTTTCCCGTCGCCCTGATCGCCCGTCGAGCGGCGTCGTCGTGAGTACCGCGCAGGACTTCCTGTCGCATCTGCAGGTGGAACGCCGCATGTCGGCGCACACGCTGGATGCCTACCGCCGCGACCTGGACGCGCTCGCGGCGTGGTCGGACGGGCAGGGGACCGTCATCGACACGCTGGACAGCGCGCAGCTGCGCCAGTTCATCGCCGCCGAACACCGCCGTGGATTGTCGCCCACCTCGCTGCAGCGTCGGCTTTCGGCGTGCCGCAGTTTCTATGCGTGGCTGCTCAAGCACCACCGCATCGCCGCCAATCCGGCCACGGGCCTGAAAGCGCCCAAAGCACCGCGCAAACTGCCGCAGGTGCTCGATGCCGATGAAGCCGTGCAGCTGGTCGAACTGCCGACCGACGCACCGCTCGGCCTGCGTGATCGCGCGCTGCTGGAGCTGTTCTATTCCTCCGGGCTGCGCCTGAGCGAACTGTGCGCGCTGATCTGGCGCGACCTGGATTTCGATACCGGCCTGGTCAACGTGCTGGGCAAAGGCAACCGCGAGCGCCGCGTGCCGTTCGGCTCGCACGCGCGCAGCGCGCTGCAGGGCTGGCGGGCCGAGAGCGGCGGCGCGGCGACCGCACCGGTGTTCCCCGGGCGCAAGGGAGGCCCCATCACCCAGCGCGCCGTGCAGATCCGCATCCGCCAACTGGCCCAGCGCCAGGGCCTGTTCAAGCACGTGCACCCGCACATGCTGCGGCACAGTTTCGCCAGCCACATCCTGGAATCCTCCGGTGACCTGCGCGGCGTGCAGGAGCTGCTCGGCCATGCCGACATCGCCACCACGCAGATCTATACCCATCTGGACTTCCAGCACCTGGCCAAGGTCTACGACGCCGCGCACCCGCGTGCCAAGCGCCGCAAGAGCGACAACGAAAGCTGAATCGATCCGCTGCGGCATCCTGGCGCAGGGCGGGGCGGGTTGAAGCGTCGGGCAGAGACCCCACCTCAGTCTTTGTCACCCCGGAGGCTCCATGGACCCCAGTCAGAACCCCAACGTATTTCATGCCACCACCATCATCTCGGTGCGGCGTAATGGACATGTCGCCGTCGCCGGCGATGGCCAGGTCACGCTCGGCCACACGGTGATGAAGGGCAACGCCCGCAAGGTGCGCCGTCTGGGTCGCGAGGGCCAGGTGCTGGCCGGTTTCGCCGGTGCCGCCGCCGATGCCTTCACCCTGTTCGAGCTGTTCGAGGCCAAGCTGGAAAAGCATGGCCAGCTGCAGCGCGCCGCGGTGGAGCTGGCCAAGGACTGGCGCACCGAGCGCCGCCTGGGCAAGCTCGAAGCGCTGCTCGCCGTCGCCGACAAGGACACCTCGCTGATCATCAGTGGCACCGGTGATGTGATCGAACCGGAAGACGGCATCATCGCGATCGGTTCCGGCGGCTCCTATGCCCTGTCGGCCGCCCGCGCGCTGATGGCGCATACCGAACTGGACGCCCGCACGATCGCCACCGAGTCGATCAACATCGCCGGCGACATCTGCATCTACACCAATCGCAACGTGGTGGTCGAGGAGCTGTAAGCGTAGTGCCGGCCGCTGGCCGGCAACCTCGAAAAACCACATTCATTCGTGAGCACACCCATGCCGCACAAGATTGAAGTTTCTTCCGCCACCATGACCCCGCGCGAGATCGTGCAGGAGCTGGACCGGCACATCGTTGGCCAGCACGACGCCAAGCGCGCGGTCGCCATCGCGCTGCGCAACCGCTGGCGCCGCATGCAGCTGCCGGCCGAGCTGCGCAACGAAGTCATGCCCAAGAACATCCTGATGATCGGCCCGACCGGCGTCGGCAAGACCGAGATCGCGCGTCGCCTGGCCACGCTGGCCAATGCGCCGTTCGTCAAGGTCGAGGCCACCCGTTTCACCGAGGTCGGCTACGTTGGCAAGGACGTGGAGCAGATCATCCGCGACCTCGCCGATACCGCAGTCAAGCTGTATCGCGAGCAGGCCAAGGTGCGTGTGCGCACCCAGGCCGAAGAGCGCGCCGAAGACCGCATCCTCGATGCGCTGCTGCCGCGCCGCAGCACCGGTATCGGCTTCGATGCCGAAGCGGCACGCAATGAGCCGTCCGCGCAGGACAACGAGACCCGCATCAAGTTCCGCCGCATGCTGCGCAACGGTGAGCTGGACGATCGCGAGATCGAACTGGAAGTGTCGGCCAACGTCAGCATGGACATCATGACCCCGCCGGGCATGGAGGAAATGGGCCAGCAGCTGCGCCAGATGTTCTCCAGCATGGGCGGCGCGAAGGCGCAGAAGCGCACGCTGTCGATCAAGGCCGCGCGTCCGTTGCTGATCGAGGAAGAGGCCGGCAAGCTGGTCAACGAAGACGACATCCGCAGTGCGGCGATCGAGGCCTGCGAGCAGCATGGCATCGTGTTCATCGATGAGATCGACAAGGTCGCCAAGCGCGGCGACAACGTGGGCGGTGGCGATGTCTCGCGCGAAGGCGTGCAGCGCGATCTGCTGCCGCTGGTGGAAGGCTCCAACGTGTCCACCAAGTACGGCACGATCAAGACCGACCACATCCTGTTCATTGCCTCCGGTGCGTTCCACCTGGCCAAGCCCAGCGATCTGATCCCGGAACTGCAGGGTCGTTTCCCGATCCGCGTGGAGCTGGGCGCACTGAGCAAGCAGGACTTCGTGCGCATCCTGACCGAGCCGAAGGCCGCGCTGACCAAGCAGTACGAAGCGCTGCTGCAGACGGAAGGTGTCTCGATGAAGTTCACCGTCGATGCGGTGGACCGTCTGGCCGAGATCGCCTTCCAGGTCAACGAGCGCCAGGAAAACATCGGCGCGCGTCGCCTGCACACCGTGCTGGAGCGCCTGCTGGATACGCTGAGCTATGAGGCCCCGGACCGCGATGGCGAGACCATCAGCATCGACCAGGCATATGTCGATGCGCATCTGGGTGAGCTGGTGCAGGATCCGGACCTGAGCCGCTACATCCTGTAACGGCACGCAACGATCGGGTGGTAGGAAGAACGGCGGCACTTGGGTGTCGCCGTTTTTTTGCCTCAGACCTCGTCGTCGGTCGGCAGCGCCGTCGGCGGGGCGCCCGGGGTGAACACACCCGGTTTGACGAAGGCACTGAAGATCGCATCCAGCGTCTGCATGCCGTCGCGCTGGATCTCGAACAGCTCAGGCTCCAGCATGGCGCTGTACAGCACGCCGGTCAGGCTGGTGCTGACGATCCGCGCCACCGTTTCGGCATCCACGTGATCGCGCAGCTGGCCCAGCTCGCGTGCGCGCTCGAGCGCGGCGGCGATGATCGCCAGCTCCTCGCGGGATGCCTCGCGCTGCAGTTCCTGCATCGCCTGGCTTTCCACCGACAGATCGTTGCGCAGCATGATTTCCATCATGTTGCGCAGCCGCTCGTCCTCGGCCAGCTCGCGGAAGGACACCAGCAGCGCCGAACGCAGGTCCAGGATCGGCGTGCTGCGCTTGGCCGAGGTGGTGCGGCGCATCCGCTCGATGAAGGGCACGCGCTCGCGGTCGATCATCGCGGTCAGCACTTCGGCTTTGTTCTTGAAGTGCCAGTACACCGCGCCGCGGGTAAATCCGGCGCGCGCGCCGATCATCGCCAGGCTGGTGCCGGCGACCCCGTATTCATGGAAACAGACCTGGGCCGCGTCGAGGATGCCCTCGCGGGTGGCCTGGGCCTCTTCTTTGGTTTTTCTGGCCATTGCGCTGTGCAGTTGCTGGATGAAACCGGCCTGAATTGTACCGCTTTACAAACAAACATGCATGTATGTATATTTGCGCCCCACTGATCCTCAGCGAGGACTGCCTGCGCATGCCGGCGGGTCTCGTTTCGGATATTTGCCGTCATTTGCTGCCTGTTTGTCGTCATTCTTCGCTTTTATCGGAAGTCGGCTGCAGGCGCGCCCTTTTCCGTCTGCGAGCCCCCTACCGCCATGTCCAGAACCCCGTACCGTCTTCTCGCGCTGTCCTTCGCGATCGCCCTGACCGTGTCCGCCTGTGGCGGTGGTGAGCAGGAGGGTCCGCAGGGCGGCCCCGGCCAGGTCACCGTGGCCACTCTGAAGGCCGAGCAGGTCGGCCTGACCCGTGAGCTGCCGGGCCGCACCAATGCCTTCCTGGTCGCTGAAGTGCGCCCGCAGGTCAACGGCATCGTGGCCAAGCGGCTGTTCACCGAAGGCGGCCTGGTCACTGCGGGGCAGCCGCTGTATCAGCTCGATGACGCGAGCTATCGCGCCCAGGCCAACAGCGCGCGTGCCCAGCTGGCCCGCGCCGAAGCGACCGCGAATGCCGCACGCCTGAGCGCCAGGCGCATCGGTGAGCTGGCCAAGGTCGAGGCGGTCAGCACCCAGGACAACGAGAACGCGATCGCCGCGCTGAAGCAGGCCGAGGCCGATGTCGGTGCCGCGCGTGCCTCGCTGGACGCCGCCAACGTGACGCTGGGCTATGCCCGCATCACCGCGCCGATCAGCGGCCGGATCGGCAAGTCCTCGGTCACCCAGGGCGCGCTGGTCAGCGCCGGGCAGGCTGAAGCGCTGGCCACCGTGCAGCAGTTGAACCCGATCTATGTCGACCTGACCCAGTCCGCCAGCGAGCTGCTGCAGCTGCGCCGCGAGCTGGCCAGCGGCCGCCTCCAGGACAACCAGACCCTGCCGGTGACGATCCTGCTCGACGACGGCACCGAGTTCGACCACAAGGGCACGCTGGAATTCTCCGAAGTCAGCGTCGACCCGACCACCGGCAGCTACGCGCTGCGGGTCAAGGTCGAGAACCCGGACCAGGTGCTGATGCCGGGCATGTACGTGCGTGCCCAGGTCGGCAGCGGCGTGCGCGAGAACGCGATCCTGGTGCCGATGCAGGGCATCGCTCGCGATCCCAAGGGCGATACCAGCGCCATGGTGGTCGGCAAGGACGACAAGGTCGAAGTGCGGCAGGTCAAGGTCAGCCGTTCGCTCGGCGACAAGTGGCTGGTGGAAGACGGGCTCAAGGCCGGTGACAAGGTCATCGTCGAAGGCCTGCAGAAGATCCAGCCGGGCATGCCCGTGCAGGCCACCGAAATGGGCGCGGCCCCGGCCCCGGCCAAGCCGGCCGCCGCGCCGGCGGCTGCCGCCGCCCAGCAGTAACCGGAGAATTCCATGGCACGTTTTTTCATTGATCGCCCCATCTTCGCGTGGGTGATTGCGATCATCATCATGCTCGCCGGTGGCCTGGCGGTGCTCAAGCTGCCGGTGTCGATGTACCCGGAAGTGGCACCGCCGGCCGTCGAGATCAGCGCCAGCTATCCGGGTGCATCGGCCAAGGTGGTCGAGGACTCGGTGACGCAGATCATCGAGCAGAACATGAAGGGCCTGGATGGCCTGATCTACTTCTCCTCCAACAGCTCCTCCAATGGCCAGGCCACGATCACGCTGACCTTCCAGAGCGGCACCGACCCGGACATCGCCCAGGTGCAGGTGCAGAACAAGCTGCAGCTGGCGATGCCGCTGCTGCCGCAGGAAGTGCAGCGCCAGGGCATCAACGTGGCCAAGTCGAGCAGCGGCTTCCTGCAGGTGCTCGGCTTCGTGTCCGAAGACGGCAGCATGGATGCCAACGACATCTCCGATTACGTCGGCTCCAACATCGTCGATCCGCTGAGCCGGGTGCCGGGCGTGGGCAACATCCAGGTGTTCGGTGGCAAGTACGCCATGCGCATCTGGCTGGACCCCAACAAGCTGCACACCTACAAGCTGTCCACCGCCGAAGTGATCGCCGCGATCACCGCGCAGAACGCGCAGGTCGCCATCGGCCAGCTCGGCGGCGCGCCGTCGATCAAAGGTCAGCAGCTCAACGCGACCATCAATGCGCAGGACCGCCTGCAGACCCCGGAGCAGTTCCGCAACATCATCGTGCGCAGCGCGCAGGACGGTGCCGAACTGCGCCTGGCCGACGTCGCCCGCGTGGAGCTCGGCGCGGAATCGTACGACTTCGTGACCCGTTACAACGGCAAGCCGTCCTCGGGCATCGCGATCACCCTGGCCACCGGCGCCAACGCACTGGCGACCGCCACCGGCGTGCGCGCCGCGCTGGATGAGATGCAGCCGAACTTCCCGGCCGGCCTGAAGGCGGTGGTGCCGTATGACACCACGCCGTTCGTGCAGGTCTCGATCAAGGGCGTCATCAAGACCCTGATCGAAGCCATCGTGCTGGTGTTCCTGGTGATGTACCTGTTCCTGCAGAACTTCCGCGCGACCCTGATCCCGACGATCGCGGTGCCGGTGGTGCTGCTGGGCACGTTCGGCATCCTGGCCGCGCTGGGCTTCTCGGTGAACATGCTGACCATGTTCGCGATGGTGCTGGCGATCGGCCTGCTGGTCGATGACGCGATCGTGGTGGTGGAGAACGTCGAGCGGATCATGTCCGAGGAAGGACTGTCGCCGCTGGAAGCCACGCGCAAATCCATGAGCCAGATCACCGGCGCGCTGGTCGGCATCGGCCTGGTGCTGTCGGCGGTGTTCGTGCCGATGGCCTTCATGAGCGGTGCCACCGGCGTCATCTACCGCCAGTTCTCGGCCACGATCGTCTCCGCGATGGCGCTGTCGGTGCTGGTCGCGATCGTGCTGACCCCGGCGCTGTGCGCGACCATGCTCAAGCCGCTCAAGAAGGGCGAACACCACGTGGCCCACAAGGGCTGGTCGGGCCGCTTCTTCAATGCGTTCAACCGCGGCTTCGACAGCTCCAGCGCGAAGTATCAGCGCGGCGTGCGCGGCATTCTCGGCCGTCCGTGGCGCTTCATGGGCGTGTTCGCCGCCCTGGCGCTGGTGATGGGCCTGCTGTTCATGCGCCTGCCCAGCTCGTTCCTGCCCAATGAAGACCAGGGCATCCTGATGGCGCTGGTGCAGACCCCGGTCGGTGCCACCCAGGAACGCACGCTGGAATCGATCGACAAGCTCGAAAAGCACTTCATGGAGAACGAGGCCGACGCGATCGAGTCGATCTTCTCGGTGCAGGGCTTCAGCTTCGCCGGCATGGGCCAGAACGCGGGCATGGCCTTCGTCAAGCTCAAGGACTGGAAGGACCGCGATGCCGATCAAGGCGCGATGCCGGTGACCGGCCGTGCGATGGCCGCGCTGGGCGGGATCAAGGACGCCTTCATCTTCGCCTTCCCGCCGCCGGCGATGCCGGAACTGGGCATCGGCTCGGGCTACACCTTCTTCCTGAAGGACACCAGCGGTGCCGGTCACCAGGCACTGCTGGACGCACGCAACCAGCTCCTCGGCATGGCCGGGCAGAGCAAGCTGCTGGCCAACGTGCGCCCGAACGGCCAGGAAGACACCCCGCAGCTGCGCATCGACATCGACGTCGGCAAGGCGAGCGCGCTGGGGCTGTCGCTGGAGGCGGTCAACACGACGCTGGCGGCAGCCTGGGGCAGCAGCTACATCGATGACTTCATCGACCGTGGTCGGGTCAAGCGCGTGTATGTGCAGTCCGATGCGCCGTTCCGCATGAACCCGGAGGACTTCAAGCTGTGGTCGGTCAAGAACACCGCCGGTGAGATGGTGCCGTTCTCGGCCTTCGCCAGCCAGCGCTGGGACTACGGTTCGCCGCGCCTGGAGCGCTACAACGGCGTATCCGCGATGGAGATCCAGGGCGAGCCGGCCCCGGGCGTGGCCTCGGGCGATGCGATGAACGAAGTGGAGAAGCTCGCCAAGCAGCTGCCGGCCGGTTTCGACATCGAGTGGACCGCGCTGTCCTACCAGGAACGCCAGGCCGGTTCGCAGACGCCGCTGCTGTACACGCTGTCGCTGCTGATCGTGTTCCTGTGCCTGGCCGCACTGTACGAAAGCTGGAGCGTGCCGACCTCGGTGCTGCTGGTGGCCCCGCTGGGCATCCTCGGCGCGGTGCTGGCCAACACCATGCGCGGCATGGAGCGCGACATCTACTTCCAGGTGGCGATGCTGACCACGGTCGGCCTGACCAGCAAGAACGCGATCCTGATCGTGGAGTTCGCCAAGGAAAACCTGGAGAAGGGCGCCGGCCTGATCGAGGCGACGATGCACGCCGTGCGCGACCGTCTGCGCCCGATCATCATGACCTCGCTGGCCTTCGGCCTGGGCGTGCTGCCGCTGGCGATCGCCTCGGGTGCCGGTTCCGGCGCACAGCAGGCCATCGGTACCGGTGTGCTCGGCGGCATGCTGGTCGGCACGGTGCTGGGTGTGTTCTTCATCCCGCTGTTCTTCGTGGTGGTGCAGCGCGTGTTCAATCGGAAGAAATATGGCAAGAACGCAGGAGGTTCCGATGCGTAAGCCCTTGATGGCCAGCCTGGCGCTGGCCGTGAGCCTGGTGCTGTCCGGCTGCTCGACCCTGGAGCCGCGCAGCACCGAAGTCGCCCCGGCGATTCCCTCGCAGTGGCCTGCCACGGCCACCGCGGGAGAACAGACCGCAACGGCTGATGTGGCCGACATCGGCTGGCGCGACTTCTTCGTCGATCCGCGCCTGCAGGCGGTGATCACCCAGTCGCTGGACAACAACCGCGACCTGCGCGTGGCCGTGCTCAATGTCGAGCGCGCCCGGGCGCAGTACCGGATCCAGCGCGCCGATCGCGTGCCGGCCATCGGCGTGCAGGGGCAGATGACCCGCAGTGGCGGCGATGCCCCGGTGACCGAGCAGTTCAGTGCGAACCTCGGCGTAGTCGAGTTCGAACTGGACCTGTTCGGGCGCGTGCGCAATCTGAGCCAGGCCGCGCTGCAGCAGTACTTCGCCGAAGCGGCCAACCGCCGCAGTGCGCAGCTGTCGCTGGTCGCCGAGGTGGCCAACGCATGGCTGACCCTGGGCGCCGACAGCGAACAGCTGCGGATCGCCCAGGCGACGCTGGCGACCTATGAGGACTCGCTGCGCCTGACCGAGGCCCGTCGTCAGCTCGGCGGCGCCTCGGCGCTGGAACTGAGCCAGACCCGTACGCTGGTGGAAACCGCGCGCACGGATGTGGCGCGCTTCGCCGGGCAGGTCGCGCAGGACCGCAATGCGCTGGTCCTGCTCGCCGGTGGACCGATCGATGCGTCCCTGCTGCCGCAGGCCGAGGTGACCGACGTGGCCAGCGTGCGTCCGCTGCCGGCCGGCGTGCCGGGCGACGTGCTGCTGCGGCGACCGGACGTGATGGCCGCCGAGCACGTGCTGCTGTCGGCCAACGCCAACATCGGCGCGGCGCGCGCGGCGTTCTTCCCGTCGATCAGCCTGACCGGCAACATCGGTTCGGCCTCGTCGGAGCTGTCGGGTCTGTTCGACAGCGGCACCCGGGTGTGGAGCTTCATTCCGAAGCTCACCCTGCCGATCTTCCAGGGCGGCAAGCTGCGCGCGAACCTGGGCATGGCGACCGCCGACCGCGACATCGCGCTGGCGCAGTACGAAAAGGCGATCCAGTCCGGCTTCCGCGAGGCCGCCGATGCGCTGGCACTGAACGAGAGCCTGGATGCGCAGCTGTCTTCGCAGCAGGCGCTGGTGGCCGCGGCCGAGCAGGCGCAGCAGTTGTCGCAGGCCCGCTATGACGCCGGCCTCGACAGCTTCCTGACCTTGCTGGATGCGCGGCGTACCGCGTACGCCGCACGCCAGTCGCTGGTCAGCACGCAGCTGGCGCAGCAGTCCAATCAGGTGGCGTTGTACAAGGTGCTCGGCGGCGGTTGGCACGAGCGCGGCTGAGGTATCACGGGTGCGGCCACGCGGTCGCACCCTGGCGGCTGCTGCCGCGGATCAGCGCATCGCGCTTGATCTGGATCGTGGCGGTCAGACGCGGGCGTGCAGCCGCGGGCGCGATGCCTGGTCCTGGCGGCCGGCATGGTAGACGTGTTCCCAGCACTCGTCGACGAACTGGCGTGCCTGTTCTTCGGACAGGCGCGGCATGATCTGCAGCGCGTAATGGGTCTGGAACATTTCATCGCGCTGCTCATCGCTGGCACGCGGCTGCGTGATCAGCGAATCGCAGGCGAATTTGATCCACGGCACGTAATGGCCGAACGAGCCCGTCCCGAGGTTGCCGTCGGCATGACGCTGGCGCCAGTGGCTGACTTCGGCGTCGACATCGATGACGGCAGGGATGGAGATCTGGGCGGAAGACATGGTCACTTCAGTCTGGGAAGAAGGGAATCTGGATGATGGCGTAGAGCGCGGTGCAAGCGATGTCATGGCGATGTGGAGCCTGTGTGGC
Source organism: Stenotrophomonas sp. JAI102 (assembly GCF_013409105.1). NCBI lineage: Bacteria > Pseudomonadati > Pseudomonadota > Gammaproteobacteria > Lysobacterales > Lysobacteraceae > Stenotrophomonas > Stenotrophomonas sp. JAI102. The sequence continues at coordinate 540,198 of NZ_JACCCI010000002.1, forward strand.
GGCGTTGGCTGCGGTGTTCGCCCAGCAGATGCGCGTGGTGGACCACGCCCAGGCGTTCGGCCAGGGTGGCCAGCCGGTTGCAGACCGCGACGCGGTGATGGGGATGGCGCCGCGTCAACTCATCCTGGATCGCCTGGTAGGCATCCCAGAAAGGTGCGGCGTTGTGGTGGCGTGCGTAATGCACCTGCAGTCTTTCCCACGCGTCCATCAACGCAGGTTCGCCGGAGGAGGTGCGGCGGGTTTGGGCATGCATGACGTCTCCTCGACGATGGTGCCCCCTGTGCAACCACCTTAAGACGTTCATGCAGTCGCGTTGTTAGGAGCGCGTGTTCGCCGTGTCCGGCAGCGGTCGACGGCGCGTGATGGCGCCACGCGCAGACACCCACGGCACAGGGGCCTGCGCGCCGGCCGTCTCACTGAAGCATTCAGAACGCTGCAGCGCCCGCGCGCGCCGCAAGGGAGCGCGCGGGGCTCTTCCGCGCGGATCCGCGCGGAAGGGGGCGTACTTACTCGCCGATGTCTTCGTTCCAGACCTCGGGATGGGCGTTGATGAAGCCGCCGAGCAGGTCGATGCAGGCCTGGCTCTGCATGTCGATCACGGTGACGCCGTTCTCGCGCAGCCAGTCGATGCCGCCCTGGAAGGTGACCGATTCGCCGACCACCACGGTACCGATGTTGAACTGGCGCACCAGCCCGCTGCAGTACCAGCACGGGGCCAGGGTGGTGACCATGATCGTGTCCTGGTACCGGCGTTGGCGGCCCGCCTTGCGGAACGCATCGGTCTCGCCGTGCACGGACGGGTCGCCTTCCTGCACGCGGCGGTTGTGGCCGCAGCCGAGCAGGCGGCCATCGTTGTGGTACAGCGCGGCGCCGATCGGGATGCCGCCTTCGGCCAGGCCCTGGCGGGCTTCGGCGATGGCGGTCTCGAGCAGGGCGGCGTAGTCGGGGGTGGTGATCATGCGCAATCCAGGGACGTGAAGGCCTTCATCATAGTGGGCGGCCTGCCGCAACGGCGCCGGCGGTGCGATAATCGTCCCATGAGCGAATCCCCCTACAAGACTGGCACCACCCATTTCGGCTTCCGCGATGTCGCTGCGAAGGACAAGCAGAAGCTGGTGGGCGAAGTGTTCACCTCGGTCGCGCGCAGCTACGACCTGATGAACGATCTGATGAGCCTGGGCATCCACCGGGCGTGGAAGCGCTACTACGTAGCCACCGCGCAGGTGAAGCCGGGTGACCGCGTGCTCGACCTGGCCGGCGGCACCGGTGACATCGCCGCGCTGATCAAGGAGCGGGTCGGGGACGAGGGTGAAGTGGTGCTGGGCGACATCAACGCCGGCATGCTCTCGGTGGGCCGCGACCGGCTGACCAACCGCGGCCTGGTCGCGGGCCTGAACTACGTCCAGTGCAACGCCGAAGCACTGCCGTTCCCGGACGCGAGCTTCGATCTGGTCACGATCGCCTTCGGCCTGCGCAACGTCACCGACAAGGAAGCCGGCCTGCGCGAGATGCACCGCGTCCTCAAGGTGGGCGGCCAGGCACGCGTGCTGGAATTCTCCGAAGTCACCGCGGACTGGTTCAAGCCGATCTACGATTTCCACTCGTTCAAGATCCTGCCGAAGCTGGGCCAGCTGTTCGCGCGCGATGGCGACAGCTACCAGTACCTCGCCGAGAGCATCCGCAAGCATCCGCCGCAGGAGCAGCTCAAGGCGATGATGGCCGAGGCCGGTTTCGAGCGGTGCCATTACAAGAACCTGACCGGCGGGATCGTCTCGATCCACTCCGGCTACAAGCTCTGACGCGTCGCGCAGCCAACTGAATGCGCAGACCGCCACGTACGGCCTGCGCGCGGTGCCGGGACAGGGGTAAACTGGTCGTTTCACCCCGATCGGTCCCGTTCATGCGATCTCCGTTCCTGTTGATTCCCCTGGCCGTCGCCCTGGCGTCCGGCTGCTCCAAAGAACCGGCGGCTCCGACCGTCGATCCCACTGCCAACGCGCCGGCGGGCACTGCCATGAAAGCGGACAGCCGCAGCCACGATGAAAGCTCGTACGCCGAGCCGGACAAGGTGGTCGTCAAGGACCTCGCGCTGGATCTGAAGCTGGATTTCGACAGCAAGCAGATCGGTGGCACCGCGACCTACACCCTGGAGTGGAAGGACAAGGCCGCCAAGCAGCTGGTGCTGGACACCCGCGAGCTGAGCGTGGAGAAGGTCGAGGCGATCGCCGCCGACGGCAAGACCGCGCCGCTGGCCTTCGTGCTGGCGCCGGCCGACAAGGTGTTCGGCAGCAAGCTGAGCATCGAGACCCCGGACCAGCCGGCCAAGGTCGTGATTACGTATCACACCGCACCGACCGCCTCGGGCCTGCAGTGGCTGGAGCCGTCGATGACGGAGGGCAAGAAGCTGCCCTTCATGTTCAGCCAGTCGCAGGCGATCCACGCCCGTTCCTGGGTGCCGTTGCAGGACACCCCGAGCGTGCGCTTCACCTACAGCGCGCATGTGGTCTCGCGCCCGGACGTGATGGTGCTGATGAGCGCCGACAACGATCCCAAGGCCGCGCGTGATGGTGATTACACCTTCAAGATGCCGCAGCCGATCCCGTCCTACCTGCTGGCCATCGCCGCCGGCGACCTGGTGTTCGAGCCGATCTCCGGCCGCTCCGGCGTGTGGGCCGAACCGACCATGGTCGGCAAGGCCGCCAAGGAGTTCGAAGACACCGAGAAGATGATCGGCGCCGCCGAGAAGCTCTACGGTGAGTACCGTTGGGGCCGCTACGACATGCTGGTGCTGCCGCCGTCGTTCCCGTTCGGTGGCATGGAAAACCCGCGCCTGACCTTCGCCACCCCGACCGTGATCGTCGGCGACAAGTCGCTGGTCTCGCTGGTCGCCCACGAACTGGCGCACAGCTGGTCGGGCAACCTGGTGACCAACGCCAGCTGGAAGGACATCTGGCTCAACGAAGGCTTCACCACCTACGTGCAGGGCCGCATCACCGAGGCGCTGTACGGCCAGGAAATGGCCGAGATGGAGCGCGAGATCGACCAGAACGATCTGCTCGCCGAAGTGAAGGACATGAGCCCGGCCGACCAGGCCCTCGCCCTGCCGCCGCTGAGCGAGCGTGACCCGGACGAGGCATTGAGCCAGGTCGCCTACGTCAAGGGCGCGTGGTTCCTGCAGTTCCTGGAACAGCGTTTCGGCCGCGAGACCTTCGATCCGTTCCTGCGCAGCTGGTTCGATGACCACGCCTTCCAGAGCGCCAACACCGACCAGTTCGTCGAATACCTGAAGAAGAACCTGCTGTCCAAGAAGCCCGGCGCCGTCACCGATGCCGAGCTGAAGGCATGGCTGGACGAGCCGGGCATTCCGTCGTTCGCGACCAAGGCCCGCTCGCGCAACTTCTCCATCGTGGATACCGCACGCATCGCGTGGCAGGGCAGCAACACGCTGCCGAATGCGCAGATCACCGGCGAGTGGGGCACCCAGGAATGGGTGCACTTCATCGACGGCCTGGGCAAGACCCTGCCGGTCGAGAAGCTGGCTGCGCTGGACAAGGCGTACCACTTCACCGGTACGGCCAACGGCGAGATCGCGATGCGCTGGTACCCGCTGACGATCCGCAGTGGCTACAGCGACGCGAACGAGGCCGCCGGTGCGTTCATCGAGCGCGTTGGCCGCCGCAAGCTGATCCTGCCGATCTACGCCGAACTGGTGAAGACGCCGGAAGGTCTGGCCTTCGCCAAGGCGGCCTTCGCCAAGGCGAAGCCGGGGTATCACCCGATCACCACCGGCTCGGTCCAGGACATGCTGGACAAGGCCGAGGCGGGCACGGCCAAGCCGTAACCGCCAGACGTATCGGTTGAACGAAAAACGGCGGGGAAACCCGCCGTTTTTTCATGCCTGGGCGCCAGCGCTCAGACCGCGCGCACGGCCAGGAACATGTCCACGCAGTCGTGCATCACCTGCTGCTGCTGCGCCGGTGCCAGCGGTGGCTGGCCGAAGGTGATCTGCGGCCAGAACGCAAACGCCTTGAGCATCGCCTGCAACTGGTGGGCCGCCTCGGCGGGCGGCATCTCCGCGCGCAGCCGGCCATCGGCCTGGGCGGCGCGGATCCAGCCGGTCAGGCCTTCTTCCTTCTCGGCCAGCTTGTCCATCATCGCGCGCGCCCGTTCGGGCGTGTGCACCAGCTCGGCCATCGCCACCCGGGACAGATCGATGAAGCCGGGGTCGTCGAGCAGGCGCATCTTCCGCGCCGCGAACACCAGCAACTGATCGCGCAGCGGCCGTGCCGGATCGTACGGCACGACATCCAGCGCCTGGCTCGCCTCGAACAGCTGCCACAGGATCGCGGTGAACAGTTCGTCCTTGCTGGCGAAGTGGTTGTAGACGGTGCGCTTGGACACCTCGGCCGTGGCCGCGATGCGGTCCATGCTGGTGCCGGCGAAGCCGAACGTGCGGAACTCGGCTACCGCCGCCTCAAGGATGGCCGCGCGCTTGCGGTCGGTCAGGCGGGTAGGGCGGTCGGAGGGGCTCATGCCGCCACTTTACACCGTTCAGTTTACTTTTCGGAAAAGGTAAGTACACTCGCCGGTGTACTTTCCAGGGCAAGCCCCGATGACGCGTCGCCTGCCTCGATTCCTCCTCCTTCTGACGGTGTTGATCGCCATGTCCATTGGCCTGTTGACCTGCGGTGCCCGCCCGGCTGCCGCCTATGACCAGTCGCCGCAGTTCGGCGACGGGCGCTTCCACAATCCGGTCGGCAAGAGCGCGCTCGGCTTCGTCGGCACGCTGGGCGTGATGTGGAAGTTCCTGTTCGATAAGCCGGCCGATGCCAGCCCGCTGGCGCCGATCCCGGTGCAGGCGCTGACCCGCCAGGCCCTGCTCGACGCGCCCGATGACAGCCTCTGGCGGTTGGGGCACTCGACGATGCTGATGAAGCTGGACGGCCATTTCTGGCTGACCGACCCGGTGTTCGCCGAGCGCGCCTCGCCGATGTCCTTCATGGGGCCCAAGCGGTTCCACGCCCCGCCGTTGAGCATCGACGAACTGCCGCCCATCACCGGCGTGATCATCTCCCACGACCATTACGATCACCTCGACCACGCGGCCATCCTCGCGCTCGCGCCGAAGGTGCAGCACTTCGTCACCGCGCTCGGCGTGGGTGACCGTTTGATCGGGTGGGGCGTGCCGGCGGCGAAGGTGGTGCAGCTGGACTGGTGGCAGGACACCCGCGTGGAGGGCCTGAAGATCGTCGCGACGCCGGCCCAGCATTTTTCCGGGCGTACCCTGGCCGACGGCAACCGCACGCTGTGGGCCTCGTGGGTGATCGACACCGGGCATACCCGCCTCTTCTTCAGCGGTGACACCGGCTACTTCGACGGCTTTGCCCGCATCGGCGAGCGCTACGGCCCGTTCGACCTGACCATGATCGAGACCGGCGCCTACGACGCGCAGTGGCCGGACGTGCACATGCAGCCCGAACAGAGCCTGCAGGCGCACCTGGACGTGCGCGGCAGGGTGATGATGCCGATCCACAACGGCACCTTCGATCTCGCGCTGCACCCGTGGACCGAGCCGTTCGAACGCATCACCACGCTGGCGCAGGAGCAGGGCGTGGCGCTGACCGCGCCGCACATGGGCGAGCGCCTGGATATCCGCGCACCGGCACCGTCCACCCAGTGGTGGCGCGAAGGGCAGCCGGCCACGCCGTGATGGTGGCGCCGAACGGCGTCGTGCCGGCATGACGCGCTTGGCGATAAAGTAGGCGCAGGCGCTTGGCGCGCCATCGTCCAACACGGAGCACCCAATGAAGCGACTGATCCTGGTAGCGGCCTGCGCCTTCGCGCTGACCGCCTGCAGCAACCCCGAGGCCGAGCGCCAGGCGCAGCAGGCCGCCGCAGCCGCCGCCAAGGCGCAGCAGGAAGAGAAGGCCGAAGGCGTGGCCAAGCAGTACGACATGGCCGTCGCGGCGCAGGATTGGGAACGCGCGCGCATCCACGGCGGCTCGCTGCTCGATCAGTACAAGGACACCGACGTGGCTGCCCGGATCGAACCGGGCTACGCCGAGGTCAAGGCCAAGGCTGAAGCCGCGCGCGAGACGCGCCGCCTGCAGGCGCTGTGGCAGTACAACAAGATTCCGGTCGGGACCAAGGGCATCCAGGCCTCCGCGCAGATCTACAGCAAGGAGCGGGTGGATGTGGACGGCAGCGGTGCCAAGCCGGTGCAGCTGGTCTTCCGCGACCATCCCGAGTGGAAGCGCCACGCCTACCTTGTGCTGCAGGCCGGCGATTTCCGCTGCCCGAAGTGCCAGGTCAAGGTGACCGTCGACGACGGCAAGCCGGTCGCGATGGCGGCCTGGCGCCCGGATACCGATGAGGCGATCGCGATGTTCATCACCGACCAGAAGGCGCTGTGGAATCTGGCGCGCAAGGCCAAGGTGATCAGCATCGAATTCCCGGTCAAGGCCGGCGGCACGCGCACGGCCGTATTCGAGACCGGCGGCGTGGACGCCAGCCAGATGCCGCAGTGGTGGCAGTGAGCGGCCTACCGGCCCTCCGTCACTGGGTGTTCGACATGGACGGTACGCTGACCGTGGCGGTGCATGATTTCCAGCGCATCAAACACGAGCTCGCGATCCCGCAGGAAGACGACATCCTGACCCACCTCGCCGCGCTGCCGGCCGAGGTGGCGGCGGAGAAGCATGACTGGCTGCTCGCACACGAACGCGCGCTGGCGGAGCACGCGCAGGCCGCTCCCGGTGCCGTGGCCCTGGTACGCGCGCTGCACGGTGCGGGCTGCCGGCTGGGCATCCTGACCCGCAACGCGCGCGAACTGGCCGAACTGACGCTGCATGCGATCGGTATAGGGGACATGTTCGCCACCGACGACATCATCGGCCGCGACGAAGCCCAGCCCAAGCCGTCACCGGCCGGGCTGCAGTACTTCGTTGAGCGCTGGCAGGCAGCTCCCGCCGGGATGGTGATGGTCGGTGATCACCGTTTCGACCTCGAATGCGGTCGTGCCGCCGGTACCCGCACCCTGCTGGTCAACACGCCGGACAACCCGTGGCCGGGCCTGGCGTGCTGGCATCTGGCCGACTGCGGCGAGGTGCTGGCGGCGTGGGAAGGAAAGCGGGTTTCGGCCTGATCGCACCGAACAAGGCCTGCCGCATGCTCTGCTGACGGTGGACCCGAACAGTAGCCAGGCATGGCCTGGCTCTACCCCCATCACCCCCTCGAGTCCCCCCTGGTGGAGAGCCCCCTTGATGTTCAAGGGGGCGCGCCAACGGCGGGGGGATAAGGTGGGATGCGCGGGCCGGTTGCGCCACAGGCGCAGTCGGCTCAAGGGGGCGCGCCGAAGGCGGGGGGATAAGGTGGAATGCGCGGGCAGTTTGGTTACGCGTTCAACGCGTAACCAAACTGCTGCTTGAACTGCTCATTGAACTCATCAAACGTGAAGCGCTGGTTCTGGGTGCCCGGGTGCTCGACCTTCAGCGCGCCCATCAGGTTGCCCATGCGGCCGATGGTCAGCCAGTCGTAGCCCTTCTCGATGCCGTAGATCAGGCCGGCGCGGAAGGCGTCGCCACAACCGGTCGGGTCGACCACGCGGCGCTCGTGCGCCGGCGGGATGTCATAGGTCTTTTCCGGGGTGTGGATGACCGCGCCTTTCGGGCCACGGGTCGTGATGTAGGCCTTGACCCGGCTCACGATCGCCTTTTCATCCCAGCCGGTGCGCTCCTGCAGCAGGTTGGACTCGTAGTCGTTGACCACCACGTAGTCGGCCTGTTCGATGAAGGTGCGCAGTTCCGGGCCGTTGAACAGCGGCATGGCCTGGCCCGGGTCGAAGATGAACGGCACGCCGCCCTCGAAGAATTCCTGCGAGTTCTGGATCATGCCCTCGCGCCCGTCCGGGCCGACCAGGCCCAGGGTCACGCCCGGCACGTCCTTCACGTGGTTCTCGTAGGACCGCATCATCGCGCCCGGGTGGAAGGCGGTGATCTGGTTGTTGTCGTGGTCGGTGGTGATGAACGCCTGCGGGGTGAACAGCTCGTCGATCACCTTGACCCGGCTCAGGTCGATGCCCAGGCCCTGGAAGTACTCGCGGTACGGGCCGAAGTCCGAGCCCACGGTGCCCATCGGGATCGGCTCGCCGCCCAGCAGGTACAGGTTGTAGGCGATGTTGCCGGCGCAACCGCCGAATTCACGACGCATGCGCGGCACCAGGAACGACACATTCAGGATGTGCACCTTGTCCGGCAGGATGTGATTCTTGAACTGGTCCGGAAACACCATGATGGTGTCGAAGGCAAGAGAACCACAGATCAAAGCGGACATCGAGTAAGGCCTATGCGGAAGGGAGTTTGAGGCCCGTCGGGCGGGCAACGAAACGGCGCCTCGCGGCGCCCTGCGGCGCAAAGGTTAACGGGTGAGGCGGCTTTGGGCCAGAACCCGGGCTGTCCGGATTGGCCTGAATGGCCGTGAAGGCTGGCTTTCGGCCAGATTTGTCCTTGCTCGCGCACAGGGGGATTGCTAGGCTTGTCGACCTCGAATTCTGCCCATTTTTTCGCCATCCCGCGTTGGGCGCGACACCCCTCAGGATCAACTCCCAGATGTTCAAGAAACTGCGTGGCATGTTCTCCAATGACCTGTCCATCGACCTGGGCACGGCCAACACCCTCATCTACGTGCGTGGGCAGGGGATCGTGCTGAACGAGCCGTCGGTCGTGGCCGTGCGCCAGGACCGTGCCATCGGTGGTACCCGTTCCGTGGCTGCCGTGGGCGCCGAGGCCAAGCAGATGCTCGGCCGTACCCCGGGGCATATCACCACCATCCGCCCGATGAAGGATGGCGTCATTGCCGACTTCACCTACACCGAGGCGATGCTCAAGCACTTCATCAAGAAGGTCCACAAGTCGCGCTTCCTGCGCCCGAGCCCGCGCGTGCTGGTCTGCGTGCCGGCCGGCTCGACCCAGGTCGAGCGCCGCGCGATCAAGGAATCGGCCGAGGAGGCCGGTGCGCGCGACGTGTTCCTGATCGAAGAGCCCATGGCCGCTGCGATCGGCGCCGGCATGCCGGTGACTGAAGCGCGCGGCTCGATGGTCATCGACATCGGCGGCGGCACCACCGAAGTGGCGGTGATCTCGCTGAACGGCATCGTCTACTCGGCCTCCGTGCGCATCGGTGGCGACCGCTTCGACGAATCGATCACCAACTACGTGCGCCGCAACCACGGCATGCTGATCGGTGAAGCCACCGCCGAGCGGATCAAGGTCGAGCTCGGCTGCGCCTACCCGCAGGCGGAAGTGATCGAGATGGAAATCTCCGGTCGAAACCTCGCCGAGGGCGTGCCGAAGATGATCAAGATCAACTCCAACGAGGTGCTTGAAGCCCTGCACGAGCCGCTGTCGGGCATCGTCAGCGCGGTCAAGCTGGCGCTGGAGCAGACCCCGCCGGAACTGTGTGCCGACGTCGCCGAGCGCGGCATCGTGCTGACCGGTGGTGGCGCCCTGCTGCGCGACATGGATCGCCTGATCTCCGAGGAAACCGGCCTGCACGTGCAGGTGGCCGATGACCCGCTGACCTGCGTGGCCCGCGGTGGTGGTCGTGCGCTGGAGCTGGTGGACATGCACGGCAACGAGTTCTTTGCGCCGGAGTGAGCCGTACCGGCCGTGTATCGTAGACACGCCTCTGCGGCGTGATGCCTCCGGTGAGCCCCGCTCACCGGGCGTCACCTCGCCGGGGCGTTGTCGCATGCTGTTCCCGCTGCGCTCTCGTTCCGCGCGCTTCATCCACACTTTTCCCAGTCGACGCCTGTGCCGCCTTACGCCGGTCCTCCCGTAGCCTCCCGCCAGGGCGATGCCGCCAGTCCGCTGCGCCTGCTCGCATACCTGGCGTTGGCCATCACCCTGATCGTGCTCGATGACCAGGCCGGCTGGCTGTCGCGCCTGCGCGCGCAGGCCAACGTGCTGGTGCAGCCGGTGTGGGCGCTGGCCGGCCTGCCGGGTCGCCTGGGCACCCAGGTCAAGGACAACGCGGCCAGCCACGGCCAGCTCGTCAGCGAGAACCGCGAACTGCGCAACCAGCTGCTGATCGCCAATGCGCGCCTGACCCGCCTGCAGACCGCCGCGCTGGACAATGCCCAGCTGCGCGAGCTGCTCAACGTGGCCGAGCGCAGTGGCCTGGACGTGCAGCTCGCCCCGATCCTGGATATCGACCTGGACCCGGTTCGCCAGCGCCTGGTGCTGGCCGCCGGCACCCGCGATGGCGTGCATGTCGGCCAGGCGGTGATCGATGCCGGTGGCCTGATGGGCCAGGTGATCGCCACCACCGGCAACAGCGCGACCGTGCTGCTGCTCACCGACCCCGACCACGCGGTGCCGGTCACCGTGGCCCGCAACGGCGTGCGCCTGATCGTCTACGGCCGTGGCGACACGCTCGAACTGCGCGACATTCCGCTCAGCGCCGGGGTGGAAGTGGGCGACGAGATCGTCACCTCCGGCCTGGGCGGGCGCTTCCCGGCCGGGTTCCCGGTCGGCAGCATCACCGCGCTGCGCCCGGATGACACCCATGCCTTCCTGGTCGGCGAGCTGAAGCCGGCCGCCCAGCTCGACCGCGGCCGCGATGTGCTGCTGCTGCGCCCGGGCGAGGCGATCCGCATCCCGCCGAACCTGCGTCGCGACGCGGGTGAAGCCGGCGAAGCCGGTGGACCGGCCGTTCGTGAGCCTGCGGCGCACGAACGGACTCAGCCAGATGCGTCTGCGACGAATCCGGCTGCCGGGGGGGCATCTCACCTTATCCCCGCGCCTTCGGCGCGCCCCCTTGAACAACAAGGGGGCTCTCCTCCAGCCGGGACACCGGTAGTGCCGGCCGCTGGCCGGCAGCCGCAGCCAAGCCAATCGCAGGTACCGCAACCATGAGCCGCCTGCGCGACAAACCCTGGGTGCTGCCGGTCAGCCTGGTGGTCGCCCTGCTGCTCGGCCTGCTGCCACTGCCGGCCCTGCTGCAGCCGCTGCGCCCGTACTGGCTGGCGCTGGTGCTGGCCTACTGGGTGATCGAAACACCGGACCGGGTCGGCCTGGGCATCGCCTTCGCCAGCGGCGTGATCGCCGATCTGCTCTATGGCGGCGTGCTCGGCGAGCAGGCGCTGCGGCTGGTGATCCTGACCTTCATCCTGCAGCGCTTCCGCGCGCGCATCCGCTTCTTCCCGATGTCGCAGCAGATACTCGCGATCGGCGGCCTGCTGTTCAACGATCGCATCGTCAGCGCGGTGGTGCACATCGTGGTCGGCGAGCCGACCCTGCCGTGGTCGTACTGGTGGGCGCCGCTGCTGGGCATGGCGCTGTGGCCGCTGGCGTTCGTGCTGCTGGACGCCCTGCGCTTCGGGCGACGCGGGCGCTGACATGTACATGCGCCGCCAGGCCAAGAATCCGCATGCCGAGGCAGAACAGTTCCGGCGCCGCGCCGCGCTGGGCTTCCTCGGCGTGCTGGTGTGCCTGCTCGGCCTGGGCGGCTGGTACTTCAAGCTGCAGGTGATGGACCACGACATCTACGCGACGCGCTCGGAGGCCAACCGGATCAAGCCGCGGCCGGTGGTGCCGGGGCGCGGGATGATCTACGACCGCAACGGCCGGCTGCTGGCCGAGAACGTGCCGGCATTCCGCCTGGACATCACCCCGGACAAGGTCAAGGACATGGACGCCACGCTGGCGGGCCTGTCGAAGATCCTCGCCCTCAGCCCGGAAGACATCGAGACCTTCAACCGGTCGCGCAAGGCACGCCGCAGTTTCCTGCCGGTCACGCTCAAGCTGCGCGTCACCGATGAGGAGATGGCGCGCTTCGCGGTGGACCGCTGGCGCTTCCCCGGCGTGGAGCTGGAGCCGTACCTGACCCGTCGCTATCCGTATGGCGATCTGTTCGCGCACATCATCGGCTACGTCGGCCGGGTCGATGACAAGGACCTGGAGATGCTGGGCGAGGGCAATGCCGCGCTGACGCACATCGGCAAGTCCGGGCTGGAGCGCTATTACGAGCAGCAGCTGCGGGGCAAGGTCGGTTACGAGCAGGTCGAGACCAACGTACAGGGCCGGGCGATCCGCACCATCGGCCGGGTCGCGGCGCAGTCGGGCAGCGACCTGCGGCTGTCGATCGATGCCGACCTGCAGCGCGCGATGGTCGCCGCCTTCGGCGAGTTCGAGGGCGCGGCGGTGGCGATGGACCCGCGCACCGGCGAAGTGCTGGCGATGGTCAGCCTGCCGTCCTACGACCCCAACCTGTTCGTCAACGGCATCTCGCACGCTGACTTCAAGGCGCTCAACGACAACCCCTCGCGGCCGCAGTTCAACCGCCTGGTGCTTGGCGGTGTCGCGCCCGGTTCCACCATCAAGCCACTGATCGGGCTGGCTGGCCTGGACAGCGGCGTGCGCAGGCCGGAAGACAAGATCCTCTCCACCGGCATGTTCTACCTGCCCGGTACCTCGCGCGGCTGGGGCGATGCCAACCGTGGCGGCCATGGCTGGACCGATCTGCGCAAGTCGATCACCCAGTCGGTCAATACGTATTACTACAAGCTGGCGCTGGATCTGGGCATCGACCGCTTCGACCACTACATGGGCTACTACGGGTTCGGTGCGCCGACCGGCATCGACCTGACCGGCGAGATCGGCGGCATCCTGCCGTCGCCGGCGGCCAAGTTCAAGGCGCGCAAGGAGCGCTGGTATCCCGGCGACACCGTCAATGTCAGCATCGGCCAGGGTGACTGGAAGGTCACGCCGCTGCAGCTGGTGCATGGGGTGGCCGGCATCGCCGATGGCCAGCTGCGGCAGCCGCACCTGGTGATGCAGCAGCGCGCCGGTTTCGATGCGGACTGGACCGCCACGGCGCCGGGCGAAAGCAAGCCGATCAGCCCGACGCCGGGCAATCTGCAGGCCGTGCGCGAAGGCATGATGGGCACCATGCAGCCGGGCGGCAGCGGTGCGCGTGCTGCCGCCGGAGCCCCGTATGTCATGGCCGGCAAGACCGGCACCGCGCAGGTGATCAGCCGCCGCGGCACCGCGGCGGTCAACCCGCGCAGCCTGCCGCTGCATCTGCGCCACCGCGCGCTGTTCGTGGGCTTCGCACCGGCCGACCACCCGGTGATCGCGGTGGCGATCGCGGTGGAGGGCGGTGGTTACGGTGGCTCGGCGGCAGCACCGATCGCCCGCAAGATCTTCGACGCCTGGCTGCTCGGCAAGATGCCGGACGGCCTGGAACCGCTGGACAGTGAGCGCGGCACCACCGCGATCGGCATCACGGCGTTCGATGGGGGCGATGGTGCGGCACGCGAAGCGGGCGATGCCGCCGTGGCCGCGCTGGAGCTGCTGCCGGTCATGGTCGGTGTGCCTGCCGCGCCCGAGCCCGCCCCCGCGCCGCTGCCCGGCGCCCCCGTGCCGAGTGCCACCGCGCCGCCGACCGCACCGGAGCGGACACGATGAAGGTCTTCCTGCGTTGGGCGGTCGATATGGCCGTCCGCTTCAGCAGCTCGCTGGACTGGGTCCTGTGCCTGGCTCTGGCCGCGCTGATGCTGATCGGCCTGGCGGTGCTCAAGAGCGCCGGCGGCGACGGCCTGGTGTTCGCGCAGGGCGCGCGCTTCGCGGTCGGCCTGGCCGCGATGTGGGCGATCTCGCGCGTGTCGATCCTGCGCATCCGCTCGGCCACGCCGTTGATCTACGCGGTCTCGATGATTCCGCTGCTGGCCGTGTTCGTGCTCGGCACCGGCAAGTACGGCCGGCAGTGGCTGGATCTGAAGCTGTTCTACCTGCAGCCGGCCGAACTGCTCAAGGTCAGCCTGCCGATGATGGTGGCCTGGTACCTGCATCGCATGCCGCTGCCGCCGCGTTTCTCCACGGTGCTGACCAGCGCGGTGATCATCGGCGTACCGACCGGGCTGGTGATGCTGCAGCCGGACTTCGGCACCGGCGTGCTGATCGCCGCCAGCGGTGCGTTCGTGCTGCTGCTGGCCGGCCTGCCGTGGTGGTGGGTCGGCGTGGCGGTCGGCGGCGTCGCCGCGGCCGCGCCGGTGGCCTGGTTCTGGTTGCTGCGGCCGTACCAGAAGGACCGCATCATGATGTTCATGGACCCGGAGAGCGATGCGCTCGGCGCGGGCTGGAACATCATCCAGTCCAAGATCGCGATCGGCTCGGGGGGCTTCGACGGCAAGGGCTGGGGACAGGGCTCGCAGTCGCACCTGAACTTCATTCCCGAGCAGACCACCGACTTCGCCTTCTCCGTGCTCAGCGAGGAGTTCGGCTGGATCGGCGTGGCCATCGTGCTGGCACTGTACCTGGTGGTGATCGGGCGCTGCCTGTGGGTCGCCTCGCAGTCGCGCGATACCTATTCGCGCCTGCTGGCGGGCGCGACCGGGCTGGCGTTCTTCGTCTACGTGCTGGTCAACGGCGGCATGATTTCCGGCCTGCTGCCGGTGGTCGGGGTGCCGATGCCCCTGATCAGTTACGGCGGTACCTCGGCGGTATCGCTGCTGGCCGGCTTCGGCCTGGTGATGGCGGTACGTCGCCACAACCCGGTGCACGGCGGCTACGGCTGAGCGTGCACGATGCGTACGCCGTGATCGGCGGTACGTGTCGGCTAAGGTTTGCGCTGCCCACGCGTGTTACGGTCCTGCGCTCGCGCCGGCCCGCCTGTCGGGCCCGCTTTCTGTTCGCCGTGTCGCCTCCTGCTGTGCGTCGCGTCATCCACAGGAGTCGTCCGCATGGTCGAACTACTGCAGCGCGCACGCGCCGTGTTCCATTTCTTTTTCCGCACGCTGGACCTGCCGCTGCTGGGCGCGTTGTGCCTGCTGATGGTGGCCGGCCTGGCCGTGCTTCACAGCGTGGACGGTCCGGTGCATGCGCAGGCGATGCGCTACGGAGCCGGCCTTGCCGCGCTGTGGGGGCTGTCGCGGCTGCCGGTGGTGGAGCTGCGCGTGTGGTCGCCGTGGATCTACACGCTCTCCCTGCTGCCGCTGCTGGCGGTATATGTGGTCGGCACCGGCAAGTACGGCCAGCGCTGGTTGAACCTGGGCGTGTTCTATCTGCAGCCTTCCGAGCTGCTCAAGCTCAGCCTGCCGATGATGATGGCGTGGTACCTGCACAAACAGCCCTTGCCGCCGCGACCGCGCGCGGTGCTGACCGCCGCCTTGCTGATCGGTGGCCCGGCGGTGCTGATCCTGCTGCAGCCCAACCTGGGCACCGCGACGCTGGTGACCGCCAGCGGCGTGTTCGCGCTGCTGCTGGCCGGGCTGCGCTGGTGGTGGATGGCGGTTGCGCTGGGGGGCTTGTCGGTGGCAGCGCCGCTGGCGTGGTTCGGATTGCTGCGGCAGTACCAGAAGGATCGCGTGCTGACCTTCCTGTATCCGGAGAACGATCCGCTGGGCACCGGCTGGAACATCATCCAGTCCAAGATCGCGATCGGCTCGGGCGGCATGCACGGCAAAGGCTGGGGGCAGGGCACCCAGGCCACGCTGGATTTCCTGCCCGAGTACACCACCGACTTCGCCTTCTCCGTGCTGGCCGAGGAGTTCGGCTGGGTCGGGGTGGCGGTGGTGCTCAGCCTGTTCCTGTTCGTCACCGCGCGCTGCCTGTGGATCGCCAGCCAGTCGCGCTGTGGATACTCGCGGCTGCTGGTCGGCACCACCGGCCTGGTGTTCTTCGTCTACGTGCTGGTCAACGGCGGCATGATCTCCGGGCTGCTGCCGGTGGTGGGTGTGCCCATGCCCTTGATCAGCTATGGCGGCACGTCGGCGGTATCGCTGCTGGCCAGTTTCGGGCTGGTGATGGCCGCCCGGCAGCATCAGCCGGTGCATGCGACATGAGGTGGGAATCGCAACGCATTGCGCACGCGGCCAGACGGAAACGCTTCCACGTGCACGCATCGTCAAGCTGCAGGAGCAAAAGTGAGAAGTGGCGCACAGATATGAAGTGACTTGATCTCGATCAATGGACTTGTCGCAAACGGCCTGCACAATGGCGGCCCGCCAACAACGACGCGCTGAGCCAAGCATCGCGGATGGGGAGTCTGGCGGGGAGCAGTTGACCTCACAGGTAGAGAGGGCGAGGCGCGCGCTGGGGAGATGCGCGCCGCGCCGCTGCCGATCGGGTCCGGTTTGGCCGGTTGCGTCCGCGGGGATGGGGACGCAGCCGGCGGACCTCTTCGCGCGTTGTTGCCGGCCCATAAAGTGAGACGTGCGTCGCCGGCTGCCAGATCGCCGATTGGCCCAGGCCGACCGGCCGGACGCTCCACGCAGATTCCTGCTGGCCGCCACACAGTCGCGGGTCGGGATTAACATGAATGGGGAAGTGACCCTGCGCCTCCTTACACGTGGCCTTAACAGCATCGCTGAAACTCAGGCAATCCGTTGAGATTCATGGTCTTAGGGGTTTTAATTCATCCATGACCTGCTAACCTGCCGCGATGATCCGACGCTCCTTGGCCTGCATGCTCACGCTCGGTTTGGTCGCTTGTGCGACCCAGCCGCAGACTCCTTCACCGTCGCCGCAGGCCTCGGGGGTTCCCGTCACTCCCGCTGCGGGGAACAAACCCGCTGCGGGGAACAAAGGGCCGGCCGAAGCCGCCCCCGAGGCAGCGGGTGCCAACGCGGCCCCGGTCGATCTGACCCCGGTCCCGTTCGAGGTGGCGCGCGCCAACTTCGTGCGCGATACCGCGGCCCGCTACGGCATTCCCGCCGCGCACATCGAGGCGACCCTGGCCCAGGCGCAGATCCGCGACCCGATCATCGCGGCGATGTCGCGCCCGGCCGAGCGGGTCAAACCGTGGAACGAATACCGGCCGATGTTCATCAGCCAGGCGCGGATCGAAGGCGGCAGGAAGTTCCTCGCCCAGCATCGCGATGAGCTGATGCGCGTGCAGCAGCGCACCGGGGTTCCGGCCGAGGTGATCGTGGCGATCATCGGCGTGGAAACCAGTTACGGCGGCAACACCGGCAACTACCGCGTGCTGGATGCGCTGTACACGCTGGCCTTCAAGTACCCGCGCAGTGGCGATCCGGCCAAGCTCGAACGCGAAGTGCGCCGCGAGCTGTTCTTCCGCGACGAACTGGCGCGCCTGTTCGCGCTGACCCGCGATGAGAAGCTCGACATCACCGCCATCAAGGGCAGCTACGCCGGCGCGATGGGCATGGGCCAGTTCATGCCCTCCAGCTATCTCGATTACGCCGTGGACGGCAACGGCGATGGTCGTCGCGATCTGTTCAACAGCTATGACGACGTCTTCTCCTCGATCGCCAACTACTTCGTCAAGAAGGGCGGTTGGGTCCGCGGTGGGCCGGTCGCCGTGCCGGCCACGCTGCAGGCGGGTCGCGAACCGTTCAATCCGACCGAATGGGCACCGACCTGGAGCCTGTCCGAGCTGGCCCAGCGCGGTTACCAGCCCAGCGTTCCGGTCGCGGCCGGCCTGACCGCCACCCCGATCACGCTGGAAGGCAGCACCGGCAAGCAGTACTGGCTGGGCTTCCAGAACTACTACGCCATTACCCGCTACAACCTCTCGAAAATGTATGCGATGGCCGTGTACCAGTTGTCCCAGGCCATCGCCGGACAGGAGTTGCCGCCGGCATGAACACGATCGCACGCTCCAGATGGCTGATCCCGGGTCTGTTGATACTGGCACTGGCCGCCTGCAGCAGTGCGCCGAAGAAGCCCGGGGGCGGCACCGCGTCCGGCAGCAGCAAGCCGTCCGGAGCGGTGGTGCAGGGCAAGGGCGGGCGTCCGGCGCATTGTCCTGATGGCTCGCCGTACAAAGCCGCCTCTGAAGACCCGAGTACGCGCGGCGACTATCGCGCCGGCGGGCTGTACAAGCCGGGCGTGAATGACAGCACCCCCACCTACATCCCTAACGTGGCCTGCATCCCCGAGCCGGAGGTGGTGGATCTGCCGCGTTCGCCGGTCGGCAACAAATCGCCCTACGTGGTGCTGGGCAAGCAGTACCAGGTGATGGACAAGACCCGCGGCTATGCCGAGAAGGGCACGGCCTCGTATTACGGCGCCAAGTTCCATGGCCGGCTGACCTCCAACCGCGAGGTGTACGACATGTACGCCTTCACCGCCGCGCACAAGACGCTGCCACTGCCGAGCTTCGCCCGGGTCACCAACCTGGACAACGGCGAATCGGTGATCGTGCGGGTCAATGATCGTGGCCCGTTCCATGACGGCCGCGTGGTCGATCTCAGTTACGCGGCCGCCGTGCGCCTGGGCATCACCCAGCGCGGCACCGGCAACGTGGAAGTCCGCGCACTGGCCCCGGGCGATGACAACCTCATGGTCGACAAGCCCAGCCGCCGCGAACGCCGCGAGGTCGCCGCCGCTGCGGCTGCCGCGACGACGGCCAGCGCCACCGCGGCACGCCGCGCCAGCGACATGGATGCCCTGGTCGGCAAGCTGCCGGCCGCCACGGCCACGGCCACCGCGGCCAAACCGGCCGGCGAGCAGTACCGCTACCGCGTGGCCGACTCGGCCAAGCCGGGCAACGCCGACAACTTCGATCATTGGATGCGCGACAACGGGGTACGCGTGGCCACCGGCAAGCCGGCCACCACCCAGGCCGCCAGCGTGAACAGCGCCCCGGTGGCGGTCGCCGCACTGCCCGCCGCCGCGCCCGCCGCGCGCCCGGCCCCGGCCCCCAGCGCCAGCCTGTCCCAGCAGGTGCTCGGCAGCGTGCTGCTGCAGGTCGCCAGTTTCGCCAGCCGCGACAATGCGACCCGCGCGCTCGGCCAGCTGTCCTCGGCCGGCATCGCCGGGGCCAGCATCAGCGACATCGTCAGTGGCGGGCGCACCCTGTGGCGCCTGCGCGTGCCGGCCCCCGACCATGCCAGTGCCTCGGAACTTGCCGGCCGGATTGCCGGTCTGGGCTTCGGGGCGCCGCAGATCGTGAAGGACTGAGCCTTCCACTGCCCGCGGCACGCCAGCGCGTGCCGCCGCTCCTTGGCCCTACAATGGCCGTTATCCCTCATCCCCCCCTTGGCGCCCTCCAGGAGCTTGCTGTCCGATGAAATTCCGCTTTGCCGCCGCTGCCATGGCCACGACCCTGTTCGTGGGCATGGTCTCCGCCCAGACCCCCCTGCCGACCCCGGCACCGGCGCCTGCTCCCGCCGCCGCCGCTCCGGCCACCGTGGCCACCCCGCCGGCACCCGCGCCCAGCATCTCCAAGGCCTGGATCCTGATGGATTTCGCCACCGGGCAGGTCCTGGCCGGTGAAAACGTGCACGAACAGCTGGCCCCGGCCAGCATCACCAAGGTGATGACCTCGTACGTCGTCGCCGCCGAGGTCAAGAACGGCAAGGTCCGTACCGACGACCAGGTGATGATGAGCGAGCGCGCCTGGCGCGAGGGCGGTGCCGGCACCGACGGCAGCTACAGCGGCTTCCCGGTCAACCAGACCGCACGCCTGGAAGACATGGAAAAGGGCATGGCGATCCAGTCCGGCAACGATGCCGCGATCGCCCTGGCCGAGCACGTCGCCGGCAGCGAAGAAGCCTTCGCCTCGCTGATGAACAGCTACGCCGCCAAGATCGGCATGAAGGACTCGCACTTCGTCAACGCGCACGGCCTCAGTGCCCCGGGCCACCACACCACCGCCTACGACCTGGCCCTGCTGGGCCGCGCGATGGTGCGTGACTACCCGGAAACCTACGCCTACAACAAGGTGAAGGAATTCACCGTCGGCAACATCACCCAGCCGAACCGCAACCTGCTGCTGTGGCGCGACCAGAGCGTGGACGGCATCAAGACCGGCCATACCTCCGAAGCCGGCTACTGCCTGATGAGCTCGGCCCAGCGCGGCGACCAGCGCCTGGTCGCGGTGATCCTCGGGGGCGGTTCGGAAAAGCAGCGCGCCGATGACAGCCTGGCCCTGCTCAACTGGGGCTTCCGCTTCTTCGAAACCCACCGCATGTACGAGCCGGGCAAGGTCGTGGCCGAGCACAAGGTGTGGAAGGGCAAGACCGCCACGCTGCAGCTGGGCGTCGCCCAGCCGATGCTGGTCAGCGTCCCGCGCGGCCGCTACAACGATCTCAAGCCGAGCATCGATGTTCCCAAGACCCTCGAAGCTCCGTTCACCGCTGGCCAGCAGGTCGGCACGCTGAAGGTGATGCTGGACAACCAGGTCGTCGCCCAGGCGCCGCTGGTCGCCGTGGCCGCCGTCGAAGAAGCCGGCTTCTTCAAGCGCCTGTGGGACAGCTTCTGGATGTGGTGGGAATCGGAGTAATCCGGTTCGACCGCAGTAAAAAAAAGACCGGCGAAAGCCGGTCTTTTTTTGCGCGTCCCTTTTTGGCTGCCCGGTAGTGCCGGCCGCTGGCCGGCGTCTCGTAGTGGCGGCGTTACAGCGACCGGCTGATCGTGAAGCTGCCGAACACCGGCGCCTCGCGCTGCCCATCGAACTCGCGCGTGCTGTGGTAGCGCGCCAGCGCGAACTTCCAGCGCCCGCGCATCACCGCCAGCCCGTACCCGGCCTGGCCGACCACATGGCGCTTGTCGACACTGTGGCTGGTGCGGAACGTGTTGCCATCCAGCGTGATATCGCGGATCACCCACGCCGCATCGGTCGTCGCGAACAGATGCCACGACCACCCGCTCGGCTTGCCACCGCGCGTCGGCGCCGTGTTCTCACCGGCCGGGCGCAGGGGGGTACTGCCGAAATCGTCCGGCAGCTTCCAGCCGAAGCGCACTTCGCCACCGGCATTGAGGTGCGTGGCCAGGTTGCCCACCGCGCCGCCGTAATGGCTGATCGCATCCCAGCCCCAGCCGCCCAGGTTCTCCGTGGCATCGGCCGGCCACCGGCGCATCCGCTCGTGGGTCAGCATGAACACCGGCTCGTTGTGCAGCTGGTTGTCCCAGCCCTGGAACTTCTCATCGCCCAGCAGCTCGTGCACCGCGTTCTGCACTTCTTCGCCCTGTGCCCAGGGCCCGACCACGCCCAGCGCCAGCTGCGTTGTCTGCAGCCGGTCGCCGCGGCGCGCGTTGTACCCGAAGCTGCCGATCAGCACGCCCGCATACGGGCGGTCATCTTCGATCAGGTCCTTCCGGGTGAAATCGGTCGGGGTGAAAATCCCCTGGGCCAGGCTGAAGATCATGTTCTGCTGTTCGAACTCGCCCGGGTGCAGCCGCTCCAGGTGGCTGTTGACCCAGCGCGCCAGGCGCGGCAGGCACGGATCGTCGGTGTAGTCGACCAGGTTCGGGGACACGAAGGTGATCTGCGCACCGTTGGTATAGCCCTGATCCTGGTCCTTGCCGCCGAACAGATCGTTGTCGACGCGGAAGTTGACCTGCGGCGGATGCTCGCGCATCGCATCGGGCCCGCATTGGGAGGCAGCCTGGGCGGCAGGCGCCGCCAGGGCGAGGACACCGGCAAGCGCGGCCGGCAGCGCGAAGGGCTTCAAGGACATGGGATACCAGACAGGGATTTATTCTTTCTTAAGCTGGTACAGCGTAGTCAGAGCGTGATCCTGTGAACAGCACTGCGCACGCACTGCTGCGTATCAGTGGCGATACAGGCGTTTTCACATGCCGTTCGGTACCGCTGTGCGCACGATCAAGCAACGCTTGGGTTCGGGCGCGGGCATCCCCATAATCCCGGACATGGAGATCAAGTCTGACAACCCCGACCACGGCTTCCAGTTCCCCGGCCAGTTCGAACTCAGCGCCATGGGCGCGGCCGGCAACGACCTGGAACGCGAACTGCCGCGCCTGCTCGAGCTCGCCGGCCTGGAAGTACTGACCGAACGGGTCAGCTGGAAACACTCGTCCAACGGCAAGTACGTGTCCGTGCGACTGGTGTTCAAGGCCGACAACCGCGAACAGTACGATGCCGCCCACAACGCGCTGCGCGACCACCCGGAAGTGAAGTGGACGCTGTAGCCAGCTGCGCCACCGCCGCGGCACCGGGCGACCGGGCGCCGCAACCGGCCCTCGTGCGTGACCTCGGCCGCCAGCCCTATGCTCCGGTCTGGCACGCCATGCAGCGTTTCACCGATGCCCGCACCGATGCCACCCGCGACGAGCTGTGGGTGGTCGAGCACGACCCGGTGTTCACCCTGGGCCAGGCCGGCAAGGACGAACACGTGCTCGCCCCCGGCGATATTCCCGTTCTGCATGTCGACCGTGGCGGCCAGGTGACCTACCACGGCCCCGGCCAGCTGGTGATCTACCCGCTGCTGCAGCTGCGGCGGCTGGGGATCGGGGTGCGCGACTACGTGTGCCGGATCGAGCAGGCCATCATCGACACCCTGGACGAATGGAACATCGGTGCCGAGCGCCTCGACGGCGCCCCCGGCGTCTACGTGGGCGGGGCCAAGGTCGCCGCCCTCGGCATCCGCGTGCGCCGCGGCTGCACCTTCCACGGCCTGGCCTTCAATGTGTCCATGGACCTGGAACCGTTCCGCCGGATCAACCCCTGTGGCTATCAAGGGCTGCAGGTGACCTCGGTGGTAGACTTGGGGGGACCGTCCGGCATGGCGGCCGTCACGCCGGTGCTGCTGGGCCATCTGGCCCGCCAGTTCGGCCTGGCCCTCGAGCCGGCCGCTGAATTACCCGATTTGACTGACGCGGCGTGAACGCCGCCGACCAAGGCCATGACTGAAACCACCGCTCGCCTCATTCCCCTGCAGGTTGTGCAGGGCGACACGCCGTCCGCCGCCCCGTTGCAGACGGGCGTCAAACAGATCGGCGGTGACAAGATCGGCCGCTCGCCGGTGCAGTTCGCCGACGCGCCGGTGCTGCGCAAGCCGTCGTGGATCCGCGTGCGGATTCCGTCCGGCAACGCCGTGCAGAACCTCAAGGCCAAGCTGCGCGAGAACCGCCTGGTCACGGTCTGCGAGGAAGCCAGCTGCCCCAACATCCACGAGTGCTTCAGCCACGGCACCGCGACCTTCATGATCCTCGGCGAGGTCTGCACCCGCCGTTGCTCGTTCTGCGACGTCGCCCACGGCCGGCCCAAGCCGCCGGACGCCAATGAACCGGCCAGCCTGTCCCAGACCGTGGCCGACATGGGCCTGAAGTACGTCGTGGTGACCAGCGTGGACCGCGACGACCTGCGCGACGGCGGTGCCCAGCACTTCGCCGACTGCATCGGTGCCATCCGTGCCAAGTCGCCGAACACCAAGATCGAAGTGCTGACCCCGGACTTCCGTGGCAAGGGCCGCATGGAGCGCGCGCTGGAGATCCTGGCGACCAATCCGCCGGATGTGTTCAACCACAACATCGAAACCGTGCCGGACCTGTACCGCAACGTGCGCCCGGGCGCGGACTACCAGTGGTCGCTGACCCTGCTCAAGAAGTTCAAGGCCCAGCATCCGGAGATCGCCACCAAGTCCGGCATCATGCTCGGCCTCGGTGAGACCCTGGAGCAGGTCCAGGCCACGCTGCGCGACCTGCGCGAGCACGACGTGGACATGATCACGATCGGCCAGTACCTGCAGCCGACCGCCCACCACCACCCGGTGCTGCGTTACTGGACGCCCGAGGAATACAAGGCGCTGGAGGAGTACGGCAACGCGCTGGGCTTCAGCCACGTCGCCTCCGGTCCGATGGTGCGCTCGTCCTACCATGCCGACCGCCAGGCGGCCGACGCCGGCGTCGCCGGTTGATCCAACGGGCCCTTCGGGGCCCGTTTCGTCATTCCCCCTGTCTTCCCCCGGCCGCGGCCCTGAACCGCGGATGGCCGCAGGCCTGTGCCTGCCTGCCGATCCCGCCGGTATTCACAAATTTCTCCAACGGCCTCGGTAGGCTGAAGGCCCCGGTGACAAACGCGGCAACTTTCGGCACTGTCGTGGTGTCTGTACTGCACGCAGTCTCTCCCTTGGCAAGGTGCCACGAGCTAGTCCATGAAATTCAAAGCCCCCGCATTCCTGATGGCCCTGGCGCTCACCGCGCCGATGGCACTGGCCGCCTACGCCGATTCGCCCGCGCTGCCCTCGGCTGCCACGGCCGACCAGGTGACCACCTCCAAGCTGGTCTACGGACTGCTCTCGGACAGCCGATACGCCTACCGGCCGCGCGCACTCGATGCGGCGACCTCCAAGGACGTCTTCAAGCGCTACCTGGAGTCGCTCGACAGCAGCAAGCAGTTCTTCACCCAGGCCGACATCACCCGCTTCGCGCCGTTCGAGGCCAACATCGCCACCGCCATCCGCGGAGGTGAGCTGGAGCCGGCGTTCCAGGTGTTCGCGGTCTACAAGCAGCGCGTGGGCGAGCGCGTCGGCTATGCGCGCAAGCTGCTCAAGCAGGACTTCGATTTCAGCACCGACGAAAAGTTCGAGTACGACCGCAAGGACGTGCCATGGGCCGCGGGCAGCGCCGAACTGGACGATCTGTGGCGCAAGTCGGTCAAGAACGATTGGCTGCGCCTGAAGCTGGCCGGCAAGCAGCCGGCCGAGATCCGCAAGACGCTGGACAAGCGTTACGCGACGCTGGAAAAGTCGGTCAATGAGCTCAAGGGCGAGGACGTGTTCCAGTTCTTCCTCAACGCCTACACCAGCGCCGTCGACCCGCATACCGATTACTTCACCCCGCGCACCGCCGAGAACTTCAATCAGGCGATGTCGCTGTCGCTGGAAGGCATCGGCGCGCAGCTGCAGCGCCAGGACGACATGGTGGTGATCCGCGAGGTCATTGCCGGTGGCCCCGTTGCGGTCAATGGCACGCTCAAGCCCGGCGACCGCATCGTCGGCGTGGGCCAGGGCAAGTCCGGTCCGATCGAGGACGTCATCGGCTGGCGTATCGATGACGTGGTGGCCAAGATCCGCGGCAAGAGTGATACCCAGGTCCGCCTGGAGTTCATTCCGGCCGAGGAAGGCGTCGACGGCAAGCACCACACCCTGGTGCTGACCCGCCAGAAGGTGCGCCTGGCCGAACAGGCCGCCAAGGGCGAAACCCTGACCATCCCGGCCAAGGAGGGGGAGCCGGCGCGCAAGGTCGGCGTGATCAAGCTGCCGACGTTCTACCAGGACTTCGAAGGCCGCCGCCGCAATGCCGCGGACTACGCGTCGGCGACGCGCGACGTGGCCAAGCTGCTGGCCGGCTTCAAGGCCGACAAGCTCGACGGCGTGGTGCTGGACCTGCGCAACAACGGCGGTGGTTCGCTGGATGAAGCGATCGAACTGACCGGTCTGTTCATCGAACAGGGCCCGGTGGTCCAGGTGCGCGAGTCCGGTGGCCGCGTCACCGTCAACAGCGACCGCAGTGAAGTGGTGGCGTGGGACGGTCCGCTGGCCGTGCTGATCAACCGCGGCTCGGCCTCGGCGTCGGAGATCTTCGCCGGCGCCATCCAGGATTACGGCCGTGGCCTGGTGATCGGTGAGACCACCTTCGGCAAGGGCACCGTGCAGAACATCGTCGACCTCGACCGTTGGCCGAGTGGCGAGACCCAGCGCTTCGGCCAGGTCAAGCTGACCATCGCCCAGTTCTTCCGCGTCAGCGGCAGCAGCACCCAGCACAAAGGCGTGGTCCCCGATCTGGCCTTCCCGGCCAGTGTGGACGCCAGCGAGTACGGCGAAAGCACCTACGACAACGCCCTGCCGTGGACCCGCATCGCTGCCGTGCCGCACACCCAGTACGGCAACTTCGGCCCGCTGCTGCCCAAGCTGGAAAGCCGCCACGACACGCGCATCGCCGCCGACAAGGAGTTCCAGTGGTGGAACGAGGATGTCGAGCAGTTCCGCGCCGAGAAGGCCAAGAAGTACATCTCGCTCAACGAGGCCGAGCGCCGCGCCGAGCGTGAGAAGCAGGACAAGCAGCGCACCGATCGCCAGGCCATCCGCAAGCAGCTGGGCCTGGATCTGGATCCACTGGCCGATGACAGCAATGACGACGGCCTGACCGGCAACGAGCGCGACATCGTCAAGGATGCCGCCCGCGAGAAGGCGGCCGAGAAGCGCCCGGATCCGCTGCTGCGCGAGTCGGCCGCGATCCTCGCCGATGCGGTCAACCTGCTGGAGGCCGACCGTCCGCTGTCGGCGCAGGTCCTGCCGCAGTCGACCGCCGTCGGCCGCTGGGCGGACTGACCGCTTCCGCGGCCGCCAGCTGAACAGGTGACAACTCCACAGGCCGCCCTCCGGGGCGGCCTGTGCGTATCCACCTCCTGCCAACGCGCACAGGTCTATCCTTGGAGGCTGGATTTCCGCAGGAGCGGCCATGCGCTTTCGTCGTGTACGTTCGATCCCGCTGCTGGCGGTGTTCGCCGCGTTGACCGCCTGTGGCGGCCGCGCCGCCGACAGTACCCTGATCCGGGAGTCCTTCGACTCCGGCGACACCTACTCGCGCACCGTCCCCGGCCCGCCGGCCCAGGCCTGCGAAGCCGCCCGACGCACCCTGCTCAGCCAGGGCTATGCGATCGCCCGCGCCGGCGATGACGCGGTGGAGGGCAACAAGAACTTCCAGCCCAAGGATGAGGAGCACGAGCAGCTGGTGCTGCGGATTTCCTGTGCGCCGCGCGGCGACCAGGCGCTGGTCTTCGTCAGCGCCGTGCAGGACCGCTACGCATTGAAGAAGAGCCCGACCTCGGCCAGTGTCGGCGTGGGTGCGCTGGGCTCGGTCTCGCTGCCGTTCGGCAGCAACGACGACTCGCTGGTGAAAGTGGCCAGCAGCACTGTGCAGGACGCCACCTTCTACCGCCGCTTCTTCGAGCGTCTGCAGCAGTACCTGCCGGCCGCCGCCGTGCCCGAGCCGCCGCCGGCCGCCGCGCCGCCCGCGGCGCCCGCTGCAGCGGTGGAGACGCCGCCCATCACGGTGGTGAGCGATACCCCGGCATCGCTGCGCTGAGCGGGCGGGGGTGCGGCAGGCCATGGCAGCAGGATCGCGGCGCTGGCACCGCTGTGTGCTCGGCGCGCTGCTGGGACTGATCCCCGCGGCCAGCGCGTGGAGTGCGGCGTCCTGCGCGCAGCACGTGCTGGAAGAGCTGGGCTGGCGGATCAGCGCCGCTGATATCGAGGCACCGATGGTGCAGGGCGGACCGGTCTGCGAGCGCGCCGACCTGCGCCAGGCGCAGGCGGACGGCGACCTGCGCGTGCAGCTGCCGCGTCAATGGTCGGAGGCGCAGCGGCAGGCCTGGCTGCCCACCTTGTTCGAAGATCCGGCCACGGTCTGCGCCTATGCGTTCAAGCTCGGCGCTGCCACCCGCCGCGCCACCACGGCGTTGCAGGACAACGAGGGGTTCCGCTTCTCGGCGCTGCAGCTGGGCTGGATCGGCTTCGGCGCCGGCGGTGCGCAGGCCAAGGGCTGGGCGCGCTTCCGCAGCTTCGGCCGCGGCTATCAGCCGGCCGAGGCCAACAGTGCGGCACTGCAGACCTTCTACGACGGCCGCGTGCGCGCGGAGTGCGGGGTCGGCCGCCAGGTCGCGCAGCTGGCGACCCAGCGCGAGCTGTACGGCGATGCCGCGTTCGATCGCGCGTTCTCGGCTGAAGAGCTGTCCATCGGCACCTTCCTGACCCTGCACGAGACCGACAGCGTCCTGCTCGGCCGGCACGCCGGTGCGTTCCTCGCCGATGGGAAGGCAACGAAGACCGCCCAACGCGGGCGGCAGGCGTTCGTCGGGGCCCCCGGCTTCATCGAGCACGTGTTCGACCGCGCTTACCTGGACGACATCAACAACCAGGCCGAGAACTTCGTGGTGGTCGATGTCAGTGATGCGGCGGCGCGCGCGCTGCGCGAGCACGACGGCTTCGCGTACTACGACCGGATCAACCGGCGCATCTGGTCATTGGCCCAGCGCATGCCGGGCCCGGGCCCGCGCCGATTCGAGCGCCTGCTGATCGAGCGTGATCCGATCTGGCGGCGTGAAGTGCCGGCCGCGCAGCAACCGCTGCTGAAGGAACTGGACGCATTGCTGGACGATCCGTTCTACCAGGGGTTCCTGATTTACGTGCATCCACGCGGTATACGTCCTATCGGATATCACATCGCGCGCCTGCTCGACCGCAATCCGCGTACGCCGTTCGCGATCGAGCTGGGGCTGCACAACCTGCACACCACGTTGTACCGGCGCTGGATCGACGCACAACTGCAGCAGTGCGCGGCCGCGCCGGTCTCTCCCGTTACACAACCGTATTCGCAAGCTGAGCAAAGGTGAGTTATGGATATTGCAATGATTGGACTGGGCCGCATGGGCGCCAACATGGCCGAGCGCCTGCATCGCGGCGGTCATCGCGTGATCGGGGTCGATCCCGGTGAGGCCGCACGCACCGCGGCGGCCGCGCGTGGTTTCGAGGTCAGCGCCTCGATCGCCGATACGCTTGCCGCGCTGCCGGTGCCGCGCGTGGTGTGGTTGATGGTGCCGGCCGGCGTGGTCGACCAGACGCTGGCCTCGCTCTCGCCGCATCTGTCCGAAGGCGACGTGGTGATCGACGGCGGCAACTCGTACTACAAAGACTCCATGCGCCGCAGCGAACAGCTGCAGGGCGAAGACGTGACCTATATCGACTGCGGCACCAGCGGCGGCGTGTGGGGCCTGCAGGAGGGCTACAGCCTGATGATCGGCGGTGACAAGGCCGCGGTCGAACGGATCGGTGCGATCTTCCGCACGCTGGCACCGGGTGAAGACCGCGGCTGGGCGCATGTCGGCCCGAGCGGGGCAGGGCACTTCTGCAAGATGGTCCACAACGGCATCGAGTACGGGATGATGCAGGCCTACGCGGAAGGGTTCGCGCTGATGCAGCACAAGACCGGGTTCAACCTCGATCTGGCGCAGGTGGCCAAGGCCTGGCAGCACGGCAGCGTGGTGCGTTCGTGGCTGCTCGATCTCAGCGCCGATGCGCTGGGCCGCAACCCGCAACTGGACGGCATCGCGCCCCATGTCGATGACTCCGGCGAAGGCCGCTGGACCGTCGCTGAAGCGATCGACCTGGACGTGTCGGCCCCGGTGATCACCCTGTCCCTGCTTGAGCGGCTGCGCTCGCGCGAGAAGAACTCCTTCAGCGATCGCCTGCTGGCGGCGATGCGCAACGAGTTCGGCGGCCACGCGATCAAGTCGACCTGAGGCCGACCGATGCGGGCCGATGCGGGCCGACGGAACGTGATCGTCCGGCCCGCATCCACGCAGGGCGTGGATCTACCTGGGCGGGCGGGACCGACTCACAGCGTCACCCGCCGCCCGCTGCGTGCGCTCTCCGCGCCCGCTTCCAGCAGGCGCATCAGCTGCAGCGCCTGCGCGGTGCTGACCGGCGCTTCGCCCGTACCCAGCATCGCGTCGCGGAAGGCCGCGTAGAACGCGCGGTAATCGCCGGGCACGTTGTCCACGGTGCTGCGCTGGCTGTGTCCGTCCGCATCGACCCGCACCAGGTGGCCATGCTGCGGGTCCAGCCCCCAGCCCGGCGCACCCGGCGCGACACCGCGGCGCAGTTGATCTTCCTGCACGTCCAGCCCGTCCTTGAGGTAGCTGCCGGCATCGCCATGCACGATGAAGCGTGGGCTGGAGGCGGCGACCAGCGAACCGGCATGCAGGATCGCCCGGTGGCGCGGGTAGTGCAGCACCGCGTGGAAGTAGTCGTTGCCGAGCGCGTGCTCGCGCTGCGCCATCAGGTCGGCGCTGATCGCGTCGGGCCAGCCGAACAGCTGCAGCATCTGGTCGAGCAGATGGGGGCCGAGATCCATCCACAGGCCGCTGCCGGGGGCGTCGCTCTCGCGCCAGCGGTCACGCACCTGTGGGCGGAACCGGTCGAAGTGGGAATGGCATTCGGCGACGCGGCCGACGCGGCCTTCGGCGAGCACCTGCTTCAGGGTGAGGAAGTCGGCATCGTGGCGACGGTTCTGGAAGACGGTGACGACACGGTCGGCCTCCCGCGCGGCCTGCACCACTGCCTCGGCTTCCGCCACCGAGAGCGCGAACGGCTTGTCCACCAGCACGTGTTTGCCCGCGGCCAGCGCGGCGCGCGCCAGCGGTGCGTGCGCATCGTTGGGCGTGGCGATGACGACGGCGTCGACCGCGGGATCATCGAACAGCTGCTGCGGGTCGTCGCACAGACGCACATCGGTGAAGCTGCGCAGCAACCGATCACGCTGCGAACTGGCGATGCTGTGCAGGGCCAGGCCCGGCGTGTGCAGGATCAATGGCGCATGGAACACGCTGCCCGCCAGGCCGTAGCCGATCAGTCCCACCTGAAGTACGGCGGCCATGGTGCGCTCCAACATAACGGGGCAGGACAGCGTAACGGCTGCGCGCGCGGGGCGGAAATCTGAACGGTTCGGCAGCAAGCTGAGCGGTTCACGGCGACGTTATGTGGTGCGCACGTCCCCTCCACGGCCCTGCACGGACACTGGGTCCCACATCCGCAAAGGAATTCGAACATGACCAACACGACCCGTAATCTGCTTGCTGCTTCGCTGGCCCTGGGCATGGTGCTGGGCACCTCGTCCGCGATGGCCAAGGATCCGCCGAAGAGCACCGATCATGCCGCGATGACCCATGCCGATACGCACGATTCGGCCGAGCCGGTCACCGACAGCTGGATCACCACCAAGGTCAAGACCGACCTGCTGACCAGCAAGAACGTCCCGGGTACCGAAGTGAAGGTGGAGACCGTCAATGGCGTGGTCACCCTCACCGGCACCGTGGCCAGCCAGGCCGAGCATGACAAGGCCGTCCGCGTGAC
The DNA here is from genome assembly GCF_013409105.1 of Stenotrophomonas sp. JAI102. Classification (NCBI taxonomy): domain Bacteria; kingdom Pseudomonadati; phylum Pseudomonadota; class Gammaproteobacteria; order Lysobacterales; family Lysobacteraceae; genus Stenotrophomonas; species Stenotrophomonas sp. JAI102. Next base: position 570,817 of record NZ_JACCCI010000002.1, read on the forward strand.
CCAGCAGATCAAGGGCGTCAAGCGCGTCGACGCCGCTGGCCTGAAGGTTGCCGCAGCCGCCGCCAAGCGCTGAGCCCAGCCGTAACGTTGAACAGGGCGCGCCTTCGGGCGCGCTTTTTTTTGTTTCTTCTCCCTCCGTCTGGCCAGCGCGAACCCCGCGATACGGCCGCCGCGGACCATTTGGCTAGGCCTGCGTCTGACGGGCGAGGCGCGTTCAGACAGGTGATTGCCTGCGTATTCACAAAGGGGTGGAGTATATTCAGCGCTTCGCCATCGTCGGCGCGGTGCGCGGCCCGGACATTCCGGTGCTGGGCACGGCCGGTCTTGGCATCGAGCTGAAGAGGGACTATGGCGCTGGTGTTCAGTGATCAAATCTGGGACCGCTGGCGTCTGCCGGCCCTGGCATTGGCGGCGGTCGCCATCATCGTGGTGCCGTGGCTCACCCTGCGCAAACTGGCCAACGACAACCTCGACGCGATGAACTGGGTCACCCACACCCAGGATGTCGGTGTGGCCGTCTATCAGCTGCAGGCCGACGTACGCGATGTTGAATCCGCTGCGTTGACGATGTCCAAGGGCATCGACGCGCCGGGTCTGCGCGAGCGGCTGGCGCAGGCCGATGATATTCCCGGGCGGTTGGCCCGGCTGGCCGAACTGACCCGCGACAATCCCGATCAGCTGATCCGGATCGGTCGCATCCAGTCGATGCTTGAACGCCGCATGGAACTGGCCAAGCAGCTGGCCCGTTCCGCGCCCGACGCCGATCAGCGGCAGCTGGTGGCCGACCTGACCACCCGCTATCCGATCCGCCGCCTGGTCGAGGAACTGCAGGCTACCGAAGAGCAACTGCTCGCCAAGCGCTCGGAGCTGTTCGCCGCGCAGCAGCGCCAGGGCGAGCTCGTCTCCTGGTCGGCACTGATCGTGCAGCTGCTGCTGCTTGGCCTGGTGCTGTGGCTGCTGCAGCGGCAGATCCGCCACCGCCTCAGCGCGGAACGTGCCTCGCTGCGTGCGGCCGAGCGTGCGGCCTCGGTGCTGCACACGGTGCGCGAACCGATCGTGCTGCTCGACCGCGCGCTGCGCGTGCAGATGCACAACCCGGCCTTCGGCGAGCTGTACGGCCTGGACGAAGAGGCCCCGGCCGAAGGGCTGCCGCTGGACAGCATCGGCGACGGTGCCTGGGCCGATGCGGTGGTCCGCCAGCGCCTGACCGACGTGCTGCTGCGCGGCCGCGAGCTGTGGGATTACGAGCACGAGCAGCGCACCGCCGATGACGTGGTGCGGATCATGCTGATCAACGCGCGGCGCATGCCGCTGCCGGACAAGGATGACGAAGTGGTGCTGATGACCGTCAGCGATGTCACCGTCCAGCGCGCCGTGCAGCTGCGCGTGGAAGAACTGAATCGTCAGCTGGAAGGCAAGGTCGAGCAGGTCTCCGAGGTCAACCGCGAGCTGGAAGCGTTCAGTTATTCGGTATCGCATGATCTGCGCGCGCCGCTGCGCCACGTGGCCGGTTTCTCGGACAAGCTGACCCGCCACCTGGGCGAGGGCGCGGATGAAAAATCGCTGCACTACCTGGGCGTGATCTCCAATTCGGCCAAGCGCATGGCCGCCCTGATCGACGATCTGCTGGTCTATTCGCGCCTGGGCCGGGCGGCGATGCGCCTGCAGGCCGTGGACATGCAGTCGCTGGTCGCCGACACCCGCGCGATGCTCGATGCCAACCAGCAGAGCGAGTCCGAAAGTACCGGCGTAGCGCACCATGTCGACTGGAAGATCGCACCGCTGCCGATCATCGTTTCCGATGAAAACATGATGCGGCAGGTCTGGCTGAATCTGCTCGGCAATGCGATCAAGTATTCTTCCAACCGCGAGCCGGCCCGGATCGAGGTCGACTACAAACTCCAGCCTGACGGCAGCCATCTGTTCACCGTGCGCGACAACGGCGCCGGGTTCGACATGGCCTACGCCGGCAAGCTGTTCGGGGTGTTCCAACGCCTGCACAAGGCCAGCGACTACCCGGGTACGGGCATCGGCCTGGCCAGCGTCCGCCGGGTGTTGACCCGGCACGGCGGCCGCATCTGGGCCGAGTCGGCGGTCGATCAGGGCGCCACGTTCCACTTCGTTCTTCCACCCGCGCTCGACGCAATCAACAAGGGCTCCGCCGCATGACCGCTCTCCGCACCATCCTCCTCGCCGAGGACAGCCCCGCCGATGCCGAGATGGCCATCGACGCCTTGAAGGAAGCCCGCCTGGCCAATCCGATCGTGCACGTCGAAGACGGCGTGGAAGCGATGGACTACCTGCTGCGCCGTGGCGCCTTCGCCAACCGCGAGGAAGGCCTGCCGGCGGTGCTGCTGCTGGACATCAAGATGCCGCGCATGGATGGCCTGGAAGTGCTCAAGGAAATCCGCAACACCGAAGAGCTCAAGCGGCTGCCGGTGGTGATCCTGTCTTCCTCGCGCGAAGAAAGCGACCTGGCGCGCAGCTGGGACATGGGCGTGAACGCCTACGTGGTCAAGCCGGTGGACGTGGACCAGTTCTTTGGTGCGGTGCAGACCCTGGGCAAGTTCTGGGGTCTGATCAACCAGGCACCGGAGGTCGAGTAAGCCCATGCCGCTCACCGGCCCTGCGTTGGGTGCCCTGCGGATCCTGCTGATCGAGGATTCGCCGGAAGACGCCGAACTGATGTGCGAGCAGATGCTCGACGCTGGCCTGGAGGCCAGTTTCGAGCGGGTCGAGAGCGCGCAGGAACTGCGCGAAGCGCTGGAGCGCGCCGCGCCGGACATCGTGCTGTCGGACCTGAGCATGCCCGGCTTTTCCGGCAATGAAGCGCTGCAGATCGTACGCGCCGCCTTGCCGGACGTGCCCTTCATCTTCGTGTCCGGCACGATGGGTGAGGAAAACGCCGTGGCCGCCCTGCACCAGGGTGCCAACGACTACATCATCAAGCACCAGCCGGCGCGCCTGCCCTCGGCGGTGGCGCGCGCGGTACGCGAAGCGCGCAGCGCGATCGACCGCCAGCGGGTGGAAGCCGAGCTGATGCGCGCGCAACGGCTGGAAAGCCTGTCGCTGCTGGCGGCCGGGCTGAGCCATGACCTGCGCAACATCCTGCAGCCGCTGCTGATCATGCCGGACCTGCTCAAGGCGCGCACCGACGACCCGCAGCTGCACCATCTGGCCGACATCATCGCCGAGTGCGGCCGCCGCGGCCACGAGATGGCCGAGTCGATGCTGTCCTTCGTGCGCGGTTCGCGCAAGCCGAGCGAGCACATCTGCCTGGCCCACCTGTTCGAAGGCGTGGAGCTGCTCCTGCGCAGCAACCTGCCGGCCAAGGTCACCCTGCACCTGGAGGTGGCCGACGGGCTGGCGGTGGATGCCAATTACACCGAGCTGCAGCAGGTGCTGCTCAATCTGTCCCTGAATGCCATCCAGGCGATGCCCGACGGTGGCCGGCTGACCCTGCGCGCTGCGGCGGCCGCCGATACCCATGGCGATGACTGGCTGCGCATCACGGTGTCCGACGAAGGCATCGGCATGGACGCGCAGACGCTGTCGAACCTGTTCAATCCGTTCTTCACCACCAAGGCGACCGGCACCGGGCTCGGCCTGATTTCCTGCAAGCGCATCATCGAAGGCGCGCACGGGACCATCCAGGTCGACAGCACCCCGGGCGTCGGGACGCGCTTCGATGTCCTGCTGCCGATGCAGGTGATCGTCGATGCGGCCGAAGCGGTCGATGGGCCGATCACCGCCGGTACGGGGCAGTCGATCCTGGTGGTCGATGGCGAGGCCACGCGGCTGTCGTTGCTGGGCAATGCGCTGTCCAGCCAGGGCTATCACCTGCAGCTGGCCTCCGATGGCGCTGCCGCGCTGCGCTGGATGCAGCAGGAGAGCATGCCCGCGCTGGTGATCGCCGATGCGGGCTCCAAGCTGCTCTCGGCCAGCCACCTGCTCGGCGAAATGGCCTCGCTGGGCTATCACGGCCCGGCGCTGGTGCTGGAAGAAGCCGACGTCACCGTGCCGCTGGCGGTGTTCCCGCCGGGCATCAACGTGCACGTGCTGCGCAAACCACTGGAAATGCAGCAGGTGTTCCGTTCGGTCGCCGAGGCGCTGGAAACCGCCTGATCAGGTCTCCCACGGAAACCGTGGGAGGCTGGCCACGGCCTGTTCGAGCCTGAAAGACCAATTGCCGTGGATCTCCGCGTACAGCGGACTGTCGCCGGCCAGGCGCATGCGCTGGGTGATGCGCAGGTCATCCCTGCGGATCAGCACCAGGTCGACCGGCAGCCCGACCGACAGATTGGAGCGGATGGTCGAGTCCAACGACACGATCGCCGTGCGCGCAGCGTCTTCCAGCCGGGTCTGCGGGCGCAGGATCCGGTCCAGGATGGGCTTGCCATACTTGGACTCGCCGATCTGCAGGAAGGGGGTTTCCGGCGATGCCGCGATGGCATTGCCGAGCGGGTAGATCATATACAGGCCGGGGTGCTCGCCGCTGATCTGGCCGCCCAGGATCAGCGTGGCCTGGGTCACGATGCCATCCTGCCCGGCCTCATGCGTGCTGGATTTGACCTGGCTGTCGAGCAGCACGCGGCCCACGTATTCGGCCACTTCGAACAGATGGCGGTAAGCGCGCAGGTTCTCGGGCCGCTGCTCCTCCACGTCGCGCCGCAGCCGCGAGATCAGCAGCTGGGTCGTCGCCAGGTTGCCGGCGGCCATGATGACGAAGGCCGCTTCACCGGGAAACTCGAACTCGTGCAGCTTGCGGTGCACGCGCACGTCGTCCAGCGACGCGTTGGTACGGGTGTCGGCGGCGAAGACCAGGCCTTCGTCCACCTCGATGCCGACGCAATAGGTCATGTCGGTGTCCTATGATGTGCACCCCGATTCTATGCGCTGGCCCCGTTGCCCCCGTGTGGAGTCGCCCCACGTACGCTGAATACCATGATCACTGCGCTCCTGAGCCTGGGCAGCAACCTGCAGCCGCAACAGCATCTTCACGCCGCGGTGGAGGCCCTGCGCGCGCGCTTCGGCGCGATCGCCGTCTCGCCGGCCTACCGCACCGCCGCGGTGGGCTTTGATGGCCCGGATTTCCTCAACAACGCGGTGGCGATCCAGACCGATCTGCCGCTGCAGACGCTGGATGACTGGCTGCATGCGCTGGAGGATGCCCATGGCCGCGACCGCAGCGGCCCGCGCTTCAGCGACCGCACCCTGGACATCGACGTGGTGTTCTACGGCGATCTGATCGTGGAAGGCCCCGGCCACCTGCGCATCCCGCGCCCGGAGCTCAAGCACGCTTTCGTGCTCAAGCCGCTGGCCGACATCGCGCCGGACTTCCGCGATCCGGTCAGCGGGCTGACCCTGGATGCGCTGTGGCGCGCGCATCGGCAGTTCGGCGAGCCGTTCGACACGATGGACCTGCTGCCCGGCTGATCAATGCACGGGTGGTGCCGGCCGCTGGCCGGCACTCCGACACTGCCCGGTTCATGGAGAGCCGGCCAGCGGCCGGCACTACCCGGCGTGCGGTCCAACCGGCGTTTACGACAACGTCCGCCCACCATCCACGCGCAGGGTGTGCCCGGTGACGAACGCGGCATCGGTGGCCAGCCAGTACACCGCCTCGGCGATCTCCTCCACCGTGCCGGTGCGTGCCAGCGGCGTGCGTGCCAGCAGCGCCTGCTGCGCGAAGTCATCCTTGCCCTGTTCGGGCCACAGGATCGCCCCCGGCGCGACCGCATTGACCCGTACCTTGGGCGCCAGCTCCAGCGCCAGCGAGCGGGTGACCATCTCCAGCGCGGCCTTGGCCGCGGCGTACACCGGGTGGTCGCGCATCGGCTGGGTGCCGTGCAGGTCGGTCAGGTTGACGATGCTGCCCTGCTGGCGGCGCAGGTGCGGCGCCGCGGCCTGGGCCAGCAGCAGGGGCGCGCGTGCGTTGACCGCGAACAGGTCGTCCCACTGCGCGGCGGTGATCTGGCCGAGCAGGGTCGGGTAGAAGTTCGAGGCGTTGTTGACCAGGGTGTCCAGCCGGCCGAACTGGGCCACGGTCTGGTCGACCAGGTCGGGCAGGGCCTCGGCGTCGCGCAGATCGGCCTGCAGGGCCAGCACGCTGCCCGGGCGCAGCATGTCCATGTCGAAGGCCATCTGCTGCAGCTCGGTGGTCGAGGTGTGGGCGTGCAGCACCACCGACCAGCCACAGGCGTGGAACTGGCGGGCGATGGCCGCGCCGATCCGGCGCGCACTGCCGGTGATCAGCGCCACGGGCGCGGTATCGGTCATCGGGGGTACTCCCTGCTCAGGCTATGCTGTGCATTGTCACCGCAATCGCCCGCGCCATGCATTCCCCACTGCCCCTCCCCGAATCCGACGCCCTGGCCCACAGCGACGAGCTGGCTGCGGCGCTGCGCGCTGAAATCCTCGCCAACGGCGGCGCGATGCCGTTCTCCCGCTTCATGGAGCTGAGCCTGTACGCGCCCGGCTGGGGCTACTACAGCGCCGGTGCCAGCAAGTTCGGCGCGGCCGGCGACTTCACCACCTCGCCGGAAATCGGTGCGCTGTTCGCCGCGACCCTGGCCAACGCGATCGCCCCGGTGATGCAGCAGCTCGGCCCCGAAGCGCGGTTCATGGAAGTCGGTGGCGGCAGCGGCGCCTTCGCCGAAGTGCTGCTCAAGCGCATGCTGGAACTGGACGCGCTGCCTGAGCGCTACGCGATCCTGGAGCCCAGCGCGGACCTGCGCGAGCGCCAGCGCGAGCGCCTGGAGAAGGCGCTGATCCCGCCGGTGTTCGCCCTGGTGGAATGGCTGGACCGCCCGTTCGATGACGACTGGGACGGCATGGTCTTCGCCAACGAAGTGATCGACGCGCTGCCGACGCCGCGCTTCCTCGCCCGCGACGGCATGGTCTATGAAGAAACCGTGGAGCTGGATGCCGACGGTGCCTTCGTGCGCGGCGCGCAGCCGGCCGATGCGATGCTCACGGCGGCGGTCCGCCACGTCGAGCATTACCGCGAGAAGCCCTTCGCCGATGGTTACCGCTCCGAACTGCTGCCGCAGCTGCCGTACTGGATCCAGGCGATCGCCGGCGGCCTGCAGCGCGGTGCGATGCTGTTCGTCGACTACGGCTACCCGCGCAACGAGTACTACCAGGACGACCGCGACGAGGGCACCGTGCGTGCGTTCTATCGCCACCACGTGCACAACGACCTGTACCGTTGGCCGGGCCTGCAGGACCTGACCGCGTCGGTGGATTTCACCGCGTTGGCCGAGTCGGGCACCGGCGCCGGTTTCGAGCTGGCCGGGTACTGCACCCAGGCCAGTTTCCTGCTCGGCAACGGGCTCGATGCGCTGCTGGAAAAGGCCGACGCGCGTACCGACGAGATCGGTCGCGTGCGGCTGCGCGACCAGGTGAAAAAGCTGACGCTGCCGACCGAGATGGGCGAGCGTTTCCAGGTGATGGGCTTCCAGCGTGATGTCGATTTCGAAGCGGCGTTCGGGCTCGGCGATCTGACCTGGCGTCTGTAAGGTGACGGCGACAACGCTGTTGAAGCCATTGCGCTGGCCGCGATTCTGGCTGGCGCTGTGGTGGCTGGCGGTACTGGGCACCCTCGTGGTCTGCCTGATCCCGCCGCCGTCGATTCCGTTGCCGGAGAACAGCGACAAGGTCGAGCACTTCCTCGCGTATTTCCTGCTGGCCGCATCGGCCGTGCAGATCTACCGGCGCCGCGCGGCCCTGGTCTGGGCCGCGGTCGGCCTGGTCGCGCTGGGCATCGGCATCGAGTTCGCGCAGGGCGCTTTGACCGTCAACCGCTTGGCCGATCCAATGGATGCGCTGGCCAACAGCGTCGGCGTGCTCGCCGGCATGGCGATCGTGTTCACGCCGCTGCGCGACCTGCTGCTTCGCCTGCGCGGGTGACGTCTGCGACGCAGGTGATGCATGACGGGTACTGCTGCCCGGACGACGCATGACGGGTACTGCCGCCCGGACGATGCATGACAGGTAGTGCCGGCCGCTGGCCGGCAACCTGGCGATGTCGGATTCATGAGGTGCCGGCCAGCGGCCGGCACTACCTCCTTCGTTTCGTTTGTGGCTGCGGCGTTACCGCGGCTGCAGCGTCATCTCATCCAGCACCCACATCGTCGGCCGGGTGTCGCCGGTGAAGCGCACGCACAGATTCTGCGTGCCCTTGAGCGAACGCGGCAGCGCCGCCTCCAGTGTGATGAACCCATCGGCACCCGGCGCGGCCGGCAGCGTCACGCTGGCCAGCGGCCTGCCATCGCACTGGCCGCCGAGGATGTCCATTTCCCCGTGTGCGCTGCGCTTGGGTGCGAAGCGACGGCTGGGCTCGTCGTGGGCCAACTGGAAGTAATACGGGATCTGTCCGGCGCGGATGCGGACGCTGGCAATGCCGTCCACATCGGCATCCTTCCACAGCCAGCACGGGTTGAAGATGTCGACGTTGAAGATCGCACGCTCGCCGTCGGCCGGGCCATCATCTTCCAGGCGCAGCAGCAGCTGGCCTTCGCCCGGGCACTGCGCCAGATGCTCGTCGGTCCGCGACAGCAGCGAGGTGGCGGTGATATCGAAGCGGCTGGCGGCCTTGGCCAATGCCTGGCCGTTGAAGAACGTCGCGGCCTGCAACGCCACCGGCAGCGGCTGCTGCAGCGGGGCGGTGTAGCGCGGCGACCGGGCGGTGACGGCACTACCATCCACGCTGTAGTGGATGTCGTAGCCGAGCGGATTGCGCAGTGCGAGCGTCGCGGTGCCGGCAGCGCGATCGTCATGGCTGTCCAGTTCCACCTGGAACGGGGTCTTTGCATACGCGATGCCCATCGCCTGGTAGCGCTGCAGCTGCGCCGGCAGGCGTGCCAGGAAATCGGCGTAATCACGACGCTCGCGCGGCGACCAGCCGGTCTCGGCCACGGCAGCCAGGCGCGGGAACAGGTTGTGCTGCAGGCGTGTGTAGCTGCGCGTGTGCTCGGTGAACATGTTGGCCTGCAGGCCGAGGATGTGGTGCTGCTTGTCCTTGGCCAGCGCGTCCGGCACCGGCTCGAAGCCGTATACGCGCGCCAGCGGAATCGTCGCCGGGCGGCCCGGCGGCTCGTTCTCCGAATTGGTCTGCAGGTAATCCATGTACATGTCGGTCACCGGCGACATCACCACGTCGTGACCTTCGCTGGCCGCCTTCAGGCCGCCTTCCGTGCCGCGCCAGGACATCACCGTGGCTTCCGGCGGCAACCCGCCTTCGAGGATTTCATCCCAGCCGATCAGGCGTCGGTCGTGCTTTTCCAGGAAGGTTTCCAGGCGCTTGATGATGTGGCTCTGCATTTCCATCTCATCGCCGGCGCCCACCTCGCGCATGCGTGCCTGCACCCGCGCGGACGCCTCCCACTGGTCCTTGACTGCTTCGTCGCCCCCCACGTGCACGTACCTGGCCGGGAACAACGCGATGACTTCTTCCAACACGTTCTCAAGGAATTCGAGGGTGCTGTCGTCGGTGTTGAACAGGTTGGGGAACACGCCCCATTCGCTCAGCGGCTTGAGCGGGGTGTCGATCGTGCCGAGCTCCGGGTAGGCCGCGATCGCTGCGGTGGCATGGCCGGGCACGTCGATCTCGGGAATGACCTGGATATGGCGCGCGGCCGCATACGCGATCACCTCGCGGATCTGTTCCTGGGTGTAGAACCCGCAGTAGGGACGCTCGGCGCCGGTGACCGGATCGCGGCCACCGTCGCCGGCCGGAATGCGGCAGCTGCCGACGCCGGTCAGTTTCGGGTAGCGCTTGATCTCCATGCGCCAGCCCTGGTCATCGGTGAGATGCCAATGGAAGGTGTTGAGCTTCTGCTCGGCCATCGCATCGAGGACCTGCTTGATCTCGTCGAGGCTCTGGAAGTGGCGGGCCGAATCGAGCATCAGGCCGCGCCAGCTGAAACGGGGGGCATCATCGATGCGCAGCGCCGGAAGCATCCCATCGCTGCCGCCGGTAAGCAGCTGCGAGAGCGTGGCCGCACCGTAGAACAGGCCGGCCTCGGTGGCGGCCTGCACGGTCGCGCCGCGCGCGTCCGATCGCAGCTGGTAGCCTTCGGCACCGGTCTTGAGCGTGGCGTCCAGCACGAAGCGGATGCCGTCCTTGCCGCGTCCTTCGCCCACCGTTACCGCCGGGCCACCGCTGTCGCGCAGCAGGGTGGCGAACTGCGTGGCGACGCGCTGCGCGGCCTGAGCCTGTGCACGGACCGGCGTGGCCGCCGTCACCGCGTAGCCGGCGCCGGCGAGGCGTTCGGCCTTCGCCGGTGCGGGGATCAGCATCAGCGAACCGGCCAGAGCCTTCGGGCCATCCGTTGCCTGTGCGTCGGCGGCCTGGGCCAGCGGTGCGAGGGAGAGTGCCAGTGCGAAGGACAGCAGCGACAGCGAGGTACGACGGGTGCGGGTGTGCATCGGGTCATTCCTTTGTAGCGAATCGGGTTCCACCTGTGAAACGGGCCCGGAGATCCGGGCCCGTTTGAGGTGTGCAGCGTGTTACCGCGGCGATCAGTACTTGAAGCGGAAGTTCAGATAGTACTGGCGGCCGTTGGAGTAGAACGAGGTCGGGATCAACGCGCTCTGGTAGTACTTGTAGGTCGGGTTGTTGAGGTTCAGGCCATCCAGGCTGATGCTCAGCCAGTCGGTCGCCTTGTAGCTCAGCGACGCCGACAGGGTGCCGAAGTCGTCCTGGTAGTACGGGTTGGTGCCGGACAGGCTGATCAGGAACGAGGAACGGCGCGTGTAGCTGACGCGTGCGCCGAAGCGTTCGTTCTCGAAGTAGGCACCCACGTTGTAGGTGTTCTTCGAGGTGCCCAGCAGGTTGTTGGTGCCGTCGGCCCAGGTGTGGTTGGTCTTGCCATTGGCGTAGGTGTAGTTGGCATTGACGCCGAAGTACTCGCCGATCGGCTGCTCGTAGGCCACTTCCACGCCGGTGACCTGCCCATCGGCATTGATCGGGGTGGAGATGTCGTAGGTTTCAAGCTGGTTGGTCAGTTCGCTGAAGAGCTGGCGCTGGACCACGTCGAAGGCGATGTAGTCCTTCAGGCGCATATGGTAGGCGCCCAGCGACAACAGGCCGCGCGGCATGAAGTACCACTCCAGGTTGGCATCCAGGTTGCTGGACAGGGTCGGCTTCAGATCGGGGTTGCCGCCGCCGCCGGTCTTGTTCAGATCCGAACCCCACGAGGACGCACCCAGTGCCGAGTAGTCCGGCAGCGTCTGGGTCTGCGACGCGGCCACGCGCAGCACCAGGTCATCGTCCAGGTCGAACTTGATGTTGGCGCTCGGCAGCACGCGGTCGTGCTTGTTCTCGAAGGCCTGGCGCTGCCACATGCCGAACAGGCTGCGCACGTCGGCGCGGGCCGGATCGCTGACGGCCAGGTAGGTGTCGATGTCCTGCTTGATGTTGACGTAGCGCAGGCCGATGTTGCCGCTCCACCAGTCACCGGTGAAGTTGGCCTGCACGTAACCGGCGAAGTTCTTTTCCTTCACCTTCCACTCGGCACCGTAGTTGTGGCGGCCGTCGGGACCGTCGTTGCCCGCCAGCCAGGTCGAGTTGTTGACGATGGCGTTCTGCAGCGCATCCGGGGTGTAGTACCAGATGTTGCGCGGGAAGGTGCCGCCCACGCTGCTGGCGAAGTTGCCCGGGTACTGCCCGGTGGCGCTGCCGCGCAGTGCGGACCAGATGTCGCCCGGGCTGGCGCCTTCCGGCGACAGGGCTTCACGTTCGTGGTCGGCGAAGCGCAGGCCGAAGTCGATCGAGCTCAGCGTGCCACCGTTGCTGAAGTACTGGTTGAAATCCAGCGACGCCCAGTCTTCCTTGTCCTCTGCCTTGACCAGCTGGTTGCCCCAGGTGCCGAAGCTGCTGACGCCTGCTTCGCTGATGTCGCCACCGATGTTCCAGTCGACCGGGGAGCCGGCGCCGTGGCTGGCGTAAGACGCGCCGCCACCCTGGCCGACGGTGACTTCGGCGATGAACTGACGCGGGGTTTCGCCGGTGCCCTTGGTGGTGCCGGCCTGGAACTTCGCGTTGAGGTTGTCGTTGATCTGCCAGTCCGCGTCGAAGGTGACGTAGCTGCTCTTGGCGGTGGCCTCGCGGTAGATCATGTCGTACACGCCGTAGTTCGTACCGGGCACGCCGGTGTACGTCGCGTTGGTGATCACGCCATCCACCACGGTGTAACCCGGGTCCGGGGCCTGGGTGCGGCCGAAGCCGCTGCCGAACATCATGAAGTTGCGGTTGTAGTTGTTCGCTTCCAGTTCGGAGGTGAAGCCGCTCAGACCCAGGGTCAGCGTGTCGATCGGCTTCCACTGCACGGTGACCATGCCACCCTTGCGCTTGCGGGTCTGCTCGAACAGGGTCGAACCCAGCAGGCCGGGAATGGACAGGCCTTCCAGGTCCGGACGCGGCGCCTGCAGGAACTGGCCCGGATTGGCCGGATCGGGGATGCCTGCCACGACCGGATCGGTCGCCTTGAGCGCGAAGAAGCCGCCCGGGATTTCCTGCGCTTCACGGCGCAGTTCGCGCTCCTGGTAGAAGCCCTGCACCAGCACGCCGAAGGTGTTGGCGTCATTCTTGTAGTTGAACAGGGCCGAGTACTGCGGATCGGTCGAGTCGGCCTGGTCCGAGCGCACGGCGCCGATCGATGCTTCGGCCGTGAACTGCTTGGCGAACTGCAGCGGGGTACGGGTGATGATGTTGACGGTACCGGTGGTGCCGCCGTCCTGCAGCTTGGCCTGCGAGGACTTGTTCACTTCCACCGAGCTGACCAGCTCGGACGGCAGCAGCGAATAGCTGACGCTGCGGCCGACGTTGTTGCCCTGGCTGAGCACGAACCAGTCGGCCGAGCCGACGCTGTGCCCGTTGATGAGGGTCTGGGTCAGGCTCGGGCTGGTGCCGCGCAGGCTGACACGGTCGGCTTCGTCGAAGCCGCCTTCATCGGCGCTGGACGAGCTGATGTTCACGCCGGGCACGCGCTGCAGGGTATCGGCGACGTTGTGCGCGGGCAGCTTGCCCACGTCTTCGGCGGTGACCACTTCCAGGCGCGCATTCGCTTCGCGCTTGGTATCGAGCGACTTCTCCATCGAACCGCGGATGCCGGTGACCTGGATGGTGTCCAGGTCGGTTGCGGCCGGCGTGGAGGCGGGGGCTTGCTGCGCGTGGGCGCTGAAGGCCAGGCAGCTGACGATGGCTGCGGAAAGCAGGGTCTTGCGGGTGTTCATGATGTCTCTCCTCATCACTCGATGGTCGCCGGCGACGGCGTCTGTTTGCTTGTGTCTGGTACGACTGTGCCGCGCGCCTGTTGTCCGGTGCGCCTTGGGTGCTACGTACTGCGTGGTGCGTTGTCCGCAGCGCCGATCCCGGCGCCGCGGCAGATCAGGTGTCCGAGCGGCCGAGGTACCAGCTGGCGGCGCCGATGACGCCCAGCTGCCCGTGCTCGACCACCTTCACGGGAATGCGTTCCAGCGCCTCGCGCATCGGTCCCTTGTTGAGGTACCGCTCGACGAACGTGCTGTTCAACAGGAAGTCGCGGATCTGCGGCAGGATGCCGCCGGCCAGGTAGACCCCGCCGGTGACCCCGTACTGCAGTGCCATGTCGCCGATAGTGCTGCCGAGCAGGCCGCAGAACACGTCCAGGCTCTGCCGCGCGAGCGGGTCGTGGCCGGCCATCGCGGCGGCGGTGACCGCATCGGGGGTGGTCAGCGTCGGCGCCTGGCCGTTCAACGCGCACAGGGCGCGATACAGATTCATCAGGCCGGGGCCGGACAGCGCCTGCTCGACCGAGACATGCGAGCGCTCGCGCAGCATCTGCCGGACGATCGCCATCTCCAGTTCGGTGGTGGTGGCCAGGGTGGGCTGGCCGGCTTCGGTAGCCAGGACCACCGCGCCATGTGCGGTCGGGATCCACACGGCCGCGCCGAGCCCGGTGCCCGGGCCGACCACCAGGGTCGGGCCGCGCGGGGCGGTGGCCGGGCCGGTCAGCTGGAGCACGCCGCTGGCATCGACCTGGGCGGCGGCATAGGCCACGGCCTCGAAGTCATTGACGATGTAGACCTGGTCCAGGCCGACCTCCCGCTCGATCTGCCGCGCCGACAGCGGCCAGGGCAGGTTGGCGGTGATCACCGTGCCGTCGTCGCGGGCATAGCCGGCGGTGGCGACCACGCAATGCGTCGGGCGCGGGCCATCGGCCAGGAAGTCGGAGAGGATCGCGCTGAGGCCGGCGTAATCCGCATTGCGGAACTTGCGGTAGTCCAGCAGTTCGACCGGATGGGCCGGATCGGCACTGGCCTGGACCCGGCCAACCCGGACATGCGTACCACCCACGTCGGCGGCCAGGAACGGCGGCATCGCGGCGGGCGGGGCATGGGCCGGAACAGCGTGGGCGGCGTTGGTCACACGGACTCCATCGGTTGGGCGTGGCCAGGGCGGACCCGGCGATTGAGGCGGAGTCTGTAATCGTTCTGACAACGATGTCAACGATAACCTCAGACTTTCGATGTTGCGTCGCAACGTGGGTTTGCGCGCGAAAACGTTTTCATCACGGCGCCGTCATGTTTTTGCAAACTGCCGTGAATACGGGCTCCGCCCCGCCCGCCGCGAGCGTTGCCGCCAGATTGCGCAGGTGCAGCAAAGGAAAATGCGCGGGGGCGGCGTGAACCAGTTGTTGACAAACCCGGCGGCCGCAACGAATAAATGTGACAACGTTGTTCCCAGCCACTCTTCCGACGCCGCTCCGGCGCCGTCGATGCAGGAGCCTCCCTGATGTCTGCCGTGCCTGCTGCCTCCGCGCGTTCGAGCGTGCTCACCTCGATCCTGATCATCGGCGTGCTGTTCTTCCTGATCGGCTTCTTCACCTGGCTCAACGGCCCGTTGATCACCTTCGTCAAGCTCGCCTTCGAGCTGGACGAGGTCGGTGCCTTCCTGGTGCTGATGGTCTTCTACCTGTCGTATTTCTTCCTGGCGCTGCCGGCCTCGTGGATCCTCAAGCGCACCGGCATGAAGAAAGGCCTGAGCCTGAGCCTGCTGGTGATGGCGGCCGGCGCGGTGGTGTTCGCCCACTTCGCCCAGCAGCGCTGGTACCCGGGTGCGCTCAGCGGCCTGTTCATCATCGGCAGCGGGCTGGCCCTGCTGCAGACGGCGGTCAACCCGTACATCAGCATCCTCGGCCCGATCGAGACCGCCGCCCGGCGCATCGCGCTGATGGGCATCTGCAACAAGATCGCCGGGATGCTCGCCCCGGTGCTGATCGGCACCCTGGTGCTGCACGGCATCGGCGATCTGGATGCGCAGGTGAAGGTCGCCGACGCCGCCGCCAAAACGGTGCTGCTCAACGATTTCGCGGCCAAGATCCAGCTGCCCTACATGGCCATGGCCGGGCTGTTGGTGGTGCTGGCGGTGGGCGTGCTGTTCTCGCCGCTGCCCGAATTGAAGACCTCCGAGGCCAACGCCACGCCGGCCCGCGCGCCGGGGGTGGCCGAGCGCACCAGCATCTTCCAGTTCCCGCACCTGTGGCTGGGCGTGCTGTGCCTGTTCGTCTATGTCGGCGTGGAAGTGATGGCTGGTGATGCGATCGGTACCTACGGGCATAGCTTCAACCTGCCGCTGGACCAGACCAAGATGTTCACGTCGATCACCCTGGGGGCAATGCTGATCGGCTATCTCGCCGGTCTGGCGCTGATCCCGCACCTGGTCTCGCAGTCGCGCTACCTGAGCATTTCCGCCGTGCTGGGCGTGCTGTTCTGCATCGGCGCGCTGCTGACCCACGGCTATGTCTCGGTGGGCTTCGTGGCCGCGCTGGGCTTTGCCAACGCGATGATGTGGCCGGCGATCTTCCCGCTGGCGATCCGCGGCCTGGGCCGTTTCACCGAGACCGGTTCGGCCCTGTTGGTGATGGCCATCGCCGGTGGCGCGATCATTCCCCAGCTGTTTGCCGTGCTCAAGCAGCACTTCGACTTCCAGTGGGTGTTCGCCGGCCTGATGGTGCCCTGCTACCTGTACATCCTGTTCTATTCGATGCGCGGCCACCGCGTCGGGCTGTCCCGCGACGGGCAGTGATCGGCGATCATGGACGCTCAACCGGTCAGCCAGGGAAAAACGATGCGCAGAGCGACCATCAAGGATGTCGCCGAACGGGCCAAGGTATCGCTGAAGACGGTCTCGCGGGTCATCAACAACGAGCCTTCGGTGATGCAGGCCACCCGCGCGCGCGTGCTGCGTGCGATCGCCGAGCTGGACTACGAGCCGGATCCGGCGGCGCGCAATCTGCGCACCGGCACTACCCTGGTGGTCGGGCTGGTCTATGACAACCCGAACCCGTACCACATCATCGGCGTGCAGAACGGCGTGCTCGCCGCGTGCCGGGAGACCGGTTTCGGCCTGCAGATCCATCCCTGCGATTCCAGCTCGCCGATGCTGGCCGAGGAACTCGCCGACTGGGTGCAGCGTTCGCGCCTGGCCGGGCTGGTGTTGACCGCGCCGATGTCCGAGCGCAAGGACCTGGTGGCCGCGCTCACCGCACGCGGGATCAAACTGGTGCGCATCATCGCCGCCACCGCCGATCCGCAGGATGGCGCCTGCGTGTTCGTCGACGACCGCGAGGCCGCCTATGAAATCACCGAGCACCTGATCCAGCTCGGCCATCAGCGCATCGGTTTTCTCTGGGGCGGCAGCTCGCACCGTTCCAGCGGCGAGCGCTATGCCGGCTACGAAGCCGCGCTGCGCGATTACGGCATGACCATCGACAAGCACCTGGTGGTGCAGGGCGATTACACCTTCGATGACGGCTTCCGTGGTGCGCGCCGCCTGCTGGCGCTGCGCGAACCGCCCACCGCGATCTTCGGCTCCAACGATGAGATCGCCGCCGGCGTCCTGGCGGCGGCCAAGTCCACGGGCATGAACGTGCCCTACGACCTGTCGATCGCCGGCTTCGAGGACAGCCCGTTCTCGCGGCAGTCCTGGCCGCCGTTGACCACGGCCAAGCAGGCCACCGAGGACATCGCCCGGCATGCCGCACGCCTGCTGATCGCGCAGCTGCGCAGCGATGCCTACGACGACGCACCGCTGCAGCTGCAGAACCAGGGCTTCGTGCCGCAGCTGGTGGTGCGTGGTTCCACCGCGCCGATGCGCCCGCAGGGTGCACGGCTTCCTTCTCCTGAAACGACCTGAGTCCCCATGTCCCTGCCTGCTCCCCACGACACCCTGATGTACCGCGAAGCCGCCGAGGCCGCCGATGTGATCGCCGCGCAGTTCGCGCGCAACCAGGTGGCCGTGGAGACGCTGGCGGCCAGCCTGCGCGCGGCGCCGCCGCCGTTCGTGGTGACCTGCGCGCGGGGCAGTTCCGATCATGCCGCCACCTACGCCAAGTACCTGCTGGAAACGCGGCTGGGGCTGGTGACCGCCTCGGCCTCGCCGTCGGTGGGCTCGGTCTACGAAGCGCCGCTGAAGCTGCGTGGCGCGCTGTACATCGTGATCTCGCAGTCGGGCAAGAGCCCCGACCTGCTGCGCAACGCCGAGGCTGCCCGTGCGGCCGGCGCGCGCGTGGTGGCGCTGGTCAATGTCGAGGATTCGCCGCTGGCGCAGCTGGCCGAAACGGTGATCCCGCTGGGCGCGGGCGCCGAGCGCAGCGTCGCGGCGACCAAAAGCTACCTGGCCTCGCTGTCGGCGATCCTGCAGCTGGTGGCGTACTGGACGCAGGACGTCGGGTTGATCGCTTCGCTGCGCGCGCTGCCCGATGCCCTGCGCGAAGCCTGGTACAGCGACTGGTCGTCGCTGACCGAAGGCCTGGTGCCGGCGCACAACCTGTTCGTGCTTGGCCGTGGCCTCGGCCTGGCCGCCGCGCAGGAAGCGGCGCTGAAATTCAAGGAAACCTGCGGCCTGCACGCCGAGGCCTACAGCTCGGCCGAGGTCAAGCACGGCCCGATGGCGCTGGTCGGCCCCGGCTTCCCGGTGCTGGCGTTCGCCCAGCCGGATGAAACCGGCGCCGGCACCCGCGCGGTGCTGGCCGAGTTCGCCGCGCGCGATGCCCAGGTCTGGCTGGCCGATGTCGATGGCGACCTGCCGCTGCCGGTCGCACCGCACCCGGCCTGCGCGCCGCTGCTGACCATCCAGAGCTTCTACCGCGCGATCAACGCGCTGGCGCTGCGTCGCGGCCACAACCCCGATCTGCCGCCGCATCTGAACAAGGTGACGGAAACGGTCTGATGAAAACTGTCCTGCGCAACGCCCGCATCCTGGCCGGCGACGACTTCCGCGATGACGTGGCGGTGGTGATCGAAAGCGGGCGGATCACCGCGCTGGTCTCCGATGCCGCGCCGATGCTCGGCCAGGCCGATGAGCAGGTGGACCTGGGCGGCGGCTGGCTGCTGCCGGGCTTCATCGATGCGCAGGTCAACGGCGGCGGCGGGGTGCTGTTCAACAACAGTCCGGATGTCGCCACGCTGCGCACGCTGGCGCAGGCGCACCGCCGCTTCGGCACGACCGGGCTGCTGCCGACCCTGATCAGCGACGACGTGCAGGTGATGCGCGCGGCCATCGCCGCGACCCGCCAGGCGATCAGCGAAGGCGTGCCCGGCGTGCTGGGCATCCATCTGGAAGGCCCGTACATCGCGCCGGCGCGCAAGGGCACCCACGACGCCAACAAGTTCCGCGTCCCCGATGCCGCCGAGATCGCCCTGGCGGCCTCGCTGGACAACGGCGTCACCCTGCTCACGCTGGCCCCCGAACGGGTGCCGCTGGAGAGCATCCGCGCGCTGGTCGAACGGGGCGTGGTGGTGGCGGCCGGTCACACCGCCGCCAGCTATGAAGAGGCGCGTGCCGGCCTGGAGGCGGGCATCCGTGGCTTCACCCATCTGTACAACGCGATGTCGCCGCTGACCGGGCGCGAGCCGGGCGCGGTCGGGGCGGCGCTGGAAGACCGCGACAGCTGGGTCGGCATCATCGCCGACGGCGTGCACGTGCACCCGGCCAGCCTGCGCGTGGCGCTGGCGACCAAGCCGCGTGGCAAGGTCATGCTGGTGACCGATGCGATGCCGCCGGTCGGTGCGGAAGACCCCAGCTACGAGCTGTACGGCGAGGTCATCACCGCGGTGGACGGCGTGGTGCGCAATGCGGCCGGCTCACTGGCCGGCTCGGCGCTGGACATGGCCACCGCGGTGCGCAACAGCGTGCAGCTGCTCGGGGTATCGCTGGCCGAGGCGGCGCGGATGGCCTCGACCTATCCCGCGCAGTTCCTGAATCTGGATGACCGCTACGGGCATATCGCCGAAGGGCATCACGCCGATCTGGTGCTGCTCGACGACGCCCTGCAGGTGCGCAGCACCTGGATCGCCGGGCAGCGCGAAGACGTATGAGCGCCACGCCGTCAGGACGGATGGGCTCGATCGACGCGCTGCGCGGCCTGACCGTCGCGGCGATGCTGCTGGTCAACAACCCGGGCGACTGGAGCCATGTCTACGCGCCGCTGCTGCACGCGGACTGGCACGGCTTCACCCCGACCGACCTGATCTTCCCGTTGTTCCTGTTCATCGCCGGCGTCTCGATGGCCTTCAGTCTGGCCCCGCGCGCGGGCGACCCGGCCACGCGTTCGGCGCTGGTGCGTGGGGTCCTGCAACGCGCGCTGCGCATCCTGGTCGCCGGCGCACTGCTGCACCTGCTGGCGTGGTGGCTGTTCGAGCTGCCGGCGTATCGCCTGTGGGGTGTGCTGCAGCGTATCGCGTTGTGCGTGGCGGTGGTCGGCGTGCTGGCGGTCTACACGCAGGCGCGGACGCAATGGGCGGTGATCGTGGGCCTGCTGGTGGCCTATGCCGCGATCCTGCTGTCTGCCGATTCGCTGGAGCCCTGGGTGAATCCGGCCAGCCGGCTGGATACCGCGCTGTTCGCCCCCTTCCTGTACAAGTATTCCGCGCTCACCGGCCTGGGGCATGACCCGGAAGGGCTGCTGAGCAGCCTGGGCGCGATCGCCAGTACGCTGCTCGGCCTGCGCGCCGGTGCGTGGCTGCGGGCCGGCCGAGCGGCGCAGCTGGCGATGCTCGCTCCGGTGTGTCTGGCCATCGGCGGCCTGGCCACCCTGTGGCTGCCGCTGAACAAGCAGCTGTGGACGCCGAGCTTCGTGCTGTGGACGGGCGGTCTCTCCGTGGCGGCGCTGCTGCTGGCACATCTGCTGATCGATCGCTGGGGCGCGCCCGCGCTGGGCCGGCGCTTCGGCGTGAACGCGATAGCGGCCTATCTCGGTTCCTCGGCGATGGCCCTCGTGCTGGGGGCCACCGGTGCATGGGACTGGATGTTCCATGCGCTGGAGCGGGCATTGCCGGAGGCGCCGAAGCTGGCCTCGCTCGCCTGCGCCGTGGGTTTCGTGGCGATCTGGTGGGGCGTGGTGTGGGTGCTGGATCGCCGGCGCGTCTACCTGAAAATCTGAATGCGAGGGCATGCGGGCGCACATGCCGTCGGCGCCGGCATCCGTCCGGATTCTTTACCTTCGCATCACGTTTGCGCAGTAAAAGTACCTACGCCGGTCATCCGTAAAAGCACTGGGCCGTTGCTGTCCCCCTTCTGCTGAACAGGAAAGGTACATGCACCAGATGCTTGCTCGGGCGGCTCGGCCGCTGCTGTCCGTCCAGATATCCCGTCTACTGCATGTTGGCCGTTATGGCGCCCTCGGCACCGCACTGATGGCCGGGGCATTCCCGGCCTGGGCGGGCTGCGACAACCCTGCGCCCACCACCGGTCAGACCGTGACCTGCTCCAGCCAACTGCCCAATCCGGACACTGTCCCGGTCACCGGCGCGGCAGGCAGCAGCACCATCACCGTCAATGTGCTGGGCAACGCCCAACTCGCGCCTGCCACCGGCAACGCCATCACGCTGCAGGCCGGTGGCGGTGGGCACCTGATCATCAATGACGGAAGCATCCTTGCCGGCGCCGGGCGTGGCCTGCAGCTGGATGCCGCTTCCACCGTGATCAATCGCGGGGTGATCAGCGGCAGCACCGGCGGTGTCTTCTCTGGTGCCGGCAATGATCGGCTGGAAATGCTGGCCGGCAGCATCCGCGGCGGCGTGGTGCAAGGCGCAGGCAACGATACGCTGCTGATGCGCGATGGGGTCATCGACAGCGTTGACCAGGGTGATGGGGTGGATACGCTGGAGGTCAGCGGCGGCACCATCACCGGCACGGTGCAGCAGGGCAGTGGCCAGGACGTCTTCCTGATGACCGGTGGCACCGTCGGCGCGCTGCTGCAGGGCGACGGCACCGATCGCTTCCGCATGACCGGCGGGCAGATCATCGGCGGCTTCGACGACGGTGACTACGCCGAGATGACCGGCGGCCGCATCGGCCGGGTCAACATGAAACTGGAAAACAACACCTTCGACATGTCCGGCGGCACCATCGACGGCAACCTCGTCACCGGCTTCGGCAATGACACCATCCTCCTGTCCGACGGCTATATCGGCGGCAACATCAGCGTCAGCGGTGGCGACGATGCGATCACCATCACCGGTGGCACCGTGCGTGGCGAAATCCGTGCCAGCACCGGCACGGACCGGCTTACCTGGTCCGGTGGGGGCGTGGTCTACGGCGCAGTGGACATGGGCGAGGGCGATGACGTCAGCACGCTCAGCAACCTCAACAACAGCCATCTCGGCGCGTTACCGCTGTTCACCGGTGGCGCGGGTACCGACCTGCTGACCCTGAACAACGTCAAGACCAATGGCGTGGCGCGTTTCACCGCTTGGGAGCAGATCAACCTGCGCCAGGACAGCCAGCTGACCGTCGATGCCGATCTGGTGCTGGCCGACGCCACCACCGCCGGTGGCACCCTGGATATCGACCGCACCAGCACGGTGTTCGCCGGCGGCCTCAACGCCAGCGTGCGCAGCTTTACCGCAGGCCAGCAGGTCAACGTCATCAATGCCGGTCGCATCGACCTGAGCAACGGCAGCAATGGTCCGGGGGATGCGTTCACCATCGCGGGCAACTACGTCGGCAACAACGGCGGTGTGTACCTGCAATCGGTGCTGGCCGGTGACGGCGCGCCCTCGGACCGCCTGGTGATCTCCAATGGCGTGGCCAGCGGCAGCACCGGCCTGGGCATCCTCAACGCCGGCGGGAGCGGCGCGGCGACGCTGGCCGACGGCATCCTGGTGGTGCAGTCGATCAACGGCGCGAGCACCGCGCCGAACGCATTCGCGCTGTACAACCCGGTCGCGGCCGGTGCGTTCGAGTACTTCCTGTTCAAGGGCGGCGTCAGTGCCGGCAGCAGCGAGAACTGGTATCTGCGATCGACGCTGGTCACGGGTGTCCTGGCGGCCCCGGCGCCCGCGCCGCCGGGTGTGTCCACGGTCACCCCGCCACCGCCGCCGCCGGAGGATGCAGGCACCCCACCGCCGCCACTGACCCCGCCGCCGTCGCCGGATCTGCCGGAGAACCCGGACCCGCTCGCCCCCGAACCGGCATCGCCACCGCCGCCGCCCGAACCGGCACCGGTGGCGCCCCCGCAGGCCGATACCCCGCCGCCGGTACCGACGACCCCCGCCGCAGTACCCGGTCCATTGGCGGTGCCGCCGACGCCCGGCGCGGTGCCCGCCGACGGCGACATCATTCCGCTGTACCGGGTGGAGGCGGCCACGTATGCCGTGGTGCCGCCGCTGCTGCGTGAGACCAGCCTGCTGAGCCTGGGCACGTTCCACGAGCGCCAGGGCGAACAACGCCTGCTGGCCGGGCAGGGTGGCTTCCGCGCGGCGTGGGCGCGGATGATCGGCCAGAGCCATGAGCAGCACTGGGAAGGCGACGCCAGACCCAGCTTCGACGGTGACATCCAGGGCATCCAGGCCGGCGTGGATCTGTTCGCCACCGCCGATGACCGCCACCGCGACCAGTTCGGTGTGTTTGTCGGGCGCACCCGTGCGCAGGGCAACGTCAACGGCTTCGCGATCGGTTGGGACAACGTGGCCGTCGGCCGCACCCGCCTGGACGACAAGCACGTCGGCCTGTACTGGACCCGCGTGGGCAGCGCCGGGGGCTACCTGGACGCGGTGGTGATGCAGAGCCGCTACGACGGCAATGCGTGGTCCGCACGCGGGCTCGGCATCGATCTGCGCGGTGACGGGACGACGGTCTCGCTGGAAGTCGGCAAGCCGCTGCTGCAGCTCGGGCAGTCCGCCTGGTGGCTGGAACCGCAGGCGCAGGTGATCTGGCAGCGCACTGCACTGGATGACAGCGCCGACCGCATTTCCACCGTGGGCTACGACAACGACAACGCATGGACCGGCCGCGTCGGCCTGCGTCTGGCGGCCGACTACACCCTCGCGGGCAATGGCTGGCAGCCCTACTTCAAAGTGAACTACTGGCAGACCTTCGATGGCGAGGATCGCATCACCTTCGGCACCAATCAGTTGACCAACCAGCAGGGTTCGCGCGCAGTGGAAGTAGGCGTCGGCGTGGTCGCGCGCTTCAACGCCAACGTCAGTGCGTTTGCGGTGGCCGACTACACCCGCGACCTGGAAAGCAGCGAGCAGAAGGAGCGTAAGAGCATCGAAGGCAACATCGGGTTGCGGTTCGATTGGTGAGCCTGTTGTGGGCACGGGTTGATTGCCGGCATGCTGCCCGGAATGAGGTGCTCTTCATTTCGGGCTGACGTGTCGCTGGAATTGCGGAGTACCTGCTGTTCCTGGGCCACATGCAGCGCTATGCTGCGGCCCACTCAACTACACGGATGTAGCGCGATGGTGACGTCCAGAGGATTTCGTTCTTCGCTTCTTGGGCTGCTGGCCGGTCTGCTGTTTGCACCGATGGCGAACGGACAGGACATGCCGACGCCGGCGGTGCAGGCACGGATCGTCGAGGTGCTGGAACGCGAGGCGCTGTATCGCGACAAGGTTGACTGGCAGGCACTGCGGTCCCGCCTGCAGGCCCCTGATACCGATCCGGCGCAGACCTGGGCGCTGCTGCGCGACGCCATTGCCGTGAGCAGCGGCGGGCATGGGCGGTGGATGCCGGCGACGCATCCGTCGCTGCAGTCGCCTTCGGCTCGCGGCACGGCGGCGGCAGCCCAGCGTGCGCCGGCAAGCCGGCAGACAGACGAGATCAGCGCCACGCCGCAACGCACGGATCTGCAGCGCGATATGGATACAGTGGGCCGCCGCATTGGATGGATGACGGTGGGTGCCTTCAACGCCAGCGGCGCGGGTGACAGTCCGGCCTGGCAGCAGGCGAGCCTGGCGTTTGCCGGCAGGCTGCAGAACGCGATCCGCGGCAAGGACCGGACGGAACGATGCGGCTGGGTCGTGGATTTGCGGGGCAACAGCGGCGGCAACATGTGGCCGATGCTGCTGGGCCTGGCGCCGCTGCTGGAAGAGGTCGATGGCGATGCGCCGCGGATCGGTGCGTTCGCCACGGCCGATGCGGAGCGGTCATGGTCGTCGCACGATGGTGCCGTCTGGCTGGAGCAGAAGAAACTGCTCGACGGTGGCGCGGCGGTGTATCGCCTCCGGCAGCCGGGCGCACCGGTGGCAGTGCTGTTCGGTCCGCGCACCGCCAGCTCAGGGGAGGCGACGGCGCTGGCCTTCCGTGGGCGTGCCAATACCCGGAGTTTCGGCCAGCCCACGGCGGGCTTCTCGACCGGCAACCGTACCGAGCGTCTGCCCGACGGAAGCGCACTGCTGGTCACCGGCAACGTCATGGTCGACCGCAACGGCCAGGGCGATGGCGGCAGGATCGCCCCGGATGTGGTCGTCGGTGAAGGCGAGGACGCGGCGGCAGCGGCGCGCGATTGGCTGCTGGCACAGCCCGCGTGCGCGGCCAGCGCCAGCTGAGACGGCGTCCGGTCCGCCGGGATCAGGCGGGGCCGAAGCCTGCCGCGCAGGGATCGATCAGCGCGTACGCACCGCGCTGATCGCTGTTACCCGCGCTTTGGCCAGCGCTTCACCTACTGCCGGGCCCTTCAATCCGCCCAGATCCAGATCGCGCGCCTGCACTGCCAGCGCGGCCAGGTGCAGGCGTTTCAGCGTTTCACCCTGCGGGTAGTCGCTGTCCTCGAAGCCCAGCCGGCCGCGCTTGTCGGCTTCGCAGCACAGCGCGATCTGCGCGATCCGCTCGGGGCGGCGGAAACCGTCGCACCGGGCCAGCAGCTCGAGCACGGTGGCGTCGCGCAGTTCGTCGATGCGGTGCACGTTGAGATGATCGCGGCAGACCGCTTCGGCCAGCTGGCGGTGATCG
Source organism: Stenotrophomonas sp. JAI102 (assembly GCF_013409105.1). Classification (NCBI taxonomy): domain Bacteria; kingdom Pseudomonadati; phylum Pseudomonadota; class Gammaproteobacteria; order Lysobacterales; family Lysobacteraceae; genus Stenotrophomonas; species Stenotrophomonas sp. JAI102. The sequence continues at coordinate 596,042 of NZ_JACCCI010000002.1, forward strand.
ACCGGTACCTTCAGGCGTTCGGCCAGCGCGCGCAGCGGGGCGACACCGCGCTGCTCGTGCATGATGTGGCGCGGCCACTCGTCGGGCGGCGTGAGGCCCTTGCCGAGGTCATGGGTCAGCGCGGCGAAGCCGATCAGATCGTCACCGGGCGCCAGCTGCGCGGCCATGTCGCTGACCATTTCCTGGTGCACGCCGGTATCGACTTCCGGATGGAACTCCGCGCGCTGCGGCACGCCGTACAGCGCCTCCAGCTCGGGCAGGATCGCGCCCAGCGCATGCGCATCGTGCAGGGTGCGCAGGAAGGCGGACGGCCGGGCGGAGGCTAGCGCGCGGCGCAGTTCCTGCCAGACGCGCTCGGGCACCAGCGCCTCGAGTTCGCCGCTGGCGGCGATCTCGCGCATCAGGGCCATCGTCTCGGCGGCCACGGTGAAGCCGAGCGGGGCGAAGCGCGCCATGAAGCGGGCCGCACGCAGCACGCGCAGCGGATCCTCGACGAAGGCCGGGCCGACATGACGCAGCACGCGCTGTTCGATATCGCGCACGCCGCCATAGGTATCCACCAGGGCACCGGTGGCTTCATCGCAGGCGATCGCGTTGAGGGTGAAATCGCGGCGCTGCAGGTCTTCTTCCAGCGTCACCGAGGGATCGGCATCGACCACGAAGCCGCGATAACCGCGGCCGGACTTGCGCTCGGTGCGGGCCAGCGCATATTCCTCACCGGTATCGGGGTGCAGGAACACCGGGAAATCCCGGCCCACGGCCTTGTACCCCTGCGCTTCCATCTGCCTCTGGGTGGCCCCGACGACGACCCAGTCGCGGTCACCGGGGGTCTGCTGCATCAGGCGGTCGCGCACGGCGCCGCCGACAAGATAGATCTTCATGCGCTCATGATGCCGCAGTGGGCCAACGCGACGCCAACCGGTAGTGCCGGCCGCTGGCCGGCTCCCCGCAATGCCCGGAGATCCCCAGGAGCCGGCCAGCGGCCGGCACTCCCCGCAATGCCCGGAGATCCCCAAGAGCCGGCCAGCGGCCGGCACTACCGAGACCGGTCAGTCACCGCCCTTGTCGGCGTTGGCCGCGCAGGCGAAGGTCTTGCGCTTGACCTGCAGGCGGCCGTTCATGCGGTCGGTCACCGGCAGCGCGTCGCCGTTCAAGCGCCAGTCGTAGATCACGCTGAAGGCGAGGATGCGCGCGACGTACTCGCGGGTTTCCTTGTAGCTGATGGTCTCGATCCAGATGTCCGGATCGAAGCCCGGGCGCTGCGACTGCCAGCGGGCGGTCGGGGTTGGGCCGGCGTTGTAGGCGGCGATGGTGACGTAGGGCAGGCCGTCGTACTTGTTCATCAGCTGACGCAGGTAGGCCGTGCCGATCGCGATGTTGGTGTCCGCGTCGTACAGGCTGGCGGCACCCCCGTAGTTGGTCAGGCCGATCGACTTGGCCACGGCGGCACCGGTGGCCGGCAGGACCTGCATCAGGCCCATGGCATTGGCCGGCGAGCGTGCCTTCGGATTGAAGATGCTCTCGGCGCGGATTTCCGCGGCGACCCAGGCCGGGTCGATGGCGTTGCGCGCGGACTCGCGGCGGATGCTGTCGTCGTGGTGCAGCGGGAAGCGCAGAGAATACAGGCGCTGCTCGTCCGGGGTCTTGCCCAGCGAGAACACCGCACGATCGAACCAGCCGTTGTCGCGGGCGACTTCCACGGCGAGGCGACGCTGGGTGGTGTCGTAGCGGCTGAGGGCGTCGTTCCACTCGGCCACGGCCCAGCCTGCCCGTTCGATCTTGAACAGTTCCATCGCCCGCACGATCGCCGGGTCACGTGCGACCGCCGCCTGCGCCTGGGCGCTGTCGTTGGGTTCCCACGGGCACAGCGTGTAGTTCTGGCCGAGCTGGTCGGCGGCGAGGAAGCCATGGAAGGTGGCCGCACGGGCCGCCTCACGGAAGGCGGCCTGCGCTTCACTGCGCTTGCCGGTCTTGTCCAGCATGCGCGCTTCGAAATAGCGCCACCGCGAGTCGGCGCGCTGGGTGGGGCCCATCTTGCGGATCGCCGTCAGCGCTGCCGGCCAGTCGCCGCGCGACAGTGCTTCGCGTGCGCGCCATTCGTGCAGGCGCTCGTCATAGGCCGATTCGGGCACGGCGTTGAGGCGGCGGGAGGATTCGGGACCGTACGAGGCCACCGTCCACAGCGCGATCTGGTACAGCACCTGCGCGCGCTGCGCGGCGCTCAGCTGCAGCGCATCGGCGTACTGCGGCAACTGCTGTTCGGTACGGCCCGGGTCGGCCTTGGCCAGCTTGGCCAGGCCATCGGTGGCGATGCGCCGGCTGCGTTCGTTGCGCGGCCAGTTCAGTGCGCTGGCGTTGGGTTTGTCGACGAACGCGGCGTAGGTGTTGGCCAGCGCCAGATCGGCGGCCGGCAGGCCACGTGCGGCGCTGCGCATCACCGCAGGCTGCTGCTCATCGGCCGCTGCGTCGATACGTGCCCAGCGCAGTTCGGCGTTCAGGCCGCCCTTGGCATCCAGGACCGCGAACACCGGGTCGCACGCATCGGGCAGCGATTTACCGGTACTGCGCCAGATCGCCTGGGCCTCGCTGACCCACTGTGCATCGGCCTTGCCGGTGGCCTGGCGCGCCTTGAGCTGGGCGCAGCGCAGGCCGACATTGGAGGTGTCGGTCCAGTTGGCCAGCAGCGTCGGCCAGTCCTGGCGGCGGGCCACGGCCGGCAGCCACACGTTGCGGAAGCTGGTCGCCACGGCCTGGCCGCGGTAGCGCTTGAGGAAATCCTGGGCCTGCGCGTTGCTGACGGTATCGATGTTGCGACGCAGGTTGGCGAACTCCACCCAGCCATACAGCGGGTGCCGGCTCAATGCGGCCGCCTGGGCAGGGTCGAACTGGCCGCGCTCGGCGTTGTCGATGACGGCCTTGAGCTGCGCGCGCTGCGCATCCAGGTTCTGGGCATCGGCGACCGGGCTGACGCCGGTGCAGGCCAGCAGGACGGTCGCGCTGAAGAAATACAGGGGAAGTCGTGTCATGCCGAAAGCATAACGGGGGCGGGTGAAAGGCGGTGAGGGCAAGCCGACTCGAGGATGAACGAATCTCTGCCAGGCCGATCGCCGTGGAGACGCTCGAGTCGCGGCTGGAGGAACAGGCGCATGACCACGCAGGCAACCTGCCGACGCTGCGCATTGCGGCTGATCCCGACGCGCACTATGACGTGATGGCCAAGGTTCTGGCGGCGCCAACAACGCCGGGACGGATCGGATCGCGTTCGTCCAGTAGCGGCCCGTCGGCCTGCTTGCTTGACCTCGAACGCCCTTGGAAACAAGGGCGTTCTTCATTGCGTGGTTCCGTCCAGGGAAATGCAGGAAGCGACGCGCGCACGCAGTCGGCTTTGTCGATTCCGCGTGAAAGAGTGGAATACGTCACTCCTTCACATTTACAGGTTGTTTACAAAGGACACACTGCCGCCATGCAGGGGGGGCGCGGCAGTCCCGCCCACCATTCCTTTGGAGAGAGAGCGAATGAACAACCTGCATCACCGCCCGCTGGCGGTTGCCGTATCGCTGTGCCTGCTGCTGGCTGCGCCGGCCCTGGCCAGCGCGCAGGACGCGCCACGCAGTACTACCGACCTGGACCGGGTGGAAGTGACCGGCAGCCGCATCAAGCGGGCCGAGGTGGAAGGGCAGGTACCGATCCAGACCCTGACCCGCACCGAGATCGAGCGCACCGGCCTGACCTCGATCGGCGATGTACTGCAGCAGCTGACCGGCTCCGGTTCGGCGCTCAATGCGAAGTTCAATTCCTCGGGCAACTTCGGCTTCCCGCCGGATGGCAGCGGCGTGGGTGCGGGCTCGGCCCAGGTCGATCTGCGGCACCTGGGCGCGAAGCGCGTGCTGGTGCTGGTCGACGGCATCCGGTGGGTCAATGAGTCTTCCGCATCCGGCGTGGGCGCAGCGACTGATCTGAACACCATTCCGCTGGCCATCGTCGAGCGCATCGAAGTGCTCGAAGACGGTGCCTCTTCGCTGTACGGCTCCGATGCCATCGCCGGTGTGGTGAACATCATCACCCGCCGCGAATTCGACGGTGCGCAGGTGACGATGAACTACGGCGAGTACAGCAAGGGCGACGGCACCCAGAAGGGCGTGGACCTGGCGTGGGGCACCCGTGGCGACCGCTACAGCCTGTTCCTGGGCGCCAGCTGGACCAAGCAGGACCCGGTGTATGCGCGCGACCGCGAGCAGTCGCGCCTCCCCATCCCGGGCACCGGACTGGCGTTCGGCAGTGGCGGCATTCCGCAGGGACGCTTCTCCTTCGTGGATCCCAACACCGGTGCCGACCAGGACATCGTGCCCAATACCGGGGTGAGCAACCCACGTTACGACGGCAGTGCCGGCTGCACCCGCAGCGATGATTACCACTGCTTCACCTCGGCCGACCGCTTCAACTTCGCCGAGTACAACATGGTGCTCACCCCGTCCGAGCGGAAGGGCATCTTCGGCCAGTTCCGCTTCGACCTCACCGATGACATCCAGTGGTACATCAAGGCCCTGGGCAACCGCCGCGAATCCACCAACCAGGCCGCACCCGAGCCGCTGTTCTTCGGTCCCGATGGCGCCACCGGCAATCCGCTGGCGGACAACATCGTGGTCTCCGGGCTGAACCCGTACAACCCGTTCGGCTTCGATCTGGTCGCCTCGGGCAACATGAGCCTTATCGGCCGCCGCCCGGTGGAAGGTGGCGCGCGCGTGTTCGAGCAGGAGGTCAATACCCAGTACTTCGCCACCGGTCTGGTCGGCCAGTTCCAGGCGGCGGACCGCAGCTGGTTCTGGGACCTCAACGGGATGTACAGCAAGAACAAGGCCGAGCAGACCAACTACGGCAGCTACGATATCTACAAGGTCAACATGGCGCTGGGCGATCCGGCGGTGTGTGCGGCCACGCCCGGCTGCGTGCCGCTGAACATCTTCGGCGGCGCCGGCTCGATCACGCCGGACATGCTGCGCTGGATCCAGCCGGTAGTGCGCGACCGCAGCCAGAATGAGTTGAGCCTGTTCACCGCCAACCTCAGCAGCGAACTGTTCACCCTGCCGGCCGGCCCGGTCTCGTTCGCCACCGGCTACGAGTACCGCAAGTACGAGGGCCGCTACGATCCGGATCCGCTGACCGTGATCGGCCACTACAACGGCGTGCCCTCGCTGCCCACCTCGGGCTCCTACGATGTCAACGAGGCCTACCTGGAGTTGAGCGTGCCGATCTTCGCCAAGAGCGCGCTCGGCGAGAAGCTCGACCTGAGCCTGGCAGGGCGCTACTCGGACTACTCGACATTCGGTGGCGAGTTCACGCCGAAGTACGGCCTGCGCTGGCAGGTGACCAACGACTTCGTGCTGCGCACCAGCTATGCCGAAGGGTTCCGTGCGCCGTCGATCGGCGAACTGTACGGCTCGGCCGCGCGTGCCGACCTGCAGCTGTTCGATCCCTGCTCCGTCGGGCTCGGCGGCACGCCGCCCCGCGGCAACGCGGCCAACTGCGCCGCCCTTGGCGTGCCCGGCGGCTTCCAGCAGGCCAACTCGCAGATTTCGGTCACCACCGGCGGCAACGCCGAGCTGGATCCGGAGCGCTCGCGCAGCTTCAGTGCCGGCTTTGTGTGGAGCCCGTGGTTCGGCAGCAATGCGTCCTGGTCGGAGCGCTTCGATGTCGAGGTGACGTTCTACCGCCACCACATCGAAGGCGCGATCCAGGCGATCAACGCCCAGACCCAGCTCGACCTGTGCGTGGATACGCTGGACCCGCTGTACTGCGCCGGCATCACGCGGGCCTCCACCGGCGCGGTCAGCAGCTTCAACAACCGGCTGACCAACCTGGGCTCGATCAAGACCGATGGCTGGGATGTGGACCTGTTCTGGACCCTGCCGCAGACGGAGATCGGCCAGTTCAAGCTGGGCTGGCAGAACACCTTCGTCGGGCGTTACGAGGCCCTGGGGGCGGCGGGACAGAAGCAGCCGCAGGAGCCGGGCGTGGAAGTGGCCGACAGCTCGATTCCGGAGTGGACCAGCAATGCCACGCTGAGCTGGAACCTGTCCAACTGGAACGCCTCCTGGACGGTGCGCCATATCTCCAAGCTGACCGAGGAGTGCGGCGATGTGGCCGCCTTCCCGATCTGCGGCAACCAGGCCGAAGGCACCAATGAGCTGGCGGCGACCACCTTCCACGATATGCAGGTGGGCTACAAGGTCGACTGGATGAAGGGGCTGCAGCTCAGCGCCGGCCTGAACAACGTGTTCGACAAGGATCCGCCGATCTGCCTGTCATGCTCGCTCAACGGCTACGACGCCTCGACCTACGACATCCCGCGCGGACGTTACTGGTACGTGCGCGCGGACCTGCGGTTCTGATCGCGGGCTGATGCGGAGGTGACACACCGGGTCGCCATCACGGCGCCCCGGTGGCGGCCTGCTGCAGCGCCGGTCATGCCCGGCTGGGTGCAGCGCCGGACAAATGCGTTGCGCACGCCGGCCATCGCGCGTGCTTGGCATGCTGGCGCATTCTGCGTCAGGCATCATGGGGAGCCGGCCAGCGGCCGGCATTACCCCTCTCCTGAACTGCATTGCCATGAACCTGCATACCTGGTGGATCTTCGCCGTCACCGTGTTCGTCCTGTGCGGCACGCCCGGCCCGAACATGCTGCACGTGATGACCCGCAGCGTGCGGGTCGGCTTCCGCCGCAGCATCGCTGCGATGGCCGGCTGCCTGACCGCGCTGGTGCTGGCCTTGGCGATCTCCGCCGCCGGGCTGGGCGCGGTACTCAAGGCGTCGCCGATGGTGTTCGACGTGCTGCGCTATGCCGGCGTGGCGTATCTGGTCTACCTGGGCATCAAGGCCTGGCGTGGCGGTGATGCGCCGATCGACGTGGGCAGCACCACGGCGCTGGTGCCCAGTTCGCGCACCGTGCTGTTCCGCGACGGCTTCATCATCGGCATCAGCAACCCGAAGCTGCTGCTGTTCGCTTCCGCGTTCCTGCCGCAGTTCGTCGATCTCACCCAGCCGCAGCTGCCGCAGTTCGTGATCCTGGTGGGCACCTTCGCGGTGATGGAGATGTTCTGGTACGCGGTGTACGCCGCCGGCGGTCGCGGCCTGGCCGGTCATCTGGCCAAGCCGGGGCTGCGCAAGGTGTTCGACCGCGTGGTCGGCACGATCTTCATCGGGTTTGGATTGGCGCTGCTGCGCGCGCGGCCGTAGTCGGGCTGATGTGACAGCCCGGACAGCAGAGACGTCAATGGCGCGCTAGTGGGCGGCATCAACGCAGAAAACAACCTTCATTTCGAGGCATCGCTGCACTCCGGCGCATCTAGTCTTCTGATTGCCAACTCGGCAAACCTTTAGGAGGACGCAATGAAGAAGACTCTCTCTGCATCGCTGCAGGCCGCAGCGCTGGGGCAAACAGTCTACGGGTGCATGGATATCTGGAACGGCGTGGCGATGCCGTGTGCAGCCATGACCGCGATCCTGCTGATGGCCCTAGGTCTCCATCTACGCACGCGGGCCGCGTGAGTGGAGGAGGCTGCGGGACGCGCGGATGAACGATGAAAATGCAAAAGGCCGGGAAACTCCCGGCCTTTTGTTTCTCATTTCATGGCTGTTCCGAACGTCAGAACGACCAGTTGAATGTGATCGACCCGTTCCGGCCATCGCCGTAGGCGCCATAGCCGGTGATCTGCGAGAGGTACTTCTTGTCGAGCAGGTTGTTGAGGTTGGCCTGCACGCTGAACTCCGGGGAGATGCGGTAGCGCACGAAGGCACTCACCAGCGCGTAGCCTTCCTGTTCGAAGCGGCCAAGGTCTGGGATCGGATAGTAGATCCGATTCTGCCAGTTGGCGCCGCCACCGACCGTCAGTGCGGTGAGCGACTGCGGGGTGTAGCTGGTGAAAAGCTTGATCGTGGTCTGCGGCAGGTTCGTGTTGATGTCCGCGCCGTCTATGTCCTTCGCCACGTACCGTGACGCACCGAAGGTGGCGTTCCAGCCCGGAGCGAGCTCGCCGTTGAGTTCGAACTCAACGCCTCGGCTTACGGTGCCGCGCGCGGCGATGTAGGCCGTTTCGAGTTCATTGCCGTCTACCTTGTCCATCGTGGGCTGGCCCACATTGTCCTGCTCGATGCGGAACACAGCTAGCGATGCGTTAAGGCGGTTATCGAACCACGCCCCCTTGACGCCCACTTCATAGCTCTTGCCATCGACCGGATCCAGGTAGCTGCCCGACTTGGTGCGCAGCGTCTGCGGCTGGAAGATCTCAGTGTAGCTGGCGTAGGTGGAGTATGTGCCGTTGAGGTCGTAGACCAGACCCGCATACGGGGTGGTGACCTTGTGCGAACGGTCGGCGCCTTCGCCTTCGCTCTTCCAGTCGGTGTAACGGGCACCAAGGATCAGCTTCAACGGATCGGCCAGCGAGAGGCGGGTCGCCGCGTAGCCGGCCTTCTGGGTGATGGTGCCCTGGCTGGCCAGGCTCAGCGGATTCCAGTTCGGTTCCGGGAAGTTGCCGGTCCAGTTGAGATAGTTGTCGATCGGGCCCCACGCGGAGCCGGCGCCGCCGATCTGGAAGTCACCGTAGTTGGCGTACTCGCGCTTGTTGTAGCTCAGGCCAGCCATGAACTGGTGCTCGCGGCCGAACAGCTGGAACGGACCTTCCACGAAGCCGTCCACGCTGTCGACTTTGCGCTCGGTGTTGTACAAACCGGCCATCGGCGTGATGCCGCTGCCGGTCACTTTGTCGAACGCGGTGTACGAAGGGTAGAACAGCTTGTCGTTGGCGTTGGTCTTGTCGTGGGTCGCGCCGACCTTGATCTTCCAGTCATTGGCGAAGGCGTGTTCCAGCGTGGCGAACAGGCGCTTGCTGGTGGTGTCCCAGTAGGTCCAGCCCGGGTTGGCGCTGAAGGACTCGTCGTACGGCGTGGGCGTGCCGTCGGAGTACCACATCGGGAAGCCACCCCAGGTCGCGCCGTTGGCCCGCTTCTGCTGGTAGTCGTAGCCCACGCTCAGCTGGGTGTCCGGGGTCAGGTCGGCGTCGATGACCGCATAGCCCAGCGTCTTGTGCTGGTCGTAGCGGTCCATCTGCGATTCGGTGTCCAGGTAGCTGCCGATCACGCGCGCGCGCACCGAGCCGCTGGCATTCAGCGGGGTGGTCACGTCCACCGTGCTGCGGGTGCGGCCCCAGCTGCCGACGTTGACCGACACATTGCCGGTCAGCTCGGCGCTGTCGGCATGCTTGCGGATCAGGTTCACCGAGGCGGACGGGTTGCCGGCGCCGGACAGCAGGCCGGTGGCGCCACGCACCACTTCCACGCGGTCGTACAGGGCCAGGTCCAGGCCGGAATCGCCGTAGCTCCAGTTCTGCACCATCTGCGTCGGCAGGCCGTCGAACTGGTAGCTGTCGATGTAGAAGCCGCGCGCGTAGAACTCGGTGCGCTCGGTATCGGACTGGGTGCTGCTGACGCCGGTGGTGTTGGCCAGCACGTCGATGATGTCATCGAGGTTCTGGTCCTCGATGCGCTGGTGGCTGATGATGCTGACCGACTGCGGGATCTCGCGCGGGGCCAGATCGAAGCGGGTGCCGGCCGAGGTCCTGCGGACCGAATAGCCCTCGGCGCGCTCGCCCTTGACCACGATCCCGTCCAGGGTGGTGGCATCGGCGGCAGCGTCCTGCGCGAACGCAGGCGCAATGGCGAGGGTGCACAGGGCCACCATCAAGGCCTGCGGCAGCGGGCGGCGGTGCATCGACGGGCGGGACAGCACGTGGGCGGAGCGGGTCATCGGCGTTTCCAGAAAGTCGGCAACGCGCATGGCCGGCGTCCTGGGTGGCCTGCGGCGGAGCGGAGTGGGGGCAGGCAGCGGCTGGCGGGGGGCGTGGACCCGACGCGGGCTCGATAACTGTTCGCAGGCGCGCATCCCTTACGCGACCCGGATCACACTATGGTAATAGCAATGATTCGCATCATCAACCGCATCGGGCCTCGGCACCGCAGCGCAGGGCCGGCGACTCCAAGCGCACTCGTATTCATACTTCCCGCTGCCGAGCCTCCGCGGCGCAGGCGCGCCTCGTGGGTCGCCGGAGCTACCCGCGCGCTGGGTTAACAGCTGCGCCGCTACCCTGGGCCTGCGCTGGGTGCACAACCTGAGCCTCCGCGATCCGGCGGCCCCGCGCATGCCAGGCCGCCTTCCTACGCTGCAGGAGATGCCCATGGTCAGCAAGAACACGATCTGCCTCTGGTTCGACGGCACCGCTCTGGAGGCCGCCACGTTCTACGCCGCCACCTTCCCGGACAGTGCGGTGCACGCAGTGCATCACGCACCGGGCGACTTCCCCTCCGGCAAGCAGGGGGACGTACTCACCGTCGATTTCACCGTCGCCGGCATTCCCTGCCTCGGGCTCAACGGCGGACCGGCGTTCAAGCACAGCGAAGCCTTCTCCTTCCAGATCGCGACCGATGACCAGGCCGAGACCGACCGGCTCTGGAACGCGATCGTCGGCAACGGCGGCGAGGAAAGCGCCTGCGGCTGGTGCCGCGACAAGTGGGGCCTGTCCTGGCAGATCACTCCGCGGGTACTGTCCGATGCGGTGACCAGCAAGGACCCCGCCGTGGCCCGGCGCGCGTTCGAGGCGATGATGACGATGCGCAGGATCGACGTGGCGGCCATCGAGGCGGCAGTGAAGGGCTGAGGCGGCCTGCGCGGCGAGCGGCAGCGGACAGCAAGAACGATCAAATGACACGCCGCGCGCTGGGTTACGCTGCGGACCCGTTCATCGGCATGGATCTGGCGGCATGGGTGCGGCACGCAGGGCCCTGTGGTACATCGAAAGCCACTTCGCTGAAAACCCGTCGCTGGCCGATATCGCCGGCGTGGTCGGGCTGTCCCCGTTCCATCTCTCACGCCTGTTCCAGCTCGGCACCGGCACCTCGGTGGTGCGCTATCTGCGTGGGCGCCGACTGACCGAGGCCGCACGCCAGCTGGCGGCCGGCGCCGGTGACATCCTCGGTGTCGCGATGGCCGCCGGGTACGGCTCGCATGCGGCATTCACCCGCGCGTTCTCCGAGCAGTTCGGGCGCTCGCCCGAGCAGGTCCGCGAGCAGGGGCTGCGGGGTCTGACGCTGGTGGAGGCCTTGAAGCTGGACGACGCCGCCACCCCCTGCATGATCGAGCCGCATCGCGCGTACCGCGGTGCCCTGCGCGTCGCCGGTATCGGTGCACGCCATACGTCCGCGACCGTCGCATCGATTCCCTCGCAGTGGCAGCGCCTGGAACAAGCGCATGGCCTGGGCGCGGAGATCGCCTATGGGGTGTGCGGCAACAATGATGCCGATGGCGGCTTCGACTACATCGCCGGGGTGGAGATCGGTGCCGCCGCGCCCGTGCCCGCAGGCTGGCAGGCGATCTCGATCGCGCCCCGCGAGTACCTCATCGCCTGGCACGCCGGGCACATCTCGGCGATCCGTTCCACCTGGTTCTGGTTGTTGAACGACTATCTGCCGGGCTCCGGCCTGACCCTCGCCGATGCACCGGACCTGGAGCGCTATGACGCGCGCTTCGATGACCGCAGCGGCCACGGCGGGGTGGAGATCTGGCTGCCCCTGGCCGACACGCTGCCCCCCAAGGAGATCGACCCATGCGAATGACCGCCCGTTGCTGCGCCGCGCTGTTGTGGCTCTGCCTGCCCATGTTGGCCGTGGCCGCCGCGCCGCCGGTCGGAGAGCGCCACGGCATCACGCATACGCCGAGTGCGGCCGTGCGCGATGCCGACCACCGCGACAGCGTGCGCTATACCGTGTGGTACCCGGCCCGGTCCGGTGCGCAGGAAACCGCGCTGACGATCGGCCCGCCGGGTGAGCCGCTGTTCGAGGTGGGCACGGCCGCCGCCGATGCCGCCATGGCAAAAGGACGCTGGCCGGTCCTGCTGCTCTCGCACGGCAATGGCGGCAGCGCACGGATGATGGGCTGGTTTGGCACCGCGATGGCGCGCGCAGGGTATGTGGTGATCGCGGTGGATCATCCCGGCAACAACGGCGTGGACCCGATGACCGAAGCGGGCAGCATCCTGATGTGGAACCGCGTGGATGATCTTGCTGCCGCACTGGCCGCCGTGCAGGCCGACCCTGCGCTGGCGACGGACATCGACAGCACGCGGCTGGGCATCGCGGGCTATTCGGCCGGCGGCTTCACCGCTCTGGTCGCCGCAGGTGCACGCCCGGACGTGCAGCGGCTGCTGGCGTTCTGCCGCGCACATCCCGCCGACGGGGTCTGCGCGCCCCAGGCGGAGAACCCGACGCTGACGCTGGCGCGCCGGTTGACCGCCGCAGCGACGCCGGAACTGGCGCCGTGGGTTGCCCGGGCCGGGGACGATCACGCCATCGCAGGCGTGGGCGCCGTGTTCCTCATCGCGCCGGCGATGGTGCAGGCCTTCGCGCCTGAAGAACTGGAGAAGGTAACGCAGCCGGTGTCGATCGTCGTCGGTGCGGCCGATGCGGTGGCGTCGCCTGCGACCAACAGCGACATCGCGGCCGCGGCACTCCCGAAGGCGACGCTGACCACCTTGCCAGCCGTCGGGCACTACGACTTTCTGTCCAGCTGTACCGCCTTGGGCCAGACACGCGTCGGCGCGCTCTGCCAGGTCGCGGCCGACAGGCAGGCCACGCACGCGGCCGCGATCACGGAAGCGACGGCCTTGTTCGACGCGGCGTTGTCGGCGACGCGCTGACGCGGGGGCGTGCCCCGTCCAGGCAGCCCTCAGGATCAGCGGGAGAGCAGCGTCGGCCGGCGATCCGCCATATCCTGTGCCGATGTCGACCTCCCGCCTCTCCTCCTTCTTCCCCGCCCTGGCCGTGCTCGGCTCGGTCACCTCGCTGGCCGTGGGCACCTCGTATGCCAAGCAGCTGTTCCCGTTGATCGGCGCGCAGGGCACCAGCGCACTGCGCGTGGGGTTCTCGGCGCTTGTGTTGCTGATGGTGTTCCGGCCGTGGCGCTGGACCACCTCGCGTGCCGATGCCGGGGCGATCATCCGCTACGGCATCACGCTCGGGGTGATGAACCTGCTGTTCTACATGGCCCTGCGCACGATCCCGTTCGGCATCGCGGTGGCGATCGAATTCTGCGGGCCGTTGGCGGTGGCGATGTGGTCCTCGCGGCGGCCGGTCGACTTTGTGTGGGTCGGCTGTGCGCTGGTCGGGCTGTTGCTGCTGCTGCCGTTGGGCCATGGCGAGCCGCTGGATCCGGCCGGGGTGATGTTCGCCCTCGGCGCGGCCGTGTGCTGGGCGATGTACATCATCTTCGGCAAGCGCGCCGGACATCTGCCGGCCGGGCATACCGTGTCGCTGGGTCTGTGCGCGGCGGCATTGGTGGTGGTGCCGGTGGGCGTGGCGCACGCGGGCATGGCGCTGCTGGATCCGAAGATCCTGTTGTTCGGCCTCGGCGTGGCGATCGTGTCCAGCGCGATCCCGATGTCACTGGAGATGATGGCCCTCAAGCGGTTGCCGAAAGAGACCTTCGGCATCCTGATCAGCATGGAGCCGGCGGTCGCGGCGCTGCTGGCGATGGGGTTGCTGGCCGAACACCTGACCCCGCTGCAGTGGGCGGCGATCGGCTGCACGGTGGTGGCCTCGGTCGGCAGTACGGTGACCGCGAAACGGGCTGTGGTGCCGTTGCCGGGTGCGCCGGCGTAATCGCGCGCGTTGGTATCGGTAGTGCCGGCCGCTGGCCGGCTCCGCAGTACCGGTGGATCATGAGGAGCCGGCCAGCGGCCGGCACTACCGGGATGCGCGATGCCGGCCAGCGGCCGGCACTACCGGGATGCGCGATGCCGGCCAGCGGCCGGCAGTACCCGGATTCGCGCGCCGACCAACGGTCGGCACCTACCCGTGGCTCGCTGCGCCCTCAGCGCCGTGCCGGGGCGTCCCCGGCCACGTAGTACGCCGCGGTGCTGCGCGGCAGCGGCGCACGCCCGCGGATCCGGTCGGCGATCTTCTCGGCGATCATGATCGTGGTGGCGTTGAGGTTGCCGGTGATGATCCGCGGCATGATCGAGGCATCGACCACGCGCAGACTTTCCATGCCATGCACGCGGCCCTGGCCGTCGACCACGCTCATCGCATCGGTGCCCATCGCGCACGAGCACGACGGGTGATACGCCGTCTCGGCATGCGCGCGCACGAACGCATCCAGTTCCGCATCGGTCTGGCACTCGGCACTCGGGCTGATCTCGCGCCCGCGGTACGCGTCCAGCGCGGGCTGGGCGATGATCTCGCGGGTGATGCGGATCGCATCGCGGAATTCCTGCCAGTCCTGGTCGGTGGACTGGTAATTGAACAGGATGGAAGGATGCTCGCGCGGGTCCAGCGACTTCGCGTGCACGCGGCCGCGGCTCGGCGTGCGCATCGAGCCGACGTGTGCCTGGAAACCGTGTTCCTTGACCGCGTTGGTGCCGTTGTAATTGATCGCCACCGGCAGGAAGTGATACTGGATGTTCGGCCAGTCGAACTCCTCGCGGGTACGGATGAAACCACCGGCTTCGAACTGGTTGCTGGCACCGATGCCGGTCCCGTTGAACAGCCACTCCGCGCCGATCGCCGGCTGGTTCCACCACTGCAGCGCCGGGTACAGCGATACCGGCTTCTTGCAGGCGTACTGCATGTACACCTCCAGGTGATCCTGCAGGTTCTCGCCGACGCCGGGCAGGTCGTGCACCAGCGGGACGCCGAGTGCGGCCAGCAGCGCCGGCGCGCCCACGCCGGAGCGCTGCAGGATCTGCGGCGAGGCGATCGCACCGGCGCACAGCAGCACTTCGCGGCGCGCGGTGGCATCGATCGGCTCGGCGCTGTTGCCGGCCAGGTAGCGCACGCCCACGGCGCGCTTGCCGGCGAACAGGATGCGGTCGGTGGTGGCATGCACCACGATCTCCAGCCCCTCGCGGTCCTTGGCCATGTCCAGGTAACCGCGCGCGGTGCTGGAGCGTCGCCCGCGCGGGGTCACGGTACGGTCCATCGGGCCGAAGCCTTCCTGTTGGTAGCCGTTGAGGTCGTCGGTGCGCGGGTAGCCCGCCTGCACGCCGGCCTCGACCATCGCGTGGAACAGCACGTTGTTGCCGTTCTTCGGCGTGGCCACGCTGACCGGGCCGTCGCCACCGTGGTAATCGTTGGCACCGATGTCGCGGGTTTCCGCCTTGCGGAAGTAGGGCAGCACGTCGTGGTAGCTCCAGTCTTCCAGGCCGTCGAAGCTGGCCCACTGGTCGAAGTCCATCGCGTTGCCGCGGATGTAGCACATGCCGTTGATCAGCGAAGACCCCCCCAGGCCCTTGCCGCGGCCGCACTCCATGCGCCGGTTGTCCATGTACGGTTCCGGTTCGGTCTCATACGCCCAGTTGTAGCGGCGGCCCTGCAGCGGATAGGCCAGCGCGGCCGGCATCTGGGTGCGGAAGTCCAGCCGGTAGTCCGGGCCGCCGGCTTCCAGCAGCAGTACGCTGACGCCGGCGTCTTCGGTGAGTCGCGCGGCCAGCGTGTTGCCGGCCGAACCGGCGCCGATGATGATGTAGTCGTATTCGCGCTTCATCGCGGTGTCTCCTGGGTAAGGCCGGTTCAGAACACCGACGCGTAGCGGTCCAGCTCGATCTGGATGGATTTGGTGCGGGTGTAGGCGCGCAGCGTGGCCAGCCCGTTTTCGCGGCCGACGCCGGACTGCTTGTAGCCACCCACCGGCATCTGTGCCGGCGACTCGCCCCAGCTGTTGACCCAGCAGATGCCGGCCTCGAGCTGGTGGATCACCCGATGCGCGCGGGCCAGATCCGGCGTCACCACACCGGCGGCCAGGCCGTAATCGGTGTCGTTGGCGCGGCGCACCGCCTCGTCTTCGTCGTCATAGGCCAGCAGGCTCATCACCGGCCCGAAGATTTCCTCGCGCACGATGCGCATGTCATCGCGGCAATCGCTGAAGATGGTCGGTGCCACATAGCAGCCCTTGCCCAGCGCACCCTCGGTCAGCCGTTCGCCACCGCAGACCAGGCGCGCGCCGTCGGCCTTGCCGCTGGCGATGTGCTCGAGCACGCGCTGCATGTGCGCGGCGCTGACCAGTGGGCCGAAGTTGGTGTCCTTGGCCAGCGGATCGCCGATGCGGATGCGCTTGACCCGCTCAAGCAGTTTGGCTTCGAACGCTGCCAGCCTGCCGCGCGGCACGAACACGCGGGTGCCGTTGGTGCAGACCTGGCCGGAGCTGTAGAAGTTGGCCATCATCGCCACGTCGGCGGCCAGGTCCAGATCGGCGTCGTCGCAGATGATCAGCGGCGACTTGCCACCCAGCTCCATGGTGACGTCCTTGAGCGTGGAGCTGGAGGCGCTGGCCATCACCTTGCGGCCGGTGGCGGTGCCGCCGGTGAAGGAGATCTTCTCGATCAGCGGGTGCTCGGTCAGCGCCGAGCCGACGCCGGCGCCATCGCCGGGCAGCACGTTGAACACGCCATCAGGCAGGCCCGCCTCGGTGAAGATTTCCGCCAGCTTCAGCGCGGTCAGCGGGGTGACCTCGCTGGGCTTGAAGATCATCGCGTTGCCGGCGGCCAGCGCCGGGGCAGCCTTCCACAGCGCGATCTGGATCGGGTAGTTCCACGCGCCGATCGCGCCGACCACGCCCAGCGGTTCCTGCCGGGTGTAGAAGAAGCTGTTCTCGCGCAGCGGCACCTGGCTGCCTTCCAGCCCATGCATGACACCGGCGTAGTACTCCAGCACGTCCGCGCCGGTGACTACGTCGACGCTCAGCGTTTCACTCAACGCCTTGCCGGTGTTGCGCGACTCCAGTTCGGCCAGCGCGTCGTTGCGCTCGCGCAGCAGTTCGACCGCGCGCAGCAGGATGCGCGAGCGCTCCACCGTGGTCAGCGCGGCCCACACTTTCTGGCCGGCCTGGGCGCTCTCCACCGCAGCGTCGAGATCGTCGCTGTTGGCGCTGTGGACGTTGGCGAGCAGCTCGCCGTTGGCCGGGTTGATGACCTCGAAGGTCTTTCCGCCCTGGGAAGGAACGTAGCGGCCGCCGATGTACAGCAGCTGGTCGGGGAGGGTAGGCATGTCGATGACTCCTTTGCAGCGGGAGATCAGTGCGTCAACGCGTGAGATGCAGGAACTGCAGGTGACGCTCGTACTGATCGATGATGTCGTTGATGATCTGCTGGCGGCTGTAGCCGAACAGCTCGTAGTCCTGTCCACCTTCATAGAGGTGCACTTCGGCGCGGTAGTAACGCTGGTTGCGGAAGCGCTGCGCGGCGAACGAAGGCGTGAGGTAGCCGCGCATGATCACCTGGTAGGTGAAGACCTGTTGTTCGCCATGGTCCACCAGCAGCTCCATGTGACCCGGCTCGAACTTCGTCTGCACGTCCAGTCCCTGTTCGAGCAGCTGCGCGGCGACGGCTTCGATCGCCGGCTTCACATCGGTGTCCATGAACCGGTACACCTCGTCGCGTACCGGGAAATGCACCGCCTGGGTGATGCGCTGGCGCCAGCCGCGCTGATGCCGCGATTGCCCGATCAACGGGATCGGCGAGTACTGCGAGGCCTTCTTGCGCTGCGACTCTTCGCCCAGCGCACGGGTCAGCCCCCACAGCATCAGCAGCAGCACCACCGAGAACGGCAACGAGGCGAGCACCACGGCGGATTTGAGCGCGTCCATGCTGCCGGCCAGCAGCAGCCCGGCGGTGACCAGGCCGGTCATCACGCCCCAGAACACGCGCAGCCAGCGCGGGCCGTCGTCTTCCGGGTTGCCGCCCTGCGAGGACAGCGTGGACAGCACCACCGTGCCCGAGTCGGCCGAGGTGACGAAGAAGATGAAGCTGACGATCACCGTGACCGCGATGACGGTGCGGCTCCACGGGTAGCTTTCCAGCAGCGCGTACAGCACGGTCGGCGGGTTCTCCACCGCCATCTGCGCCAGGTGGACCTGGTCGTGGTGCAGGATCTGGTCCAGCGCGCTGTTGCCGAAGATCGACAGCCACGCCAGGGTGAAACCCAGCGGAATCAGCAGCACGCCGAGCACGAACTCGCGGATGGTGCGGCCGCGTGAGATGCGCGCGATGAACAGGCCCACGAACGGCGCCCAGCCGATCCACCAGGCCCAGTAGAACACCGTCCAGTTGCCCAGCCAGTCCGGGCGCCCGCCGTAGGCGTACACATCGAAACTCTTGCCGACCACGTTGCCCAGGTAGTCGCCCATGTTCTGCATGAAGGCATTGAGCAGGTACTGGGTGGGCCCGGCGAACAGCATGAACAGCAGCAGCGAGATCGCCAGCAGCATGTTGATGTTGGACATCCAGCGCACGCCCTTCTCGACGCCGGAGACGGCCACGGTGATCGCCGCACCCATCATCAGCACGATCAGCCCGACCTGCACCCAGGCCGCGTGCGGCACCGGGAACAGGGTGTTCAGGCCGGCGTTGAGATGCAGCACGCCAAAGCCCATGTCCGCGCCGAGGCCGAACACGGTGGCCACGATGCCCAGCGCATCCACGGTGTAGCCGATCGGCCCGTTGATGCGTTTGCCGATCAGCGGATACAGCGCCGAGCGCAGCGCCAGCGGCAGGTTGTGGCGGTACGCGAAGTAGGCCAGCGCCATCGCCGCCAGCGCGAACACGCCCCAGCCATGCAGGCCCCAGTGCAGGAACAGCAGCTGCATCGCCTGGCGCGCGCTGGCCTCGCCGCTGCCGGTGCCGCCCTGCGGCGGCAGCAGGTAGTGGGTCAGCGGCTCGGAGACGCAGAAGAAGAACAGCGTGATGCTGATGCCCGCGGCGAACAGCATGCCGGCCCAGGACAGATAGCTGAACTCCGGTTCGTCATGGTCCGCGCCCAGCTTGACGTTGCCATAGCCGGACAGCGCCACGCCGACCACGAACACCAGGTACACGGTCATCGCCAGCAGGTAATACCAGCCGACATTGCGCGAGGCCCAGGTCTGGGCATCGAGCAGCATCACGCCGGCATCGATCGGAAACACGGTGACCAGAATGGCGAATGCCGCCACGATCGTGGCGGCAAGCAGGAACACGGGTCGAAGCGTGCGCACCTCGGACAGGGGCGGCTCCACGGTACTCATGGGGTGGGGGATACTCCCGGTGCCGGAGCGGCAGACGGCGGGATGTATCGCACAGGCGCTGTGGACAGCCTGTTTACGCCGCCACGAGGCCCGCCGCGCAAGGGCGGCGGGTGCACAGGGGTCAGCGCAGCGCGCTGCTCGGCACGTCGATCGACATCGCCAGGGCGAGGTGATCGGAGAACGCGGCCGGCACCGCTTCGGCACTGCGTTGCTGCAGGCCGTTGCTGAGCAGGATGTGGTCGATCGCCCGGTCCGGGCGCCAGCTGGGGAAGGTCGGCACCACGCAGCCCGGCGGCTGCAGCGTCGTCTTCTGGTACAGCACCTGCATTTCCGGACGTTCGGCCAGGCAGTTGAAATCGCCCATCAGCACCGCGTTGGGATGGTCGGAGAGCAGATCGGCGATGAAGGCCAACTGCGACATGCGCGAATTGGTCCCCAGCGACAGATGTGCCACCGCGACGGCCAGGCCCTGGCTGCCTTCACCGAACTTGGCCAGCAGCACGCCGCGCCCGCCGATCCGGCCGGGCAGGGCGTGGTCCTGGACCTCGACCGGCTCGAGCTTGCTGAGCAGGCCGTTGGCGCTGGAGGCCACCCCGCCCATGCGGCGGTTGGGCTGGTGGCTCCAGTAATTGAAGCCGGCGCGCTCGGCCAGATAGTGGGTCTGGTTGGTGAAGCCCGAGCGCAGGCTGCCGGGGTCGGCCTCCTGCAGGCCGACGATGTCGTGCTCACGGGCCATCTGCGCGATGGCATCCAGGCTGGTCCGCTTGCGCCCGGCCGGCAGTGCATGCGACCAGCTGCGGGTCACATAGTCACTGTAGCGGCGGGTGCTCGAACCGGCCTGGATGTTGGCCGTCAGCAGGCGCAGGGTCCGCGTGTGGGGGGAATTCACGACGGTTCGCTGGCGCTGGATCAGTTGGCCTTGCCGGCGCGTTCGCGCGCGATCAGGTGATCGGCGATGCGCAGCATGTCCGGGAAGCCCTTGCCCTTGACCAGGTACTTGCCGTTGACGATCACCGACGGGGTGCCGGAGATCTTGCTGCGCTGGGCGAACTGCTTGGCCGAGTTGGTCTTTGCGTTGACGGCGAAGCTGCCCATCATCGCGGCGAACTGCTTCGGGTCGGCGCCGTGCTTGCCGTAGAAGTTGGCGATGTCTTCGACCGAATCACGGCCGCGCTCGCCCTTCAGGCTCTGCTCGGCGTGGATCGCGGCGTACATGGCTTCGTGGGTCTTTTCCTGCAGGCCCATCGCCTGCGCGGCGTAGAACGCACGGCCGTAGTCATCCCAGGTGCCGCCGAACATGGCCGGCACGTAGACGAAGTTGACGTCGCTCGGCAGGCCGGCCTTCCACGGCCCGATCAGCGGCTGGAACGCGGCGCAGGCCGGGCACACGTAACCGAAGATCTCGGCGACTTCGATCTTGCCGGTGGCCGGCTGGAACGGCTGGCCGTTTTCGATCACCACATAGTCGGTGCCGGCAACCGGCTCCGGGCCGGTCGGGCGCGAAGAGGCCGGGGCCGGCGCCGGGGTGGTGGCTTCGGCAGCGGCGGTCTCGGCGGCGGCGGTTTCACCGCTGGCGGCCGGGGCCTGCCCGGTCGGGGTGGCCGTTTCGGTGGCCGGGGTGCTGCTCGGCGCGGCCGGTTCGGCCGGGGCGGTGGTGTTGGCGGTACCGTCCTGGGCCTTGCAGGCGGCCAGGATCGGCAGCAGGGCCATGAGCGTAATGGCGAAACGGGTCTTCATCGAAGCATCTCCAGCGGATGAGCATGGTGGGGCCGATGCTGGGAGCACCGGCCAGGGAAGCATGATGACACGCGGAAACGAGCGTCCCGCGTGCACGGTGCGTGATGGTTCAGCGAGCGCTGTCAGAGCGCCTTGCCGCTGCGCGCACGGGCGATCAGGGCATCTGCGTTGCGCAGCATGGACTCGAACGAGTCGCCCTTGACCAGGTACACGCCATTGATGATCAGCGTCGGCGTGCCCGGCACCTTGGTGCGCAGGGCGAAGGCACGGGCCGCCTTGACCTTGGCGTCCACCGCATCGCTCTTGAGCGCGGCGATGTACTGCGGCGGCGCCACGCCGAAGCCCTGGTAGAAGGCAGCCAGTTCATCCGGCGAGACGTTCTGCATCGGCAGCGAGCCCTTCTCATGCAGGGCATCGAACATGGCGCGGTGGCTGCGCTTGGCGACGCCCAGCTGGTCCGCCGCGTAGTAGGCGCGGGCAAACGAATCCCATACGCCCCCGAAAGCGGCCGGCACCGGGGTGAAGCGGACGTCCTTGGGCAGCTTGGCGGCCCAGGCTTCCAGCTGCGGCTCGAAGTGCGCGCAGTGCGGGCAGGTGTAGCCGAACATCTCCACGACTTCGACCTTGCCGGCCAGCGGCGCGAACGGACCGGCATCGGCGATGCGTTCGTAATCCTTGCCCTCCACCAGTGGCGTCGGGGTGGCGGCGAGGGTGCTCAACGGGCTCAGGGCCAGCAGCAACAACATCAGGCGGGGCATCAACGTCATCTACATCCATCTCCATACAGAAAAAACGACGCCGGCCCAGTCGCCGGCGTGGCAGTGAACATACCCCGCCAGCCACGGCGGTCGCATCTGTCATCCGACCAAGGGGATGCGCTGCGGTGCGGGCGGTGGTTACGGTGCCTGCGTGCCCCCGGCAACGGTGGCCGCAGCGGCGACATCATCGGCCCGGTTGTGCAGGCCCTGCAGATAGCTGGCCAGCGCCTGGATCTCCTGCTCGGTCAGCGACTTGGCGATCGTGGCCATGATCTGGAAGTGGGCCTTGTCGGTTTCCTGGGTGGTCCCGGCCTGGTACTCCTGCAGCCGACGGGCAACGTAGGCCGAGTGCTGGCCGCTGATGTGCGGGTAGGCCGGGCCGGGATTGCCGGCGCCGGTCGGGCCGTGACAGGCCATGCAGGCCGGGATGCCGCGCTCGGCATCGCCGCCGCGGTACAGCTGCTGGCCGATCTCGAAGAACTTCTTGCCGGCGTACGGGCCTTCGGTCACGGCGCCATCGTCGGCGATGCCGGCGGTGGCCTTCTGCGTGGCGAAGTAGGCGCCGATGTCGCGCATGTCCTGCGGGGTGAGGTCCTGCACGAACGGCACCATCGCCGCCGAGGCCCCGGAGGTGCGCTGGCCATTGGCGATCAGGGCCATCTGCTGGGCGCTGTAGCGCTCGCTCTGGCCGGCGATGCTCGGGTACATCTCCACGGTGGAGTTGCCATCGGCCGAATGGCAGGCCGCGCAGGCCGCGGCCTTGGTCTGCCCGGCCTTGGGGTCGCCCCAGGTGGTTTTGCTGAAATCGACCTCCAGCGAGGCGGTCTTGATCGGCCCGTTGTCCGGCAACGGGGTGATCGAGGTCTGGGCAACGGCAACGGCGGCGAGCAGCGAGACAGCAAGTGCGGAAACGGCAAGAACGCGAGCATGGCGCATGCGGAAGCTCCGTGTGGACCGGCCTGGCGGTTGCGGGACCGCAACCACGGGGATCGCCCGATTATCAACGCCGTTTCACGCCACGGTCAACGCAGGGTGCAGCAAAAGCGAGCGCGGGCAGCGCGGATCGGGCCCGGACATGCGATCCTATACCCATGTCATTGCTCCTCGAACGCGCCCAATACCTGCTTTCGGCCCACAACACCCGGCAATTGCCGGATGACGTGGGCGCGGAAGTCGCCTTTGCCGGTCGCTCAAACGCCGGCAAGTCCAGTGCCCTCAACGCCCTGACCCGCCAGAACAGCCTGGCCCGGGTCTCCAAGACCCCCGGCCGCACCCAGCAGCTGGTGTTCTTCGAGGTCACCCCGGAGGCCAAGCTGGTCGATCTGCCCGGGTACGGCTACGCCAAGGTCCCGCTGGACCTGCAGGCGCACTGGCAGGCCTTCATCGACCAGTACTTCCGTACCCGTGAGGCCCTGCGTGGCCTGGTGGTGGTGATGGACATCCGTCACCCGCTGAGGGACTACGACCGCCAGATGCTCGCCTATGCGGTGCAGCGCGGCCTGCCGGCGCACGCGCTGCTGACCAAGGCCGACAAGCTCGGCCGTGGCCAGCAGGGCATCGCCCTGCAGAAGGTGCGCAAGGAACTGCAGTCCTCCTTCGGCGATACCGTCAGCGTGCAGACCTTCTCCGGTCCCGCCCGCCAGGGCGTGGATGAGGCCCGCGGGATCATCGGCGGCTGGCTGGGCCTGAACAAGCCGGCGCCGGAAGCCACCTGACCCCGGGCGTTGCTGCGGTCCAATGGGCCGCACCGCGCCGGTAGTGCCGGCCGCTGGCCGGCTGCTCTTTCCATCAGATGTATCGGGAGCCGGCCAGCGGCCGGCACTACCGGACTGCGCCTGCCGCCCGTTGTACGACGCGGTCGTGTCCCCTCAGTCCGCCGGCAACGGCGCGAATTCGCCCGGCACCCACGCAAACGCCTCACCTTCGCGACGCACGTGCCCCAGCCCCGGGAACGGCAGGTGCGCGCCCGCCACCCACCAGCCCTGATCCGCCGCCTGCGCCATCATCCGGCGCCGGCTGGCGATCGCGGCCACGCGGTCGCTGTCCGCTTCAAACGACGCCTGCGGCTGCGCGAACTGCACCGCGTGGAAATGCACGAGGTCGCCCCAGACCAGCAGTTGCTGGCCGGCGCCGCCATCGATGCGATAGGACACGTGGCCGACCGTATGCCCATGGCTGTCCACTGCGGTGATGCCGGCCGGCAAGCGGTCGCCAGGCGCAAAACGCTTCAGTCTGCCGCTCGCCGCATACGGCGCCACTGCCTTGCGCGCCAACGCGAAGGCAAAGCGCACGCCCTGCGGCGCGGTCGCTTCGCTGGCCGGGTCGAGCCAATACGCGGCATCGGCGGCCGAGAGCCACACCGTGGCATTCGGGTAGGCGAGCCTGTCCTGCGCATCGAGCAGGCCACACAGGTGGTCGGGATGGGCGTGGGTCAGGACGACATCATCCACCTCGGCCGGGTCGTAGCCGGCCTTGCGCAGGTTGCCCAGCACCTGGCCCAGCCCGGGCCCGAAGCATCGCGCGGTGCCGGCATCGACCAGGGTCAGGTGATCCCCCTGCTGCACCAGGTAGGCGTTGACGGCGGTCTGCAGGCCCTTGCCATCTTCGGGCACGTAGCGGTGATCGAGCAGCCGGGTGACCGCGCTGGGCGCGATCCCGACCAGCGCCTGCCGGCCCAGGGCGACGGTGCCATCGAACAACGCCGTGACCTGCAGTGTGCCGATCTGCTGGTGATACACGCCAGGCACCTGCTCGCGCGGGGCGTGCGGGGTGGTGGCCAGTGCGGGGCCGGCGACAGCGGCCAGCAGCAGGGCGGTGGCGAGCGTGCGGACGCGGGGGAAGGACATGGCGGATTCCGTACAGGGCGGCAGCGCCGCGGTGTCCCCATGCTGCGCGTCCTGCGGACTGCGTTCCGCTCAGAATGCCGCGCGATCCGCTCGCGCTCAGCTGTTGCCGATCGCCGCCGGCTCCAACCCGTAGCGCTCGACGAAGCGCTTGCTGAAGCTGCCCAGCGAGCGGTAGCCGACGCGCGCGGCCACCGTCTTCAACGGCAGGCGGGTGGTGTAGAGCAGGCCCATGGCATGTGCCAGCCGTGCATCGGTGATCAGTTCGCGCACGCTGGACTGCTCGCTGGCCAGCCGCCGGCGCAGCGTCGCACCGCTGAGGCCGAGCTGCGCTTCGAAATCGCGCGACTACCAGTCGCGCTCGGGCTGGGCGGCGATCAGATCGCGGATGCGCTCACCCAGGCTGGGCTCGGGGGGAACCAGCAGGCTGCCGTGCCCGCGCCGGCAGAACGCCACGGCAAGCGACGCCAGGGCCAGCCGTGCTTCGGTGTACTGGCCGTGTTCCAGCGCCTGCCGCCACTGCAGCAGGGTCGCGCCATGCTCGGCGAGCGGCAGCCTGGCCAGCGCATCGCCGGCCTCGGGCAATGGCTCGTTCCACAGTGCCCGCGCGGCCGTCAGCGCTTCGGCGCACATCGGCACGATCGCACTGAGGTACAGGCCGCTGTGCGGATCGGGAATATTGACCACATCGATGCGGCAACGGCGGCTGATCAGGAACAGATCGCCCGGCGCGAATTCCAGGGACTGCTGCGCGGTGCGCACCTGTTTGCGTCCCTGCAGCAGGATCGCGAACTGCGGCTGTGGAATCTCCACCGACGAGGCACCGTGCTCGCGGCGCGCGGTGATGCAGGCGTAGCCGTCCGCGCGCTGGCAGTCCACCAGGCTGGCCAGGGTCGCCAGCAGGGAGGTGGTGGTATCGATCGGCACGGACATCGCTCAGCCTGCCACGTTGAACAGTTGGCCGACCAAGGCGGCCGCCGCCATCGACACCGCGCCGGCCACGGTCCCGGCGATGCCGGTGGCCAGAATCGCCGCCGCCGAGGCGCCACTGGCGGCGATGCCGACCACCCGGCCGGCCACCGAGTCGATGCCGTCATTGGCGCCGAGCACGCCGGCACGCAGCCAGCCGACACGGTCGGAGCGGTGGACGTCCGGATGTCGGAATCTGCTCATGGGCTCAGTTTAGGGCCAGGGCAGCGTCAAGCCCATGCCAGTAGGATGCTGAAAACCGTCACGGTGACGCGACGGCAGGGGACGCCACGATATAGTGCGCCCTTGCGATGCAGGGGCGCGAACCCCACATCCCCGCCCTGACCAGAATTCTGCGAGCCTCCCCTTGTCGAGCCCCAGCCACGTCGCCGAGACGCCGATCACCGACCGTAATGAACTGGTCGCCACGTTGGCCTCCGGCGAAAAGCCCCAGGCGCAGTGGCGCATCGGCACCGAGCACGAGAAGTTCGGCTTCCGCCTGGATGACCTGCGCCCGCCCACCTTCGACGGCGACCGCGGCATCGAAGCGCTGCTCAACGGCCTGACCCGCTTCGGCTGGGCTCCGGTGCAGGAAGACGGACGCACCATCGCGCTGCTGCGCGACAACGCCTCGGTGACCCTGGAGCCGGCCGGCCAGCTGGAGTTGTCCGGCGCGGCGGTGGAAACCATCCACCAGACCTGCGTGGAAACCGGCACCCACCTCAACGAGGTGGCGCAGGTCGCCGGCGAGCTGCAGCTGGGCTTCCTCGGCATGGGCTTCCAGCCGAAGTGGACGCGCGATGAGATGCCGTGGATGCCCAAGGGCCGCTACAAGATCATGCGCGAGTACATGCCCAAGGTCGGCACGCTCGGCCTGGACATGATGACCCGCACCTGCACGGTGCAGGTCAACCTGGACTACGCCACTGAAGCGGACATGGTGAAGAAGTTCCGCGTGTCGCTGGCGCTGCAGCCGATCGCTACCGCGCTGTTCGCCGATTCGCCGTTCACCGAGGGTAAGCCGAACGGCTACCAGAGCTACCGCTCGCACATCTGGACCGACACCGACAACGACCGCACCGGCATGCTCGACTTCGTCTTCGAAGACGGCTTCGGTTACGAGCGTTACGTCGACTACCTGCTCGACGTGCCGATGTACTTCTCTTACCGCGACGGCAAGTACCACGATGCCAGCGGCCAGAGCTTCCGCGATTTCATGGTCGGCAAGCTGCCGGTGCTGCCGGGCCAGCTGCCTACGCTGCGCGACTGGTCCGATCACATGACCACCGCCTTCCCCGAGGTGCGGTTGAAGAAGTACCTGGAAATGCGCGGTGCCGACGCCGGTCCGTGGAGCCGCCTGTGCGCGCTGCCCGCGTTCTGGGTAGGCCTGCTGTATGACGATGCCGCGCTGGATGCCGCCTGGGACCTGGTCCGCGATTTCAGCCTGGTCGAGCGCAATGTCCTGCGCGATGGCGTGCCGAAGCATGGGTTGAAGCTGCCCTTCCGCAACGGCACCGTGCTCGATCTGTCGCGCGAGGCACTCAAGATCGCCGTGGCCGGCCTCAAGCGCCGCGCCGCACGCAACGCCGATGGCCAGGATGAAAGCAAGTTCCTGGAGGTGCTGCAGGAGATCGTCGATTCCGGGCTGACCCCGGCCGATCGCAAGCTGGCGCTGTTCCATGGCGAATGGAACGGCAACATCGATCCGGTGTTCAAGGACTTCGCGTACTGATCCGCGTGCGTTGTTGTATGCTTTTGGACATGGTCCATGCCCGTGCCCGTTCGATTATCCGCTGCCCATGACGGCGGTGGAGTAGCGCACGGCCGCAATGGCCCTGGCAAGAACCCGCCCCGACCGGCGGGTTTTTTTGTGTCCGCCAGCGGGAATCCCGTCCCCTGATGGAGCACCCCGATGCACGCACCCAGCAATCCCGTCGCGACCCTGCACCTGCTCTGCGGCAAGATCGGCGCAGGCAAATCAACGTTGGCCCGGCACCTCTGCATGGCACCCGGCCATGTCCTGATCAGCGAAGACACGTGGCTGGCGTCGCTGTTTCCCGGTGAGATCGTTGAGGTGGCCGACTACGTGCGCCTGGCCGCGCGTCTGCGTGACACCCTGGCCCCGCATGTACGCGCCTTGTTGGCTGGAGGGATGTCGGTGGTGCTGGACGTTCCCTTCAATACCGTCCAGACCCGCGCATGGGCTCGAAGCATCCTGGCCGATTCCGGGGCGGATCACGCGCTGCACTATCTGGATGTACCCGATGCGCTGTGCATCGCACGGCTACATGCCCGCAATGCAGCCGGCGCGCATCCGTTCGCGGCCAGTGATGCCGAGTTTGCGGACATCACACGTCATTTCGTCGCGCCTGCGGCTGAGGAAGGCTTCAATGTGGTGCGGCATGGTCAGCTGCCGACCTCTGACGAGATCGCATGAGCTACCCTGCTGGAAGGGGCATGGCGGGCGCTGCCAGCAGTGCCCGCCATGCCAGGGATTAGGCCGCTTTTTCCAGCGTGCCCATGTCGATCACGAAGCGGTAGCGCACATCGTTCTTCGCCATGCGCTCCCAGGCCTCGTTGACGGTCTTGATGTCGATCACTTCCACATCGCTGACGATGTTGTGCTCGGCACAGAAGTCCATCATTTCCTGCGTCTCGGCCATGCCGCCGATCGCCGAGCCGGTGATGTGCTTGCGGCCGAAGATCACGCTCACGCCGGTCGGCGGCGGGTCCAGCTCGGTCAGCACGCCGACCAGGCACATGGTCGCATCGCGCTTGAGCAAGGCCATGTACGGGTTGGTGTCGTGCCCGACCGGGATCGTGTTGAGCAGGAAATCGAAGCTGCCGGCATGCGCCTTCATCTGCGCCGGATCGCGCGAGACCAGCACCTCATCGGCGCCCAGACGCTTGGCATCGGCACCCTTTTCCGGGGTGGTGGTGATCATCACCACGGTGGCGCCCATCGCCTTGGCGAACTTCACGCCCATGTGGCCCAGGCCACCCAGACCGATCACGCCGACCTTCTGGCCGGGGCCGACCTTCCAGTGGCGCAGCGGCGAATAGGTGGTGATGCCGGCGCACAGCAGGGGCGCCGCGGCCTTCAGGTCCAGCGTCTCGGACACCTTCACCACGAAGCGCTGTTCGACCACGATGTGGTCGGAGTAGCCACCGAAGGTCGGCTGGCCGCTGTCACGCTCGGTGCTGTTGTAGGTGTAGGTGGCACCCTTCTCGCAGTACTGCTCCAGGTCTTCATCGCAGGCCGCGCAGTGGCGGCATGAATCGACCATGCAGCCGACGCCCGCGAAGTCGCCGACCTTGAAGCGGGTCACGCTGGCACCGACCTCGGTCACGCGGCCGATGATCTCGTGGCCGGGCACCATCGGAAACATGGCGCCGCCCCAGTCGTCGCGGGCCTGGTGCAGGTCGGAGTGGCAGATGCCGCTGAAGAGAATCTCGATGCGGACGTCATCGGGACCGGCCGGGCGACGTTCAAAGGAGAACGGCACCAGCGGCGCGGTCTGGTCGTGCACCGCATAACCATGGGCGAGGGACATGGGGAATCCTTGGCAGGTTTGTAGAAAGGCGCTTTACAATACGCCCCGATCCCGTGCACAGACAGTCAGGATATCGGCATGATTCATCAAGTGAAACGGGATAATCATGGCCACTGACAACCTGACCCATCTGGCCGCCTTCGCCGCCGTGGCCCGCCACCGCAGCTTCCGCAAGGCCGGCGCCGAGCTGGCGCTCTCCACCTCGGCGGTCAGCTACGCGATCCGCGCGCTGGAAGAGCGCCTGGGCGTGGGCCTGTTCCATCGCACCACCCGCAGCGTCGCCCTCACCGAAGCCGGCCAGCGCCTGCTCGAACGTCTGCAGCCTGCGCTGGGGCAGGTGCATGACGCGCTGGAGGAGATGAACCATTTCCGTGCCGCACCGGCCGGCCTGCTGCGCATCAATGCCACCCGCGCTGCGGTCCAGACCCAGCTCGGCCCGCGCCTGGCGAAGTTCCTGCTGGCCCATCCGGATGTGCGTCTGGAGCTGGCCCAGGATGACGGTCTGGTCGATATCGTCGCCGGCGGGTACGACGCCGGTGTGCGCCTGCACGAATCGGTCCCCGAAGACATGGTCGCCGTGCCGCTGGGCCCTGCGCTGCGCGGCTTGATCGTCGGTGCGCCGGCGTATCTTGAAGGACGCGAGATACCCCGGCATCCGCGCGATCTGATCCGCCACGAGTGCGTGCGGTTCCGCTTCGCCAGCGGCCATCTGTACAAGTGGCAGTTCGAACGCGATGGCCAGGCGCTGGAAATCGATGTGCCGGGGCGACTCACCCTCGGCGATCAGAACACCATCCTGCAGGCGGTGGTGGACGGACTTGGCCTCGCCTATGTGCTTGAGGATTCCGCGCGTCCGTATCTGGATGACGGTCGGCTGGTCGCGGTACTGGAAGACTGGAGCGAGCCGTTCGCGGGTTTCGCGGTGTATTACCCGCGACAGCGGCAGATGTCGTCCGCGCTGCGGGCGTTCATTGATCTGCTGCGGGGGTAGGACCGGCGGGAGAGGCCTGCACTGGTGGCGCGCGTCCCCGTTGGGTAGGCTGGTTTCGCGAGCGGAGGCCTCGTGGGCGCCCCGCAGCGATCACATCGCGGTATGACCAGAAGGAGATGGCACATGGAAGGGATGCACAATCGGAAGCTGTTCGACCTGCTTGTTTCCTGGCTGCTGGCGTATTTCGTCATCATCGGCGCACTGCTCCTGGTCTGTGTGGCGGTCACTATCGCCCTGATGATCGGCGCCAGTTGGACGGTCACCGTGGCGGCCGCTCTGTTGGCGGCGGCGCCGGCCGTTGCGTTGCCGTTTTCCGCGCGTGCCGCCAAGTGGTTGCTGCTGCTGGCCTACAGCGGCCTGGCGGCCGCCTTTGTGTGGCTGGCGTTCTGGCCGCAGCCCGGCGCAGCGTCGGTGCCGCTGGTCAAGGGCGTGGTCGTGGCGTTCGCCGCCCTGCTGGTGGTCCGGGTGTGCCTGGCCTGGCGAAACGACCGAAAGGCCCGGCAGCACTGAGGAAGGCGGCGTTCTGGCGCATTCCGCTGCACTTCACGGGATGCCATGCACCCTTCGTTGGATCACCGCGATCACCGCGATCACCGCGATCACGGGAATCACGGGAATCACGGGAATCACGGGAATCACGGGTAGATCCACGCCATGCGTGGATGCTTCCGATGCCTGCATGGTCAGTGGCGACGCCTGCGCCATCCCAGCGCGATCAGGCCCGCGGCTGCGCCAACGAACAGCAGTCCCGCGGCGGTCTGCCCGGCAGCATATCCATCGGCATACGCCGCCGTCTGCGCGGTGGTATCCGCCAAGCGTGATGACAGCACGCCCAGGCCACGCACCAGGAAAGCGCCGCCGGCGAGGAAGCAGAGGTAGGGAAGTACGGCGCGCAACGTTGGCATGAGAGGTCCGTCTGCAAGGGGAGAGCGATGTCATCCATGACGCCGGCTGACGCGTGCGGCGTGTGCTGTGGAGTGTTCCTGCCCGGCGGGCGGCCTGTCAACGACACCGATTCCCTCGCTCCTGTATACTCACCCCCAGTATAGTTAACCGGCCTCGGTCCCCATGCCCCATTCACCGCAGGAAAAAAAGCGCGTTCTCGCCCGGGTCCGTCGGATCCGTGGCCAGTGCGATGCGCTCGACCGCGCGCTGGACGCCGGCGCCGAGTGCGGCCCGGTGCTGCAGCAGATCGCCGCGATCCGCGGTGCCGTCAACGGGCTGATGTCTGAGGTGATGGAAGCCCATCTGCGCGAAGAGTTCGGGCAGCCCGCTCAATCCGATGCGCAGCGCGATGAGCGCGTGCGCGAGATGAGCATGCTGATCCGGTCCTATCTGAAATGAGTGTGCGGGCGACCGCGTACTGCCCATCCTTGTTCCCTGCCTTGGAGTGCTCCCCATGAAATCCCGTGCCGCCGTTGCCTTCGCCGCTGGCGAACCGCTCAAGATCGTCGAGATCGATGTCGCTCCGCCGCAGAAAGGCGAAGTGCTGGTAAAAATCACCCACACCGGTGTCTGCCACACCGACGCGTTCACGCTGTCCGGCGATGATCCGGAAGGCCTGTTCCCGGCCGTGCTCGGCCACGAAGGCGCCGGCATCGTGGTCGAAGTGGGCGAGGGCGTCACCAGCGTCAAGCCGGGCGATCATGTGATCCCGCTGTACACCGCCGAGTGCGGCGAGTGCCTGTTCTGCACCTCGGGCAAGACCAACCTGTGCGTGGCCGTGCGTGCCACCCAGGGCAAGGGCGTGATGCCCGATGGCACCACCCGCTTCAGCTACAACGGCGAGCCGATCTACCACTACATGGGCTGCTCGACCTTCAGCGAGTACACCGTGGTCGCCGAAGTCTCGCTGGCCAAGATCAACCCCGACGCCAACCCGGAGCACGTGTGCCTGCTCGGCTGCGGTGTGACCACCGGCATCGGCGCAGTGCACAACACCGCCAAGGTGCAGGAGGGCGATTCGGTGGCGGTGTTCGGCCTGGGTGGCATCGGGCTGGCGGTGATCCAGGGCGCGCGCCAGGCCAAGGCCGGCCGCATCTTCGCGATCGATACCAACCCGTCCAAGTTCGAACTGGCCAGGCAGTTCGGCGCGACCGACTGCGTCAACCCGAAGGATCATGACAAGCCGATCCAGCAGGTCATCGTCGAGATGACCACCTGGGGCGTGGACCATACCTTCGAGTGCATCGGCAACGTCAACGTGATGCGTGCGGCGCTGGAATGCGCGCACCGTGGCTGGGGCCAATCGGTGGTGATCGGCGTGGCCGGCGCGGGCCAGGAAATCTCGACCCGTCCGTTCCAGCTGGTCACCGGCCGCTCGTGGAAGGGCACCGCCTTCGGTGGCGTCAAGGGCCGCAGCCAGCTGCCGGGCATGGTCGAAGATGCCATGAAGGGCGACATCGAACTGGCCCCGTTCGTGACCCACACGATGGGCCTGGACGAGATCAACGACGCGTTCGACCTGATGCATGAAGGCAAGTCGATCCGCTCGGTCGTGCATTTCTGAATCACTGAGGGCGGCGCGTGATCCGCGCCGCCCCTACGGAGAATCACCATGGAACGCATCGAACACCGCGCCGCCTCCGGCGGTTGGCAGGACGTCTACCGCCACACCTCGCAGGGGCTGGGCTGCGACATGAACGTCGCCGTGTATCTGCCGCCGCAGGCCGCCACGCAGAAACTGCCGGTGCTGTACTGGCTCAGCGGGCTGACCTGTAACGAACAGAACTTCATTACCAAGGCAGGGGCGCAGCGCTACGCCGCCGAGCATGGCGTGATCCTGGTCGCGCCGGACACCAGCCCGCGCGGTGATGACGTCGCCGATGCCGAGGGCTATGACCTGGGCAAGGGCGCCGGTTTCTATCTCAACGCCACCGAGCAGCCGTGGGCCGCGCACTACCGCATGTACGACTACGTGGTGGAGGAACTGCCGGCATGGATCGAGGCGCATTTCCCGGTGACGGGCGCGCGCGGCATCAGTGGCCACTCGATGGGCGGTCATGGGGCACTGGTGATCGCGTTGAAGAATCCCGGTCGCTACAGGAGCGTCTCGGCGTTCTCGCCGATCGTCGCGCCGACCCGCGTGCCGTGGGGCCAGAAGGCGTTTGCCGCGTACCTCGGCGAGGACCGTACCCGCTGGGCGGCGTGGGATGCCAGCGAGCTGGTCGCCACGGCCACCGAGCGCCTGCCGTTGCTGGTCGACCAGGGCGGTGGCGATGAATTCCTGGACAGCCAGCTGCAGCCGCAGTGGCTGCAGGCCGCCTGCACCGCCGCCGGTCACCCGCTGACGCTGCGCCTGCAGCCCGGTTACGACCACAGCTATTACTTCATCAGCAGCTTCATCGGCGAGCACATCGCGCATCACGCCAAGGCGTTGCACGCCTGACGCGCCACCGCGCCCCCCTCTGCCGGGCAGTCGCCTGGTGGTGGGGAGCGCAGGGGCTGTGTCCGACCTTTCCGGCCTCCCGGGGCAGCGCGGGCATCGCTCCGCCCCGTCAACGCGGGTTGAATTGATCCCCAGGTGCCGGGCAACCTTGTATGTTGGTTGCAACGCCGCATCGGGATGGGACGCCGCATGGTGGTCTGGCTGTCGGTGCTTTACCTGCTGTGCCATGGCATCGCGCTGGTGCTGCTGCCCGCGCATGCGCTGCCGGTGTCCTATGCGTTCCTGATCGGGGCGCCCCTGCTGGCCGCGCTGGCCTGTGTGTGGCGGGGCCGCCGCAGCGCGTCGATCGTCGGCTGGTACGCGATGGCGCTGGGGATGGGGCTCTGGGCCGCGGGCATGGCGTTGAACATGTACCAGGAGGTCGGCCGCGGCAACGCCGATGCGACGCCGGGGCTGAGCATGCTGCTGTATGTGCTGTACGGCGTGCCGCTCACCTTCGCGATGGCCCATCCGCGGCACGAGCCGTGGTATCTCAGCCTGATCGATGCGCTGCTCGCGCTGCTGCTCGGCTACCTGTTCTTCGTCCACACGTTCTCCTTCGCCACGCTCAACGATGCGGGCGAGGAGGGCATCGAGCACCTGCGGCTGATGTTCGATGTGGAGAACATCTTCATCGCCGGCTTCGCGCTGCTGCGCTGGCGGGCCAGCGAGGACGCGTCGCGGCGCGTCTTCTTCCGCACGCTGTGCGTGTTCGCCTGGGTGTACCTGGGCGTGGCCGCGTACATCAACCATGTCGACACGGAAGGCAGCTACGGTGGGCGGATCGATCTGCTGATCGACGTACCGTTCCTGTTGCTGGCGGTGATGGCGTTGCGACGTTCGCGACGCGGCGACGTGCGCGTACCGCGCACACTGGTGATGGCCGTGCGTGCCGGCAGCCCGCTGATCCTGGCGGTGTCGCTGATGGTGGTGTCGGCCCTGATGGTCCGCGAGCATCCATACCTGGCCGTGGCGGGGTTCGTGCTGGCCACACTGGGCTCGGGCCTACGCGGCGTGCTGATGCAGATGCACTCGTTCGCGCGCCAGGACCAGCTCGACGCGCTGTCGCGGATCGACAGCCTCACCGGCTTGGCCAACCGCCGGCAGTTCGATCAGCGCCTGCGCGATGCGTGGGAGCGGGCGCGGCGCAGCGGGCAGGGCATCGCATTGCTGATGGTGGATATCGACTGCTTCAAGGACTTCAATGACCGGTACGGTCACCCGGCCGGCGACCAGTGCCTGCGCCTGGTCGCCGCGACGCTGGCCGGCTGTGCGGTGCGCAGCACCGATCTGGTCGCCCGGTATGGCGGTGAGGAGTTCGCGGTGGTGGTGGCCTCGTCGCCACTGGACGGCGCGCCGGCCCTGGCCGAGCGCATGCGCCAGGCGGTGGAACAGCTGCAGTTGCCGTCCGCCGCGTCGGGCCGACCGGTGACGATCAGCATCGGCGTCGGGACCGTGCCCTTGGTGCTGGACGCCGACCCTGAGGCATTGCTTGCAGCGGCAGATGCGGCGTTGTACGCCGCCAAGCGGGGCGGGCGCAATCGGGTGGAAGCGAGCGGCGAACCGGGCTGAGTGACACTCGCGCCCTTCGCTGGCGGCAGCCACTGTGGCCGCCGCCAGCGCGGGCAACCTCGCTCAGCGGACGTTGCGCAGTTCCCAGTGACTGCCGGCCAGCATGCGCAGCCGCTGCTTGAACACGTCGCTGTCGATGCTGGTGGTGGCGACGAGGTTGATCCGCAGATCATCCTGCGCACCGGTGACGGTGGCGGCCGGATCGGTCGCGCCCCACTGCGGATCGACCGCGTCGGGATCGTCCTGCTTGGCGCGCCAGCGGTCGAACAGGACCGTGGTGCGCAGGGCGTTCTGAAGTTCTTCGGCCAGTCCCGCCGCGCCCTGGGCGTGGAAGGACAGGTCCGGGTCGTTGCCGCGTGCCTTGGCCGGGTCCGGCAGGCTGATGTCATAACTTACGGGCATGGTTACCTCCATTGAATGCGGCAAGGCTGGCAGAGACGCGGTGCAATCCGCGTGCAGAACGAGGTCAGGCGCTGAAGGTATGCGGCTCGTCGGCAAACCCGATCGTCACCGCGCCCTTGCCCACGTTGACCATGCCGGTGAGGCTCATCACCGCCTCGAACACCTGCACGCCATGCGCCTGGCACGTCTCGCGCAGCGCGCTATAACCGGGCAGCGCCTGCAGGTCGGCCAGCTCACCGCCGTAACTGATGCACACCGTCGGCGTCATCAGGCCTGCCTTGACCCGCTGCCCGACGAAATCGAACAGCTTCTGCACCGCGTTGTCGAAGCCCTTGATCTTGGCCACCGGCCCGGTCTCGCCACGGTAGCCATGCAGCACCGGCTTGATGTCCAGCGCACTGCCCAGCGCGGCGCTGATCAGGCCGACGCTGCGGTCGCCCTTGTGCCGTGCCCGGGCGCGCATGTAGTACAGATCGCGGGTGATCATGTAGCCATGCACGTTGTGCGCCAGCAATTCCAGCCGCTCACGGATCTGCTGCACGCTCGCGCCGCTGTCGCGCAGGCGGACTGCTTCGACCGCGGTCACGCCCTGGGCGGCGAACAGGTTCTGGGTATCGAGCACGCGCAGCGCGAACGGCGAGTTGAAGCCCGCCGCCTGTCGCACCGGCTTGTAGTCGTTGAGGATCGCGAAGCTGGCCTGCATCGCGTTGTCGTGGATCGGGCTGCGGGTCTTGGTGATCGTCATGCAGAACACATGGTCGTAATCGATCACCAGCTTGCCCAGGAACAGATCCCGGATCTGGTTGACGCTGAAGGGAATGGTCTCGGCCTCGGCGCCATGCTCGGCGACGTGGGCATGCAGGAAACTCAGTGTGGCCTGTTCGTCGCGATGGTCGGCCAGCACGGCCTCGCCAATGCGGACGGTGATCGGCAGCAGCACGATGTTGTGTTGTTCAATGAAATCCTGCGGCAGATCGCACGCAGAGTCGACCACGATTCCGATGCGCATCCTGTGCCCCTCCGGCAGGTTGTAGGTTCGGAAACGTGAACGCTATCTCAAAACGAGATGCTTTGCCTGACCGGGGAGGCGGAACGACCTCAGCGGCTGCGCTCGACGGCCACCGGCAGGTCCACGATCCGGGCCCATTCGCCCTGCTCGAGCAGGCTGGGATCGGCCAGTACGGCCTGCATCAGCGGGTGCGCGTCGTTGCCCCAGAACAGCTCGCTCCCGATCGCCAGCGTCGGGACGCCGAATACCCCGGCGGCCAACGCGGCATCGGTATTACGCCGCAGGTCCTCCTTGACCGAGGGCGCGCTGATCGCCGCGGCGACATCGGCGATGTCCAGCATCGCCCCGGGCAGGGCGAGCGCCGCGGCGCTGTCGCCGGCATGGCCGTCGCGCCAGATCCAGTTGAACAGGAGGTCGACCGTCTCGTGGGTGGCGCCGGCGGCCAGGCACAGGCGCAGCACCGCCAGCGGGTTGAACGGATGGCCCGGCGGAAACCGCAGCGTCACCCCGGCACTGCGCGCCTGCCACAACGCCTGCCGATAGGTGAAAAGCCGCTTGGCCGGAATCTCGGCCGGGCCGAGGTTGCCCAGGTGATGCAGCACCGCGCCGAAGGCGATCGGCACCGGCACGATGCGCTTGAACTGCGGCAAGGCCTTGAGCTGCTGCCAGTGCAGATAGGCGAACGGTGAGACGAAATCGAAGTACCAGCGCAGGGCCATGGTCAGGTGCTCACGGGGCAGGACGACAGGGTCGCCGAACGCAGGGCCGCCGCAGGCAGCGGCCCTGTGCAGGGGCTCAGCGCGAGTATGCGCGTGGTTCGGTGGAGGCTGGCGCCTGGTAGCGGTCGCGCAGATCGGTCTGGCGCGAGCGCATCGGCATCGCACGGCCGCCCAGCCAGACCTGCTCGGCGTAGTGACCGACATCCAGCGGATCCCCCTCCCAAAGCACCAGGTCGGCCAGCTTGCCCGGCTCGATGGTGCCGAGACGGTCGCCGACGCCCAGCGCCTGGGCCGGGACCCGGGTCAGGCCGGCCAGGCCATCGTCCCAGGGCAACCCGTTGGCCACCGCATTGCCGGCCAGCTGGCGCATCTTGCGCGCGTTGTGCGAGGCATCGTCGCGCTGGGCGAAGCTGACCGGGACGCCGGCTGCCTTCAGCCGCGCGGCGTTCTGCAGGGTCGCGCCGAGCTGGTCGAAGCTGCTCGGCAGGTTGCCCAGCCCGTCGACGAACACCGGCACGCCGGCCTGGGCCAGCTGCGGGGCCAGGCGCCAGGCCTCGGCACCGCCGGCGATGGCGATCCTGACCTTCTCACGCGCGGCCCAGCGCAGCAGCTGGCGGATGTCGGCGGCGCGGTCGACCTGCACCACGATCCGGCCCTGGCCGGCCAGGTAACGCGCCAGCGTGGCGCGTCCGGCGGGCGTCAGCAGGGCATGCGGCGAGTCGGCCGGGACGCGCCCGCGCGCCTCGCTGACCATCTGTTCCAGCAGCATCCACTGCGCGGCGCGCGAGGTGCCGGTGAGCTCCGCGCCGGACGCGCCGAGACGGATGAACAACGCCTGCGGGCCGACCGGATCGGCGCTGCCGTCCAGCCGCATCACGCCCCCTTGGCCGGCGATGAAACCGCCGCCCGTGTTGGCCCCGAGCAGGGTGAAGCCGATGCCATCCAGTCGTGCGACCGGGATCAGCACCGAGTCCGGATTGAAGGCCAGGGAGACGTCGAACTCCGGCCGCAGCGGCTGGTCTTCCAGCTTGAGCGTGCTGTCCACCGTGGCCGATTCCCCGGAGACTTCCTCGATGCCGATGTCGGTGATGCCGCCGAACAGCGCCGGGGTCAGCGGCTTGCCCGCGGCGTCGACCACGGCCACACCGGCCGGCGCCGACAGGCCCGGGCCGACCGCGCGGATCACGCCGCCCTGGATCAGCACATCGCTGTGTTCCAGGCTGCCGCGTGCGGCGGCGGTGTGCACGGTGGCATTGCGGATCAGCAGATCCTGCGCGAACAACGCCGGTGCCACGCAGGCACCGGCGATCAACAGCAGGGCCCGCGGAAGCAGGCGCATCGAGACGCGGCGGCTCATGGGCGTGCCTCCTGGCCGAGCATGAAGTCCGACAGCGGCTGCCGCCTCACATCCTGGCGGTCATAGACCTGGTGGCCGTCGACATAAACCTTTTCGGCCAGCGCGTACGAACTGAAGGGGCTGCCATTCCAGACCACCACGTCACCCATCTTGCCCGCCTCCAGGCTGCCGGTCTGCTTCTCCACGCCCAGCGAGCGCGCCGCGTTGGAGGTCAGCCACATCATGGCCCGCTCCGGGGCGATCTCGATCCCGGCGCGGCGTGCGTTGGCGATCACCTTGGCCGCTTCCTGGTTCAAGCGCTGGATGCCTTCGGGCGAATCCGAGTGCACGATCGCGCAGCTGTTGGCCGGGCGGTCGACCAGGGCGATGTTCTCCTGGATGCCATCGAAAGCCTCCATCTTGAAGCCCCACCAGTCGGCCCACAGCGCCCCGCACACGCCTTCCTCGGCGAGCCGGTCAGCCAGTTTGTAGGCCTCCACTGCGTGGTGGAAGGCGGCGATCTTGAAGCCGAATTCCCTGGACAGATCCAGCATCGTGGCCATTTCATCGGCGCGGTAGCAGTGGATGTGTACGCGGATGTCGCCCTGGATCGCGCCGGCCAGCGTATCCAGCTTCAGATCGCGCTTGCCGCCGCTGTCGCCGGCGCTGTCGCCCTTGTCATCGCCACTGAACCAGCGCTTCTTCTTCGGCTGCTTCGGGGTGTTCTTGGCGATGTACTCGCTGGCATCGATGAAGGCCGCGCGATAGCCGGCAACGTTGCCCATGCGCGTGCCCGGCGCGGTGCCCTTGCCGCCGTAGACGCGCTTGGGATTCTCGCCGCAGGCCATCTTCAGGCCCCACGGCGCGCCGGGGAACTTCATCGCCTGGTAGGTGGTGGCGGGCACGTTCTTCAACGTCACGCCGCGGCCGCCGACCAGGTTGGCCGAGCCGGGCAGCACCTGCATCGAGGTCACCCCACCGGCCAGCGCCGCAGCGAAGCCCGGGTCCTGCGGCCACACCGAGTGTTCGGCCCAGACGTTGGCGGTGACGGGCGCGGTCATCTCGTTGCCGTCGCTGTGCGCGCTCACGCCCGGGCTGGGATACACGCCCAGGTGCGAGTGCACATCGATGATGCCGGGGGTGACCCACTTGCCCTGGCCGTCGACGCGGACCGCATCGGCCGGTGCACTCAGGTTGGGGCCGACCGCCGCGATGCGGCCGTCCTGCAGCAGGACATCGGCGTTGTCCATGCGCACGCCGGTGCCGGTGAGCACCGTGGCATTGCGGATCAGCACCGGGGCCGAGCGCATCGGCGCGTACGTGCTGGGATACGGATCCTGGACGAACCGGGAGGCGGCAGGCGCCGGCCCGGACACGATCGACATCAACGCCAGGCCAACGCCGACGCTCAACAACTTCTGCATGGTTCTCCCCGATGCCGCATGGACACAATTCCTCGACGCTATCCGCGAGAGGGCCAGCTTGCCAAGTGACCTTTTACCTATTTTTATCAAATGTGGCCTAGCATCCTTATGCGAAACAATTGTGAACTTTCCATGAATTTTGCGATAGGCTGGGTGTGGGCTAGTTGGCGCCACCGATAGCTGATCGAAATGCTCCATGTCAGCTCGCCCCTTGCCGAATTTCGAACCCGATCAAGGAAGTTCTGAGTACATGAACCAGAAATCGACGTCCCGCGCGGCCGCCCGCCGCCTGTCGCCCACCCTGTTGGCTTCCGCCATCACCGGCACCCTGCTCGCCGCCATTGCCGTCCCGGCCTTGGCCAGCCCCACCAGCGATGCCCTCCAGCGCTACCAGCAGCAGCGCGCCGAGCAGTCCGCCGCATTCGGCCGTGATCTGCAGAGCGTCTCGCTGGCGACCACCTTTGGCATTCCGGCGGCGTCGGTTGGCCCGAACGCCGTCCCGAACGGCCCGATGATGGGTGAGCCCGGCGATCTGGAAAGCTGGCGCAGTGAGGAGTTCAAGGCCGATTGGGGCCTGAAAGCAATCAATGCCGACGCTGCGTACGCGCGCGGCCTGACTGGTAAGGGCATCCGACTGGGCGTGTTCGACTCCGGTACCGGCCTTGACCACGACGAGTTCGTCGGCAAGGACCACCGCAGCATTCACTTGGCGGATGTGCTGCCGGACGGCAGTCTGTGCGGCAATACGACCGTGGTGGATGGCCCGGACGCATGCTTTAGCAGTGATGGCGACCAAGTGGCGGTTGACTACCAGATCCTGGATCCAGCGTATGCGGCGCTGCTCAACAGGA
The DNA here is from genome assembly GCF_013409105.1 of Stenotrophomonas sp. JAI102. Lineage (NCBI taxonomy): Bacteria > Pseudomonadati > Pseudomonadota > Gammaproteobacteria > Lysobacterales > Lysobacteraceae > Stenotrophomonas > Stenotrophomonas sp. JAI102. Next base: position 636,730 of record NZ_JACCCI010000002.1, read on the forward strand.
ACGGCTACTACGAAGGCGCCAGCTATCAGATTCACGGTACCCATGTCTCAGGTACCATCGCCGCCAATCGTGACGGCAGCGGTACCCATGGTGTGGCATTCGGTGCCGATCTGAGCGTGGCGCGCTTGTTCTTCAACAGTGTGAGCTACCTCTCGGTGGTCAACATTGGTGGCAACCTTTACCTAGATTCGCAGAACGTTGCCGGGATCGGTGCATCCGATTCGATCTACCCTCAGTTGTACGCGCAGCTCAATGAGCAGGGCGTGCGCGCGGTCAACCACAGCTGGGGCCTGGCCACCGAGCCGGACAGCGCGGACATGCTGGACTTCTACCAGTCGCATCCGGTGTTTGCCGATGCATTGGCTGCCATGGCCGAAGGCTCTCGCAGCCGCGGTTTGATCCAGGTATGGGCCGCAGGCAATACCGACGCGGCCAATCCCTCTCCGGAGCAGGCGCCCATCGCCGGCATGTATGCCTCGCTGCCGCGTGCCATTGCCGATATCGAGCAGTACTGGCTGGCCGTGGTCAACGTCAACCAAGACAGTGAACTGAGCAACAGCTCCATGCGCTGCGGACTGGCGGCCAATTGGTGCCTGGCGGCACCGGGGTCTGTCATCAAGTCCACGGTCTATGGTGCTGACTCTCAGATCGACGCCGATCTGTACGACGAAGACGGCAATTTGGTTCTGGAGATCAACGGCCAAGTCCCTACGTCATCCTACCGCGACTTGAGCGGTACCTCGATGGCAGCCCCGCACGTCACCGGTGCACTGGGCCTGCTGTTCGAACGCTTCCCGTACCTGAGCAACGCGCAGGTACGCGACGTGCTGCTGACGACCGCAACCGATCTCGGTGCCGTCGGCGTGGACGACGTCTACGGCTGGGGCCTGCTCGACCTGCGCAAGGCCATCGAAGGCTACGGCCTGCTGCGCGTGGACACCGACGTGGTCATGAACCAGAAGGCCGGCGGCCTGAAGGTGTGGGAAGGCGAAGCATGGGACGACTGGACCAATGACATCGGCGGCCCGGGCAAGCTGACCAAGTCGGGCATCGGCTGGCTGCGTCTGAGCGGCGACAACAGCTTCAACGGTGCGGTCGTGCGCGAGGGTGTGCTGGAGCTGGACGGCGCCAACGCACTGACCGCCTCGGTCGACGTGCAGGGCGGTCAGTTCCTGCTCAACGGCAGCCTGGTGTCCACCACGCTCAACAGCCTGGGTGGCAGCAGCGTGATCTCCAGCACCGGTGTGCTGGATGGCTCGTCCCTCAACGTGACCGGCGGTTCGGTCACCTTCAACGGCCTGCAGCAGGACGCTGACACCACCGTCGGCAGCGGCGGCAGCTTCGTGCTCAACGGGCGTCTGGTCGACAGCACGCTGACCTCGGCCGGCACCACCGCTGTCACTGCCGGTGGACTGCTGGACGGGTCGGACCTGTTCGTCTCCGCCGGCACCGTGTCGTTCAACGGCGTGCAGCAGGATGGCTCGACCGTGGTCGGCGCCAAGGGCACGCTGAAGGGCGTGGGCACGCTGGGCAGCACGCGCGTGGAGGGCATCATCGCGCCGGGCAACTCGATCGGCACGCTGACCATCAACGGCGATTACGTGCAGACCGCCAGCGGCATCTACCAGGCCGAGCTGGCCCCGGGCAGCCGCAGCGATCTGCTGCGCGTCACCGGTACGGCCACGCTGGATGGCACCCTGAAGGCACTGCCGGAAGCCGGCGTCTACTACCTCGGTGAGCAGTTCAACTTCCTGCAGGCCGCCGGTGGCATCAACGGCCAGTTCGCCACGACCGACTTCTCGGCCTTCTCGCCGTTCCTGAAGTTCAGCCTGGGCTACAGCGCCAATGGCCTGCGCATCGACGTCGCCCGTGGCAACGCGCTGGCCAGCGCCGCGGTCACGCCGAACCAGATCGCGGTGGCCACCAGCGCCGATGGCCTGGCCATCAACCAGGGCCTGCCCAGGCCGCTGACCCAGCTGTTCCCGGCCCAGGTCGGTGCGGCGCTGGATGCGCTGAGTGGTGAGATCCATGCCGCCACGCCGATGGCGCTGGTCGAAAGCAGCCGTTACCTGCGTGATGCGGCGCTGAGCCGTGCCGTGGGCGTGCGTTCGCCGGGTGCCGCGGATGAAGTGGCCGGTGGCGGCGCGTGGGTGCAGGCGATCGGTGGCAGCGGCAAGCTCGACGGCGATGCCAATGCCGCGCGCACCGACTCCAACAGCAATGGTCTGCTGGTCGGTGCCGATCATGTGTTCGGCGGTGGTTGGCAGGTCGGTGGGCTGGTCGGTACCGGCCGGACCGACATCAAGCAGGCGGCCGGTCGCGGCGCCCGTTCGGAGATCGACAACACCCACTTCGGTGCCTACGTGGGCAACCAGTGGGGGGCGTTCGGTCTGCGCGCCGGTCTGGGTTATTCCCGTCATGACGTGGACAGCAAGCGTCAGCTGACGTTTGCCGGCTACCAGGACGCGCTGTCGGCCAGGTACGACGCCACCACCCGCCAGGGCTTCATCGAAGGCGCGTACCGCTTCGGTGGTCGCGAAGGTGGCCTGGAGCCGTACCTGCAGTTCGCGCGCGTTGAAGTGGACATGGACGGCATCACCGAACAGGGCGGCGCTGCTGCACTGAACGGCCAGGTCGCCGACACCCGCACCAACGTGGCGACCGCCGGCGTTCGGTTCGACAAGGGCCTGAAGACCTCGTGGCAGCAGGAAAGCTGGCTGCATGTCCGCGGTGGCGTCGGCTACCGCCGTGCCTCGGGTGACCGCAGCCAGGTCGCCGAGCTGGCCTGGACCGGTGGCAGCAGCTTCGCGGTCAGCGGTGCGGCGATCGCCGACAACGCCGTGGTCGCCGAGCTGGGCCTGTCGGCCTGGCTGAGCCCGCGCAACCAGCTGGAGCTGGGCTACAACGGCACCTTCGGTGATGACGCCCGCGACCGCAGCGTCACCGCGCGCTGGTCCGTGCAGTTCTGATCCAGCGGTACCGGTAAACCGAAAAAGGCGGCCACTGGCCGCCTTTTTCTTGCGTATTCGTTGATCTCGCGCAAAATTGCCGCCTCAGCACGACCGCAGGCAATCCCCCATGAAAACCAAACAGGACATCGTAGAAAACTGGCTGCCGCGTTACACCGGCGTGCCGCTGGATCAGTTCGGCCAGCACATCCTGCTGACCAATTTCGGTGGCTACCTGCATACGTTTTCCCAGCTCACCGGCGCGCCCATCCAGGGCGCTGACCGGCCGATGGCCAGTGTCACCAGCGATGACATCACCCTGATCAACTTCGGCATGGGCAGCCCGAACGCGGCGATCATCATGGACCTGCTGTCGGCGGTGATGCCCAAGGCGGTGCTGTTCCTGGGCAAGTGCGGGGGGCTCAAGCGCAAGAACCAGCTGGGCGACCTGATCCTGCCGATCGCCGCGATCCGCGGCGAGGGCACCTCCAGCGACTACCTGCCGCCGGAAGTCCCGGCCCTGCCGGCCTTTGCCCTGCAGCGGGCGGTCTCGACCATGGTCCGCGACCTCGGCCACGACTACTGGACCGGCACCGTCTACACCACCAACCGCCGGGTCTGGGAGCACGACGAGGCCTTCAAGGAAAAGCTCCGGGTGATGCGCTGCATGGCCATCGACATGGAGACGGCGACCCTGTTCGCGGCCGGTTTTGCCAACCACATCCCGATCGGGGCCTTGCTGTTGGTGTCCGACCAGCCGATGATTCCCGACGGCGTGAAGACCGAGGTCTCCGATGCCAAGGTCAGCTCACAGTTCGTCGAGAACCATATCCAGATTGGTATCGAGGCGCTTAAGCTGATACGGCGCAACGGCAAGTCGGTCCGCCACCTGCGTTTTGACGAGTAACGGCAATGGAACGGATGGACGTCTTGGGGCGTGCCATCCACAGGGGTAGTGAATGGACGTGGCGGCACAAGTAGTGGAGTTCTGGCGCGACGCCGGACCGCAGCAGTGGTTCGCGCGCGATGACGCGTTCGATGCGCGGTTTCGCCAGCAGTTCCAGGAAGAGCATTTCGCCGCTGCCCGCCGCGCGCGCGAGCATTGGCTCAGCAGCGCCGATGGCGCGCTGGCGCTGATGATCCTGCTCGACCAGTTCCCGCGCAACTGCTTCCGCGAGACGGCGCATTCCTACGCCACCGATGGCCTGGCGCGTCACTACGCCATGCGTGCGGTGGAGGAGGGCCTGGACCTGCAGCTGGTGCCCAAGCTGCGGGCCTTCATCTACCTGCCGTTCGAGCACTCCGAGGATCCGCAGGACCAGGAGCGCTCGGTGGCGATGTTCGATGCGCTGGGCGACAAGGAATACCTGCAGTACGCCGAACTGCACCGCGACATCATCCGGCGCTTCGGCCGTTTCCCGCACCGCAACGCGGTGCTGGGGCGGATGCCGACGCCGGAAGAGCTGGATTACCTGGCCGAAGGTGGGTTTGCGGGATGAACGCCACCGCCGCCACGAACAAAAAAACGCCGGCAATGCCGGCGTTTTTCGTATCGCGCTACGTACTCGCGATCAGTACTTCGGCACGCCGTTGTCCACATCGTTCGACCAGGCATCGATGCCGCCGGTGATGTTGGAGACCTTGGTGAAGCCCAGGGCGCGGAACTGCTCGGCGGCCTGCGCGCTGCGGCCGCCGTGGTGGCACAGGAAGGCCAGCGCGGTGTCCTTCGGCAGGGCTTCCAGACGGGCACGGTTGTCGCCGTCGAACGTCTCGAACGGGGCGTTGATCGCCGCGATCGCACGCTCGTCGGCCGGGCGCACGTCGACCACGGTGATGCTGCCGGCACGCAGCTGGTCGTCGGCGTCACGCACGCTCAGTTCCTGCACGGCCTTCGGTGCGTTCGGGTTGTCGATCGCCAGGCCCTTGCCGCGGATGTCGTCGACCCAGTCGATGGTGATGCCTTCGGCGCGGCGTGCGCTGGCCAGGTCGAACTGCACGCGCAGGCCGTTGGACTCGGCGGCGATCGCGTTGTCGTCGTGCGGGGCGAGCTGGAAGTTCGGCTGGAAGCGCGCGTCGATGCCCAGCTGCAGCGAGGCACCCGGGGAATCGGCCAGCGCGCCACGCAGCATTTCAACGGCGGCCGGGGTCACGGTGATGCGCGGCGGGGTGCGGTCCGGCGCGGCCAGGCCGAGCACGCTGCTCAGCTCACCGTTGCCGGCCATCTGCAGGATGATGTCGCTGCCGCCGATCAGCTCGCCGTCGATGTACAGCTGCGGGATGGTCGGCCACTCGCCGTAGGCCTTGATGCCTTCGCGGATTTCCGCGTCGGCCAGCACGTTGACGTGGTCGAACTCCACGCCGAGGTCCTGCAGGGCGCCGACGGCCTTGGCCGAGAAACCGCACTGCGGCATGCTCGGCTGACCCTTCATGAACAGCACGACGCGGTTGGCGTTGAGAATGGATTCGATGCGCGAGCGCAGGGCGGGTTCAAGGGACATGGCGGTCGGGGTCCGGATATGCGAACCGCGTATTCTACGCGGCATGGCATCATGGGGCATGACCGTACCGGAAACGTTGCATCGCATTCCCCGGCGCCCCTGGCGCTGGGTGCCGTGGCTGGTGCTGTCGCAGCTGCTGGTGGTGCTGGTCTGGGTCGCCTGGGGCTGGCGCTGCGGCCTGCCGCTGATGGTGGCGACCCACGCCCTGTTCATGGTCCCGGTGTTCCTGCCGAACAGCCGCTTCTATGCCCCGGTGCTCAGCCGCCTGCCCGGCGATGCCCGCAAGGTCTGGCTGACCATCGATGACGGCCCCTCGGCCGACACCCCGGCGGTGCTCGACCTGCTGGACCGCTATGAGGCCAAGGCAACCTTTTTCCTCGTGGGTGAACGCGCGCAGGCGCGGCCGGAGCTGGTGCAGGCGATGCTGGCCCGCGGGCACAGCCTGGGCAACCACAGCCACCACCACCCGCAGACCCGCTTCTGGCGGCTCGGGCGGCAGGCGATGGCCGCCGAGATCGCACAGTGCCAGCAGGCGCTCACCGCGATCGCGGGCACCCCGCCACGCTGGTACCGCTCGGTGGTCGGGATGACCAATCCGTTCGTGGCCCCGGCGTTGAAGCAGTGGCAGCTGACCCGGGTCGGCTGGAGCGCGCGTGGCTTCGACGGGGTGGAATGCAGACCCGACCAGGTGGTCGAGCGGATCACGCGTGACCTGGCGCCGGGCAGCATCGTGCTGCTGCATGAGGGCGCGGCGCATGGCCACAACCTCGCCATCATCGAAGCGGTACTGCAGGCGGTGCAGGCACGCGGGCTGCACGCAGGTCTGCCGGACTGACGCCGGGCCGTCGGCCGGCGCAGGCCGGGCTCAGCTCAGGGCACCGATGATCATCAGCAGGACCACGCCGAGCATGCTGCCGACCGAGATCACCAGGCCGAGGATCGCGAACACGCGGCGGCGGTCCGTCTGACATGCGCCGGCTACGCCCAGGCCGAAGGCCACCAGCTGCATCAGGGCGGTGCACATCAGGCCAAGCCCGACCAGGATCGCCGACATCGAGGTCTCCTCCATGCCGCCCGGCGTGGTGGTCTCGATGATGCCGGCGATGACGATCAGGCCCAGCATCAGCACGGCGCCGCACAGGGCGGTGATGAACGCGGCAATACCCATGCCGGAATGAGGGGTGTGCATCAGGGCTCCTTGTCGATGCGGTGAAACGGGGGAATCAGGGGGCGAGGGGCTGTGCGGCCGCGGCGTCCGACGGCGGATGCGAGGCATGCCATTGGTCGCGGATCCAGCCGCCGAGCGACAGCTGCGCGATCAACACGCCCAGCGTCACCAGCAGCGCGATGATCCCGAACAGGCGCCGCCGGCGCGGCTGCAGCACGCTGCCCAGGCCGAGCAGCAGGGCCAGGATCGCCAGTCCGATACTGCTGCCGAGCAGCGCGGCCAGCGACCACGGCAGCTCGCGCATGGCCGCATGTTCGGGCGCATGCGCGTAATGCATGCTCAGCAGCAGCATCACCAGGCCACAGGCGCTGACGATCAGCGCGGCGATGCCCAGCGCGGAATGTCGGGTCTGTCGGGGCATGGGCGGCTCCTTGCCGGAAGGGGGGCGCGCGCGAGTATGCGCGCGCGCGGCCGGCGGCGCGAGTCGCGGCGGCTAGGCGGCCGTGGGGCGCACGCCGACGATCAGCCAGTTGTTGAAGGGCGTGTTGCCATACAGCGGCGTCATCCGCAGGTGCAGGCCGGCGGCGTCCAGTGGCGCGCGCAGGCTCGCCGCGTCCGGGTAGTGGCAGGGGCGCGTGCCCATCCAGCCGACCAGGTGCGCAAGCATGTCGGTGATCCGCGTGGTGCGGTCGCGACCGCTGTGGTCGGCAAGCGTGGTTCGGATCACCAGCCGCGCGCCGGGGGCCACGCGTGTGGCGGCGGCGTGCAGCAACTGCGTCTGCGCGGCTGCGGGCAGGTACTGCAGCACGTCGAGCAGGGCGACGTTGCCATGGTGGGCAGGCAGGGTGGCGCTGACATCCAGGCAGGAGAAGGTAGCCTGCGACAACCCGGCGCGCGTGCTGGCGCGCACGGCCCGCGCGATCTTGTCGGCGTCGATGTCCAGCCCGTGGTAGGCCAGTGCGCTGCCGTGCTGGCGCAGCACGTGGGCCAGCAGGCCCAGGCCGCAGCCGATATCCAGCAACGGGAGGGCAGGCGCTTCGTCCAGCGCGGCGAGCACGCCGGGATACAGCGGATCGCTGCCGAGTTTGCCGCGGCTGTAGTAATAGTCGCGACGGTTGCCGAGCCGCTGCGCCGGCAGGAACGCCGTGGCGATCCGGCGGGCCTGCTCCCTGGCCAGCGGCAGCGTGGCCTCGCTCAGCGGGTCGGCTCCGCCCACAGCACGCGCGTCACGTCGAACGCGCGCTGGTGCCACAGCGTGTACATCGCCGCGGACGGATGCAGGCCATCCTCGGCCAGCATGACGGTCTCACCGCCCCACTGGCGGCTCAGGTCGGTGATGTCGACGAAGGCCACGTCGTGCTCGGCGCAGATCGCCGCGGCGGCAGCGTTGTAGGCATCCAGCTCATGACCTATCTGCACGCGGTCGCGGCCGGACGCCACCGCGTACGGGGTCACGCCCCAATCCGGGATCGACAGCACCAGCACGCGCGGTGCACAGTCGCCGGCGAAGGCGAGCGCGCGCTGCAGCAGGGCGGTGAAGCGCGGGCGGTACTCGTCCACGCTGCGCCCACGGTATTGATCGTTGACCCCGATCAGCAGGCTCACCAGGTCGAACGGACCCTGTGGTGCGTCCGCCTCGATGCCGGCCTCGAGCTCATCGGTGGTCCAGCCGGTGGTGGCGATGATCGTCGGATCGTCCAGCGCCACGCCGATATCACGCAGGGCCGCGGCCAGCTGCATCGGCCAGCGCCCGGTGGGGTCAACGCCTTCGCCGATCGTGTAGGAATCGCCCAGGGCCAGATACGGCAGGCCCATCAGGCCACCGCGCTGCGCGGCTTGATCGGGACCACCTTGGTGTTGGCTTCGGCGCGGCGTGCCAGCGCGCGGTCGATGCGGGCGAACACATCGCGCATCACGTCCGGCTCGGGCAGCAGGGTCACGCGGAAGTGGTGGCGGTAAGGCACGTTGAAGCTCGAGCCCGGCACGACCAGCACGCCTTCCTCGTTCATCAGCTCCAGCGCGAAATCATGGTCATCGAAGCTGCGCGCAGCGGCCCCGACCACCGCCGGGAACGCGTACAGCGCGCCGGCCGGTGCCACCAGCGACAGATGCTCGCTGGCGTTGCAGGCCTCGATCACGGCGCGGCGGGTTTCATACAGGCGGCCACCCGGTGCGCACAGCGGCGAGATGGTGTCCGGCCCGTTCACGGCGGCATCGATGGCGTACTGGCCCGGCACGTTGGCGCACAGGCGCAACGCGCTGAGCAGGTCCATCGCCGCGCGGAACTCGCCCAACCGCTCGCCCGCGCCGGACAGCATCGCCCAGCCCACGCGCCAGCCGCAGGCGCGATGCACCTTGCTCAGGCCGCTGAAGGTAATGCACGGATGCTCGCCGGCCAACGGCGCGACGGCATGGAACTGCGCGTCGTCGTAGAGGATCTGGTCGTAGATCTCATCGACCATCAGCAGCAGGTTGTGCCTGGCCGCGATGGCGACGATGCGCTCCAGCAGCTCGCGCGAGTAGCTGGCGCCGCTGGGGTTGTTCGGGTTGATCAGCACGATCGCGCGGGTGCGCGAGGAGACCAGGGCCTCGATCTCGACCGGGTCGGGCTGGAAGCCGTTCTCCGGCGCGCAGCGGTAATACACCGGGCGACCATCGTTGAGGATGGTTGCGGCCGACCACAACGGATAGTCGGGTGAGGGCACCAGCACTTCGTCGCCCGGGTTGAGCAGGGCACGCAGCGACAGGTCGATCAGCTCGCTGACGCCATTGCCGATGAACACCCGGTCCGGGTGGGCATCGGGTGCGCCTCGCCGGGCGTAGGCGGCGGCGATTGCTTCGCGCGCCTCCGGCAGGCCCTGCTGGTGGGTATAGGGATCGGTGCGGCCCATGTCGTCGGCGATCGCGCGCTGCAGGTGCTCCGGCGCACGGAACCCGAAGTTGCCCGGGTTGCCGATGTTGAGCTTGATCAGCTTGCGGCCCTGGGCCTCCAGCTCCCGCGCTCGTCGCGCCAGTTCGCCCCGGATCTCGTAGCGGACTTCGGACAGGCGCTCGCGGGTGGCGAGCGGCTTCAGCGGAGGCGTGGACATGAACGGGCCGTCATTCAGGCATGGAAACCGCATGGTAGCGGAATTGTTGCGTTGCAGACGAAAGGATTTCCGCGGGTCCCGGCCCGTGCCGCGCCCTTGCGGCGACGTCCGGTCGCCACACCCTTTAGAATGGGCACGATGAGCGAACCCACTGATTACCTTGCCCTGCAGACCATTGGCTGGCCCTGGCCGGGCGGCCCGGAGCTGCCGGCGTGGCAGGCCCTGTTCGAACAGTTCCCGCAGGCGCGCCCCGGCCGGGTGATCGAGCAGCATCGCACCGGGTACATCGTCTCCGATGCGCCGGAAGCGGCGATCAAGACCGAATCCCCGCCGGAGTGGCAGCGCCCGCGCTTCCCCAGCCACGAGCGCGCGGCGGTCGGCGACTGGGTGCTGCTGGACGGCATCAAGATCGTCGCCCTGCTGCCGCGCCGCACCGCGATCAAACGCGGCGCTGCCGGCGAGCATTACCACCAGCAGGTGATCGCGGCCAACATCGATACGGTGTTCATCGTGTGTGGCCTGGACGCCGACTTCAACCCGCGCCGGATCGAGCGCTACCTGCTGCTGGTCGGCGGGGGCGGTGCACAGCCGGTGGTGGTGCTGACCAAGGCCGACCAGACCGAGTACAGCCAGGACGCCCTGGATGTGCTGGAAGAACTGGCCGCGCAGAACATCCCGCTGCTGGCCATCAACGGCAAGGACCCGGCCAGCGCCTCGGCCCTGCTGCCGTGGCTCGCCGCCGGCCAGACCGTGGTGCTGGTCGGCTCGTCCGGCGCCGGCAAGTCGACCCTGACCAATACGCTGCTCGGCCACGAGCGCATGAAGACCGCCGATGTGCGCGTCAACGACTCGCGCGGCCGCCACACCACCACCCATCGTGCCTTGATTCCGCTGCCGGCCGGCGCCTGCCTGATCGACACCCCCGGCATGCGTGAGCTGAAGCCGACCGGTGAAGAGGCCCTGAGCGAAGGCGGCTTCTCCGACGTGGAGGCGCTGTCGGCGCAATGCCGTTTCCGCGACTGCGCGCACCAGCGTGAGCCGGGCTGTGCGATCCGTGCGGCCATCGATGACGGCACGCTGGATGAAGAGCGCCTGCTCAACTACTTCAAGCTGAAGGAAGAAGTCGCCGCCGCCGCCGCCAAGCTGGCCGTGCGCCAGGCGCAGCAGGCGATCGAGCGCAAGCACGTCGGCAAGGGCGCCCAGTGGCGCCCAGGCGGGAAGGGCGGCCGGCGATAGCTTTTGCTACTGTCCGTCCATGGACACGCCGATGACCGTGGATCGTGACGTTGCCCACCACACCGCGCTCGATGCCCAACTGGTCGAGGCGGTGGGCGGGATCAAACTGCTGGGGCTGACCAGTTGGCCGGCCGCGTTGCAGGCGCCGTTCCTGGCCAGCGTCGCCCGGGGCCAGCCGGTCCTGCCGCAGGTCGACTACCCCCGGCTCGATTTCGCCGATACCCGCCATCGGCTGGCCGCGATCAGCGCCCAATGCGATCCCGACCATCCCATCGGCCTGTATGTGCAGCGCTCGGCGCACAGCTGGGACCAGGCGGCGGGTCTGCTCGAATCGTTGGGAACGGCTGACGTGGACCGCTACTCGGTGGAGCTGTTCGGCGCGCCCGAGCAGCCGCTGCCCGGCAACGGCCCCAGCACCCGCGATGCGGCCCGCCACTTCATCCAGATCGCGCAGGAGCTGGACCACGAACTGCTCGCGCCCGAGGAACAGGTGCCGGTCTCGGCCACGGCCCTGCAGCTGCAGTTGCAGAGCGATCTGGATGCCTTCTTCGAGTCGCGCATCATCACCGTGCAGCTGGATCCGGAGCTGATCTCCAAGGCCGCCGCCGGCCCCAACCGGATCCGCCTGCGGACCAGCGCCCGCTTCAGCGCCTACGATCGCGCGCAGCTGTTCCACCACGAGGCGCTGGTCCACTCACTGACCGCCCTCAACGGCCGCGAACAGCCCCACCTGCCCAGCCTGGCGCTGTCCTCGCCGCGGGTTACCGCGACCCAGGAAGGGCTGGCCACGTTCGCCGAGCAGATCACCGGCAGCATCGACATCGAGCGCCTCAAGCGCATCAGCCTGCGCACCGAAGCGATCGCAATGGCACGCGAGGGCGCCGATTTCATCGCGGTGTTCCGCTATTTCTGCGATGCCGGGCAGAACAACGAAGAAAGTTTCGCCTCCGCCCAGCGCGTGTTCCGCGGCGTACCCCCGAGCGGCGGCGGCGCCTTCACCAAGGACACCGTGTATCTGCGTGGGCTGGTCTCGGTGCACACCTTCTTCCGGCACATGCTGGCCGAGGATCGCCTGCAGGTCTGCCGCTGGCTGTTCGCCGGCAAGATGTCGCTGACCGATGCGATCGCCTTCGCGCCGCTGTTCGAAGAGGGCATCCTGCGGCCACCACGCTGGCTGCCGCACTGGGTCAGCCGCGCGAATGGGTTGGCCGGCATGCTGGCGTTCTCGCTGTTCGCCAACCGCATCCGCATGGATCAGCTCGCCCCCGAGTAGCGCCGGCCGCTGGCCGGCTGCCTCGCGCTCCCTCCGTGCGCATCCCACGCGTTCGTGAGCCCTGCATCGCATTTCATCTGCGATCACTCTCACCGTCAACATCCTTTCATGTTCCGCTCGCATGCTGGTCATGCACCTGCATTGCGCAGGTCATTTTCCCCCATGTAACGGACGACCATGCTTACCCGACCCCTGACGATCGCGGTGGCGCTCGCGCTGTGCGCCGCCAACGCCCACGCCGCCGATGTAGACGCCACCGCCGCTGCCAATGTCGCGCTCAGCGCGCAGACACTCGATACCGTTTCGGTGATCGGCCAGGGCGAGACCCGCCAGGTGCAGCGCATCACGGCAGTGGACAAGGAGGTGCTGCCGCCGGGTACCAGTGGCCAGAAGATTCTTGACCGCCTGCCGGGTGTATCGGTGCAGTCCAATGACGCCTTCGGTGCCAACGAAGAATCGCAGACGATCAGCCTGCGCGGCTTCGACAAGAGCCGACTGGGCTATACGCTGGACGGCATTCCGCTGGGCGACAACAGCTACGGCAACTACAACGGCCTGAGCATCGCGCGCGCGCTGATCGCCGAGAACCTGGCCGGTGCCGAGCTGTCGCAGGGCATCGGCTCGCTCGGCGTGGCGTCCACCAGCAACCTCGGCGGCACCATCCAGTACTTCTCGCAGGACCCCTCCACCGAGTTCGGCGGCAAGGCCAGCGTCACCGTCGGCGATGACAACCAGCGCCGCGGCTACCTGCGCGTGGATACCGGCGACCTCAACGGCTTCTCGGCGTATGTGTCCGGCGTGCACCAGGATTCGGACATGTGGGCCGAGCCGAACCAGAACCAGACCACCCGCCAGTTCAATGCCAAGGCGATCTGGAACGTCGGCGACAATCGCTTCGGTGCCTTTGCCGCCACCTCGCGCGTGAGCCAGGCCAACTACGCCTATCTCTCCAAGAGCATGCTCGCGCGTGGCCTGGGCTGGGACTGGAACATCTACGCCCCGGACTGGGACCGCGCGGTCGCCGCAGCGTACTGTGCACCGGGAACCTACAACGCGCAGAAGTGTGCGTTCACCGGTGGTGTCAACAGCATCGACGATGCGTACTACCAGAGCCGCGCACTGCGCGACGACAACCTGTACTCGCTGGATGCCGACCTCGCGCTGGGCGACAACGCCCGCCTGAAGCTGCTCGGCTACCACCACGAGAACCGTGGCCAGGGCCACTGGTGGGCACCGGGCCAGCCGTCCAATCCCGGCACCCCGGAGATGCTGCCGATCTCGATCCGCAGCACCAACTACACCATCAACCGCCAGGGCATCACCGCCGCGCTGAGCTGGCAGTGGGGCATCCATGCGCTGGAAGCCGGCCTGTGGTACGAGCGCAACGACCACAACGTCGAGCGCAACTTCTACTACATCACCGGTCCGTTCCTGGATGACGGCTACCTCAACCATCCCGATCGCCGCCTGTTCGATCAGGACTTCGACATCCGCACGCGCCAGTTCTACGTGCAGGACCGCATGCGCTTCCTGGACGACCGCCTGACCGTGGACGTGGGCATCAAGAGCCCGAACACCCGCATGACTGCCAACGCCAAGCCGGGTACCGAAGCCAGCTACGCCTCGGGCACGCTGACCGCCAAGGAATCGGTGCTGCCGCAGGCCGGTATCGGCTTCAAGCTGAGCCCGAACCAGGAAGTGTTCGCCTCGTACTCGGAGAACATCGCTGCCTTCGTCGGCGGCGGCAGCGGCGGCCCGCTGCAGGTCTCGCCGGAATCCTTCGCGGCCAGCGCCGGGCTGGAGCCGGAGAAGTCGAAGACGCTGGAAGCCGGCTTCCGCACCTTCGGCGAGAAATACCAGGCGTCCATCGCGGCCTATCACGTGATGTTCGACAACCGCCTGCTCTCGCTCAATCCCTGCACCAGCATCGAAGTGGGCACGCGCCCGGAGTGCATCACGCGCTTCATCAACGTGGGTTCGGTGAAGAGCCGTGGCGCGGAGCTGACCTTCATCCTCAAGCCGATCGATGGCCTGCAGTGGTACAACGCGCTCTCCTGGAACAAGACCACCTACGAGGACAATTACACCTCGGGCGGTGCGATCGTGCCGGTGGCCGGCAAGATCACGGTGGACACGCCCGAGCGCATGGCCTCCAGTGAGATCAGCTGGAACCGCGATGGCTTCTTCGCCAGCCTGCGTGCGAAGTACACGGGCAAGCGTTACTACACCTACACCAACGACCAGTCGGTGCCGGGCGTGACGACGTTCGATGCGGGCATGGGGTATTCGTTCGGGCCGGGGATGGGTCTGCGCGACATCAAGGTGTCGCTCAACGCGACCAACCTGACCAACAAGCGCTACGCCGGCCAGCTCAGTTCGTTCGCCCCGACCGATCCGACCGGCACCCGCTACGCGATCCACGCCAGCGCGCCGCGCCAGCTGTTCATGACGGTCGCTGCGGAGTTCTGACCGCCGCCTGCAAGGGCAGGGTAGCCACCGACCGTCGGTCGGTGGGTGCAACGCCTCCCAGATGGCTGGGGGCCGGCGCGGGGTGTGTGGGTTCGCGGGACGCGCCGTAAACCCATCCATGGGGGCTCGTGAGCCGCATCCATGCGGCACAACGGTCCCGCCAACCCACACACCCCACGCCTCCGACAGTTGGCTGGTGGCGGCCCGCGCATTGCACCTGCGCAGCCAGGATGCCGGCAGTGACGGCCGCTGGCCGTCAACCTCATTACAATCGACGCCATGAGTGACATCACCGTTCTGGTCGCCGACGACCATCCCCTGCTGCGTGCCGCCGTCGTGCATTCGCTGCGGCAAGCGCTGCCGCAGGTCAATGTGATCGAAGTGGCCAGTGCCGCGACGCTGGAAAGCGCGCTGGGCCAGCACCCGGAGATCGAGCTGGTCCTGCTGGACCTGACCATGCCCGGCGCACGCGGGTTCTCCTCGCTGCTGCATGTGCGCGGAGCGCACCCGGACATTCCGGTCGTGATCGTCTCGTCCAACGACCACCCGCGCGTGATCCGCCGCGCGCAGCAGTTCGGCGCCGCCGGCTTCATCCCCAAATCGGCACCCGCCGAGACCATCGGCCAGGCCGTGGCCACCGTGCTCGACGGCGGCGTGTGGTTCCCGGCAATGGCTGCCGAACGCTCCGAGTCCGATGCCCTGCTGGCGGCTCGCCTGGCCCAGCTCACGCCGCAGCAGTTCCGCGTGCTGCTGTACCTGGCCGACGGCCTGCTCAACAAGCAGATCGCCTATGAGCTGGGCTTGGCCGAGAACACGGTCAAGGTGCACGTCACCGCGATCCTGAAGAAGCTCGAGTGCCACAGCCGCACGCAGGCGGCGGTGCTGGTGAAAGCGCTGGAGCCGGAAGGGGATGCCGGCGCGGGTCTGTAGAGGCGCACCCTCAGCTGCGATGCCGCACCAGCAGCTGTGTCATCAACGCCCGCAACGCCGGTGGGCGTACCGGCTTGGACAGGAAGCCCCAACCCTTCTCCATCGCCTGCGCCTTGAGCGCTTCGTCGCGCTCGGCGGTGACCAGGATCACCGGTGGGCGTGCCTGCCACAGCGTGCACAGCGCTTCGTACAGGTCCGGGCCGTGCCACTGGCCCATGCGTACGTCCAGCAACAGCAACTGCGGCGGGTTGAAGGCCGAGGCGATCTCCAGCGCCGGCTGCGGGCCATCGGCCAGCTCCACCCCGCAGCCCCAGCGTTCCAGCAGCGCGCGGGTAGCCGCGCAGACGCGCGGGTCGTCGTCGATGCTCCATACCCGGCAGCCGCGCAGCGGGCTGTCGTCGCCCGGCTCGGCGTTCGGCACCGGGGCGGCGGCGGGCAGGGGGACGTCGGCGGCGGCGCCCAGCGGTACGTCCACCGCGAACACGCTGCCGCGGCCCAAGGCGGAACGCAGGTGGATGCGGTGCCCCAGCAGGCGGCCGATGCGCTCGACAATCGCCAGGCCCAGCCCGGCGCCGCGCTCCTGGTCCACGCCGTCATCCAGGCGGCGGAACTCTTCGAAGATCTCGCCCTGCAGGCTCTCGGGAATGCCCGGGCCCTGGTCGTGCACTTCAATGCGCAGCTGAGCGCCCACGCGCCGGCAGCCAATGAGCACGCGCCCACGCGGGGTATATCGCAGCGCATTGGACAGGAAGTTCTGCAGGATGCGGCGCAGCAGGGCTTCGTCGCTCACCACCACCGCGCGGGTGTCCACCCAGTCCAGCTGCAGACCACGGCCTTCGGCGGCAATGCCGAATTCGCGCGCCAGCGTTTCCAGCAGCGGCGACAGCGCGAATGCATGCACGTGGGTCTGCAACGTGCCGGACTCCAGCCGCGAGATGTCCAGCAGGCTGTTGAGGATGGCATCCTGCGCGGCCAGCGCGGCGTCGACATGCTCGCTCAATTCCCGCGCATCGCCGCCCAGCTTGCCGCGCAGCACCGAGACGAACATGCGCGCCGCATTGAGCGGCTGCAGCAGGTCGTGCACCGCCGAGGCCACGAACCGCGATTTGTAGCGGTTGGCGCGCTCGGCCTCGCGCCGTGCTTCGTCCAGATCGCGGGTGCGCTCGGCCACCCGATGCTCCAGGGCATCGGCCAGCGAGCGCAGCTCGCGCGCGGTGTTCTTGTAGCTGGTGATGTCTGCGTAGCTGGTCACGAAGCCGCCGTCGGGCAGGGGATTGCCGCGGATTTCCAGCACGGTGCCGTCGTCCTTCTCGCTCTCGCGCATGTGCGGGCGGCCGCTGCGCAGATGGTTGAGGCGACGCTCGATCGCTTCTTCGATCGGCCCGGGCCCGAGCAGGCCACGGCGCGCGTTGAAGCGGAAAATCTCTTCGATCGGCCGCCCGACCTGGATCAGGCCGGACGGAAACCGGAACAGCTCCAGATAGCGCGCGTTCCACGCCACCAGCTTCTGTTCGTTGTCGATCACCACCACGCCCTGCGGCAGGTGCGCCAGGCTGCGGCTTAGGCCGCTGTCGGCCTGCTGGGCGGCCTGCAGCACGCCGTCCTGTGCGGTACGCAGCTCCTGTGCATGCTGTTTGAGCACGCTTTCCAGCTCGCGCCGACTGCGCTGGCGATGGGCGGCCAGGCGCCGCCGCTGCTGGATGAACAACACCAGGAAGCCCAGTGCCAGCCACGCCGCACCGCCGCCGATGGCGGCACTGCGCCCGGCGCTGGTGGCAGCGCCGGCATCGTGCAGCAGGTGCAGGTTCCAGTGTTCTTCGGGCAGCGCCAGGCTCTGCCACAGCATCGGTCCGGGCAGTGACGGATCGAGCAGGCGGACCATGCGCCCGCCATTGCCGAGCACGTCCTCGGTACGGACCCGCAGCGGCTGCAGTGAGCGGTCGGCGTACTGCCGCGCCTCGAGCATCTCGCGGCGCTCGCCGGTACCCAGTGGACGAAGCAGCCGGTAGCGCCAGGCATCGCGGTTGGCCAGGAACACCACATCGTGGTCATCGCTGGCCAGCACCACGTCCGGGCTGGGCAGCCATTCCTGCTCCAGCGCGGCCAGCTCGATCTTGATCACCACCACGCCCAGCCGCGTGCCGTTTTCTTCGATCGCCTGGGACAGGAAATAGCCGGGCACGCCGGTGGTCATGCCGATGCCGTAAAAGCGGCCACGGCCGGTCGCCAGTGCCTGGCGGTAGTAGGGACGGTAGCTGTAGTCCTCGCCGACGTTGCTGCTGGGCTGGTCCCAGTTGCTGGCCGCCACGGCCACCCCGTCGTGGCCCACCAGGGTCAGCGTGGAGGCACGGGTGACCTGGTTGGCGCGTTGCAGTTTGAGGTTCAGGCGCTGGCGCGCGGCCGGGTCGGGTACCTGCACCAGGGCCAGGCGCAGGTCCGGGTCCAGTGCCAGCACCTGCGGCAGCGTCCCGAAGCGATCGATCCGCTGCTGCAGGCCTTGGCCGTACAGCTCCAGCTGCCGCTGCACCTGGTCGCTCTCGGCGGCCAGGGCCCGCCGCGATGCGTAATGGCCGGCAGCGGCCGCGCACAGCAGCGTGCCGCCGATCATCAGCAGCAGGGTCAACAGCAGGCTGCGGTGGCGGCCGAACCAGTACATGGCGGCAGTCTAAGGGCGTGCGCCGGGCGTGGTGTGCACGCCCGGCGCACGCAACCCGATCAGAAGTGCATCTGCGCGCGCAGTTCGAAAATTTCCGGCTGGCTGCGCACGCCACGACGGCTGGCATCGACCTTGACGTAGTTCGCCTGGAACTTGAAGTGCGAGGTCAGGTACCAGTTGGCGCCGAGGGTCCAATCGTGCTGGCGGCCGCCGAACACGTCGGCGTCATCCAGATCGATGCGGCTGTAGCGGGTGACCAGCTCGACCGCACCGTAGTCGTGGGCCGGCTTGACGTTGGCCACGGCACCAGCGTTGTACGGGCGCGACTCCCCGGTCAGAATCCAGCTGGCCATCGCGTACTGGCCGTTGCCGGTGTAGTCCGGCTTGCCGTCGCGGCTGACCGTGGTCTGCAGCGCTTCGCCCTGCAGCGAGAACGGGCCGCGGATCCAGATGCCTTCCAGGCCGGTGCGCACGATCTTGTCGGCGGTGGTCAGCGCACCGGAGTCGACCAGCCGGATGTCGGTCAGGCCGGCTTCCGGGCGTGCGCGCAGGCGGGCACTTGCCGGGTGCGAGACGTCGCGGCCATCGCGGTAACCGCGCGGGTTTTCCTGCGAATAGGCCAGGCCCAGGTGGAGCACGTCGCCCGCGGCCTTGACCGGGGTCCACACGGCACGCAGGGCCTGGGTGGTGCCGGGGTTGTCGCCCTGCAGGTCCTTGCCGCCATAGGCGCCGGCCTGCAGCAGGTACTGCGGACGCTCCAGCACCCATTCGGCACCGGTGCGGCGGCCTTCGTAGAACGCCTGCACGGGCAGGGCGGTTTCCAGGAAGCTGCCGGCGCGCGAGGAGGTGCCCGCGTCCAGGCCGACCGGGGTCTTCATGTAGCCGAAGCGGAAGCGGCCGATATCGCTGCCGAAGAAAGCCTTGCTTTCGAAGCGGACGAACACGTCCAGCCAGGTGTCGGCCTGGAAGTCGTAGTAGACCATGGCGTCGTACACGCCCTTCTTCTTCAGGGTGGCGCCGAATTCCTTGCGGCGTACGGCGTCGGCGTCTTCGATGCCGCTGTTGCCGGAGAAGTCGTTGAGGTCGTAGGCGATGTTGCCGGTGGCGGCCAGTTCGGTGCCATCGCTGAAGGTGGCCTTGGTCGGCCAGTTGTCCCAGTCGGCCGCGGTAGCGGCGAGCGGGGCCGTGGCCAGGGCCAGGGTAATGAACAGGGGTGTAGAGCGCATGGGCGGTAGCTGATAGATAAGGATGGGGCAGAACAACAACGGCCGCGGACGGCAAATCTGTGGGGCTGTCGCCCTGATCCGCGGCCGGGCCACCCGCCGCCGTGGGGGCGCGGTGCCGGAGCAGTGTAGGCAGTCCGGCCAGCTGAACCGGGGGGCTAGTACCAATAGGTTATCTGCGTTGGCGGGATGCGGGCGTAAAAAGGCCACGCCAGATGCCGCCCCGCGCGGCCGGCATCCATCGTGACACTGCCGGAGCTTCCCATGCACGTTCCCACCACCGCCCCGCTGGCGGCCAAGCCGCTGCCGTTCTACCGCCAACTGTATTTCCAGGTGGTGGTGGCGATCGTCCTCGGTGCCATCCTCGGCCATTACGAGCCGGCCTTCGCCGAATCGCTCAAGCCGCTGGGCGACGCCTTCATCAAGCTGGTGAAGATGATCATCGCCCCGGTGATCTTCCTGACCATCGTCACCGGCATCGCCGGCATGACCCACCTGCGTACCGTGGGCCGGGTGTTCGCCAAGTCGATGGCCTACTTCCTGTTCTTCTCCACGCTGGCGCTGGTGGTCGGCATGGTGGTGGCGCACGTGGTGCAGCCGGGCGCGGGAATGAACATCAATCCGGCCGACCTGGACCAGACCGCGGTCAACGGCTACGTGCAGAAATCGCATGAGCTGACCCTGGTCGGCTTCGCGATGGACATCATCCCGGCCACCCTGGTCAGTGCGTTCGTCGAGGGCAACATCCTGCAGGTGCTGTTCGTGGCGGTGCTGTTCGGCGTCGCGCTGGCCCTGACCGGCGAGAAGGGCCGCCCGGTGCTGACCTTCCTGGAGGCGCTCACCGCGCCGGTGTTCCGCCTGGTCCACATCCTGATGAAGGCGGCCCCGATCGGTGCGTTCGGCGCGATCGCCTTCACCATCGGCAAGTACGGGGTCGGCTCGCTGGTCAACCTGGCCTGGCTGGTCGGCTCGTTCTACCTGACCGCCTTCCTGTTCGTGGCGGTGATCCTGGGCGTGGTCTGCCGCCTGTGCGGGTTCTCGGTGTTCAAGCTGGCCCGCTACCTCAAGGCCGAGCTGCTGCTGGTACTGGGCACCTCGTCTTCCGAATCGGCGCTGCCCTCGCTGATGGAGAAGATGGAAAAGGCCGGCTGCAGCAAGTCCGTGGTGGGCCTGGTGGTCCCGACCGGCTACTCGTTCAACCTGGACGGCACCAACATCTACATGACCCTGGCGGCGCTGTTCATCGCCCAGGCGACCAATACCGAGCTGACCCTGGGCCACCAGATCGCCCTGCTGCTGGTGGCGATGCTCAGCTCCAAGGGCGCCGCCGGTGTCACCGGGGCCGGTTTCATCACCCTGGCGGCCACCCTGGCCGTGGTGCCGGAAGTGCCGGTGGCCGGCATGGCACTGATCCTGGGCGTGGACCGCTTCATGAGCGAATGCCGCTCGCTGACCAACTTCATCGGCAATGCCGTGGCCACCGTGGTGGTCTCGCGCTGGGAAAACGCGCTGGATCGCGACCGCCTGGCGATGGTGCTCGATGGCCGCGAGGCCGAGCTCCCGCCGCTGGTCGTCGACGACCTGCCGTCGAGCCTGCCGGCCCCGGCTCACTGAGCCTGATGGCCTGATCGTGTGGTGCATGGTCGTGCCGTTCCTGCCGGGGCGGGACGGCCATGTTTTGTTTTGAAGGCCCGGTGCGCGACGCTGGATTATGTGCGGTTGCAGCATGACCGCGACAGCGTAGCGACAGGTCCGGCCACGCCAACGGGGGTATGATCCCCTGTTCCTCTCGCCCATTCATCTGCAGAAAGCGATGTCCAACGAAGATTTCAAACAGGCTGCCCTCGATTACCACCGCATGTCGCCGCCGGGCAAGATCCGCGTCGCAGCGACCAAGCCGATGCTGACCCAGCGTGATCTGTCGTTGGCGTATTCGCCGGGCGTGGCACACGCCTGCGAAGCGATCATGGCCGACCCGCAGCAGGCCAGTGAACTGACCGCACGCGGCAACCTGGTCGCCGTGATCTCCAACGGCACCGCCGTGCTGGGCCTGGGCAACATCGGCCCACTGGCCGGCAAGCCGGTGATGGAAGGCAAGGGCGTGCTGTTCCAGAAGTTCGCCGGCATCGATGTGTTCGACATCGAGATCGATGAGAACGACCCGGACAAGCTGGTCGACATCATCGCCTCGCTGGAACCGACCTTCGGTGGTATCAACCTGGAAGACATCAAGGCACCGGAGTGCTTCATCGTCGAGCGGAAGCTGCGCGAGCGGATGAACATCCCGGTGTTCCATGACGACCAGCACGGCACCGCGATCATCGTCGGCGCGGCCGTGCTCAACGCCATGCTGGTCACCGGCAAGAAGATCGAAGACGTGAAGCTGGCCACCACCGGCATGGGCGCCGCGGGTATTTCCTGCGTCAACATGCTGGTCTCGCTGGGCCTGAAGAAAGAGAACATCCTCGCCTTCGACCGCGATGGTGTGATCCACACCGGCCGCACCGACCTGGACCCGGAGAAGGCGCGTTACGCGCGTGATAGCGACAAGCGCACGCTGGCCGAGATCGTCGACGGCGCGGACATCTTCCTGGGCCTGTCGGCGCCGGGCATCCTGACCGCGGACATGGTCAAGACCATGGCGAAGGATCCGGTGATCTTCGCGCTGGCCAACCCGACGCCGGAAATCATGCCCGAAGTGGCCCGTTCGGTCCGCCCGGACGCGCTGATCGGCACCGGTCGTTCGGACTACCCGAACCAGATCAACAACGTGCTGTGCTTCCCGTACCTGTTCCGTGGTGCGCTGGACGTCGGCGCGACCGCGATCAACGAAGAAATGAAGATCGCCTGCGTGCACGCGATCGCCGCGATGGCGCGCCGCGAAGCCAGCGATCTGGGCTCGGCCTATGGCGATGAGACGCCGAGCTTCGGCCGCGATTACCTGATTCCGCGTCCGTTCGACCGCCGCCTGCTGGTGGAGTTGTCGGCCGCCGTGGCGCAGGCCGCGATGGATTCCGGCGTTGCCACCCGTCCGGTCGCCGACATGGGCGCGTACCGCGAGAAGCTGGCCCAGTTCGTCTACCGCACCAGCCTGATGATGAAGCCGGTCTACGACCGCGCGCGATCGGACAAGCAGCGCGTGGTGTACGCCGAAGGCGAGGAAGAAGTGGTCCTGCGTGCGGTGCAGAACGTGGTCGACGAGGGCCTGGCGCAACCGATCCTGATCGGCCGCCCGGACGTGATCGAATCGCGTATCGAGCGCCTGGGCCTGCGCATGAAGGCCGGTGTCGACTTCGACATCACCAACATCAACGACGACCCGCGCTTCAACGACTACTGGCAGTACTACCACAACCTCACCGGCCGTCGCGGTGTGACCGTGGCCGCCGCCAAGAACCTGATGCGCTCGCGCCCGACGCTGATCGCGGCGGTGATGGTGGCGCGCGGCGAAGCCGACGCGATGCTGACCGGCGTGGTCGGCCGCTTCCACAAGAAGCTCGGCTACGTGCGCAGCGTGTTGCCGCTGGAAGCGAAGGTGACCTCCACCTCGGCGATGACCGGCGTGATCAACCAGCAGGGCGTGTTCTTCTTCGTGGACACCCACGTGCAGGAAGACCCGAGCGCCGAGCAGATCACCGAAGCCACGCTGCAGGCGGCGTACCGCATGAAGCTGTTCGGCATCGAGCCGAAGGTGGCGCTGCTGTCGCACTCCAACTTCGGCAGCCACGATTCCCGTGACGCGCTGAAGATGCGTGCGGTCCGCGAGATGCTGCTCAAGCGCAACCCGCGCCTGAACGTGGACGGCGAGATGCAGGGTGATACCGCATGGGATGAAGCCCTGCGCCAGAAGCTGCTGCCCAACAGCACGCTGAAGGGCCGCGCCAACCTGTTCGTGCTGCCGAACCTGGAAGCGGCCAACATCGCCTACAACCTGGTGCGCGTGTTCACCGACGGCGTGGCGATCGGTCCGATCCTGATGGGCGTGGCCAAGCCGGTGCACATCCTGACCACCAGCGCGACCTCGCGCCGCGTGCTCAACATGACCGCCATCGCCGCGGTGGATGCGCAGATCCGTAAGCAACTGGAGGCTGAGAAGAACGCGTAAGGCGTTCTTCTCAGCGCCAGTTGCCAGAACGCGCCCTTCTGGGCGCGTTCTGGTTTCGCGCAGCGAAACCTGTAGCTGCCGACCGTTGGTCGGCAGGCATCAGTGAAAGGGACCGGCGCGACGCGACGGTCCCTTTTTGCCTTTGGCCTGAGGTCGTTGTTGCACCTGCATATGCCACACGCGCGCCGCACAGGCGTCACCCTCCTGCAACCTCCCAAGCGCCCAATACCCCCACGCGGCCCGGCCGTGGCGACGCTCCGGTGGGGGCGTCGCCACCCTGGGCCCGACCAGATCCTCCACGGTCAGCCACGGGAACGGTGTCATGCGCCATCGACGGACGAAGCGGTACTTCCAGCAGTTGTTCGCGTTGTACGCCGGCTTGGTCGGCGCGCGCTGAAGACCGTACCGACCCACGGTCGGTACCTGCCATCGCCCCGTGGGCACCGATGGCACCGGTAGTGCCGGCCGCTGGCCGGCTCCTCGCAAACCCCGATCGGGCACCCGGAGCAATCAGCGTGCCCGCACGTACTGTTCCCACAACGCCGGCAACGCCACGCCGCTGAGTGTTTCCCACAGCGCCGGCGTATAGCGCCCCTCGCGCAGCGCGCCATCAAGCGCCTTCACCAGCCCGGGATGCTGCGCCTCGCTCCAGGCAAGGAACGCACCGGTCACCCGATAGCCGGTATCGAAGTTCTGGTCCGGCTTGACCTGGGTCGGCAACGCCCAGCCCGCGCCGGCGTTGTCCCTGCCGTAGCGGTCGCGCGCGTAATCGGCGATGCCTTCGACCAGCCAACCCGGCACGCGCGCGTTGGCGTACTCCGGGTAGCCCTGCACGATGTGCATCGCCTCATGGGTGACCAGATCGATGTCGCCCGGGTGCGTGTGCAACCAGGCCGGGTTGATCGTGATCGTCGCCGCCTGCGCCTTCTCACCGACAAAGGCGATGCCGTCGTACGCCGGATCGATGACGATGCCGACCTGCGTCGGCGCAGCCGGATGGAAGTCGGTACGTTCGCGCAGATACGCACCGAAGAAGGTCTCGATGATGCGCCCGCGCACCGGCGCGGCCAGCGCATCGCTGGCGTCGCGGTAGTGCAGGGTCACGCCGTCGCGGGTCTGCGTGGTCTCGAACGCATGCACATCGGCGGCCGCGGCGGTGACGAGCAGGGCGGCCAGCAAGCCACGGGTGATCGGCAGGGCGGTCCTCATCGTACCGGCACCGGCGCGAGCAGCTCGACTTCCGCCAGTTGCAGGCGCCCCGGTGCGCCGATGCGCAGCCGGTACTCGGCGTAGCGTCCCGGCTGGGCGATGCGGAACGGACGGGTCTGCATCGCCCACGCGAACGCCTCGCCGCGGCGCTGGTCGACCTGCACCCAGCGGCCA
The DNA here is from genome assembly GCF_013409105.1 of Stenotrophomonas sp. JAI102. Classification (NCBI taxonomy): domain Bacteria; kingdom Pseudomonadati; phylum Pseudomonadota; class Gammaproteobacteria; order Lysobacterales; family Lysobacteraceae; genus Stenotrophomonas; species Stenotrophomonas sp. JAI102. Next base: position 661,708 of record NZ_JACCCI010000002.1, read on the forward strand.
CCGGCGGTGCGCGCCTCCAGGGTCCATTCACCGCCACGGATCGGGCCATTGCCGCTGGTCAGCGTGTACATCGACGGCGTGCCCGCGGCGACGTTGCTGAAGGTGATCGTGCTTGCTCCGCCCAGCGGCAGCGCCGTGGCGGCATCGTCATCGATCAGGGCCTCCGCCGCGCGGCCATCGCCGAGCTGGGCGGTGGCACCACTGCCCAGCAGATCATGCAGCAGGGCCGGCTGCTGGCCGCGCGCGGTGAGCGAGCGCGGCGCATCGTCGGGACCGGTGCCCCAACGCGAGGGTTCCGGGCCCATGACGAAGTCCAGCGTGGCGCCCTTGGCGAGCAGGTCGTGCGGCAGCCACGTCCTGGTCCACGGCGTACCGTTGACCTTCAGCGACTGCACGTAGATGTTGCGGTCCGAGTTCTCCGGTGCGTTCACGGTCAACACCGCGCCGCCCTGCAGCTCGACGCGGGCGTGGCGGAACAGCGGCGAACCGATCACGTACTCCGGCGCGCCCATGCGCAGCGGGTAGATACCCAGCGAGGCGAACAGATACCACGCCGAGGTCTCGCCGTTGTCCTCATCGCCCGGGTAGCCCTGGCCGATCTCGCTGCCCAGGTACAGGCGCGACAGGATCTCGCGCACATGCTGCTGGGTCTTCCACGGCTGCCCGGCATACAGGTACATCCACGGGATGTGGTGCGCCGGCTGGTTGCTGTGCGCGTACATGCCCATGCGCACATCGCGTGCTTCGGTCATTTCATGGATGGTGCCGCCGTAGGAGCCGGAGAACGCGGCGTCTGCGGTTTCCGGCGTAGCAAAGAACGTGTCCAGCTTGGCCGCCAGCTGATCGCGGCCGCCGTACAGCGCCGCCAGGCCTTCGCCGTCGTGCGCGGCGGTGAAGGCAAACGTCCAGCCGTTGGATTCGGTGTAGTCATGGCCCCACACGCGCGGGTCGTAGTCCTTGGCGGCCAGCCGCCAGCTGCCATCCGGCTTGCGGCCCTGGAAGAACCCGGCGGCGGGGTCGAACAGCGTGGCGTAGGTGCCGGCGCGGTGACGGAAGTAATCCGCCTCGGTGGCATAGCGCTCGCGCGCGGCCGGCGTATCGGCCTGCCTGGCCAGCGCCTCGGCCATGTTGGCCACGCCGAAATCGTTGAGCGCGCCTTCCATCGTCCACGACATGCCTTCATGCACATCGGCGGTGGCGTAGCCACGGAACGTGGAGCGGTCCATGCCCTTGCGCCCGACATGGCGATCGGGCGGGACCACGGTCGCGTTCTTCAGTGCGGCCGCATAGGCCTCCTGCGCGTCGAAGCCGCCGATGCCCTTCAACCACGCATCGGCGAAGGCCACGTCCGAACTGGTGCCCACCATCAGGTCGGCATAGCCGGGTGAGGACCAGCGGGCAACCCAGCCGCCGGCGCGGTACTGCTCCAGGAAGCCCTGCACCAGGGCACCGGCATCGTCCTTGGTGAACAGTGCGTAGGCCGGCCAGGTGGTGCGGAAGGTGTCCCAGAAGCCGTTGTTGACGTAGACCTTGCCATCGCGCACCGGCGCGAAGCTGCGCGTGGCGCTGCCGTCGGTGTTCTCATCCGAGGCACTGGCCTGGCTGGCGTAGCGCCAGTCCGGCGCGGCCGCGGTACCGGCGTTCTCGTGCCCGGAGTTCGGGTAGAGGTAGAGGCGGTACAGGTTGGAGTACAGGGTGGTTTTCTGGTCGTCGCTTGCATCGCCCACGTCGAAGCGGGCCAGGCGCTGGTCCCAGGCATCCTGCGCGCGCGCCGCCACGCGATCCACATCGTCGGTGGCGGCCAGTTCCAGCGCGAGGTTGTGGCGGGCCTGCTCGACCGAGATCAGCGAGGTGGCGATGCGCATCGCGACGCGGCGGTCGGTGCCGGCGTCGAACTTGATGTAGCCGGTCGGGCGGCCGGTCTTCACCGTCCCGCTGCTGCGCCACGGGCGATCGAAGCTGGCCACCACGTACATGCGGGTGGCGCCGGTGGACAGGCCGCTGCGCGTGTCGGTGTAGCCGGAGAGCGTCTGCGTCGCGGCATCGAGGGTCAGCCCGCCGCGCGCATCGACGTTGTCGAACAGCAGGTTGGCATCACCGCCTTCGGGGAACGCGAAGCGGAAGATCGCGGCGTGGTCGGTCGGTGCGATCGCGGCGGCGATGCCGTTGTCGAAGCGCACGTCATAGCGGTACGGGCGGGCCTGCTCGTTGTCGCGGGAGAACGTGAGGGCGCGCTTGCCGCGGTCGGCTTCGGGCACGCCCCGGCTCGCCGACGGCATCACCTGGAAGGTCTGGCGGTCGCCCATCCACGGGCTGGGCTGGTGGCTCAGCGCCAGCGCCTGCAGGCGGGGCCGGTTGGCGGCATCGTTCTGTTCGTTCCAGCGGTACAGCCAGGTCAGCGAGCCGGCATCGGTCACCGGCGTCCAGAAATTGAAGCCGTGCGGCACGGCCGTGGCCGGGAAGTTGTTGCCGCGCGAGAAGGTACCGTTGGCCTGCGTACCGCGAGTGGTACGCACCCAGTCCGAGGGCCGCTGCGGGGTGCTGCGCGGCTGGGCCTCCAGACGGACATCGTCGATCCAGCCGGCCACCGGTGCGCCGTCGACGCTGGCGACCTCCAGCTCCAGCGCGACCACGCGGCGACCGCGCAGGGCCGGGACATCGCCCAGACGGACAGCTTTGCGTGCCCATTGCTGCGGGTACAGCGTCTTCGAGTCGCCCTGTGCGCGCGCACCCAGCGCGACGCCGTGGTGATCGCGCGCGGCACTGGCCGAGACGCGGGTGCCGTCATCGAGCACCAGGTCGAGCGAGACGTAGGTGGAGGCCACGGTGTCCTTGCCGACGATCTCGGGCAGCACCAGCCAGGAGAGGGTGGTATCGGCGTCGATGGTCAGGTCGGTCTGGAACAGCGGGCGCCGCGCCGCGCCCCCGGCGCTGGCGTAGTGCAGCGCGTGCAGCCCGCTGTAACCGACGCCGGGCTTGGCCGCGTAGGGGGAGGTGGGGCCAGTGCCGATCCGCACCTGCAGCGCGCCGTCGCTGGCGGCCGGCGCCGGTTGGCCCGGCTCGAAGGAGGTCTGCAGGCCCTGCGCGGCGGCCGGCAGGGCGATCGATGCGCAGGCCAGTGCCAGGGCGAGGGGAAGGGCGCGGCGGGCGGGGCGCAGGTCGGACAGGGTCATGCAAGGGTCTCCCGGGAAGGGCAGGCGGCAGGCAGGACCCGCATCGATGGCCACGGCGGACGGCGTCGCCCCCAGCCATCGGCAGACGGCGGGAAAGAGGCGATGCATGTCCGGTGGGGGGCGGGCAGGCGATCGGGTCGATGATCGGTACCCGACTGATCCTGCATCACGACAACTGGCCCTGACAAGTGCAATTAGTTCGATCTAAATCCGGCAAATACGTTTCATATCGAATTGTTGACAATCAATTTGGATCGATTTAAAAACAACAGTGGTCCGTGCCGCCGCTGCGCCCGGTCCTGCACCGGGGCATGCCGGGGCCTGCGGCCTTCCCCGGCCGCCAGATGCTAGAATCGGCGGTCTCGCAACCCCCTTTGTGTGTCCACGCCATGAGCCATACCGCCACCGCGCCCGCCAATGCCGAGAAGCGTTACACCGTGCACCGCAGCGACCTGCCGCTGAGCTGCCCGACGCCGGAAATGGCGCTGTGGAACTCGCACCCGCGCGTGTACCTGCCGATCGAAGACGAGCCCAACTGCGAGGCCGCGTGCCCGTACTGCGGCGCCGTGTTCGTGCTCGCCGACTGATCTGCGGACCACACTGTGCGCCGACTGACCGTGGTGCAGCTGCTGCCGGCGCTGCACTCCGGCGGGGTCGAACGCTCCACCCTTGAGATCGCCTCCGCCCTGGTTGCCGCCGGCCACCGGGCCATTGTCGTGTCCGCCGGTGGGCGTCTGGTCGAGCCCCTGCTCGCCAGTGGCGCCGAGCATCTGACCCTGGACATCGGCCGCAAATCGCTGCTGACGCTGCGTCACGTGCTGACCCTGCGCAATCTGTTCAATGAGGTGGGCGCGGACATCGTGCATGCGCGCTCGCGGCTGCCGGCCTGGCTGGGGCTGTATGCCGTGCGCAACCAGCCGGCCGCCACCCGCCCGCACTGGGTCACCACCGTGCACGGGCTCAACTCGCCCGGCCGCTACAGCGCGGTGATGACCAGCGGCGAGCGCGTGATCTGCGTGTCCAACAGCGTGCGTGAGTTCGTGCAGACGCATTACCCCGGCGTTCCGGCCGAGCGCCTGCAGGTGATACCGCGCGGTGTCGATGTCGCGCAGTTCCCGCGCGTGGGTCGGCAGGATCGGCGTGCGCGCCTGGCCGTGGCCGAGCAGCACCCCGCACTGGCCGGCGACGCACCGTTGCTGTTGTTGCCTGGCCGTGGCACCCGCCTGAAAGGGCATCGCCACGCGCTGACGCTGCTCGCCGGGCTGCACGCTGCCGGTGTGCCGGCCAGGCTGTGGATGCCGGGCACGCGCGAGCCGGGCCGCGAATCCTATGTGGCCGAGCTGGAAGCGCAGGCGCGCAGCCTCGGCGTGTTCAATGCGGTGCTGATGACCGCGCCGACTTCGCGCATCGCGCAGGCCTATGCGGCCAGCGATCTGGTGCTGCAGCTCTCGGACAAGGCCGAGGCGTTCGGCCGCACCGTGGTCGAAGCGCTGTCGGTGGGCCGGCCCGTGCTGGGCTGGAACCATGGCGGCGTCGGCGAGTTGTTGACTCAGCTGCAACCCTCCGGCGCGGTACCCTTGGGCGACGCCGATGCATTGCTGTCGCGCGCGCAGCAGTTGCTGCTGCAGCCGCCCTCACTGCCGACGCGGATCCCGTTTACCTTGCAGGCAATGCAGCGTGACACGCTCCAGCTCTATACCTCCCTCATCGGCTGAGCCCACCCTCGCACCGGGTTCGCCGGGCTCCCGCGCGGGCCGCTGGGCCCCGTGGTGGGTGATTGCGTTTGTCGCGTTGTGGCCGCTGCCCGGCATCGCCGAGGGCGTGCTCGTGCTTGGCGCGCTGTACGCGGCGGTACGCATGGTGCAGTTGCGCCTGCAGGGGAAACAGCGTCTGCTCAGCAGCCCTGCGTGGGCACTGACCAGCATCCTGTTCCTGGGCTACTGGCTGCCGCAGGCATTTTCCGCCTTCGATGCGATCGACCCTGGTACGGCATGGCGCAAAGCCGCCGCCGGCCTGCGCTATCTGCCCTTCATGTGGCTGGTCGCGATTGCGGTGGCGACGCCACAGCGACGTGCGCTGACCCTCGGTGGCCTGGCGCTGATCACCGGGCTGTGGACAGTGGATGCACTGGCCCAGGCAATCGTCGGCACCAGCCCCTTGTTCTGGTCGATGGACCAGCTCAAGTGGGCGTTCAGCGGGCACGGCCTGTGCGCGCCCGAAGAGATGGCCTTGGTCGATCGCCTCAGCGGCGTGCTCGGCCCGTGCAACCTCAAGTTCGGCCAGGTGCTGGCCAGTCTGTCCCCGTTCCTGCTGTTCGCCGCCTCACGTCGTGCCGGCATCCTCGGCTGGTCGCTGGTGGCGGCCGCGGTCGGTGTGGTGCTGGTGTTGGCCGGCTCACGCGCGGCGTGGCTGACCTATGCGCTGGTGCTGGTGTTCTCCGGTTGGCGCCTGATCGGCGTGCGCGGGCTGTTGGCCTGCCTCGCCGTCGGTGCGGTGGCGGCGGTCGTGCTCACCGTGAGCGTGCCGCAGGTCGGGGACCGCGTGGCGCGCACTGCCATGGCCTGGGAAGGCGAGAGCGATGGCGTCAACCAGGCCCTGTCCGGGCGCGCGCAGATCTGGTCGGCGGCCACCTGCATGATCGAGGCGCACCCGATCAACGGTGTCGGCGCGCGTGGGTTCCGCGATGCCTACCCGGGCTGCAACCCGGATCCGGCCGCGCAGGAAGTCTGGGGCGCGGGGCCGGCATTGCATGCGCACCAGATCCTGCTCGAGATCCTCTCCGAAACCGGCACCCTCGGCCTGCTGCTCTGGCTGGCGGCGGTCGCCCAGGCTTGGCGCGCGTGGCGCTTCGCACCGCCCGAGGCCCGCGAACGTGCGCGCCCGGCGATGCTGGCGCTGGCGGTGACCGTGTTCCCGCTCAACACCCATCTGGCGTTCTACTCCACCTTCTGGGGTGGCCTCGCGCTGCTGCTGGCCGCGCTGTACGCGGGCAGTCTGTTGGCACGCGACGACGGGTAGAGCCACGCCATGCGTGGCTGCTCGTGGTCTGGCACCCTGCAGCCACCCATGGGGTGGCTTTACCGGTAGTAATCGCTCCGCCCACCGGGCTGGCGCTTGAACCGGCGGTGGATCCACAGGTACTGGTCCGGCGCCTCGCGCACCATCGCTTCGATGGCCTGGTTGACGCGGGCGGTATCGGCCTCGACATCCTCGCTGGGGAAGTTCTCCAGCGGTGCGCCGATCTTCAGGAAATACTTCCCGCCTTCGCGACGGTGGAAATACGGGATCACCGCACAGCCGGTCATCCGGGCCAGCTGGTGCGTGGCCGTGATGGTCGAGGCGGTGTGGCCGAAGAACGGCACGAACACGGTGTCCTTGCCGCGCATGTCCTGGTCCGGCGCATACCAGAGGAAGCCGCCCTTCTTGAGGTGCCGCACCGTCGCGCGGATGTCCTCGTTGGCGTACATCGCCTTGGCATAGCGCAGGCGGCCGAACTTCACCGCCCACTCGTACACCGGGTTGCGGTGCTTGCGGTACATGCCGGACAGCTCGACGTGGTCGCACAGCAGGCGGCCGCACATCTCCAGCGTCATGAAGTGGCCGGACACCAGCAGGACGCCACGGCCTTCGGCCTGCATGCGGTGCAGGTGCTCCTGCCCTTCGATCTGCACCTGCGGGCGGATGCTGTCGATGCTGCCCCACCAGGCCCGCGCGAACTCGAAGATGCCCACGCCCAGGGCGTCGAAGGAGTCCCGCAGCAGACGCTGGCGCCAGGCGTCGTCCTTCTCCGGGAAGCACAGCTTCAGGTTGACCTCGGCGGCGCGCCGGCGGCTGCTGGCCAGCCGGTAGGCGACCGTGCCGACGCCCCGGCCGAGCGCGCGCTGCAGCATCCACGGCAGGCGGGCGATCGCGAAGGCGAACAGGATGAAGGCGAAGGTCGGCCAGTGGCGCGGGTTGCGCAGGGACGGCCGGGTGGCGGTGGAAGCATTATCGGACATGCCTCGATTCTAATGGATGCGCCCGGATGCGTCCCGGCGGGGCCCTCACGGCGGCGCGGCGTGTCTTCCCCGCGCCGCTCCCGTATCCTTTGCGCATGCGTAAAAGTCCTGTCGAATGGATCCTGCGCGGCCTGTACTCGGCCGTGCTGTACCTGCTGTTGCCGATCACCGTGTACCACCTGGTCTGGCGGGGCTTCCGGGTGCGCGAGTACTTCCAGCGCTGGGATGAGCGCTATGCCTCCTATCCGCACTCCAGCGGCCAGCCGCGGGTATGGCTGCACGCGGTCTCGGTGGGCGAGGTGAACGCCGCCGCGCCGCTGGTGAACGCCCTGCGCGCGCTGCGTCCGGACATCCGCTGGGTGATCACCACCATCACCCCGACCGGCTCCGAGCGCGTCCGCGCGCTGTGGGGCGATGCGGTCGACCACGTGTATCTGCCTTACGACGTGCCGGGCAGCGTCGGTCGTTTCCTGGGCCACTTCAAACCCAGCCTGGCCCTGATCCTGGAAACCGAACTGTGGCCGAATCTGCTGTTCGGCTGCCGCGACCGCCGGATTCCGGTCTACATCCTCAACGCCCGGCTGTCGGCGCGTTCGCTGCGCGGCTATCGGCTGCTGCGGCCGTTGATCGGTCGCGCGCTGCGTACCGTGACCTGCGTGGCCGCGCAGTCGGCCGACGATGCCGATCGCTTCATCCAGCTCGGCGCGCGCCCGGATCAGGTGCAGCCGCTGGGCAATCTGAAATTCGATATCGCCACGCCGAACGTGCAGGAGTTCATCGCGCGCTTCCACGATCTGGTGCCCGCCGAGCGCCCGGTCTGGATTGCGGCCAGTACGCACGAAGGCGAGGAGCAGGCCACCATCGATCTGCACCGTCGCCTGCGCGAGACGGTGCCGGGACTGCTGCTGTTGTGGGCGCCACGGCACCCCGAGCGCTTCCCGCGGGTGGAAGCGCTGGCCCGCGAGCAGGGCTGGAAGGTCGCCACGCGCCGCCAGCAGCACTGGCCGCAGGCCGATACCGATGTGTTCGTGATCGATACGCTCGGTGAGCTGATGTCGTTCTATGGCTGCGCGCAGGTGGCCTTCGTCGGTGGCAGCCTGCAGGCCATCGGCGGACACAACCTGCTGGAGCCGGCGGCGATGGGCACCGCTGCGGTCACCGGGCCGCACCTGCACAACTTCGCCGAGATTTCCCGGCGCATGCGCGAAGCGGGGGCCGTGGTGATCGCCGAGGACGCCAACGGTGTCGGCGACGCGTTGTTGACGCTCCTGCGCGATCCCCAAACGCGCGAAGACATGGCGCGTGCAGGCTGCGAACTGGTCAGCAATGGCCGCGGCGCGTTGAAGCGCACCGTGGCCCTGATCGCGCCGCAGCTGCCGCCGCCGGTGGCCTGACCGGCGCAGGCCTGCTCGCCCTGCCGGGTGACCAGACCTGACCACGCCTCAGCCTGCCGCGACCAGCAGGTCGCCCAGGAAGGCGTACGCGAAGCCGAAGTAGATGAACACGCCGATCAGATCCATGACCGAGGTGATCATCGGTGCCGACAGCGTGGCCGGGTCCGCGCCGATGCGGCGTGCGGCGAAGGGCAGCAGTGCGCCGATGATGCCGCCCAGCGCGGTGCACACCAGCATGCTCGAGCCCACCACCAGCAGAACGTCCATGCCCACGCCTTTGCTGAAGTACGCCAGGATCGCTTCGAGCAGGGCGATGGTGATGCCCAGTGCCGCGGCCACCGGCAGTTCGCGCTTGATGACGAACCCCACATCGCGCCAGCGCAGTTTCAGCTCGCCCAGCGCCATGCTGCGGATCACCAGCGTGGCCGACTGGCTGCCGGTGTTGCCGCCCATGTCCACGATCGGGGCGATGAAGGCGGCCAGCACGATCACCTGCGACAGCAGTTCCTCCTGCGCGGCGACAAAGGTGCTGGTGACGATGCCGAAGCAGGTCAGGATCGCCAGCCAGAACACTCGCACGCGGAACATCTGCTTCAGCGGCGTGCTGCGCACGTCCAGATCATTGCCATGCGCACTCACTGTGCCGCCGAAGCGCGCCAGCTGCGAAGCGTCCTGTTCCTTCTCGATGTCCATCGCATCGTCGACGGTGACGATGCCGATCATGCGATCGCCGCCGTTGGTCACCGGCAGGGCGAGCAGATCGTAGCGACGGATCAGCTCGGCGGCCTGCAGCCGTGGCCAGTGCGCCTGCGCGGACACCGGCTGCCCCTGCATGATCGAGGTGACCGTACTGTTCTCGTTGGCCAGCACCAGGTCGCGCAGCGCCACGGTACCGCGCAGGCGCAGCGTGCGGTCGAGCACGAACAGGATGTTGACGGTCTCGCTGTGCAGCGCGGTGGTACGAATATGCGCGAGTGCCTGCGCCACGGTCATTTCCGGTGACACCCAGACATAGTCGGAGGTGGTCGCCGAGCCGACCGTGCCTTCGGGATAGGACGCCATCTTGAGGATGTCATCGCGTTCCGCCCTGGTCAGCGCGGGCAGCAGTTTCTGCTTGGCGTCATCCCCCAGCCGGTTGTACAGATCAGCGCGATCATCCGAGGGCAGGTGCTCGAACAACTGCACTACCGCCTCGCGCGTCATCGCGGCCAGCAGCTGATCCTGGCGGATCTCGGCGAAGTGCGCGAAGAGATCGGCGCGCGCCTGTGGGTCAAGCAGCATCAGCAACGACAGGGTCTTTTCCACGCTCAGCGCGTCGAGCGCATCGACCAGGTCGGAAGGGTGCGTGGTGGCGGCGATGGCGGCAAAGTCGCCGGCGTCGAGCGACAGCGAGAGGGTGCGGATCGAGAACAGGAGGTCTTCGCGGTTCATGGTGGTGCTCCAACAGGCGGCGCAGCGCAGTCGCGATGCGCGGTAAACACGGATGCGGGTGTGTCAGTCGATGAGGTCAGCCGGCAGGCACGGCGTCACGGCGCAGCGGCGAGAGTGATGCCGAGCGTGATCCAGTGGCCGTCGCGCTGGTGATGGACGCGTCCAGCGAGCAGGTCCACGCTGGCACCCCGCCAGGGCGCATGGCGCACGCCGAACTGACTGCTGCGCTGGCGCGTGGCATCGCGCGCGGTTTCGGCCAGCAGCGACCACTGCGGTGCAGCCACGATTTCCATGCCGATGCCCTCGGTGCGACCGCGTGCCGCGGCCGTGCGCGCCCAGCCCAGGTTGACGTGCAGCAGGGTGCGATCCGACGCGCCGAGCACCACCGTCAACGGCGCATTGATGGCCCAGTCGTCGCCACGCAGGCGGCGCCAGTCGCTGCCGACACCGGCACTGAGCGCCATGCCCCAGCGGCGCCGGTCGATGTCGCGCAGCACGCGCTTGGCACCCAGCGCCCAGTGCGTGTCGGAAGCAGCGCGTAGATGGCTGACACCGAGCGACCACTCCGTGTCGGCGAAGGTGCACGCCGGTACGGCGGTCCACTCGGCCCCGGCATGGGTATGGCGGCCCCAGCTTTCCAGCTGGCAATGACCGGCGTCGGTGATGGAGGCGTCGTCCACCATCAGGCTGGCGGCGGCGCGGGTGGCGAACGGAAGCATCGCCACGGCCACGAGCGGCAGGGCGAACAGACGGGAAGCGTGCATGGGCAATCTCCAGGCAATCGGAAACGCCAGCGGCACCCCTCTCTTGGGGTCGGATGGAACTGCGGTGCGGATGATGCGAGGCGGGCGAGCGTGTCAGCTGCGCCGGAGGGCCCCGTCCTGTGCGGACGGAACCGACCTTGGGGTCAGTGGGTCCGTCGGCTCAGGAGCAGCAACGAGATCGACTATGACTGTCCAAGGAGGGCGCCTCTGGAGGGAAAGGGAAGGTGGTGCGGGGCGGACCTTAGTCACCCGGCGAGGTCAGGTCAACAGGTTTCTGTCGTTTGACTGCGTTCTGTGTGCCTGGTCGCGGTTGCAAGTGCTTACTGGTGCGGAGTTCCTAGCGGTGGTCGGTTGTTAGGGAGAGCGGAATTGCAGCGTACGGCACAGTGTCGCAACCGGCGCTATGGCAACCCAATCAATCAAGCAGCCGCAATAAAAAAAAGCTGAACCCACTTGAAATAGTTGTCTTGTAGGTGCTCTACTCCGCAAGGTGGTGGTGTGCCTGTTCGGCTTCGTCCCCGAAACCAACCTGCCTTCTGCGAATCTTGCAGCGCCGGCATGTGCGGATGAGTCGCATGGGAAATGGATTTCCAACTTCGGGGAGCATGATGAAGCATGCTGCTATCGGCGCTTTGCTGATGCTGATGATGTCTGCTGTCCACGCGCAGGACACCGCAAAGGAGCCGTGGGAAGAGGCCGAACGTCGACTTGCGAAAAGTCGGAAGGTCGACGTGCTCGGGGCCAACATCTTTGGTGACCAGGTCAGCAACTCCAACGGTGCACTATCCTTCTCGGTGACCGATGTCAGCCTGCCCGGCAACAACAGTCTGCCGGTTGCGTTGACGCGGATCTTTGCCGTGGAGAATCACGTTGCGGAAATCGTGACGGGCCGGACCGGCTACATGAGCGATTACATGTTCGCCGACTGGGACCTTGACCTTCCCAGTATCAGCGGCGTCTTTGCGCCAGACTGGCAAGTGGTGGGCACTGAGCCGCTGAAACGCTGTTCGTCCGGAACGGGTGCGCCGCTGTTCTCCTACAACTCGATATTCGTCGAGGCCACATCCTACTGGTCGGGCAATACGCTGAAGCTCATTGATGGTGGAGGCGAGTTGCTGAAAGCAGATGCTGGCGCGCCGGCCCCCGCTGCGGGTGGGCCATACGTGTGGGTGAGCCCAGACCTTGCATATCGAGAGAAACCATGATGGCGCGAATCGAGAGAATGGAAGTTGATGTGGCGGCAGCCCGCTCGAGCTTGGAAAGAATGTTGCTTGGTTCCTATCTTGATTCATTCAACGTCAGCAGCCTTCAGGTAATTTTGAGGTTAATTAACGCCAGGGCGTGTCCTGGTAAATCGCTGTACGTGGATCTAAGCTTGTCCTGTGCGGCCACTCTTCGTGATGGCCGCACCTTTTCCAGCAATCTCGGGGATGTTGATTTCTTTATGGGGAGAGCGGAATTTCTTCCTGAGATCTATGGAAAGATCTGCGTTGAAATCTCCGGTGTTGACCTCGATTCCGACGGTCGACTTGTTCTTTTTATGGGTGACTCAGTCATTGAGTTGGTTGCTACGGACGAGGATATGGATCTTGAGGAATCTGTCTGGCAAGTCGCGATGGAGAATCCGACCGGTTCTGGCCTATCTTTAGGTGGCTCTGTTTCCTGTGTTTCAACGGGCAATGCTGTCATATTCATGTTCGGCATTGAACCGTAGTCATCATTGTCTGCAGCCATCCGTAGGGCCAGTCTGGGCTGGATCCTCTCCCCGCATGCGGGTGGCCGAGATCAGTTGCTGGGGTTCAGACGGCTTGGTTCGCACTGCGTAGGTCGTAGGTTCGATTCCTATTTCCGGCACCAGATACAGCAAAAAGCCCCGGCCTTGGCCGGGGCTTTTTGTTTGAATCGCCCCGCCAGATGAGTCCGCCAAAAAATGATTGTTCGCGCGAAGTAGTGGTTGAGCTGACGCGGTGCCATAACGTCATGGGGTGAGTGAAACGCGTTCGTGTTCTCCACCACATTGAAGTGCATCTTCAGCGATTGATCGTTCATGAAAAGCACCCATAAAAAAACCACCCGCAAGCGGGTGGTTTTTCTGTCTCGCCGTGCGCCGTCGATCAGTTGACGGTGGTGCTCGGCGTGGCCGCCTTCTGCGTCAGCAGGCGGTTGATGTCCTGCAGTTCGGCGATGTCCAGCGTGCCGACGGCCTGGCCCAGCTGCAGGCGGTTCTGCAGGAAGGTGTAGCGGGCGTTGGCGTAGTCCAGCTGCGCGGAGAACAGGATGCGCTGGTTCTGGATCACGTCCAGCACGGTACGCGTACCGACTTCCAGGCCGACCTGCGAAGCGTCATAGGCGCTCTGCGCCGAGACCACCGCCAGGCGACGCGCTTCCACTTCGCTGATGCCCGCGACCAGGGTCTGGTAGGCATTGCGGGTGTTGCGGTCCAGGGCACGCTTCTGCTGCTCGTAACCGTCCTGGGCGATGTCGCGCTGGGCCAGGGCCTGGCGCACGCCCGACTGGGTGGCGCCACCGGAGAAGATCGGCACGTTCAGGGTCAGGCCGACGCTGTTGGTGCGGCGGTCCGGGCTGAAGCTGCCGCTGTCGCCGACCACATCGCCCCAGCTGGCCGACTTGCCGGCGGTGGCGCCCAGCGAGAGGGTCGGGTAGTGCGCGCCGCGGGCGGCCGAGACGCCGGATTCGGCGGCGTTGACCTTCAGTTCCTGCGCCTTCAGCGCCGGGTTCTGCGCAACGGCTTCGGCCACCAGGGTATCGATGGTGGCGTACTTGGCCGGCAGTTCCGGACGGAAATCGGCCGGCAGGGCGCGCAGGTCGGTGACCGGCTGGCCGGTCAGTTCGGTCAGCGCCTGGTAGGCGTCGGCCAACGTGTTCTGCGCGATGATCGTGTTGGCGCGTGCCTGGTCGTACTGGGCGCGGGCTTCGTGCACGTCGGTGATAGGGGCCAGGCCCACTTCCAGGCGCTTGTCGGCGAAGTCGAACTGCTTCTTCGCCGCCGCTTCGTTGGTCTGCGCGGCCGACAGCGATTCGATGCCCACCAGCACGTTGAAGTACGCCGCCGAGGTGCGCACGATCAGGTCGTCGTTGGCCGAATCCAGGGTGAAGTCTGCCGCCTTGCTCAGCTCGCGCTGCGAACGCAGGTTGGCGAACTGGGTGAAGTTGAAGACCGTCTGGCTGCCATTGATCGTGTAGTTCCGGCTCTTGGTGGTGAACGAGCTGGAGGTCAGATCATGGTTCGGGTTGGTGCGGCTGCGGTTGAGCGAGGCCTCGCCGTTGAGCTGCGGCAGCAGGGCGGCACGCGCCTGCACGGCGCCTTCCTTGTCGTACAGGCGGGTCGACTCGGCAGCCGAGAGCTGCGGATCGCCATTGCGCGCCATTTCGTAGACCTGCAGCAGGTCGGCGGCAGAGGCGGTCATCGGCAGCAGGGCGGCGGCCAGCGCAAGGGCGAGGGATCGGCGGATCATTGCGGCTTCCTTGGACTCAGAGTTGGAACTGGGGTGCCGGGGCGGCACCGCGCAGGTAATCGATATCGGTTTCGAACAGCGATTCAGTGGTGCCGTCCGCCTTGACCAGCACCGCTTCCATGACCGGCGACAGGCCACGGATCACGAACAGTCGACCGCCGGGACGCAGCCACTGGGTGAAACGTGACGGGATGACATCCACCGCGCCGGTGACGCAGATCGCATCGAAGCGTCGCTCGGTGTCCCAGGTCAGGGCGTCGGCGGTTTCGATGCGGACGTTGTTGCCCAGGCCGGCTGCGTCCAGGCGCGCGCGCGCGGTCGTGGCCAGGTCGGCGTCGATTTCCAGGCTTAGCACCTCGCGGGCCAGCTCGCCCATGCAGGCGCTCAGGTAGCCGCTGCCGGTGCCGATTTCCAGCACTTCATCACCGGGCTGCAGATCCAGCGCCTGCAGGGTGCGACCTTCGATGACCGGCTTCATCATCTTCTGGCCGTTGCCCAGCGGCAGCTCGATATCGGCGTAGGCCAGGGCGCGGTGCGATTCAGCGACGAACGCCTCCCGCGGCAAGCGTGCCAGTACATCGAGCACGCGGATTTCCAGCACATCCCAGGGGCGGATCTGCTGTTCGACCATCAGTTCGCGGGCGTGGGAGTAATCGATCGTCATGAGGTTCTATATCCAGCGCAGTGGGCCGGCCATTTTACCGGTGCCGGGAGCCGGCGGCGCGCTGAGAGCATCGCTGCCGTCGCGCCGGGGTCGCAGTGCCGGAAGTCACCGCGACCTCCGGTCCATTCAGTTTAGTGCCGCCGGGCATACGCCCGCAGGAAAAAGTCGACGCTGGCGCTTACGTGGGCGTCGGCGTCGCACTCGGCCGGGGCCGGCCGCAACCCGCACATCATATGCGTATGCAGCTCGCCCTTGATCAAGGTCAGGAACTGGAGCGCGGCAGTCGGGAAGTCGGTGATCTCCAGCTCGCCGCGGGCGGTGCGGGCACGCAGGAAATCGGCCAGCGCATCGGTGGTCCGCTGCGGACCGGCCAGCCAGAACATCTCGCGGATCCGGTCGTCGGTATCGGGCGACATCATCACCCGCTGCACGGCCACCGCCGCATCGGAGGTGATCAGGCTGAAGAAGGCGTGGCCGATGCCCATCAGCTGGTCGCGCAGCGGGCCTTCGATGTCGGTGACGAACAGTTCGTCAGGCAGCATCTCGACGCACTTGGACTGCACAGCTTCGGTGAACAAGGTCTCTTTGTCGCCGAAATGGCTGTAAACGGTCAGTTTGGAGACGCCTGCCTGGGCGGCGATGCTGTCCATGCTCACGCCGTTGTAGCCCTGGTCGACGAACAGGGATTTCGCCGCCTCGAGGATGGCCGCACGCTTGCCCAGATCCTTCGGGCGCCCCGGTCCGGCGGCCTTGGCGGCCGGCTTGGAGGGCGATGGGGAGGAGGTCGGATCAGTCATCCAATCAATACTAGACCAATCGGTTCGATATTTATACTATACCGACTGGTTCAATATTGAAGCGTTTGGAACAGAGCGTTTCCAGCCGCTTTTCCCGGGTTACTTTTCAGGTCCAGGACCTCATGAACAACATGCGATGGATGGGTGGTGGGTTGCTGGCGATCGCGCTGGCAGCATGTGGCAAGCAGGACGCCGAGCCGGTGGCGCCGATCCCGGTGCTGGTGGTCCACCCCGGCACCGTGGCCGGACAGGAACTGGCCGCCTATCCCGGTGAGATCCGGGCCCGCCAGGAGAGCCCGCTGTCGTTCCGGGTCGGGGGCAACCTGATCAAGCGCCACGTCGATGCCGGCCAGCGCGTGCGCAAGGGCCAGCTGCTGGCCGAGCTGGATGCCGCCGACTACGCCTCCCAGGCCAGTGCCTCGCAGGCCCAGCTCGCCGCCGCCGAAGCGGACCTGATCCGCGCCCGCGATGATCAGAAGCGTTACGCGACACTTGCCGAGCAGCAGCTGGTCAGCCAATCCGCGCTGGACAGCCAGACCGCCGCGTTCAAGGCCGCGCAGGGCCAGGCCAATGCCGCCCGCGCGAATCTGGCCGTGGCCCGCAACCAGGCCGAGTACGCGCAGCTGCGCGCGCCGGCCGACGGCGTGATCGCCAGCCGCCAGGCCGAAGCCGGGCAGGTGGTCAGTGCCGGGCAGACCGTGTTCACCCTGGCCGCCGATGGCGGACGCGAAGTCGTGATCGCCCTGCCGGAAAGCACCATCCGGGATTACCAGGTCGGCCAGCCGGTGCAGGTGGAACTCTGGAACCGCCCGGGACAGCTGCTGGCCGGCACGATCCGTGAGATCGCCCCGGCCGCCGATGCGCAGGCGCGGACCTACGCCGCCCGCGTCAGCCTGGCGCCGGAAGCACTGACCGAAGTAGAGCTGGGCCAGAGCGCGCGCGTGTTCGCCGCGGCCGGCCGCCAGGGCACGCTGCAGCTGCCGCTGGCGGCAGTACAGCGCGGCGCCGATGGACGCAGCAGTGTGTGGGTGGTCGATCCGGCCAAGCGCACGTTGAAGGCCACGCCGGTGACGGTCGGGGCGTACGCCGTGGAATCCGTTCCGGTGCTGAGCGGGGTGAACGCGAATGATTGGGTGGTTGCCGCCGGCGGCCACCTGCTGCGCGAGGGCCAGCCGGTGACGGCGGTGGACCGTCAGAACCGCCCGGTGCTGGCACCGGCCGCCAAGCCTGCCGCGCCTGGCGCGCCTGCCGCCGGCAAGGGGAACTGATCCCGTGCGCCGCTTCAATCTCTCCGAATGGGCGCTGGGCAACCGGCCACTGGTGCTGTTTGCGATGCTGGCCTTCGCGATCATCGGTGCGTGGTCGTACAAGCACCTTGGCCAGTCCGAGGATCCACCGTTCACCTTCAAAGTGATGGTGGTGCGCACGAACTGGCCCGGCGCGACCGCCGAACAGGTCTCACGCCAGGTCACCGAGCCGATCGAAAAAGCGCTGCTGAACACCGGGCAGTACGAGTTCATCCGTTCCTACTCGCGCCCGGGCGAATCGCAGGTGATCTTCGTGGCGCGCGACAGCCTGCGTTCCAAGGCGATTCCCGACCTGTGGTACCAGGTGCGCAAACGCGTGGGCGACATCAAGCCGACCCTGCCGCGCGAAATCGTCGGGCCGTTCTTCAACGACGAATTCGGCGACACCTTCGGCAACATCTACGCGTTGACCGGGCAGGGCTTCGACTACGCAGTGATGCGCGACTACGCCGATCGCATCCAGCTGGAACTGCAGCGCGTGCCCGACGTGGGCAAGATCGAGCTGGAAGGCCTGCAGGACGAGAAGGTCTGGATCGAGCTGTCCAACACCAAGCTGGCCACCCTGGGCGTGTCGCTGCAGCAGGTGCAGCAGGCATTGGCCGACCAGAATGCCATTGCCGCCACCAGCTTCTTTGAAACCCCGACCGACCGGGTGCAGCTGCGCGTCACCGGCCAGTTCCAGAGCGTGGAGGACATCCGCAGCTTCCCGATCCAGGCCGGCGACCGCACCGTGCACCTGGGCGACATCGCCGAGATCAAACGCGGTTTTGCCGATCCGGCATCGCCGAAGATGCGCTTCATGGGGGAAGACGCGATCGGCATCGCCGTGGCGATGAAAGACGGCGGCGACATCCTCAAGCTGGGCAGTACCCTGGATGCCGAGTTCGAACGCCTGCAGAAGACACTGCCGGCCGGCATGCAGCTGCGCAAGGTCTCCGACCAGCCGCATGCGGTGGAGGAGTCCGTCGGCGAGTTCGTGCAGGTGCTGACCGAAGCGGTGGTGATCGTTCTGCTGGTGAGTTTCTTCTCGCTCGGCCTGCGCACCGGCCTGGTGGTGGGCGTGACCATTCCGCTGGTGCTGGCGATGACGTTCTTCGTCATGCATTACTTCGACATCGGCCTGCACAAGATTTCCCTCGGCGCGCTGGTGCTGGCGCTGGGCCTGCTGGTGGACGATGCGATCATCGCGGTGGAGATGATGGCCACCAAGATGGAGCAGGGCTACGACCGCCTGCGCGCGGCCAGCTTCGCGTGGGAATCGACCGCCTTCCCGATGCTGACCGGCACGCTGATCACCGCGGCCGGCTTCCTGCCGATCGCCACGGCCGCCTCGAGCACGGGTGAATACACCCGCTCGTTGTTCCAGGTGGTGACCATCGCGCTGGTGGTGTCGTGGATCGCCGCGGTGCTGTTCATCCCGTACCTGGGCGACAAGATGTTGCCGGACCTGTTCAACCCGCAGCCGCCCAAGCCGGACAGCCTGGCAGGGCGCTGGCATGCCCGTCGCCTGCGCTGGGCCGACCGCCATCCCGCGTTCGCGCGCTGGATCGCGCCGAAGGTGCATGCGCACGACCACGATCCGTACCAGCGTCCGTTCTACGTGCGCTTCCGCCGTTTCCTCGATGTCTGCCTGCGCCATCGCTGGTGGGTGATCGCTGCCACGGCCGCCCTGTTCGTATTCTCGTTGCTGATCTTCCGCTTCGTGCCCCAGCAGTTCTTCCCGGATTCGACCCGCCCGGAACTGATGGTGGACATTGAACTGGCCGAGGGTGCCTCGTTGCAGGCGACCCAGGCGCAGGCGACCAAGCTGGAAAAGCTGCTCAAGGACCGCGCGGGCATCAGCAACTATGTGGCCTACGTCGGCACCGGCTCGCCGCGTTTCTACCTGCCGTTGGACCAGCAGCTGCCGGCCACCAACTTCTCGCAGTTCGTGGTGCTGACTGAAGATGCCAAAGCCCGCGAAGCGACCCGCGACTGGCTGCTCAAGGACGTGATTCCGCAGTTCCCGGACGTGCAGATGCGCGTGACCCGCCTGGAGAACGGCCCTCCGGTCGGCTACCCGGTGCAGATGCGCATCTCCGGCGAGCACATCGCGCAGGTGCAGGCCATTGCCCGGCAGGTGGAAGCCAAGGTGCGCGCAAACCCGCACGTGATGAACGTCAACCTGGACTGGAGCGAGCCGAGCAAAGTGGTACGGCTGGTGATCGACCAGGACCGTGCACGCGCACTGGGCGTGAGCAGTGCGCAGGTGAGCCAGTTGCTGGGCACCTCGTTGTCGGGCATGAGCGTGAGCACCTACCGGGAGGGCAACCGCCTGATCGAGATGCTGCTGCGTGGCCCGGACAACGAGCGTGTGCGGCTGGACATGCTGGGCAGCCTTGCCATTCCGACCGCCAGCGGCACCTCGGTGACGCTGTCCCAGGTGGCACGCCTGGAGTATGTGTTCGAGGACGGCATCATCTGGCACCGCAACCGTCTGCCGACGGTGACCGTGCGCGCCGACATTGCCGACGCGAAGCAGCCGCTGGACGTGGTGCAGCAGATCCTGCCGACACTGGAGGACATCCGTGCCGAGCTGCCGTCCGGCTACCTGCTTGAAACCGGCGGCACGGTGGAGGATTCCACCCGCGGCCAGGATTCGATCAAGGCCGGCATGCCGCTGTTCCTGATCGTGGTGGCGACCTTGCTGATGCTGCAGCTGCGCAGCTTCTCGCGTGCGGCGATGGTGCTGGTCACCGCGCCGCTGGGCATCATCGGCGCGACCCTGTTCCTGCTGCTGTTCCGCGCGCCATTCGGCTTCGTGGCGCTTTTGGGGACGATCGCGCTGGCCGGCATGATCATGCGCAACTCGGTGATCCTGATCGATCAGATCCAGCAGGACATCGATGCCGGCCACGACCGCTGGCACGCGATCATCGATGCCACTGTGCGCCGCTTCCGCCCGATCGTACTGACCGCGCTCGCCGCGGTGCTGGCGATGATCCCGCTGTCGCGCAGCGCGTTCTACGGCTCGATGGCGATCTCGATCATGGGCGGCCTGATCGTCGGCACCGTGCTGACCCTGGTGTTCCTGCCGGCGCTGTATGCGGCGTGGTTCCGGGTGAAGCCGGATGAGGCAAAGACCAGCGAAGGCTGAGGGACGATGAAGCCGGCCGATGGCCGGCTTCATTCTTTCGGCGCGACGTGACTGCCTGCCGTCTTCGCGGCAGTGGCAAGCGTAAAATGCACATCGGATCTCCTTCGGTCGCGCATGATGCCGCTACGTTTTTTCCCTCCGCTCGCTGCTGCCGCGGCCGTCGCCGTGTCGATGGCCGGTGCGCCGCCAGTGCAGGCGAACACCGCTGCCAGCTTCCAGCGCGATCTCGTCGCGCTCCTGGAATGCCGTGCCTCACCGGCGGCAATGCAGGCGGTGACGACGGCGCTGCGTGGCGCACGGTACGGCGCGCCGCAGGAGCGTCCGGCCCATCTGCAGGGTTGGGGCTTCAGCGGTGACGGGGACGACACGACGACCTTCATCGACATGCCGGACGCGTTGACGGTGCACGGCATCACAACGCACCGCGTGGTGGCCGATGACATGGGCTTCTCGATTCCCGTCGATGCCGGGCAGCGCGCCCGCATCGTCAGCGGGAACGGGCTGCGGCTGCGGTCGAGCAGCCTGCGTGAGCCGTTCCAGGTCTGGTCTCCACCCGAGCCATCCGGCGATGCGTCATTGCCTGCCGCACTCGTGGTGCGCAGCGATGGGGAGGGCTTTCGGGTGGGATGTGACTACCCCGGTCCGATGCGCGAGGCGCGTGTTCCCCTTCGATTGCGCGAGACTGCCTCGGCCAGTGATGTTGGCGCCGCGCTCGAATGTCGGGCGGACGACGCTGCCATGCAGCGCATCGCGAACACGTGGGAGCGTGTTTCGGAACTGTCGCCGGTGGCCTGGCCGGACAATGTCAGCGCGGTGGCCGAGCGTGAGTACGGTGTCGGCGGACAGACGATGTCTCTCCTCGCCGTCACGCTGGACCACCCTGTGATGCTGCAGGGGCTGCCCGTACAGTCGCTCGGCATCGCCCAAGGCGGCTATTTCGCTGCGGACATGGGCGATGCGCCGCTGAAGGCGGTGCTCGATGCCACGCGCCTGGGGGGGGCGGATCGACAGGTAGAGGGGTATTGGATGCGCGAAGCAACGCGGGAGGCGTCCTCCGGATACACGCGCGTGCGGGCATTCAGCGTGATACCCACCGACAGCGGTGCCGTGCTGGCCGGCTGCATGACGAGCGAGGTCCGCTCGGCGGACTGATCGCTGCGCCCGTTCATCGGTCTGCCCTCAGTAAACACCCTGCGCCAGCATCGCGTCGGCCACCTTCACGAACCCGGCGATATTGGCGCCGTCCACGTAGTTCACGCTGCCGTCGGCGCGCTTGCCGTGGCGCACGCAGTTGGCGTGGATGTCCTTCATGATCCCGTGCAGGCGCTCGTCGACATCGGCGTGTTGCCAGGACAGCCGCTGCGCGTTCTGGCTCATTTCCAACCCGGAGGTGGCCACGCCGCCGGCATTGCTGGCCTTGCCCGGTGCGTACAGGGTGCCGGACGCGAGGAAGACGTCCACCGCCTCCAGCGTGGAGGGCATGTTGGCGCCTTCGGCCACGCACAGCACACCGTTGTCGACCAGGGCGCGGGCATCATCTTCGTCCAGTTCATTCTGGGTGGCGCAGGGCAGGGCGATCTCGGCCGGGATGTGCCAGGGACGCTTGCCCTCCAGGTACTCGAAGCGTTTGTCGTCGGCCAGCTCGGCCAAGCAACCACGGCGCTCGTTGCGCAGTTCCACCACCTCCTGCAGCGCCGCTTCATCGAAGCCATCGCGGGCGTACAGCGTGCCGCCGGAATCGGAGAGCGTGAGCACTTTCGCGCCCAGCTCGATGGCCTTGATCGCGGCATGCTGGGCGACGTTGCCAGCGCCGGAAATCAACACCTTCGCACCATCGGTATCGCGACGGGCATGGTGCAGCATCTGCTCGACGAAGTAGACGGTGCCGAAGCCGGTCGCCTCCGGGCGCATCAGGCTGCCACCGTAGGACAAGCCCTTGCCGGTGAACACGCAGGAGGCATCGTTGGTGATCTTCTTCATCATGCCGGTCATGTAACCGACCTCGCGTGCGCCCACGCCGACGTCGCCGGCCGGCACATCGGTATCGGCACCCAGGTGGCGATGGAGCTCGAGCATCAGTGCCTGGCAGAAGCGCATCACTTCGGCGTCGCTGCGGCCCTTCGGATTGAAATCCGAGCCGCCCTTGCCGCCGCCCATCGGCAGGGTGGTGAGCGCGTTCTTCAGGGTCTGCTCGAAGGCAAGGAACTTCAGGATCGACTGGTTGACCGACGGATGGAAGCGCATGCCGCCCTTGAACGGACCGATCGCCGAACTGTGCTGCACGCGCCAGCCGCGATTCACATGGGTCTTGCCTGCGTCATCGGCCCAGGCCACGCGGAACTGGATCACCCGCTCCGGCTCTACCAGCCGCTCCAGCAGGCCGTGTTCCAGGTAGCGGGGGTGACGCTCCAGGAACGGCCACAGGCTCTGGATCACTTCTTTCACGGCCTGCAGGAATTCCGGCTGATGCGGATCGCGCTGGGCCACGTGGTTGAGAAAATCGGCAGCGGAACGAGGGTTCAAAGGCTTTCCTTGTTGGGGGCCAGCCGCTGGCAGCGACGTGGCCGACGGGACAGGGAGGCCGTGCGGGATGTACAGACAGGAACGCGGCCTCAGGCCGCGTTCGTACGGTCATTGCAGCTTGGCAAGGACCGCGTCGGTGGCTGCGGCGGTACTCACCGCAAAACCCTTGGCGGCGAGATCGGCGGTGAACACGCCGTCATCGAGCACGGCATATACCGCTGCCTCGACCGTAGCAGCCTCTTCGTCCAGCCCCAGTGAATGGCGCAGCAGCATGGCCGCGCTGAAGATGGTGGCGTACGGATTGGCGATGTCCTTGCCGGCGATGTCCGGCGCCGAGCCGTGGATCGGTTCGTAGATGCCGACCGCACCCGGTTCGCCCAGCGAGGCCGACGGCAGCAGGCCGAGCGAGCCGGCCAGCATCGAGGCTTCATCGGTGAGGATGTCGCCGAACATGTTCTCGGTCACGATCACGTCGTACTCGCGCGGCTTGGCCAGCAGGTGCATGGCCATCGAATCGACCAGCTGGTGCTCCAGCGCGATCTCCGGGAATTCCTCGCGGCCGATCCGCGCGGCGACGTCGCGCCACAGGCGCGAGGTTTCCAGCACGTTGGCCTTGTCCACCGAGGTGAGCTTGCCGCGGCGGGTCTGTGCCAGCCGGAACGCGGTGCGCATGACGCGCTCGATCTCGCCCACGCTGTAGCTGCACAGGTCGCTGGCGGTGTCGGCGGTGCGGGTCTTCTCCCCGAAATAGATGCCGCCGGTCAGTTCGCGCACAACGACGAAGTCCACGCCTTCCAGCAGTTCGGCCTTGATCGGCGAGGCCCCGAGCGCGGCCGCGTGCGTGCGCACCGGGCGCAGGTTGGCGTACAGTCCCAGCGCTTTGCGGATCGCCAGCAGGCCTTGTTCCGGCCGGACCTTGGCGTTGGGATCGGACCACTTCGGCCCGCCCACCGCACCGAGCAGGATGGCGTCCGCCTTGCGGCAGGCCTCCAGCGTGGTGGCCGGCAGCGGCTCGCCGTGGCGATCGATGGCGATGCCACCGATGTCGTGTTCCTGGAACCCGAAGGTGTGCCCGAAACGGGTGGCGACGGCCTCCAGCACCGCCACGGCGGCGGCGGCGACTTCCGGACCGATGCCGTCACCCGGCAATACGACAATCTCAGCGTGCATGTTCACTCTCGTAACGTTCAATGTCAGGGGTACGGCCCAACAGATACCCCAATTGGTCCACGCCTTCCAGCAGGCAGGTCTGCGAGAAGCCGTCCAGCGGGAAGGCATACACGCGTCCATCGGGCGTGCGCAGTTCGCGCGCGGCCACATCGATGGTCAGTGCGTCATCCGGGCGCTGCATCAGCGTCTGCACATCGGCTTCGTCCAGCACGATCGGCAGCAGGCCGTTCTTCAGCGAATTGCCGCGGAAGATATCGGCGATCTCGCTGCTGACGATGGCGCGCAGGCCCAGGTCGGTCAGTGCCCACGGCGCATGCTCACGCGAGGAGCCGCAGCCGAAGTTGTGCCCGACCAGCAGGATGCTGCGGCCGGCGTTGTGCGGCTGGTTGAAGGCGAACGCCGGGTTTGGCACGCCCTCGCTCTGCCAGCGCCAGTCATTGAAGGCGTACTTGCCCAGGCCGACGCGTTCGGTGGTGGACAGAAAGCGCGCCGGAATGATCTGGTCGGTATCGATGTTGGTCTCGCGCAGCACCACGCTGGTCGAGGTCAGGGTACGGAAGCCGCTCATCAGGCCACCTCCAGCGTGGCATACAGTTCGCGTGGGTCGGCCACGCGGCCGTTCACCGCCGCCCACGCGGCCGTCATCGGCGAGGCCAGCAGGGTGCGCGAGCCCGGCCCTTGGCGGCCTTCGAAATTGCGGTTGCTGGTACTGACCGCCAGTTGCCCCGGCGCGACCAGATCACCGTTCATGGCGATGCACATCGAGCAGCCCGGCTCGCGCCATTCGGCGCCGGACGCGCGCACGATCACATCGATGCCTTCGGCTTCGGCCTGGCGCTTGACGATTTCCGAGCCCGGCACCACCAGCATGCGTACGCTCGGGGCGACGCGGCGGCCCTGCAGCACCTGCGCCACCTCGCGCATGTCGCTCAGGCGGCCGTTGGTGCAGGAGCCGACGAAGACCACATCCACCGGTGTGCCGGCCAGGGTCTGCCCGGCGTGGAAATGCATGTAGTCCAGGCCCTTCTGCGCGGCAGCATCGTTGGCCGCCGGAATCGGCTGGTCCACGGCGATGGCGGTGCCGGGGTGGGTGCCCCAGGTCAGGGTCGGGCGGATGTCGGCGGCATCGATGTGGACCTCCACGTCGAAGCGCGCACCGGCATCGCTGCGCAGCTGCGACCACGCGTTGACGGCGGCATCGAAGTCGGCGCCCTTGGGGCCACGCGGGGTGGCGGCCACCCAGTCGAAGGTGATCTGGTCGGGGGCGACCATGCCGGCTCGCGCGCCAGCTTCGATGGACATGTTGCACAACGTCATGCGCTGCTCCATGTCCATCGCTTCGATCGCGCTGCCGCGGAACTCCAGCACATGCCCGGTGCCACCGTTGACGCCGATCACGCCGATGATGTGCAGCACCACATCCTTGGCGCCGACGCCCTGGGCCAGCACGCCATCCACGGTGATCGCCATGGTCCTGGCTTTGCGTTGCAGCAGGCACTGGGTGGCCAGCACATGGCCGACCTCGCTGGTGCCGATACCGAAGGCCAGCGCGCCGAATGCGCCATGCGTGGAGGTGTGGCTGTCGCCGCAGACGATGGTCATGCCCGGCTGGGTGAAGCCCTGCTCGGGGGCGATCACGTGCACGATGCCGCGGCTGGCCGACTGCAGGTCGAACAGTTCGATGCCATGTTTGGCGCAGTTGGCGGCCAGCATCGCCACCTGTGCCTCGGAGGCGGCACTGGCGTAGGGCAGCTTGCCGTCGGCACCGGCCGGCAGGGTCGGAGTGGAGTGGTCCATCGTCGCCTTGGTCCGGTCCGGCCGGCGCGGGGAGAGGCCGCGCTCGCGCAGTTCGGTGAAGGCCTGCGGGGAGGTCACTTCATGGATCAGGTGCAGGTCGATGTACAGCACGGCGGGCGCGCTGTCGGTCTCGGGAACGACGACGTGGGCATCCCACAGTTTGTCGTACAGGGTGCGGGGAGCTGGGGTCATGGACTGGCCTTGCTGCGGTTCGGGGTGCTTCATGGGTGCTCAGGCCGCGGCGGTGGCCGCGGGCTGTTCGGTCGTCGCGTTGCGCTGGCGCAGCAGGCGGTTGGCCACGTCCAGCCACGCCAATGCGGAGGCTTCGATGATGTCGCGGCTGGTGCCGGTGCCTTCGTACTCCTCGCCCTCGTGGCGCACGCTCAGGTTGGCTTCGCCGCGCGCATCGGCGCCGATGCCCACACTGTGCACGTGGTAGCTGTCCAGCATCAACTGCACGCCGGTGGCGGCCGACAGTGCACCGAACAACGCATCGACCGGACCATCGCCCTGCGCCGTCTCGGCGACGCGGTTGCCCTCCGGGTCGGACAGCTCGACCAGCGCATTGGCGCGGCTGCCGACATCGCTGATCGTCATCGAGGCCAGGCGGTAGCCGTTCTGGGTGGCGCTGCCCTGCATCAGGGTCTGCAGGTCGGCATCGGTCACCACGCGCTGCTGCTCGCACAGCGCCTTGAACTGCTCGAAGACCAGCTTCAGTTCTTCTTCTTCCAGCCAGAAGCCCAGCGCACGCAGGCGCTGGTCGACCGCGGCGCGGCCACTGTGGCGGCCCAGCACCATCTGCGAGGACTCCCAGCCCACGTCTTCCGGGCGCATGATTTCGTAGGTGCCACGGTGGCGCAGCATGCCGTGCTGGTGGATGCCGGACTCGTGCGCGAAGGCGTTGGCGCCGACGATCGCCTTGTTGCGCTGGACCGGCATGCCGACCAGGCGCTGCAGCAGCTGCGAGGTGCCGACGATGCGCGGCGTATGGATCCGCGTGTCTTCCTCGTAGAAGGCGTTGCGTACCTTCAGCACCATGGCGATCTCTTCCAGCGAGCAGTTGCCGGCGCGTTCGCCGATGCCGTTGATGGTGCATTCGACCTGGCGCGCGCCGCCTTCGATGGCGGCCAGTGAGTTGGCCACGGCCAGGCCCAGATCGTTGTGGCAGTGCGCGCTGAAGATGATGCGGTCGCTGTCCGGCACCCCGGCGATCACGCGCTGGAACATCCCGCGGATCTCTTCCGGCGTGGTGAAGCCCACGGTGTCGGGCAGGTTGATGGTGGTCGCGCCGGCGGCCACGGCCACGCGGGCGACCTCGATCAGGAAGTCCTCCTCGGTGCGCGTGGCGTCTTCCGCGGAAAACTCGACGTCATCCACATAGCCACGGGCCAGGCTGACGTGCCTGTGCACCGATTCCAGCACCTGCTCTCGGGTCATGCGCAGCTTGTGCTCGCGATGCAGCGGGCTGGTCGACAGGAAGACATGCAGGCGCGCGTTCGCTGCGGCCTCCAGCGCCTTGGCCGAGGTTTCGATGTCGGCAGCCAGGCAGCGCGACAGCACGGCCAGGGTCGGGCGGCGCACTTCGCGGGCGATCATCGCCATGGCTTCGCGGTCGGACTGGGAGCTGGCCGGGAAGCCGGTTTCCATGACGTCCACGCCCAGTTCGTCCAGTGCGCGGGCCATCACCAGCTTCTGCTGCGGGCTCATGCTGCAGCCGGGCGATTGCTCGCCATCGCGCAGGGTGGTGTCGAAAATTCTAATGCGGGGGGAGTTGGGCATGGTCACCAGGAGGTCTCCTCGACAGCAATGTCGGATGGAATGGCAGAGGTAGGAATCGAAACGGATATCGGGGGTGTCGCGAGCACGGTTGGTAGGGGCGGGCGTGTTCGCTCGCTGGCGCGGCGGCGCGGTTTGCGCGGGGGACGGGGACGGATGTCGGCCAGCAGCTGGGCAAGTACCAGCGCATCGATGTTGCCGCCGGAGACCACCGCGCACTTGCGCTTGCCGGCGACGCGCCGGCCGGCGGCCAGCGCCAGCGCGCCAGCGCCTTCGGCGATCACGTGTTCTTCCAGCGCCAGCCGCACCAGGGTTTCGCGCAGCTCGGCTTCACGCACGATCACCACGTCGTCCAGCAGGGCACTGCACAGCCGGCGGGTCAGGAAACCGGGGATCTTTACCTTGACGCCGTCGGCCAGGGTGGCGACCGGAGCGATCTCGCGTACGTCGCCGCGGATGGCGCGGGCCATCGAATCGACGCCCTCGACCTGCGCACCGACGATGCGCACGCCCTGCGATTTCAGCGCCAGCGCCACGCCGGACGCCAATCCACCGCCGCCGATCGGCACGATCACCACGTCCGGGGCGTGCGGCGCCAGCTCGATGCCCAGGGTGCCCTGGCCGGCGATCACGTCGGGGTCGTCGAAGGCGGACAGGAAGCGGTAACCGTGCTGGTCGGCCAGCGCGCGGGCGAAGGCGTAGGCCTCGTCGTAGCTCTCCCCGTGCTGGCGGACAGTCGCGCCCCAATGCGCCACGCCGGCGATCTTGGTGGCCGGTGCGCCGTGCGGCATCACCGTGATCGCCGGAATGTTCAGGCGGTAGGCGGCCCAGGCCACGCCCTGGGCGTGGTTGCCGGCCGAGGCGCAGATGACCGGGCGGTCATCGCCGCGTTCACGGCCGGCCAGCAGGGCGTTCAGTGCGCCGCGTACCTTGTAGGAGCCGGTGCGCTGCAGGTTTTCCAGCTTCAGCCAGACGCCGAAGCGCTCGGCGTAATGCAGCGGCGTGGGCGGCAGGAAGCGGCGCAGCCGCGCCTGCGCGGCCAGCACATCGGCGACGCTTACGTCGCCTACATCCGGTTCCTGCGGGGTACGGCTAGCCGGCATCACGCACCCGGCCATGGTCATCGTCGCGGAGCGACGCGCGCTGCCACGGCGCACGGTGCGACGTCGTGCCTCCTGCAGCGCGGTGCGACGTTGTGCATCCTGCACGCGCACCATTTGCACATCCATGTGCTGCAAGAAGACACCTCCGTACCGGCACCGATGCAACGGTGCGGGCGTTCATGCGGATACTCCCGGTTCCAGCGCGCTGATGCGCACCGAAACACAGTCGTAGATCTTCTCGATCTGGCGGCGCAGCGTCTCCGGCGGGCGCGTGCTGTCCACCACCAGCTGCAGGTGCCAGCGGCCATCATCGGCGGCATTCGGCGCACCGGCGATCGCGCGCGGCGCGAAGCCGCGGCGTTCGGCCATGCCGATCACGCGCAGCAGCGCGCCTTCGGCGGGGGTCAGCACCAGGTCAAGCCGGTATTGCATTGGGGAACTCCTGGGACTGATGGGCGGGGTTGCTTTCCAGCATCGTGCTGTTGGCGTTGTTGGGCGGCACCAGCGGCCAGACGTTGGCACGCGCATCGATGGCGACATGCAGCAGCGCCGGGCCGGGCTGGGCCAGCATCGCGGCCAGGCCACCTTCGACATCGTCACGCGCTTCGATGCGCGTGGCCGGAATGCCGAACACCTGGGCCAGCGCGGCGAAGTCCGGGTTGTCGGACAGATCGATCTCGCTGTACCGCTCGGCGAAGAACAGCTCCTGCCACTGGCGGACCATGCCCAGCGAGCTGTTGTCCAGCAGCACGATCTTCACCGGCAGGCGGCAGCGGGCGATGGTGACCAGCTCCTGCACGTTCATCATGAAGCTGCCGTCGCCGGAGACCAGCACCACGGTGCGGTCGGGGCAGGCGAACTGCGCGCCCATCGCCGCCGGCAGGCCGAAGCCCATGGTGCCCAGCGCGCCGCTGGTCAGGTGGTTGCGCGGGTGGTTGAAGCGGCAATGCTGGGCGACCCACATCTGATGCTGGCCGACATCGCAGGCGATGATGGCGTCGCTCGGCGCCAGCTCGCTCAGGCGCTTCAGCAGCGCCGGGGCGTAGATGTGCTTGCCCGGCGCGTCGTAGCGCGGGGCGAAGCGTTCACGATGGCCCTGGCAGCGCTGGCGCCAGGCGTCCTGCGCGGCCGGTACCGTGGCGGCGGCGGTCAGCGCACGCAATGCCGTGCCGACATTGCCGGGCACCGCGATGTCGGCAGTACGCAGCTTGGAGATCTCGTACGCATCGGCATCGATGTGCACGACGCGCGCGAACGGCGCGAACTCGTTCAACTTGCCGGTCGCGCGGTCATCGAAGCGTGCGCCGACCACGACCAGCAGATCGCTTTCCTGCACGGCCATGTTGGCTGCGCGGGTGCCGTGCATGCCCAGCATGCCCAGGTAATGCGGATGCTGCGGCGGCAGCGCGCCCAGCCCACGCAGGGTCAGCACGGTCGGCATACGGGTCGCCTCGACGAAGGCGCGGAAGTCCTCCACCGCATCGCCCAGCGCCACCCCACCACCGGCATAGATCACCGGCTTCTCTGCCCCGGCGATCGCGGCGATGGTCTGCGCGATGGCCTCGTCCTGCGGCGCAGGCGGTGCGACCACGGTGGACGGCACGTGGTCGGGCAGGTGCGACGCATCGGCCACCTGCACGTCCTTGGGCAGATCGATCAGCACCGGGCCGGGACGGCCCTCGCGGGCGATCCGGAACGCATCGGCGACCACCTGCGGCAGGTCTTCGACCCGACGCACCAGCCAGCTGTGCTTGACGATCGGCAGGGTCAGCCCGAACACGTCCAGTTCCTGGAACGCGTCGGTGCCCAGCAGCGGGGTGGCGACCTGGCCGGTGATGCAGACCATCGGCACCGAATCCAGCATCGCGTCGGCGATGCCGGTGACCAGGTTGGAGGCGCCCGGGCCGGAGGTGGCGACGCAGACGCCGACCCGGCCGCTGGCACGGGCGAAGCCGTTGGCGGCCAGGGCCGCGCCCT
This sequence comes from Stenotrophomonas sp. JAI102, assembly GCF_013409105.1. Taxonomy (NCBI): domain Bacteria; kingdom Pseudomonadati; phylum Pseudomonadota; class Gammaproteobacteria; order Lysobacterales; family Lysobacteraceae; genus Stenotrophomonas; species Stenotrophomonas sp. JAI102. The sequence goes on from NZ_JACCCI010000002.1 coordinate 692,194, forward strand.
GCTCGTGGCGGACCAGGATGTGCTTCAGCCCGGAATCCACCAGGGCGTCATAGAACGGCATGATGGTGCCGCCCGGATAGCCGAACAGCGTATGCACGCCCTCGGCTTCCAGGGCCTGCGTCAACCAGCGTGCGCCGTTGCGGGGCGCGGTGCTGTGTGCGGAGGTATTCATGCGGTGACCTTTACGAAAGCGGGTGGGGGAGCCGCGCGTTTTACGCGGCTTGACTTTGCAGCCAGACCATCTTGGCGCGCAGTTCCTTGCCTACCTTCTCGATCGGGTGCTCCAGGTCGGCCTGCTTGAACTTGTTGTAGTTCGGCAGGCCCGCTTCGTACTCGGCCACCCAGTTCTTGGTGAAGGTGCCGTTCTGGATATCGGTCAGCACGTCCTTCATGCGGGCCTTGGTGCCGGCGTCGATCACGCGCGGGCCGCTGACGTAGTCGCCGTACTGCGCGGTCTCGGAGATGAATTCCAGCATGCGGGTGATGCCGCCTTCGTAGAACAGGTCGACGATCAGCTTCAGTTCGTGCAGCACTTCGTAGTAAGCGATTTCCGGCTGGTAGCCGGCTTCGACCAGGGTTTCGAAACCGGCCTGCACCAGGGCCGAGGCACCGCCGCACAGCACCGCCTGTTCGCCGAACAGATCGGTTTCGGTCTCTTCCTTGAAGGTGGTCTGGATCAGGTTGGCGCGGGCGCCACCCAGGCCGCCGGCGTAGGCCAGGGCGAACTCGGCGGCCTTGCCGCTCTTGTCCTGGTAGACCGCCCAGATGCACGGCACGCCGCGGCCGATCTCGTACTCGCGACGGACCAGCGCGCCCGGGCCCTTCGGTGCGACCAGCACCACGTCCAGATCCTCGCGCGGTTTGATCATGTCGAAATGCACGTTCAGGCCATGCGCGAACAGCAGCACCGCCCCCTGTTTCATGTTCGGCGCGAGCACGTCTTCGTAGAGCTTCTTCTGCACCATGTCCGGGGTCAGCACGGCGACCAGGTCGGCGTCCTTCACCGCTTCGGCCGGGGCTTTGACGGTGAAGCCGTCGGCCTGGGCCTTGACCTCGGTCGGACCGCCCGGGCGCAGCCCGACGACGACATCGAAGCCGGATTCACGCAGATTCAGCGCGTGCGCGCGGCCCTGGCTGCCGTAGCCGACAACAGCGATCTTGATCTGGGGCAGGTCGTTGGTGCTCATGGGGGAGGTCCTTTGGAGGCAAGAAAAAAGAGGGCCGACGGTCAGCGACGCGTCGGCCCATCAGGGGAAGGGGGGGCGCCGGCCTGGCCGCGACCACACGCGGACGCACCCGCCGTGGGGGCGGTGGGCATCGGCTGGCTCGAGGTGGGCTGGCGGGTCATGGTGGAAGGCAACTCGGGGGAGGATGGAAATCGAAGGGCTCTGAAACGAAAAAACCCGCACCTGGTCGGGTGCGGGTTTTGATGGATACCTGGCAGTCTTGCTTACACGCCGGTCCGTCCCGCACCTGTTGGTTGGGTAATAAGTACGAGGACGAGAAGCGAATGGACGGAGGCCGCGCCGTGGTCGGCGTGCTCGGTGGATTCGCGGGTGGCTGTGCGCTGCAACATGAGATCGAGAAAACCACACGGCTTTTGGCGGTGTCAACCCTGGGAACGCAATTTCCATCGGTTTCGCCTGCATCCACCGCAAGGCCCCGCCGCGCAAGGATGGTTGCGGCTGAAAGCGTTCGGGTGAACCGGAATTCAAAATTTTGGCGCGCCGTACTGCGCGGATTCGAGGGCTGCTTCCCGCGGTGCATGACCATGGTGGGATGTCATCCGGAGGCATCTGCCGCCACCATCGGGGGGCTACCACTCATCAGGAACCACCCCGTGTCCTCACGCCTTGCCCGCGGCCTGCTCGCCGCCGCCGTCCTGTGTACGCTGCCTGCCGCCGCGATCGCCGCCGACCGGATCACCGGCCACACCTTCGCCACCCGCTCGGAGGTGATCGCCCCGCACGCGATGGCCGCCACCTCCCAGCCGCTGGCCACCCAGATCGCGCTGGACGTGATGAAGTCCGGCGGCTCGGCGGTCGATGCCGCGATCGCCGCCAATGCCGCGCTCGGCTTGATGGAGCCGACCGGCAACGGCGTCGGCGGCGACCTGTTCGCGATCGTGTGGGACCCCAGGACGCAGAAACTCTACGGTTACAACGGCTCGGGCCGCTCGCCGAAGTCGCTGACCCTGGCCGAGTTCCAGCGCCGCGGGCTGAAGGAGATCCCGGCCACCGGCCCGCTGCCGGTCTCGGTGCCCGGCGCGGTCGACGGCTGGTTCGCCCTGCACGAGCGCTTCGGCCGCAAGCCGATGGCGGACAACCTCGCCCCGGCGATCCGCTACGCCCGCGAAGGTCACCCGGTCGCGGAGGTCATCGCCTACTACTGGGACCGCTCGGTCCCGCGGCTGTCCAGGTATCCCGGCTTCACCGAGCAGTTCACGATCGACGGCCATGCCCCGCGCAAGGGCGAGCTGTGGAAGAACCCGAACCTGGCGCACACCCTCGAGCAGATCGCCCAGGGCGGCCGCGACGCCTTCTACAAAGGTGACATCGCCCGCACCATCGGCAGCTACTTCAAGGCCAACGGCGGCTACCTGAGCTACGACGACCTGGCCAGCCATCACGGCGAGTGGGTCGAGCCGGTGAGCAGCAATTACCGTGGCTACGATGTGTGGGAGCTGCCGCCGAACAGCCAGGGCATCGCCGCGCTGCAGATCCTCAACGTGCTGGAAGGCTACGACTTCTCCACGATTCCCTTCGGCTCGCCGGAACACGTGCACCTGTTCGTGGAGGCCAAGAAGCTGGCCTTCGCCGACCGTGCGCGCTTCTACACCGACCCGGCCTTCCATCCGGCGCCGGTCGACAGACTGATTTCCAAGGGCTACGCCGCCGAGCGCCGCAAACTGATTTCGATGGACAAGGCCCTGAGCGAAGTGCAGCCGGGCACGCCGAAGCAGCTGAAGGAGGGCGACACGATCTACCTGACGGTGGCCGATGCGGACGGCATGATGGTCTCGCTGATCCAGTCCAATTACCGCGGCATGGGCAGCGGCATGGCGCCCCCGGGCCTGGGCTTCATCCTGCAGGACCGCGGCGAGATGTTCGTGCTGCAGAAGGATCACCCGAATGGCTATGCCCCGGGCAAGCGGCCGTTCCAGACGATCATCCCGGGTTTCGTCACCAAGGATGGCAAGCCGTGGATGAGCTTCGGGGTGATGGGTGGTGCGATGCAGCCGCAGGGGCATGCGCAGATCGTGATGAACATGGTCGATTTCGGGATGAATCTGCAGGAAGCAGGCGATGCGCCGCGTATCCAGCACGAGGGGTCGACGGAGCCGACCGGGCAGGCGACGGCGATGAGCGACGGGGGCGAGGTGAATCTGGAAACCGGCTTTCCGTATGAGACGGTGCGCGCGCTGATGCGCAAGGGCCACCGGGTGGTGTTCGCGGATGGTCCGTACGGCGGGTATCAGGCGATCCTGCGTGATCCGGAGACCGGGGTGTACTACGGCGCTTCGGAGAGCCGCAAGGATGGGCAGGCGGCGGGGTACTGATTCTCTCGCGCTCTGTAGCGCCGATCGCTGGTCGGTAGAAGCGCATGGCAGAGCGCATGGCAGAGCGCATGGCAGAGCGTAGAGCATTGCGCTTTGGGGCTGCGGGTAGTGGGCCGGCCTGGGTGGCTTTGCGGGACACGCCGTGAATCCATCCATGGAGGCTCATGTCGCCGCATCCATGCGGCTCATGGTCCCGCCAACCCACCCAGGCCGACCCACCCACAATGGGTCGGTGCGCACGGCAAAAGCGCACACGGCTGATACGGTAGACCCACGCCATGCGTGGCTGCTCTTCCCGGGCAACGATCCGACGTAGAGCCACGCCATGCGTGGCTGCTTTGCCTCAAACAGGATCCAACGCGTCAGGTGCACGCTGCTGCGCCGAGATTCTCCCGGCAGCTCTCTCCGACACCACCTTGAAACCGTGAGCGGGACGGGGCGGGTGGGTTGTCGGGACCATGAGCGCCATGGATGGCGCGACATGAGCCTCCAGGGGTGAAGGCGCATTGCTTGCGAGGCACTGCCTCGCATGCGACTGAACGCCCAGCCGCCAGCGGCTGGGCCGGGCCGCGGAGCGGGATTCACGGCGTGTCCCGCCAACCCACCCGGCCCGGCCCGCCCACCGATAGCCCGGGAAGCGTGCCGCTCCAAGCGACCAACCCGACCACCCTAAGGCGCCCGAGCCGCCTCATCGCGCGTCTCTTCCTGCGCTGCGATCTCCCGCTCGATCCACTCGTCCATCAATCGCCGCGCACGCTGCGCGCGGCGCCGCTGCAGTGCATGCTCCATGTCCAGCACCCGGTACAACGACCACATCACCGCCAGCATCAACAACGCGAACGGCAACGCCGCGATCGTGATCATCCCCTGCAGCGCATTGAGTCCACCGGCCAACAACAGCACGCCCGCGATCAACGCAATCGCCACGCCCCACACCATCCGGCGCGCCAACGGCGGATCGCCGGCCTCCTCCGTCGACATGGTCGCCAGCACCAGCACCGCCGAATCGGCCGAGGTCACGAAGAAGATGATCAACAGCACCAGTGCGACAACCGACAACATCATGGGCATCGGCAGGCTGTCGAACATCGTGAACAGCACCGTCTCGTAACCATTGCCCAGCGCCTGCGCCAGGTCCACGTGGCCGAAAATCTGCGACCACAGCGCCGTGCCGCCGAACACCGAGAACCACAGGAAGCCCAGCACGCTCGGTGCGATCACCACGCCCAGTACGAACTCGCGGATGCTGCGCCCTCGCGACACGCGCGCGATGAACGAGCCCACGAACGGCGCCCACGCGATCCACCAGGCCCAGTAGAAGATCGTCCAGTCCGCCACCCAGGTGCTGCCCGAGAACGGCGACATACGCAGGCTCATCGTCACCAGCGAATTGAGGTACGAACCGATCGTCGTGGTGAAGGTGTCGAAGATGAAGCCGGTCGGCCCCAGCACCAGGATCAGCGCCAGCAGCAAGGCCGCCAGGCCGAGATTGAAGTTCGACAGCCACTTGATACCGCGGTGGACACCGCTGGTGGTGGAGGCCATGTACAGCACGAATGCCACCGCGATGATGGTCAGTTGCACCGGCACCGTGGACTGGAGGCCGAACACGCGCTCGAGGCCGGCGGCGATCTGGATCGTACCGAAGCCCAGCGTGGTGGCAACGCCGATCGCGGTGGCCACCACCGCAGCGACGTTGACGACCGTGCCCATCCAGCCACGGTGATGCGCCCCGATGATCGGTTGCAGTAGATCGCTGATCAGCCCGCGGCCATTGCGGTTGAACTGGAACCACGCCATCGCCAGGCCGATCAGGGCATAGATCGCCCACGGATGCAGGCCCCAATGGAAGAACGCATAGCGCATCGACGCGCGCGCCGCTTCCATGCTCTGTGGTGCCAATCCTTCCGGCGGTTTCACGAAGTGCGAGATCGGTTCGGCCGCGCCCCAGAACACCAGGCCGATGCCCATGCCCGCAGCGAACAGCATCGACATCCAGCTCGCATTGGAAAAATCAGGTTCGGCATCTTCACCGCCGATGCGCAGTGAACCGAAGCGGCCGAAGGCCAGGTAGATCAGGAACGACAGGGTGATGAACACCACCAGCAGGTACAGCCAGCCGGTACTGCGGATGATGGTGGACAGGCCGCTCTGGACGACCTCGTTGAAGGGGCCCGGCGCGAGGCCGGCGATCAGCACGAGCAGTGCGACCAGTGCGATGGAAATGCGGAACACCATGAAGGCGTGTCTCCGATCAGTAGGGGCGAGCCGAGGCTTGCAATCTCCAGCGGCACAGCGGCAACGACTGGGGCGGATCAAGCCGGTCGAGGCCGGTCAGTACGGACGTCAATGGCGTCGAGCAGAGCGTGGTGCGCGCACGATGTGGGATTTCACCCCCTGTATCGCACCGCATACCGCGCCGCAGCATGGTAGTGCATCGGGTGTCGGCGCTGTGTTCACATCCAACCCGTACCCGCCAGTGCGCGCCTCACCCGTGTGCCCCTCGCGCTCGCCTTTGTGGTCTAATTCGGCCCGAAGCGGGGGTACCGCGGCCCAGTGGCCAAGGTTGAGACAGTCCCTTCGAACCTGATCCGGTTGATACCGGCGTAGGGAAGCTTCGCATCTGCAGATGCATTGCGCCGTAGGGCCACCGCGCCCGGAGACCGCCCGCAATCCGTCCGTCGAGCGCCGCCGTTTCGTCCCTCCCATGCGAGTCCCTCGCATAGAACCGCACAGTCCCTGTGCGGGGATTGAACCTAGGACGATGCCTCGATGAACGCACAGCTCTCCGCCCTGCAGCAACAGGCCCAGCAACTCTCCGAATCGGTCACCCGGCCGATTCCCGGCTCGCACAAGATCCACGTGCAGGGCTCGCGCAGCGATCTGCAGGTGCCGATGCGCGAGATCACGCTGACCCGCACGCCCACCTTGTTCGGCGGCGAGGAGAACGCGCCGGTCACCGTCTACGACACCTCCGGTCCGTACACCGACCCGGGTGTTGCCATCGACCTTTCGGTCGGCCTGCCTGCGCTGCGCGCCGCCTGGGTGGCCGAGCGAGGCGATACCGAAGTGCTGGAGGGTCTGAGCTCCGCGTTCGGCCGCTCGCGCGAAACCGATGCCCGGCTCGACGCGGTGCGGTTTCCGTCGCGCCTGCAACCGCGACGCGCGTTGGCCGGCGCCAACGTCACCCAGATGCACTACGCACGCCGCGGCATCATCACGCCGGAGATGGAGTTCGTGGCGATCCGCGAGAACCAGCGCCTGGACGCGATCCGCGATGCCGCGCTGCTGAAGCAGCACCCCGGCGAGTCCTTCGGCGCCTCGATCCCGAGGATCATCACGCCCGAATTCGTCCGTGACGAGATCGCCCGCGGCCGCGCGGTGCTGCCCAACAACATCAACCACCCGGAAAGCGAGCCGATGATCATCGGCCGCAACTTCCTTACCAAGATCAACGCCAACATCGGCAACAGCGCGGTGTCCTCCGGCATCGCCGAGGAAGTGGAGAAGCTGGTCTGGGCGATCCGCTGGGGCGGCGACACCGTAATGGACCTGTCCACCGGCAAACACATCCATGAAACGCGCGAATGGATCCTGCGCAACTCGCCGGTGGCGATCGGTACCGTGCCGATCTACCAGGCCCTGGAGAAGGTCGATGGCCGCGCCGAAGAACTGAACTGGGCGATCTTCCGCGACACCCTGATCGAGCAGGCCGAGCAGGGCGTGGATTACTTCACCATCCACGCCGGCGTGCTGCTGCGTTACGTGCCGCTGACCGCCAAGCGCGTGACCGGCATCGTCTCGCGCGGTGGCTCGATCATGGCCAAGTGGTGCCTGGCACATCACAAGGAGAACTTCCTCTACACGCACTTCGAGGACATCTGCGAGATCATGAAGGCCTACGACGTGACCTTCTCGCTGGGCGACGGGCTGCGCCCGGGCTGCATCGCCGATGCCAACGATGCCGCGCAGTTCGGCGAACTGGAAACCCTGGGCGAGCTGACCAGGATCGCGTGGAAGCATGACGTGCAGACCATGATCGAAGGCCCCGGCCACGTGCCGATGCAGCTGATCAAGGAAAACATGGACAAACAGCTGCGCGAGTGCGGTGAAGCGCCGTTCTACACGCTCGGCCCACTGACCACGGATATCGCGCCGGGCTACGACCACATCACCAGCGCGATCGGCGCGGCGATGATCGGCTGGTACGGCACCGCCATGCTCTGCTACGTGACGCCGAAGGAACACCTCGGCCTGCCCAACCGCCAGGACGTGCGCGACGGCATCATGGCCTACCGCATTGCCGCGCACGCCTCGGATCTGGCCAAGGGCCATCCCGGCGCGCAGGTGCGCGACAACGCACTGAGCAAGGCGCGTTTCGAGTTCCGCTGGGAGGACCAGTTCCACCTTGGGCTGGATCCGGAGAAGGCCAAGGAATTCCACGACGAGACGCTGCCCAAGGATGCGCACAAGCTCGCCCATTTCTGCTCGATGTGCGGCCCGCACTTCTGCTCGATGAAGATCACCCAGGACGTGCGCGACTATGCGGCGGGGCAGGGGTTGGATACGCACCAGGCGCTGGAAGCCGGCATGGCGGAGAAGTCCGCCCAGTTCCGCGATCTGGGCGCCGAGGTGTATCGCCAGGAGTGAGGCAGTGGCCGGGGCGGTGCCCGCCGCCCCGGCCATCATCCAGTGCCCGCGCGATTCCGGCTAAGCTCGGCGCGACCAGGCAGGGGCGGGGACAACGATGGCGATAGCACGCAGCACCAAATGGTTGGCGATCGCGCGCCGGCATCCCTCGGCGTGGCTGCTGGCGGTGCAACTGCTGGGCGTGCTGCTGTACCCGGCGATGGACGAGGCCGGCGCCAGCCGCGCGCTGTTCGGTGCGTTCGGGATCGCGGTGCTCGGTCTGGCCCTGTGGGTGGTACGCCGCAGCCCGTTGGGAATGTGGGTGGCGCTGGTGCTGGCGATCCCCTCGGTGGTGTTCTCGATCTCGGGCGCGCTGTTGGGGCGTCCGGCGCTGGCCACCACCGCCCAGCTGCTCGAATGCCTGCTGTACTTCTATACCGCCGGCAGCCTGATCGCCTACATGCTGCAGGACCACAAGGTCACCCGTGACGAGCTGTTCGCCGCAGGGGCCACCTTCACGCTGTTGGCCTGGGCATTCGCCTTCGCGTTCGCGGTGTGCCAGCAGTGGTACCCAGGCAGTTTCATGGCAACCAGCGAGAGCGAACTGCGCACCTGGATGGAGTTGCTTTATCTGAGCTTCAGCTTGCTGTCCGGCGTCGGACTGAGCGACGTGGTGCCGATCCATGCGCAGGCACGGGCGCTGGTGATGCTGGAACAGTTCGCCGGTGTGATGTACGTAGCGCTGGTGGTGTCGCGCTTGGTCGGACTCACGATGATACGTCGCATACAAAGCTGAATCGCGCATAAAAAATTCGCGCCCGAAGGCGCGAATGCTGAATCGATTTATGTGGATTCGTCGGCGAGAGAGAGCCTGGTGTTGGCCACACGCACAGGTGCGGTTAACCCACATAGGCTAGTATTCGCGCGCTTCAGTGTTTTTGCGCTTTGCGCTGATGCCTTGTGCGGAATCTGGCGGTTCGTTCGGTCGTTGTCGATTGTGATGAATGCTGCGTTCCCGTAGTCCTGCATTCACTCGTGTCACCGGAATGATCATCAACGACAGTGAGCGACCGTCAGCCGATGTAGTTCGAATCGGCGATTGCACCGTCATTCTTTCCTCGCGGGAAGTGATGGTGGTGGGCGTGCGTCGCCCGCGCCGGTTGACGCCCAAGGCGCTGGGCGTATTGAAGGCATTGATGCGCTCACCGGGCGCCGTGGTGACCCGCGACGAACTGTTCGCCGAGGTCTGGCCGGATACGCTGCCCACCAACGACGTGCTGACCCAGGCCGTCACCCAGCTGCGCAAGGCCTTTGCCACCGACGAAGAAGCCGGTACGGCCTATATCGAAACCATCGCCAAGACCGGCTATCGCCTGCTCGTGCCCGTGAGTGCGGTCGAGGACGTGCGGGGCCTGGCGGCGGTGGACGGCGTCGACCCCGAGGCGCTGGATGACGCCACGCTGCTGCCTCCGGCCACCGCGCCGTCGCGCAGGCGCGTTGACGGCCCGCTGCGCCGGCAGTGGCGCCGCACCCGGCGCTACATCCTGCTCGCCATCGGCGTGGCGATGTTGATCGCCCTGCTGGTCATGGCCGCCCTGCTGGTACAGCGCGAACGACCCGCCACCGCGGTGGACGCCGCGATCGAGGATGGCACCCGGGTGATCGGCAGCCCGCAGCGGCCGTACCGGCTGATCACCGCCACCTCGGGCTTCGAGACGTATCCCACGCTGTCCCCGGATGGTTCGCAGGTCGCCTACGAGGCTGATACGCCGGCACGCCAGGGCAGTGTCATCAAGGTGCAGACCTCCGGCAACGCGCCGGCACGCATCCTGATGGATACGCCGGCCACGTACTCCGACCGGTTCCCGAACTGGTCGCCCAACGGGCGCGACATCGCCTTCGCGCGGTTCGGTCCGGACGGCAGTTGCGAGGTCATCATCTCGAGCGCCACCGGCGGTGCCCTGCGTCATGTCACCCGCTGCGATGGCACCGAGTTGCTCAGCTTCGACTGGACCCCGGACGGTCGCGGCCTGCTGTTCGGCTCACTGTCGGGCAAGTACGCGCATCGCGGCATCCGGACCCTGAACATCGCCAGCGGGAGCTGGACCGCGCTCGACTACACGATCGATGCGGACAGCTTCGAATACGCGCCGCGCTATTCGCCCGACGGCCGCTGGATCGTGTTCGTGCGCAATCCGCAGGTTGGCGATCTGTGGCGGATTCCGGCCGAGGGCGGAACGCCGGAACAGCTCACCAACGATTCGGCGGAAATCCGCGGCTGGGCCTGGCGCAGCGACAGCCGCCACATCGTGTTCGGCCGCCGCGTGGACAGCGAAGCGCGCCTGTATGAACTGGATACGCGCACGCGCACGCTGCGTGACCTGGGGCTCGACGATGCCCAGGCGCCGGCGTTGTCGCGCAGCAACAACATGCTGGCCTTCATGCACCGCCGTGCGCAGTTCGGGCTGTTCAAAGTGCCGATCGGGGCGGAGGGCCCGGGCGTGCCCGAACGGCTGTTCGCCTCGGGCGGGCGTGATGCACAGCCCATGATCGCGCCGGATGGCCGGCAGCTGGTCTTCAGCTCCAACCGCTCCGGCAGTTATGCGCTGTGGTGGGCGGACCTGCAGCGGCCTGAATCGCTGCGGCCGATCGAAGGCCTGCGCCCGGAAACCCGCCAGATTCCGGACTGGTCGCGCGACGCCCGCCATCTGCTGGTGCTGGGGCGTGATGAACACGCCAATCCGGCCATCTTCGAAGTGTCCCCGCGCGACGAGCAGACCGTGCGCCTGGCGGTGCCGGTGGCGCAGCCGCTGCAGGCCCTGTACGGGCAGCGGCCGGAACAGCTGCTGGTGGTCGAGCGCGATCGCGACGAACGCATGCGTCTGTCGCTGTTTGATCGCACCACCACGCCCTGGCGCTTGCTGGGCAGCATCGAGGGCGTCTCCCAGGCACGCTATGACGTGGCGGGCGAACGCGTGCTGTTCACCCGCTTGTCCGCCAGTGGCCTGTGGTCGGCCGATGTCGCGCTGACGCCGCAGAGCATCCGCCAGGTGCGCAGCGATCAGCCCTCGCGCTGGCGGTACCGCGCATGGACCGTCTCCGGCAATGGGCAGATCGACTACCTGGCCAACCGCGCCGATTGCGCCACCGTGTTCGCCCGCCTCAGCGCGACCTCGGGCGGCGGCCCGCACTGCCTGGACGCGGATCGGCTGGGCACCGGCAATGGATTCAGCGCAAGCCCGGATGGCAGTGCGGTGTATGTCGCCCTTGCCGTGGCCGATGGGTCCGACATCGGGATCATGAGCCTGCCCGAAGCGACCTCGTCGTTCTTTCCGGCCTTCTCCAACCCACTGTTTATGAAGGGAAAAGATCCTTCGTAAGTTCTTCGTGAGGTTGTCGTGCCGAATTCGGATCAATCTCGCCAAGACGTCCTGAGGGCAGTGGCCTGATTTGGCAAAACTGCACGCCAGCAAAGGCAAACTCACGGTGCAGTCATGCGTCAGCTCTCCCTGGCCGATCGCGGTCAATCTCTTTCCCTGGACAAGGCCATCGACGATGGCGCGTTGCCGAACTGCCTGGGCGTTGCCCGGTTGGGCAGCCTGCAGACCGCTGGCACGACGTTCACGGTCTGGATGCAGGTGCGTGGCAGCGCATGGGTGGAATCCAAGGAGGGCAAGTTCCGTCTGCGCCAACGTGAGTGGATCGCCTTCGAGAAGGACTCCAAGCCGTTGGTGCAGGCCGGGCGCGATGGCCTGTGCATCGGCTTGAGCCTGTCGCCGGATGCGCTGCGCGCGCTGGGCGAACTGGCCGACTGCAACCTCTATGCGGGCCGCGGCACGATGACGCGTGGCGAAATGCGCGTGGCGATGCGCCTGTGGCGTGACGCACTGACCAGCGACCGGCCGATGCAGGGCCTGCGTCCGGCGTTGCTGCACCTGGCGGCACTGCAGCAGGGCATGGCCACCGGCGTGCAGCGTTGCCCGGGCCGTTCGCGCAGCCGCAAGCGCCAGGTGTTCGGACGCATGCAGCGCGCGCGCCTCTACCTGGAAGGCAACAGTCACCGCGTGGTGCGCATCGGTGAACTGGCCGAGCTCACCAACTTCTCCAGCTGGTACCTGTCCAAGACGTTCCAGAGTCTGTACGCGGAGAGCCCGCAGTCGCTCTCGGCGCGCCTGCGCCTGGAGCGTGCGGCCGATCTGCTGCGTGATACCGACATGATGGTGGGCGAGGTGGCCGCGGCCAGCGGGTTTGACAACTGCTGCAGCTTCGCACGGGCGTTTCGGGCCCGTTTTGGGCTGTCTGCGTCACGCTACCGTGAGGCAGGTGCGAACCTGTCGCCAGAGTCGGCAAAGCCTTTGGTTGCATCACGCAAATAATTAGCTGCAACGCAATCGTAACTTTCCGAGGCGGTTTAACACGCTACTAACGTACCTCGGAGAGATAAATGAATTTTCGTACTCCTGCAGTGCGGCTGGGCCTCCTGCCCGCCGGCATTGCGCTCGCGCTCGTGCCGAGCTTTGCCTCGGCGCAGGAAGCTGCTGCCGGCACCACTGACCTGGACCGTATTTCGGTCACCGGCTCGCGCATCCGCGGTGCCAACATGGAGACCCAGCAGCCGATCCTGACGATGACCCGTGAAGCCCTGGAAAAGCAGGGTTACACCTCCGTCGCCGACGTGCTGCAGAACATGACCTCGGCCGGTTCCCCGGCCATCTCGCGTTCGGAATCGCTGGCCTCGGGCGAGGACGTGGGCGGCTACTACGTCGACATCCGCAACCTCGGCGCGCAGCGTACGCTGGTCCTGATGAACGGCAAGCGCCTGGGCGCATCCACCTCGGGCCTGCAGGATCTGAGCCAGATCCCGATGGCCGCCATCGAGCGCATCGAGATCCTGAAGGACGGCGCCTCGTCGATCTACGGCTCCGACGCCATCGCCGGCGTGGTCAACGTGATCACCCGCAAGCGCGTGGAAGGCGGCGAAGCCAGCGTCTACTTCGGCCAGTACGGCAAGGGCGACGGTTCGACCAAGCAGTACTCCTTCACCCTGGGTTCGGAAGGCGAGCGCGGTGGCATCACCATGGCCGCCGAGTACTACAAGGCCGATCCGGTGTGGGCGAGCGATCGCTTCTTCAGCCGTGACGGCAATGCCGGTCCGAACTACCCGGGCTCGGGCAACAGCCCGATCAACCAGAACGGCGCGTTCTGCGAGCCCTGCCTGACGCCGGACCTGGAAGAAGGCCAGCCGGGCTACGTCGGTTCGGCCGACCAGCGCTGGTTCACCCTGCGCGAAGGTGGCGATCCGACCAATCGTGCCGACTACCGCGCCGAAACCTCGGCTGATCGCGTCAATGCCAACCAGCAGATGATGGTTCAGACCGGTATCGAGCGTAAGTCCGTGTACGTCAACGGCAACTACGACCTGACCGATTCGATCACCTTCAACGCGGACGTGCTCTACAACGAGCGCACCACGGACCAGCAGATCGCCGGCTACCCGTACCAGTCGCAGGCCTTCGGCACCAAGCTGTCGGCTGACAGTGCGTTCAACCCGACCGGCACCGACCTGGACTTCCGTCGTCGCCTGTGGGAAATGCCGCGTACCACCGAAAGCCAGCTGAAGACCCTGCGCTTTGCGCCGACCGTCAGCGGCTTCTTCGAGTTCGGCGGCAAGACCTGGGATTGGGACGTCGGCGCGCTGTGGAACCGCAACGAATCGACCAAGACCGGCCATGGCGACATGAGCCTGATCGCGGCTCGCCAGGCGCTGGGTGCTTCCTACATCGACGGCAATGGTGTTGCGCAGTGCGGCTCGCCGGGTGATGCAGTCACCGGTTGCCGCCCGTGGAACCCGCTGCTGCCGTACGGCGTGGCAGGTCAGGGCTCGCTGGCCGATCCGGCCACGCAGGCCTTCCTGTTCCCGTACTTCACCGACACCGGCTACACCAAGACCACCAGCTACACCGCCAACCTGTCCGGCTCGCTGTTCGAGCTGCCGGCCGGCGAAGTGGGTATCGCGATGGGCGTGGAGCACCGTGAAGAAGAAGGCCGTTTCTCGCCGGACGCGTTCGCGCAGTCGGGTCAGTCGACCGGTCTGGGCGCTCAGACCACCCAGGGCAAGTACGAGCTGGACGAGTTCTACCTGGAACTGAATGTGCCGATCCTGTCGGATCTGCCGTTCGCCAAGGAACTGACCCTGAACGCTGCAAGCCGTTACTCGGACTACAGCAACTTCGGCGACACCATCAACTCCAAGTTCGGCTTCACCTGGCGTCCGCTGGATGAACTGCTGGTGCGTGGTACCTACGCTCAGGGCTTCCGTGCTCCGTCGATCAACGATCTCTACGGCGGCCTGAACAGCAGCTTCGAGTCGTACACCGATCCGTGCGGCATCACCGCGCCGGGCAGCGTCAACGGCAACGCCTCGTGCTCTGCTGCTGGCGTGCCGGTGGGCTACACCCAGGTGGGCCAGGGCCTGACCCCGTGCACCGCGACCCCGTGCGCGACGCCGGACCAGTTCATCTCCGGCTCCAACGAAAACCTGAAGCCGGAAACCTCGAAGAGCACCACCTTCGGCATGGTCTGGAGCCCGCGTTGGGTGCAGGGCCTGGACATCTCGCTGGATTGGTACAAGTACGAAATCAGCGACATGATCATCGCTGACAGCGTCGACCGTATCCTGCGCGAGTGCTACGTGGCCGGTGACGCATCGCGTTGCGCCAGCCATACCCGTGCAGCCGATGGTCACATCAACTCGATGACCTACGGCCTGGCCAACCTGGGCCGCATGGAGACCGAAGGCTACGACCTGGGCATCAAGTACCGCCTGCCGGAACTGTCGATCGGTCAGTTCGCCATCGATTGGCAGACCAGCTACCTGTCCAAGTACGACGAAGAAACCCAGAACGGTGAAGGCAACACGGTCATGGAAGGCAAGGTTGGCGACGCCGGCCTGTTCCGCGTCCGTTCCAACGTCGGCATCACCTGGTCGCGTGGCGATTTCGGCGTGTCCTACATGGCCCGTTACTACTCGGGCATGAAGGAAGACTGCGTCGCTGCACGTCCGTGCACCCTGCCGGACCGTTACGTCAACGGCGATGCAATGCCGGTCCGCAAGACGGGTTCGAACACGTTCCACGACCTGCAGGTCAGCTACAACGCGCCGTGGGATGCCACGATCGCGCTGGGTGCGAACAACGTGTTCGACAAGCAGGGCCCGATCATGTTCACGCAGCCGAACTCGAGCTTCGCCTACTACGGCGGCTTCGACATCGGTCGCTTCCTGTACATGAAGTACACCCAGCGCTTCTGATCCATCGAAGCATTGGTGCAAAAAAAAGGAGGGTGGACCGCAAGGTCCGCCCTCTTTGCATTGTGGGGTAAGGAAAATCTGAGTTTCAGCGAAGGGTGATCCGCCTCACGTTTCGAGCGGAAATGCAGTTGATACCGTCAATTGGTCCAATCGTGGACGATTGAGAGATCGATATGAAAATGACGCTCGCTCAGAAGACTTCCGCTGTCCTGCTTGCCTCCCTGGCGACTGCGGCCAGTGCATCGCCCGGCCTGATCATCTGCGGGGGAGGGCGCTACTGCGAAGATGTCCGCGTTGAATGCCTCGCCGACGGTGGCTCTGCCGGCATGTGCGAGCGCCTGTGGCGCCTGTGCGTACTGGACGCCTGTCCGCAGCGCTGACACGAGATGGCGCGCCGCCGGGCGCAAGGCACCCGCTAGCGCTTCTCATCCATCGACGCGCTGCGGAAAAGCTAGGGAGGGCAGGCCACAGGGTCTGCCCTTTTTGCTGCGTCAGGAGTTTTCGGGGGCGACGCTGTGCTTCCGCCCTAGTCGATGCCGAGCGGTATTCCTATTCGAAGCATCCCTGCAGATCGTTAGCTTGCCTATCTCAGGTCCTATATACGGCTGGGGGCACGCTATGTGGAGACATTACGGGAATTGGGGGGAGCCTCGTACGGGTGAACCCGGCAAAGGCGGCCTATTGTTGGTGCCGCGCGTCGCGCTGACCCTGGCAATGCTGGGCTGCTCGCTGCCGGCAGGGAGCCAGGAGCTCACGCCGCTGATGCCCTATCAAGAGCACGAAAAGCGAATCCGATCGGGCCAGGAAGTCGAGCCGCTGACGTCCGAGCTGTTTGGCGACTCGATCAGTCTGTACACCGGGGCGACGGAGTTTGTCGTCGTGGACATTGATCTGCCGGGCAACAATGAACTCCCTGTCCAGATCAAACGGCGTTTCAAGGTAGAGCGGCGTTCGGAGCTTGAGAACTTTGGAGGGTTCGGGGTTTGGGACCTGGATATCCCATATATCTACGGCAATTTTGATCGCCACGTGAAGTGGAACGAGTGGAACGCGAACGCAGCCGATCCGCGCCGGTGCACGCCGGGAAACTGGGGTCCCCCCGTTCCGGAAGAGCCTTTCGAGATGGGCGATCTTTTCACCGGCATCCGCATACACCTTCCTGGCTCAGGCGACCGCGATCTCCTTGTCAAGAGCGATCGCAACCCGAACACGCCAACGGACGGCCGCGTCTATTCTTACGTGGCCCAGGACTTCACCAGCGTGACCTGCGTCGCTGGGACAGTGAATGGCTATCCGGGCGAAGGATTTGTAGTGGTGACGTCCGACGGCCTGCGCTACACGTTGAATGCCGGCCGGGAGCGCCACGGCGGCAACCTGGCCAAGTACAAGTTCAACACCTCCGGAGGGTCCATCCGGAAAAAAGGCAGGACGCAGGTGTTTCTGATGGCCAGTCGCGTGGAAGACCGGCATGGCAACTGGGTGAACTACCACTACAGTGACGACAGGCTGGTCGCGATCGAGGCGAGCGACGGGCGGCGAATCGACCTGCACTACATCGGCAACACCGTCAGCGAAGTCTCGGCCAACGGCCGCGTATGGCGCTACGAGTATGCGCCCGTGACGTTCGGCCTGAACCTTCAGAACCACCTCCTCACTGCCGTGAGACAGCCTGACGGATCGTCCTGGACGTACCGGTACGAGGACACCGACGGTTGTACCGGTGTGGGGGTGGGGTGCCCGGGAATGCTCGGACCTGAGTACCACCAGTTGGACGTTGACCTGATCGGTGATCGACGATGCCCTGAGCCGTTTCCGGGAGTGGATCTGTTCACGCTCTCAGCAACACATCCGTCGGGAGCGACCGGACATTTTCGCTTCGGTTACGAACGTTTCCACAGAACGTCAATGCCTGCGGACAGCTGCATCCCGACGCACGTCCCCGGTTTGGAGCCCCCGAAGTATCAACTGCGCACGCCGGACTACTTCGATCTCTATTCCATCCACGAGAAAACGCTGGCCGGCCCTGGAATTCCAGAGCAGTCATGGAGCTATGGCGCAACCGGTCCCGTATGCAGGAACGGTGCAGACTGCCCGGATCGCAAGAGCAGTTTTGTCCGGCAGCCGGACGGTACGAAAATCGAACGGATTTTCGGCATCCGATACGGGGTCAATGATGGGCGACTGCTTGAGACCCGCGTCATCGACGCAGACGGCAGTGTAGTCAAGACAGAGACGACGGACTACGTAACGGAGACAGAAGCGCCCTCCCTGCCGTTCCCGGACTTCTATGGGTCCAGCCACTACGGCCCGGACGATCCGACAGCCCTTCGATTGAGGCCTGCGCGGCAGACCACCATTCATCAGGATGGAGAGACTTTCCAACACACCGTCACCAGGTTTGATGAACTGGCCCGCCCGGTCGAGGTCACCAAGGCAAGCAGTCTGGACTACGGGCGCTACCGCCGTGCTGAGCGCATCCGATACCACGACAACAGATCGACGTGGACGCTTGGCCAAGTGCAGAGCGTCACGCACGTTTATCCCACACCGGCGGTTGTGGTGTCGCAGACCGACTATGACGCGGCCGACCTCCCATGGCGAACCTATCGCTTCGGGGCATTGCAGCAGACGATGGCATATCACCTCGATGGTAGTCTCGCCGCGCTGCAGGATGGAAAGGGCAACACAACCACGCTGGCCGCCTGGAAGCGCGGCATTCCCCAGCACATGGTGTACGCCGACGGCACGTCCCGTCTGTCCACCGTGGACGACAATGGTTGGATTCGCTCGGTGACCGATGAAAATGGATACGCCACCCGTTACGACTACGACGCGGGGGGGCGGATTACCAGGCTGGATCACCCTGAAGGCGATACGGTGGCATGGGAGCCTACGCTGTCCAGCTTCATTCGTTCGACAGAGCGGCGATACGGATTGCCGGCCGGCCACTGGCAGAGGCATGTGAACACCGGCAACGCACGCGAATCGACCTACTTCGATGCGTTCTGGCGACCAGTGGTTGAGGAGCGCTTCGATGCGACCGATCCGGCGCAGACCCTGAGCCAGACCCTGCATCGCTACGATTCACTGGGAAGAAAGGTCTTCCAGTCGTTCCCGTTGCGTGGCCTCAGCACCCATGCCGACGCCGTCAACGGAACCAGGAGCCACTTCGACGGATTGGGGAGAGTGGTGAGGCATGAACAGGACAGTGAACTGGGGGTGTTGGCGACGGTTACGGAGTACCTGTCCGGGTTCAAGCAGCGCGTGACCAACGCCCGTGGTTACAGCACGCTGACGTCCTACGCGGCGTACGACAAGCCAGGTACGGACTTGCCGGTCGCCATCGTGCATCCGGAGGGAAGTTTCACCGAGATCGTTCGCGACCGCTTTGGTATGCCCGCCGCGCTGCGCAGGCGAGATGTGGACAGCAGGACGGCTGTCACCCGGCAGTATGTCTACGACGCGCATCGCCGACTATGCAAGACGATTGAACCTGAAACAGGTGCGACGGTGCAGGACTATGACGCGGCGGGCAACGTTGCGTGGACGGCTGCAGGTCTGAGTCTTACGGGGGCGCTGGAGTGCAGCACGGAGCAGGCGAATGCATCGGGCCGCGCAGTCCGACGGCAATACGACGCCCGGAACCAACTGGTCGCGATGATCTTTCCGGACGGAAACGGTGACCAGAGGTGGTCCTACTGGCCCGACGGGAAAGTGAAGTCCATCGCCACAACCAACGATGGGCGAATCGCGACCAACAGCTACAGTTACAACAAACGCGGGCTGCTGATCGCTGAAAGCCTGCTCCAGTCTGATGCCAGGATATGGCCTTTTTCTTACACCTATAGCGCGTCAGGCGCACTGTCGGAGCAACGCTATCCTTCAGGGCGCGTGATCGACTACGCACCGAACGCCCTCGGGCAGCCAACGCGTGCGGGGGCGTTTGCCGCGGACGTGCGCTATTTTCCCAACGGTTCCATGGCTAGCTATCGGTACGGCAACGGGGTCGTGCATTCGCTGAGTCAGAATGTGCGTGGGCTCCTCGAGCGCAGTCGGCACAGCAACGATCAGGGGGTCGTACTGGATGACAGCTATGACTACGACGGCAATGGCAACGTCCTTGCCATCAGCGACGGGCTGACTGGGAGCCGCGGAAATCGCGACATGTCCTACGACGGGTTGGACAGGCTGACGACGGCCGCCTCACCGATGTTCGGCGACGCGCAGTATCGCTACGACGTCCTGGACAACCTGACGAGTGTCAAGGTCGCGGACCGTGACCACAGCTACGCCTACGATGCACGTAATCACCTGACCAATGTAGTGGACGCAGGGACCGGCGCCACATTGGTCGGGCTGCGCTACGACGATCAGGGAAACCTTTTCCGAAAGAATGGCCAGTCGTATCAATTCGACTTCGGCAACCGCCTGAGGGAGGTCGTCGACAAGGAGCGATATCGCTATGACGGGCACGGGCGCAGAATCCGTGCCGCGAGCCCCTCTCTGGGGGAAATCGTTTCGGTGTATGACCGAAAGGGGGCGCTGCGTGTGCAGCACAACACACGCATGGCGACGTCCAGCGACTACATCCTACTCAATGGTACTCAAGTCGCACGGGTCGACGGCTTGATTGCGCCCGCAGCGCCGACGATCACACTCCCGGGATACAGCACGGACGGCGCCTACGCAATGCAGTGGAGTGCGGTGCCGGGCGCTCAGATATTCGAATTGCAGGAATCAGAGAATGGCGCCGGCTGGTCCACTGTCATCACCGGTGCTGCTCGTGAGCACGCGGTCTCCGGAAAGACACAAGGACATGTCAGCTATCAAGTGCGGGCCTGCAATGCGGCCGGGTGCGGAGGGTGGAGCGTGTCGGCAACGATCTTCATCCGCAGGAAACCAGGGCCTTCGGGTGGTGTGACGGCACCACTGATCGGACCGAGCGGCACGTACAGCATCACCTGGCTGCCGCCGATTCCTCGTGAGACCGGCCCGACC
Source organism: Stenotrophomonas sp. JAI102 (assembly GCF_013409105.1). Classification (NCBI taxonomy): domain Bacteria; kingdom Pseudomonadati; phylum Pseudomonadota; class Gammaproteobacteria; order Lysobacterales; family Lysobacteraceae; genus Stenotrophomonas; species Stenotrophomonas sp. JAI102. The sequence goes on from NZ_JACCCI010000002.1 coordinate 712,689, forward strand.
ACCTATGCCTTGGAGGAGGCCAGGGAAGGGGCTGATTGGGGCGAGGTCTACAGCGGAGCCGAGCTGATGCTCGCGATCTCCGGTAGACCAGCAGGTACGTATCACTACCGTTTGAAGGCCTGTAATCCCTATGGCTGCAGCGACTACGTGCAGGGTGGAAACCCGGTAACGGTGATTTACCCACCGCCGGTCCCCGAGGGGTTGGGCCTCCCACAGGAGAGCCTCACGGGGAGCTACGGGGTGTCATGGCATGCCAGCGTCAACGCCAGCAGCTACCGGCTGGATGAAGCGTTCAATGGCGGAAGCTGGACGCAGGTGCACCACGACGGCGCCACGGTGGCCGCGCTGACTGGTCGGAAGACCGGCCGTTACCAGTACCGGGTCAGGGCATGCAACAGCGTAGGGTGCAGCGCTCATTCGGGGATTCAATTGATCGCAGTCACCGTTGCGCCGACCTACGCACCGTCGATCTCGGCTCCGGCAAACAGCGGCAGTGGCAGCTTTGACGTCAGTTGGTCGGAGGTTCATCACGCCGACAGCTACCAGCTGTTCGAGCAGAATGGTGGCGGCACCGCGCTCATACAGGACGGCGCCAGTCGAGCGCGCGCCGTGGCCGGGAAGGCCAGCGGCAGTTGGGGATATGTGGTGCGTGCGTGCAACAGAGGTGGATGCGGCCCGCTGTCTCCGCAGCGGGCGGTTCAGGTGCTGCGCATTCCTGATGTGCCGTCGATCACCAACTCATTGAAGCTGCAAACCGATAGATCTCCGATCAGAATCGCCTGCGCTGTTTCCTGGACGCCGATAGCGCATGCGGCGCGCTACGAGCTTCGGGCGTATTCCAATGGTCAGCTCTATCAACTGCAGTATGACGGGCCCAGTACTTCGGTCGGCGGCTCGTGGTTGAACTACTACGAACATACCCGGCATTGCGCTTCCCAGCACGTGGTGCGGTCCTGCAATGCCACAGGATGCTCCGCCTGGTCCGCCCCGGTGACGCAATACGTGGAAATCATACCCACTGACCCGGGCGGTGGTGGGATTCCGATCCGTCGGAGGGCGCGGCCATGAGGACATTGTCGACGCTTCTAATGCTTGGAACGGTGCTGGCAGCGGGTGGTGCGCAAGCTGTGACGCAGGAAACGATCAAGTACATCCATACGGATGCGTTGGGCTCGATCGTCGCTGCGACCGACGCCAATGGTCGCGTGATAGAGCGGCGGGAGTACGAGCCCTATGGCGCACAATTGATGCCGGATTTGCAGGACGGGCCGGGGTACACCGGCCATGTCCAGGATGCAGAGACGGGGTTGGTGTACATGCAGCAGCGATATTACGATTCGCATATTGGAATATTCTTAAGTGCAGACCCTGTCCCGGCATACGGAAAATCCACAAATCTGTTCAATCGATACAACTATGGCAACCGGAATCCCTACCGCTACCTTGATCCGGACGGCAGGGTAGGCTGCACAGGCACCAGAATAAAAATTGTTTGTGATAGCGGGGGGGTGCCCGGCCTTCGTACATCCGCCAGGAGCGGGCTGGATACGGGAGATCTCGCCAGGGCAATGTCAGTGGATCCAACTCCGAATGTCAAGCTTCGGGCCGGGGTGCAGCTGAAAGATGATGCGATACAGACTGACCTGCAAGCGTTGAGTAATAGCTTGGATGGAAAGGATATAGATGTAATCAGCGGGTATAGGAGCAAGGAGAAGCAGGATGGATTGATAGCGCAGCGCAACCCACGAGCGGTTAAGTCAAGTCAGCATACGCGTGGTAGTGCGGCCGACATAAAGATTCCGGGTATGACTCAACAAGAAGTCGGGGCGGCAGCTCATAAGCTTGGGCGATTCGAGCGGGTAAATGTATACGGGTCTGCGGCCGCAGGTGTGCATGTCGACTATCTTGATGTCGGCGAGGGAACACAGTTGTACCGCGACTGGACCAGGGTGAATCCATGAAAATTATTCAGGCAGGCATCTTCCTGTTTTGTACTGTTTCTATGAGTTCATCCTATGCCGAGGGAATAGCATTTTGCGTGCTGCCGGGTGAGCGCATCGAGCGTATGTGGGGCAACTGTCCGCAGATAAGGCCGATAACCGAGTACACGGAGGCGGGTGAGGTGCAGGCGTTTGTCGTGTCAACGGGGGGCTATACAGCAACCGTGGTTCCGGACGCTGGGATTGTTGATGTAGTTAGATTCAATCAAGAGCCCTTGCCGATTCCAGGAATAAGCATCGGCGATAGCTTCTCGAAGGTGCGCTCGATCCGCAAAAAAATGGAGCTTGTATTTGGTTGGGAGGAAGGCGGGCATTTGGCGTTACATGACAGGAAAAGTGAGGTGTTCATCGTTTTTGATCTCTACGGCATTCCAGACACCTGGGAGCTGGAAACGGGTGACGAAAGTGCACTTGCGAAGGCTAGGGTCATCGCGGTCTATTGGGGGGAGCGACGATGATCATCGATGCGCACGCTATCAGAGCTCCCCTCGGTCTGCGTAAGAGGAGGAGATATGGGAGTGCATCTTCCGCGCTGGTCTTGGCCATGCTGGCGGTGTTGGTGGCAGCCAGCGCAAGCGCCGAAGACATCGCATTCTGCGTGCGCCCGGTGACAGTGTTGAACAGATGAAGCGTAGCTGCGCTCGTCCGAGACCGATCACCGAACACACGGAGGAAGGCGCCATGACATCGTATGTTGTATCAGCAGGTCTTTATACAGCTACACCGCTCGGCACCCGGCGGCTTACGACTCCGCAACCACCAACACCATTAGCCCATTGGCGTGGTCGCGCCAATGGGGCAGCGTCGATATCGGTTGATTTCTCTGCATGAAGCACTCTCGACGCTTCAGATTCACACAGGCGTTTGCACAGAACAGCAGAGGGTGGACCGCAAGGTCGGCCCTTCTTTTATCGGCTCCATCTCAAGTCCCGCCCCAATTGCAGATTTTTCCGTATTCCCAACCAGTAAGGTCCGTCATTCCATGGCGGCGACGTCCGATGCGACCACCGCAGCCTGGTTGCTAGCGTGCGCCTCAGGCCGAGGTGAGACTGGTGCATAGATCACGGGGCGTGGAATGGAACGGGATCGCGGCGGGTCGACGTGTCGCCGCGCCAAGGCGAGGAAGGCAGCGTGGGGATGTGGCAGTGGGAGCTGACGTGGAGTGCTTCGCTGGGCTGTGGGGGCGTAAAGCATGTGCACCGACTGACGCCCTTGATGATCTATCAGGAACACGCACAGAGCACGATCAGCGCAGGAAGTCGCACCGTTGATCTCCGACTTGTTTAGGGATCTTATCCACCAGTACAGCGGTTCGGCCAAATTATCCATTATCGATGTGGGCCTGCCGGTAAATAATGCTCTGCCGGTTCAAGTGAAGCGCCGTTTTAGCATGGAGCCCTGCCCGGATCTGGAGTATTTCGGCGCCTTTGATGCGGGGGGCTTGGATACTCCCTGCATCGGCCGAAGTTCGAACGAAATGTAAGCCAGGCGCGGGATGGCGCGATTAGAGAATCTAGGAGAAAGGACATCGAGGTGCCATTGCCATGGCCTCTGAAAGAAATTATGAATTCGAAAGGGCGACGCGATTGATCGACATGGGCTTTGCGCGGGATGCCTTGGATATTGCTGAACGCTTCCTCGAGAAGAGCGATGAAGTCAGTCTAATCGCCGGTTATCTTTGTCGTGGCATCGTGTATGAGGAGGGGGGTGTTGGTGTCGAGCGGAACTTGGAGAAGTCGCTGGAGAATTTTCGACGTGTCAGTCTGATATCGCCTTGTTCTGCTTCATTCGTCAACTTGGCTAGAGTGAGTATGAAGCGCAGCGGAGGTCATCAGGATGCACGGCGCTTCTTGAACGTCGCTTTGGACTATCCGCTGATACCAGAGGCTGTTCTCTGCTTGGCCGAATACTACGAAACGAACGTGGAGCCCGATCTGGTATCTGCCAAGAAGTGCCATGCCAAGGCAGCGCGGATGTGGAGGCTTGCCGGATTCCGCGGCTACTCGCGGGTTTGCCGACGCATGGGGCTGAGGCGACAAGCCTTGGCAATAGATCTGCTGAGGATGTTCATCACCCCTGTGTTGATGTTGCTCATTGGAAACCGCGCGCGGGTTACATTCTAGGTGTGTGGATGTCAGGACAGAAAGCGGACGTTGTGCATGCGTTCGGTGAAGTCAACATGGCGAATGAGCACTCTAACAATAGAGGTGTTCACGTGGATTCAAGTCCGAAAGGAACGCAGGGCCGTCTCTATGACTGGTCTCCGCAGAGATGAAGAGGATTCGTCTCTACCTGGTGGCTTTGGCCATGGTTGCAAGTGGATGCAGGGGCGAAGCGACACGTCGTGCTGATGAGGCTGCGATCAATTCCTCTCTCGGCTCTGTGGCGAATATTAGAACCGGAATGAGCTCAGCCGATCTATCGGCACTTGGGCTGCCAATGCGCTTCCGCTCAGTTCTTATGGAGGGCGACTCTTACGCGGTTGTTGACGCAGTGATTGAATCTGGAGCGGTTGTTGAGTGCTTGATGGAGTCCGGAAAAGTCTACTCGCTCACAGTGACTTCGCCTTTGCCACGTGATGAAGAAGGGATGGGGGTTGGCTCAACGTTATCCGAATTGAGGGCGACCTATCCAGCGGGTCGGCTCTTGATAGGGGATGAAGACGGGTCGTTCGCGAATTTCGTCAACGGTACGAACGTTGTTTTTGGCTTGCGCCAGGACATGTTCGATCCAAAATGCTTCGATTCGATGGCTATGGAATGCGCGGAGCCAAAAGAGGTTGCGGTCGTGAAGGTTGTAGTTAACTCAGGGCCTGCAAATTGGATCAGATGAAGCGGCGTGGCGGCTTGAACTTCGTTTCTTGGTAGTGGTGCGTCGGCCAGGCGTTTCACGTTGACGGCGTTTTGAGCCTACTACTCGGCATGGGCTATTGGAATTTTCATGAGCAGCGATCCCACGGATGTTCCATTTCCTATGCAGAGGCATTCTGCCGCAGAGCTACGGAAGAATGTTGGCCACAGCCGCTTTCGCCCCCTCCCGTAAACAAAAAAAAGGCGGACCCCACAGGGCCCGCCTCTCATCACTGCAACGCCGCGTGACACCCGCCGGCTTACGACTCCGCAGCCACCAACCCCATCAGCCCATTGGCGTGATCACGCCACTGCGGCAGCTTGTTGAGCACGCCGGCGCGCTGCAGGTACTCCTCGTCGACCGGGTCGCCATTGATCAGCGCCAGCGCCACGTGCACCGCGCCGGTCACCCAGAAGCTGCGGGTGTTCGAGCGTTGCGGCTGCAGGTGGAAGGCGACGGCCTCGATGATCGGCATCGGCAGGCCCCACAGCCCCAGCAGATAGGCGCCCGCCTCGGCATGGCCCGGGCGATCGTCGGCCGTGGCGTCCGGCGTGCGCTCGTTGCGCACGCCCGGCAGCAGCAGGCCGATGTCGGCCAGCAGGGCGGCGGTGGCCCCGAGTTCCGCGCTGGAGTCGGGCAGCAGCTTGGCGGCCAGGCGCGAAGCCAGCAGCGCGCGCTGCTGCAGTGAGTTGCGCTCGGCCCCGGACAGCGGCTGGGCGGAAAACACTTCACTGGCCAGTACCAGGTCGCGCAGCGTCGACAGCCCCAGGCGGGTCACCGCCGTGCGCAGGTCGGAGATGATCCGGCCATTGTTGAAGAAGGCGGAGTTGGAGAGCTGCAGCACCTTGGCCGCGATGGCCGGGTCGGCCGCGACCAGCTTGGCCACGTCGGCGGTATTGGTGTCGTCGTCGTGTTCCAGCGCCTGGGTGAGGGTCAGGTACAGATGCGGCGGGGAGGGCAGCTTCTCGATCCGCCCGATGGCGCTGCGCAGGCGCGCGCTGTCGAGCAGCTCGCGCAGCTCCTCCAGGCTGGTCAGGGCCTCGAGCAGCACTTCCGGGGCCAGCGGCATCGGCAGGAAGCGATGGGCCACGCCGATCAGGCGGGCCGGCGGCGGGCGGTTGCCGTGCTCGGCATCCACCAGCGCGATGCGGATGGTCTCAGGACGCAGCGTGCGGATCTGGCCGAGCAGCGTGGTGGCGTTGAGATCGGGCAACTGCGGGCACACGATCACCGCATCCACCGGCGAACCGGCGACGATGCCCATGGCGCTCTGGCCATCGGTAGCGGTCAGCGGTTGCCACTCTTCCCCAAGATCGGCAATGAATTCCAACAGCTCAGCCGACAGGCTGGCTTCGTCCCCAACAAGCAGAATGCGCACGACACGGTCCCCTGGCTGACCACGGTGAAACGCACCGTGGACGGTGTGAAGAGACGCAATGTACCCAATCCGGCGCGAATAGTGATGTGCCGCATTGAAAAAACGTGATGCGCATCGCTCCGGCAGCGCTGTGCCGGAGCGATGGCGTCACTCTCAGGCGATGTTGCCGAGGTAGCGCTGGTGCGCTTCGACCAGGATCTTCTTGGCTTCGGCGGCGCCGCCCCAGCCGTCGAGCTTGACCCACTTGCCCTTTTCCAGGTCCTTGTAGTGCTCGAAGAAGTGGCCGATGCGCTCCAGCCAGTGGCTGGACACCTGCTCGATGTCCTCGACGTGGGCGTAGCCACTGAACACCTTGGAGATCGGCACGGCCAGGATCTTCTCGTCGCTGCCGGCTTCATCGCTCATCTTGAGCACGCCGACCGGACGGCAACGCACCACCGAGCCCGGGACCAGCGGCAGCGGCAGCACCACCAGCACGTCGGCCGGATCGCCGTCGCCACACAGGGTGCTCGGCACGTAGCCGTAGTTGCACGGGTAGCGCATCGGGGTGGACAGGATGCGGTCGACGAAGATCGCGCCGGTTTCCTTGTCCACTTCGTACTTCACCGGCTCGGAATCCTTCGGGATCTCGATGATGACGTTGATTTCTTCCGGCGGGTTCTTGCCCGGCGAAACGAGTTCCAGACCCATGGGTGTGCTCCAGCTGAGAGGGGGTAGGGCGCAAAGTCCGCCATTTTATGCCTTTGCCGGCCGCCGTGCAGCGGCCGGGGGCGCAAAGGGTGTTTGACCGACCCTGCCGCGGGCGGGAGAGCTGGCACCACTGCCGGAAATCCCCACGCAGCGGTGCGGTTGGCGCCGATGTCCCCGCCCGGCGCGGCCGCCGATCATGGCAGCCAACCCGTCTGGAGCCTGGTGATGATGCTGATGAACCCGCTGGCGACCGTGTCGCTGGCCCTGGGACTGCTGCTGGCAACCGGCGCCAGTGGCGCCCCCGCCCGGCAGGACGCCTATGTCGACCTGGTCGACTTCCCGCACCAGGAGGCCAATTGGGATCGCTTCTACGCCCTGGAAGACCACCTGATCCGCGCCTTCCACGAGATCTGTGGCGACACCTACTGCGAGGGCGCGTACAGCAACCACATCGCGCTCCAGTTCCGCTGCTCGGTGCACGCGGCCAGCGGCACGGTCCACGCCTGCAGCCTGGTGATCGGCGCCGGCAACCTCGAGGTGGACGGCGGCACCGGCCAGGTGGTCCCCGACAGCCGTACCTGGGCCTGCGCCACGCCATTGGGGGCCAATACGCCGGTGGAGGCGCTGCATGCGGTCCTGGCGCTGGGCGACCCGTTGCGCAGACCGCTGCCCGGGTCGGGCCGATCCATGCACGACGCCCTGATCGACTGCCTCAACTGACCGGTTGGGCGTCCCTCTCACTCCGTACAGGAAGACTGCCGATGAAGAACTTCATTCCGCGCGTGCTGCTGGTGCTTGCCTGCTGTACTGCTGTCGCCACCGGCCATGCTGCCGGGCCCTACGTCGATGCCCGGGTGTACCCCACCCAGTCCGAAGGCTGGGAACGCTTCCGTGCAGTGGAAGCGCGGCTGGTGCGCGGCTTCGATGCCATCTGTGGCGACACCTTCTGCGAAGGCGACTACCACAACCTGCAGGCGCTGCGTTTCCGCTGTTCGGTGGAGGCCGCCACGGGGCGGGTGGGGGAATGCCTGTGGACATTCACCGGCAGCACCGCGCGCGTGGACACCGTTACCGGCCGCATCGCGGTGGACGCACGGACCTGGGCCTGCCGGGCGCCGCTGCAGGACGACACGCTGCTTGCGGTGTTGCTGCAGACCCTGGAGGCAGGCGACGCACTGCATGTCGCGTTGCCGGGAACCTCGGACAGCATCTATGACGGGCTGACCGAGTGCCTGTAGTGCCACGCGCTCAAACGTGACTCATTCTCATTTGGGGAGTAACATGCCGCGCCTTACGGATGGCCGCCCTCCGGCGGTCCCGCTTCGTGCATCGGCCCCATGTCCTCCATCGCCTCCACCCTCACCGAGCTGTTGATCCGCGAGCGCCCGGCGCTGCTGCGTCTGGTCCAGCGCATCCTGGGCAGTGACGGCGGCGCAGAGGATGTGATCCAGTCGATCTGGTTCAAGGCCCGCAGCGTCGATAACGGCCAAGCGATCAGCAATCCCCGGGCCTACCTGTATCGGTTGGCGGCGAACCTGGCGACCGATCATGGCCGTGAACGCACCCGGCGCACGCGGCTGTTGGCCGACCACTATCTGTGGGGGCCGGATGAGGTGCTCTCGACCGAAGAGCAGGCGATGGCGCAGGACGAACTGCAGCGCGTGCTGGAGGCGGCCGGGCATCTTCCCGAGCCCACCCGTACCATCTTCCGTCTCAACCGGTTGCAGGGCATGACCCAGGTGGAGGTCGCCAGACGCCAGGGCGTGTCGGTGACAACCGTCGAAAACCACGTGCGCAGCGCGCTCCAGCGGCTGGCCTGGGCACGCAGCGGGCGCTGAGCGTCATGCACGCGGGCTTGGGGAAGCCCGTTTCCCATCCGTCTTGATCATAATGCCGTCCCTTCCGGCATCTTCCCTTGTCCGCGCGCGACCGCGCGACCCCGCCAGCCATGAGCCCGCACGAACCGCCTCCGATGCCCCGACCCTTGCCGCCGTCCGATCCTGCTGCCGTCCAGGCCCGTGCCTGGATTGCCTGGCTGGCCTCCGGAGCGGTCGAGCCGACCCAGATGCAGGCGTTCGAGCAGTGGCTGGCCGAGCCGGACAACCGCCGCACCTTCGAATACGAGCGTCAGCTGTGGCGCAGTCTCGGGCCGCGCCCGGCGTCGGCCCCGGCTGGGACACGGTCGCGGCGTCGCGCGCGCTGGCCCGTCGCCGCGGCGGCCACCGCGTCACTGCTCGCACTGACCTGGGTGGCACCGGAGGCGTGGCTGCGGCTGCAGGCGGATCACCGCAGCGGGACGGGCATCCAGTCCGTGGCGCTGCCCGATGGCAGCCGCGCCGTGCTCGATGCCGACAGCGCGATCGCGGTCCGCTACGACGGCCAGGTGCGCCGCATCGCGCTGCTGCGCGGGCAGGCCTGGTTCCAGGTGACGCCTGATCCGGCGCGCCCGTTCCAGGTGGATGCGCAGGGCGGCGTGATCGAAGACATCTCCACGGCGTTCGCGGTCGCGCGCGAAGACGATCACGTGGAGACGATCGTCGAGCAGGGACGGGTCCGCGTCGCGGCGGCCGATCGTACGGGCTGGACCTACCTGGATGCGGGCCAGCGCGCGCGTTTCGCAGCGGGCGAGCGGGTGACCCGGCAGGAGGACGTGGCGCTGGACCGGATCGCCGCCTGGCGTGAGGGTGAACTGCTGATCGAGGCGGCCGGTGTCGAGGATGCGGTCCGGCGCATCGCCCGCTATCGGCCCGGCGCTACGTTCGTGCGCGGGGATCTGTCGACCCTGCCGTCGGTCAATGCGGCCTTCCGCATCGACCGGCCAGAGCAGGCGCTGGATGCGCTGGCGGTGAGCGCTGGACTGACCGTCACCCGGCTGCCGATGGGCGTGGCGATCGTCGCACCAACCACGACCACGACGGAGTAAGACCGCACGCGATGCCGCCATGGCATCCGCGCGTCACGCACATCACGCACGCGCATTGGTCTTGGGGCTGCGCCCCGTTCGTTCGTCTTATCCGGCATAACGTACCCGCCGCCGCCACGTACGTCCGCTGCATCCGCACCTGCGTGCGGGTGACCCGCCTCTGCGGCACTGATCCTCTGACAGGTTTTTCCATGCGCATCTCCACCCGCGCGGGCCATCGTCCGCGCCCGTCACGTCTCTGCATCGCCCTGCTCACTGCCGGCCTGGCGGCCGCGCCCGCACTGTCGGCACTGGCCCAGTCCGGCCCGACGTCTGCTGCGGCAACCCTGCGTTTCAACATTCCCGCCCAGCCGCTGTCCGATGCGCTGCGCGCCTACATGCGCCAGTCCGGTGTGCAGGTCGCCTATCCGGCCGCGCTGGCCGAGGGGGTGATCTCCAGCCCGGTGACCGGGCAGATGGACGCGCCGGCGGCGTTGCTGCGCCTGCTGCAGGGCAGTGGGCTGAGCATGCGCCCGGTAGGCCCCGACGCGGTGACCCTGGAGCGCGCGGCGGTGGCGGCTGGTGACGATGGCCTGATCGTCACCGACGCGCTGAGCGTGGCCGGTGACCGCATCGACGGCGGCAGCGATGCCGAACGCGCGCTGGATGTGTACCGCACCGCCGGCTCCAGCGCCTACATCGCGCGCGCCACCCTCGAACGCTTCCGCGGTACCTCCACTGCGGACATCGTCAAGGGCGTGGCCGGCGTCACCGCAGGTGACCCGCGTACCGCCAACGCGCTGGACGTGAACATCCGCGGCATCCAGGGCCAGAGCCGCATTCCGGTGATCATCGATGGCGGGCAGTCGACCATGGACACCTACCGCGGTTACGCGGGGCAGTCGCAGCGCACGTATCTCGATCCGGACCTGATCTCCAACGTCACCATCACCAAGGGGCCGAGCCTGGGCGTCAACGCTTCCGGTGGCATCGGCGGCGTGGTCGAGATGGAAACGTTGAAGATCGAGGACGTGCTGCGCGACGGCCGCGATGCCGGGCTGCGCGTGCGCACCGGCATGGCCAATGCCAGCGCCAACAACGTGCCCGCCTACGACGCCGCACCGCGTACCGACCGCAGCGCGCTGGGCAGCCAGTTCTTCAACATCGCCACCGCCAGGCACTGGGATCGTTTCGACCTCGTGGCGGCCTATGCCTGGCGCGAGAACGGCAACTATTTCTCGGGCAAGCACGGCTACGATGATTTCCCGCAGACCCGCCGAACCCTGGCGCCGTTGAATCCGCCGGACACCGAGGTGTTCAATACCTCCTCCCGCTCGGAGTCGTTCCTGCTGAAGGGCACCTGGCGCATCGATGACAACCAGACGCTGGAAGCCGGCTATCGCCGTTATGAAGGCACCGCCGGCGAGATCATGGCCTCGCAGATCATCCGCGTGGACCGCGACCGCGTGCCGCAGTGGGATCCGGGCCATGTCGACATGGATGCCTACAACCTGCGCTACCGCTTCAACCCGGACAACGAGTTGATCGATCTGAAGGCCAACCTCTGGTACACCGACGCCGACAGCCTGATGTACAACGGCCTGACCGGGATCACGCCGTGGTACTTCGATCGCCGCACCGAGTGGTACGACGGCCCGTCGTTCAACACCGATCCGGGCTACAAGGACGCTTACCGCAACGAGCTGACCCAGACCCGGCTCGGCTTCGACGTGGGCAACACCACGCACCTGGCGTCCGGTGCCGGCCTGTTCACGCTGGACTACGGCCTGTCCTTCAGCGACGAGGACGTCGGCCCCGGCCCGCACTCGCCGGTCATGCACGACGACCTGGTCAACAACCGCTTCCTGCGCAACGCCGAGCGCAGGGAATACAGCGCGGTGGCCTCGGTCAAATGGCAACCGGACGAGCATTGGGAAGTGGTCCTCGGCGGGCGGTACAACCGCGTCAACGTGCATGACCGCAACCGCCTGGCCACGCCGGATAGCTACGGCGTGATCGGTCAGTACCGCTACACCCAGCTGCTGGAGGGCAACCCGAACCTGCCGGCATGGCGGGCCAAGCGCATCGCCATGCTGAACTGGTATCCGGATGCCAATGGCCAGTTCACCGAGGCCTCGCTGCTGGCCTCGCCGTACGAGAAGGGCACGGTCGGCGACATCACCGGCTGGAACTTCTACGATGCGGATGACGCCGAAGATCTGCGCGTGCCGGTCAGCTGGACCTGGTCACAGCCGATCCGTCGCCGCGACAGTGCCTTCATGCCCAGCGCCAGCGTTGCCTACCGCTTTGATGAAGACACGATGGTGTACGTGAAGTACGCCGAAGGCGTGAAGCTGCCCAGCCTGTTCGAGACCACGCTGGGCCTGTTCACCGCGGCCAAGCCGACCGGTGAGCTCAAGCCGGAGCGGGCCGGGAGCTGGGAAATCGGCGCGAGCACGGTGCGGCACGGCCTGTTCACCGAGGGCGACCAGGCCGGGTTCAAGCTGGCCTACTTCAATACGCGCATCGATGATCTGATCACCCGCGACTACCGCACCCTGTCGGCCGGCCTGATCCGCAACGTGGACCGCTTCAAGGTTTCCGGCGTGGAGTTGCAGTCCAGCTATGACAGGGGCACGGTGTTCGCCGATCTGTCCGCCCATTACTACTTCCAGGCCAAGACCTGTGCGCCGGACATCGCCGCCGAGCGCCGCGCCTACGGCATCCAGCGGAAGATCGAGGAGCTGAAGAACACGCCGGACTGCGTCGATGGTGGCTTCGAAGGGTCGTACAGCAACACCCAGAACCCGCCGCGCTACACCGTCAACCTGACCCTGGGTTCGCGGCTGTTCGACCAGCGTCTGAGCGTTGGCACCCGGGTGATCCACAACGCTGGCCCGATCAGCAGGCTGGACAAGGAATGGAACGTCGGTCTCTCGGCGATCCAGCAGCTGTACCGCCCGGCGACCATCGTCGACCTGTTCGCCAGCTGGCAGGCCAGCGAGCAGTTCGCGGTGGACCTCAACGTGGACAACCTGACCGATCGCTACTATCTCGATCCGCTGGCGCTGGGCGTGATGCCCGCACCGGGCCGGACCGTGCGGCTGGCGCTGACCTACCGCTACTGATGCCCGGACACGACAGGGGCCGGCATTGCCGGCCCCTGCGTGCATCCGGCCGGCACACACCGTGCCCGGCCGCTGTCAGGATCGCGCAACCGATCAGCCGGCGTTGGCCTGCTGGGTCGCATCGGCGTGCAGGGCTTCGCTGAGCTCATCGACCACGATCGCCCACTCCGCATCCGAGCGCAGCTGCTCGGTCAGGAACTGGCGCTGACCGTCGTTCCAGTACGGCGCTTCGATCAGGCGGATCTCGTTGGAGAGCTGGTGGTCGCGGATGAAGGCCGCGATCGCCGCCTCGCTGGCGTCCAGCCCGAGCTGCAGGAACAGGTTGGTCATGCGCGGTTCGGTCGTGATCATCGTGTCATTCCAGTGGCAGGGCGTGGTCCGTATTATCGGGGCAACGCCGTGACGGTGGCATGTGACGGACGCAACACGGGTCCACGCGACACGGGCTTGGGGTTGCACCCGTGCCAGACGTCTTCAACAGAGAACCGCGCCCACTTCCCCTGCAAGCACTGCCATGATCGTCATCGATACTCCCGAAGCCACCCGCAGCCAACGCCTCAAGGCCGCCACCCGCGACAGCCATGGCGCGCTGGACAAGCGCATCATGGCCGGCGACATCTTCGCCAGCCGCGAGCTGTTCGCAAAATTCCTGCGCGTGCAGTACCGCTTCCACCGCGATATTGATGCGCTCTACGGCAACCCCGCGCTGGACGCGCTCCTGCCCGATCTGGACGAGCGCCGCCGTCTGCCGCTGATCGCCCGCGATCTGGCCGACCTCGAACAGACCCAGCCGCTGCCGGCGTCGACCCGCCTGGATGGCGATCTGCCGCTGCCGGCCGCGCTGGGCTGGCTGTACGTCGCCGAAGGCTCCAACCTCGGTGGCACCGTGCTGTACAAGATGGCGGCCAGGCTCGGTCTGGACAGCGATTTTGGCGCGCGCCATCTGGCCGCGCATCCGGATGGCGCGGCCCGCCACTGGCGCGAGTTCACTGCCGCGCTGGATGGTGTGGTGCTGACCGCCGCGCAGGAGCAGCAGGTGATCGATGCGGCCGATGCGGCCTTCCGCAGCGTGCACGGCCATGTCGAGGAAGAATTCGCATGATCGCCGCCCGCGCCACGCCCGCGGTGCCGGACCCCCACGGCTGCCCGTGATGCGCTGGCTCTGGCTCGGCCTGGGCTGGATCCTGGTGGCGCTGGGCGTCATCGGCGCCCTGCTGCCGGTGATGCCGACCACGATCTTCCTGATCCTGGCCGTCGGCTGTTTCGCGCGCAGCTCGCCGAAGTTCGAACGCCGGCTGCTCGAGCACCCCCGTTACGGGCCCCCGCTGCGCCTGTGGCGCGAGCAGGGCGCGATCAGCCGCAAGGGCAAGGCCTTCGCCGGCGCCGGCATGGCGTTCGGCTTCGTCATGTTCTGCTGGGGCGCGCATCCGTCCTGGCCGCTGCTGCTTGGCGTCGGGGTGTTCTTCGCGGCCAGCGCGGTGTATGTGCTGTCGCGGCCCGCGCCACGGCCGCCCGGCGTGCCGGTTCCCCCGTCGGAGCGCTGAACGCAGTGCCTCGCCTGCGCGGATCCGCACCGCATCACCCCGATACTTCTCCGCCTCCCTCCTGCCTCCGGCGCCGCTCGCGCCGCGACGCCCCTGACAGACGACCCTGCTGATGACCCTCCCGATCAATGTTCCTGCCGCCGTGGCGGCATTGCCGCATGACCTGACCCCCTGGGGCATGTACCAGGCCGCCGACGGCGTGGTGCAGACCGTGATGATCGGGCTGGCACTCGCCTCGATCGCCACCTGGACGGTGCTGGTCGCCAAGACCTGGGAACTGGGCCGGCAGCGCACGCGGCTGCGCCAGGCCCGCGCGCTGCTGCTGCAGTCGGCGCACCTGCCGGCGGCACAGACGCATGCGCTGCTCGACGAGGGCGCGGCCCATGAACTGATCGACGCGGCCCGCACCGAGCTGCGCCTGTCGCAGGACGCGCACGATCCGGTCGGCATCAAGGAGCGCGTCGCCTCGCGCCTGGAGCGCATTGAACTGGCGCACGCGCGGCAGCTGCGCAGCGGGGTCGGCCTGCTCGCCAGCATCGGCGCGATCGCGCCGTTCGTCGGCCTGTTCGGCACGGTGTGGGGGATCATGAACAGTTTCATCGGCATCGCCCACGCCAACACCACCAACCTGGCCGTGGTCGCCCCGGGCATCGCCGAGGCGCTGCTCGCGACCGCGCTGGGCCTGGTCGCGGCGATTCCCGCCGTGGTGATCTACAACCACTTCACCCGCGTGCTGGCCGGCCTCCGCGGGCTGCTGGGCGATCTGTCCGCCGGGGTGCAGCAACTGGTCTCGCGCGATCTGGACCGGCGCGGCAACGCGTCTGCCGCGCGCGACGCGCGTTGAGGAGCGGCCATGGCCATCAAGACCGCCCGCCACGACGACGACGCGCTGGAAGAAAGCCACGAGATCAACGTCACCCCCTTCATCGATGTGATGCTGGTGCTGCTGATCATCTTCATGGTCGCCGCGCCGCTGGCCACGGTGGATACGCCGGTGGACCTGCCGGCCAGCACCGCACAGCCGCAGCCGCGCGATGGGGAACCGGTGTTCCTCTCGGTGCAGGCCGATCTGTCGCTGAGCATCAATGACGTGCCGGTCGGCACGGACAGGCTGAAAGAAATGCTGGAACGGCTGACCGCCGGTGATCACGCGCAGCGCATCTACCTGCGCGCCGACCAGGCCGTGCCCTATGGCGAGCTGATGCAGACCATGAACGCGCTGCGCGCCGCCGGGTATCGCCGGATCGCACTGGTTGGCGTGGAGCAGCGCAGCGAATGAGCCGCGACACTCCCGCATCGCTGCGTTGGGCGGGCAGCCTGGCGCTGGTGCTGGCCACGCATGCGCTGCTGATCGGCGGCGCGGTGTGGTGGCAGCAGCGTGCGCCGGTGCTGGTCAGGGATATGCCGGCGGAAGCGGTGATGGTGGAGCTGGCGCCGGTCCCGGAGGCGCCCACCGCGCCACCGAAGGAGATGCCGCCCGGGCCGTTGCAGCAGGAGCAGCATCGGCCCGAGCCCACGCCGGTGCCCAAGGTCGATCTCCCGCCGGACGACACGTCGGACGCGCAGGACGTCCTGCGCCGCGAGACACCCCGCGAAGAAGAACCGACCGACCAGCACAACGTGGCGCAGACGCTCGCACCGCCGGATGTGTCGGCGCGCCCGTCCGAGCGCTACGCCGCCACGCAGACCGTTGCCGGCCGCCAGGGCCCTGCGGCCGTCACCTGGCAGGGCCTGCTGCTGGGCCATCTGGAACAGTACCGCCGCTACCCGCGCCAGGCTGAGCGCCTGCGCCAGCAGGGCGTGGCCTATGTGCGCTTCTCGGTGGACCGGCAGGGCAACGCCTCCAACATCCGGCTGGGCCAGAGCAGCGGGCATGCGCTGCTGGATGAGGAGACCCTGGCCACGGTGCGGCGCGGCAGCCCGTTGCCACCGCCGCCCGCGGAGATCACCGGCGACCCGGTGGAGGTGATGGTGCCGGTGACGTTCTTCCTCCGGCGGCGTTGAGGCATGGCGACCCGCACGCGCTGCACGGACGCGCTGGCATGAGGCCAGCGCGTCCGTCATTCCTCAGAGCAGCGGCACCAGCAGCAGGGCCACGATGTTGATGATCTTGATCAGCGGATTGATCGCCGGGCCGGCGGTGTCCTTGTAAGGATCGCCGACGGTATCGCCGGTCACCGCGGCCTTGTGCGCCTCGCTGCCCTTGCCGCCGAAGTGGCCATCCTCGATGTACTTCTTGGCGTTGTCCCACGCGCCGCCGCCGGTGGTCATCGAGATCGCCACGAACAGGCCGGTGACGATGGTGCCGATCAGCAGGCCGCCGAGCGCACGCGGCCCGAGCAGCAGGCCGACCACCACCGGGACCGCGACCGGCAACAACGACGGGATGATCATTTCGCGGATCGCCGAGCGGGTCAGCAGGTCCACCGCACGGTCGTACTGCGGCTTGCCGGTGCCGTCCATGATCCCGGGAATTTCGCGGAACTGGCGGCGTACTTCCTCCACCACCGCCCCCGCCGCGCGACCCACCGCTTCCATCGCCATCGCGCCGAACAGATAGGGAATCAGGCCGCCGATCAGCAGGCCGATGATCACCTCATGGTTGGACAGGTCGAAGGCGAAGACCTCGCCGGGATTGGCGGCCTGCAGGTTGTGCGTGTAATCGGCGAACAGCACCAGCGCGGCCAGGGCGGCCGAGCCGATCGCATAGCCCTTGGTCACCGCCTTGGTGGTGTTGCCGACCGCATCCAGCGGATCGGTGATGTCGCGGATTTCCGGCGGCAGTTCGGCCATCTCGGCGATGCCGCCGGCGTTGTCGGTGATCGGGCCGTAGGCATCCAGCGCCACGATCATGCCGGCCATCGAGAGCATCGCGGTCGCGGCGATGGCGATGCCGTACAGGCCACCGAAGTAGTGCGCCAGCCAGATCGCCACGCACACCGCGATCACCGGCAGGGCAGTGGACTTCATCGAGACGCCGAGGCCGGCGATGATGTTGGTGCCGTGGCCGGTGGTGGAGGCCTGCGCCACGTGCTGCACCGGCTTGTACTGGGTGCCGGTGTAGTACTCGGTGATCCACACGATCAGCCCGGTCAGCACCAGCCCGATCAAGGCGCAGAAATACAGGTTCAGCGCACCGTGCGCGTTGTCCGGCATCAACTGCGTGGTGATCGGGTAGAACGTGATCGCCGCCAGCACACCGGACACGATCACGCCCTTGTACAGCGCGCCCATGATCGAGCCGCCGGGCTTCACCTTGACGAACAGCGCGCCGATGATCGAGGCGATGATCGACACTCCGCCCAGCACCAGCGGATACAGCACCGCGTTGGCACCGGCCTCGGCGATCATCAGGTTGCCGAGCAGCATCGTGGCGATCACCGTGACCGCATAGGTTTCGAACAGGTCGGCGGCCATGCCGGCGCAGTCGCCGACGTTGTCGCCGACGTTGTCTGCGATCACCGCCGGGTTGCGCGGATCATCCTCGGGAATGCCGGCCTCGACCTTGCCGACCAGGTCCGCGCCGACGTCGGCGCCCTTGGTGAAGATGCCGCCGCCCAGTCGCGCGAAGATGGAAATCAGCGATGAGCCGAACGCCAGCCCGACCAGCGCATGCAGCGTCTGCGCGACATCCAGGCCCAGCTTCAGCAGCAGCGCGTAATACCCGGCCACGCCCAGCAGGCCGAGGCCGACCACCAGCATGCCGGTGATCGCACCGCCGCGGAAGGCGACGTCCATGGCCGCGCTCAGGCCGTTGCGGGCGGCCTCGGCCGTGCGCACGTTGGCACGCACGGACACGTTCATGCCGATGTAGCCGGCCGCGCCGGAGAGCACGGCCCCGATCGCGAAGCCGATCGCGGTGTACCAGCTGAGGAAGAAACCGACCAGCACGAACAGCACGGCACCGGCGATGGCGATGGTCAGGTATTGACGGTTGAGATAGGCGCGCGCGCCTTCCTGGATGGCGGCGGCGATTTCCTGCATGCGGGCATTGCCGGCCGGTTGCCGGAGGATCCAGCGTGCCGACACGATGCCGTAGAGAATCGCGAGAATGGCGCAGAACAGCGCCAGAGAAAGCCCGTAACGTTCCAGCATGTCCCCTCCCGGGTGATGGAATGACATCCAGTGAACGGATGAACTTCTCCACGCGGGGGCACAACGGGCTGCAACCATGAACCAACCCGTTCAGACCGTGCCCGGTCTTCAAGCGTGTGGCGGTGTTCAGCAATCCCTGGTGACCCGAGTATGCGGGCAAATCCTCGATGCATGCCAGCAAGGATTACAAACCGCATGCGCGAGGCCGAACTGTCAGTGACATGGGTAGTGCCGGCCGCTGGCCGGCAACCACGCAGATCCGATCCGGACGAAGAGCCGCCTTTGCCACGCCGTTCAGCCACCCACTGGCAGCCTCGGCCCATCCCCAGCCGTTGGAGTCCTGCCATGTCCCCCCGTCATCTGTTGTGGCTGGCCCTGTTGCCCGCCGTGTCCTCCTTCGCCGCCGAGACCCCCGAACTGCAGCGCGCCGCGGGCACCCCGCAGGCGGTGGGCGCGGCCCACACCCTGCGCCAGATTCCCGAAGCCTGCGCGCGGCTGGAAGGCGTGTTCACCGGTGAAGCGGCCCAGCCGTACACATTCGCCCTGGTGCGCACCAGCGAGCAGTGCCAGCCGCGTGCCCGTTTCGTCGACTACGACAAGGCGCAGCCCAGCGCAGCCAAGGGCTGGAAACTCAATGACGTGATCCGCGTGCCGAATGCGTCGTGCCCGGCGCAGCAGGCCGTCGTCCGTGTGTGGCGCATGCCGGTCACCACCAAGCCCGAGCTGGATGGCCAGGGCCAGTCGCGCATCTACCTGGAAGATGCCAAGAAGCAGGCCGCGGCCGGCAAGATCGCCCAGGTGCCGATGTTCGCCGCGCAGATGAAGGTCGAAGGCAAGGCCTGCAACTGAATTGACCACACCCCGGTAGTGCCGGCCGCTGGCCGGCTCCACGCGGACCGTCAGATGCCCGGTGAGACCGGCCGCTGGCCGGCTCCCAGGCCTCTTCCGCACACCGCGATGCCGGCCAGCGGCCGACACTACCGGGGTCGTTCATGCCTCGAAAGCAGGCAGCTTCTTCTTGACTGCCACGTTCTTCAGCGTCACGTACTTCGGCAGTCCATCGGGCCCGTACGGTAACGGGGCTTCTCCCTTGATCAGCGGGGCCAGATAGGCGCGGGCCCTGTCGGTGATGCCGAAGCCGTCGCGCCGGATGAAGCCGGCCGGCATCTTCTTCTCGTGATTGGCCACCTTGTGCAGCGGCGCGGCCTCGATCTTCCAGCGATACGGTTTATCGCTGGTGCGCACGATCACCGGCATCACCGCGTTCTGGCCCTTCAGCGCGAACTGCACCGCGGTCTTGCCGACCGCCTGCGCCTGTTCCCAGTCGGTCTTCGAGGCGATGTGGCGCGCCGAACGCTGCAGGTAGTCGGGCAGGGTCCAATGCACCTTGTAGCCCAGCGCATCCTTGACCCGCGCCGCCAGCTGCGAAGCGACGCCGCCCAGCTGGGTATGCCCGAACGAATCGGTGCCGCCGCCCGCATCGGCGACGAAGCGTCCATCGGCGGTCTGGATGCCTTCGGAAGCCACCACCACGCAGTAGCCCACGCGCTCGACCACCTGTTTCACCTTGGCCAGGAACGCGGCCTCGTCATAGGCGCGCTCGGGCAGCAGGATGATGTGCGGGGCGTCGTCGGCGTCCTGGCCGGCCAGGCCCGCGGCGGCGGCGAGCCAGCCGGCGTGGCGGCCCATCGCCTCGTAGACGAACACCTTGGTCGAGGTCTCGGCCATCGCGGCCACGTCCAGCGCGGCTTCGCGCACGGAGACGGCGGTGTATTTGGCCGCCGAGCCGAAGCCGGGGCAGGTGTCGGTCACGGCCAGATCGTTGTCGATCGTCTTGGGCACGCCGATGCAGGTCAGGTCGTAGTCGAAGGCCTTGGCCAGCTGGGAGACCTTCCAGGCGGTATCGGCTGAATCGTTGCCGCCGTTGTAGAGGAACCAGCGCACGTCATGGGCGCGCAGAACCTCGAGCAGGCGCTCGTACTTGCCGCGGTCGGCCTCCAGCGATTTGAGCTTGTAGCGGCATGAGCCGAACGCACCGCCCGGGGTGTGGGCGAGCGCGGCGATGGCGGCGGCGGTCTCCCGGGAGGTGTCGATCAGGTCTTCGCGGAGCGCACCGAGGATGCCGTTGCGCGCGGCCAAGACCTTGATTCCTTTGGCCCTGGCCGTGCTGATGACCGCCGAGGCGGTGGCATTGATGACGGCGGTGACGCCGCCTGACTGGGCGTAGAGCAGGGTACCGTTGGGCATGGTGCGACCTTGGTCTGGGGGAAGGACATTGCAGAGACATTACCGGTATGGGGTAAAGTGCGCGTATTGCGGTGCAGCGTGATTGTGGACAATCCCGGGGCGCGCGCCCTTCCATTTTCTTACCAAGTTGGAGTCAGGTTGATGCGATTGGTTCTGTTGGGACCGCCCGGTTCGGGCAAGGGGACACAGGCGACGCGCCTGAAGGAACACCTGTCGATTGCGCACATTTCCACCGGCGACCTGCTGCGTGCCGAAGTGGCCGCCGGCACCGAGCTGGGCAAGCAGGCCAAGGCCGTGATGGATGCCGGCAACCTGGTGTCCGATGACATCCTGCTGGGCATGCTCGAGTCGCGCCTGGGCCAGGACGACGTGGCCAAGGGCTTCATCCTCGACGGTTACCCGCGCAACGTGGCCCAGGCCAACGCGCTCGACGCCCTGCTGGCCAAGATCGGCCAGCCGCTGGATGCCGTCGTGCAGCTGGACGTGCCGACCGAACTGCTGGTCGAGCGCATCGCCGGCCGCGCCGCCGAACAGGGCCGCGCCGATGACAACCCCGAATCCGTGCGCCAGCGCCTGCAGGTCTACAACGACCAGACCGCGCCGGTGGTGGATTTCTATGCCGGCCGCGGCACGCTCGCACGCGTGGATGGCGTGGGCGAACTGAACGATGTGGAAGCGCGCATCCGCGCCGCGATCCAGGCCTGAGCCGGTCGGTGCCGCTGCGGCGGCACCGCACCCGCGCCGCGTGTGCAGGATCGATAAAACCCACGCGCCCGGCCCCCGAAGGGACCAGGCGCGTGGGTTTGAAGGTGCCAGCGAGCGGGCTTGCTCAGAGCCCCGCAGCATGAGCCCCCCTGGGGATGGCCTCTTGGGGAGTAGGACCAATGGGGTACTACGGCTGGCCACGCAAATTGTGTCCGTCTTCACAGTACGGCGCTATCGGGAATTCCCCGACACCCTGCTGAACTTTTCTGATAGTCGACTAGGAGTTGTCTGACGGCGATCTCCATCGACGCTGGTGATCGGCGACAATCGTACGCATGAGCACGATTCATATTCTTGGCATTGCAGGCACTTTCATGGGCGGCGTCGCCGCCCTGGCACGCGAGAAGGGCCATACGGTCCGCGGCAGCGACCAGGCGATCTATCCGCCGATGTCCACCCAGCTCGAACGCCTGGGCATCGCGCTGGATCCCGGCTACCGCGCCGACAGCGTGGCGCCCGACTGCGACGAGGTGGTGATCGGCAATGCCCTGTCGCGTGGCAATCCCGCCGTGGAAGCGGTGCTGGACGCCGGGCAGCGCTACATCTCGGGCGCCCAGTGGCTGTCCGAGCAGGTGCTGCCGGGCCGCGACACGCTGGCCGTGGCCGGCACCCACGGCAAGACCACCACCACCACCATCCTGACCTGGCTGCTGCACAGCGCCGGGCGTGAACCGGGCTTTCTGATCGGCGGCGTGGCCGAGGATTTCGGCGTGTCCGCGCGCGTGGGCAGCGGCCGCGAGTTCGTGGTCGAGGCCGACGAGTACGACACCGCGTTCTTCGACAAGCGCAGCAAGTTCGTGCACTACCGGCCGCTGGTGGCGATCCTCAACAATCTCGAATACGACCACGCCGACATCTTCCCGGACGTGGCCGCGATCCAGCGCCAGTTCCACCACCTGATCCGTACCGTGCCCGCGCGCGGGCGCCTGATCGTCAATGGCGAAGATGCCTATCTCGCCGAGGTGCTGGCGATGGGCTGCTGGACCCCGGTGGAGCGCTTCGGCTTCGATCCGTCGCTGGAATGGCACGCCGAACTGGTCGAAGCCGATGGCAGCGCGTTCGTCGTGCACCATCGCGGCGCACGGGTCGGTGAAGTGCGCTGGTCGCTGCTCGGCCGCCACAATGTCCTCAACGGCCTGGCCGCGCTGGCTGCCGCGCATGCAGTGGGCGTCGAGCTGGCCACGGTGATCCCGGCGCTGGCCGCGTTCCGCAGCGTCAAGCGCCGGCTGGAAGTGATCGGCCAGGCGCGCGACATCACCGTCTACGACGATTTCGCGCACCACCCGACCGCGATCAGCACCACGCTGGACGGCCTGCGGGCCAAGGTCGGTGATGCCCGCATCGTGGTGGCGATGGAGCCGCGCAGCAATTCGATGCGGCTGGGCGCACACGCGCAGGCCCTGGCGCCGTCGCTGGACGGTGCCGACGCGGTGGTGTTCCTGCATCGCCCCGAGCTGGCCTGGGATGCCGCCGCCGTGATCGCCGCCGTGCGGGGTGAGGCACATGCGGTAGCCGACACCGATGCGCTGCTGGCCCAGCTGGGCGCGATCGCCGCGCCGGGCGACCATGTGGTGTTCATGTCCAACGGCGGGTTCGACGGCGCCCCGCGTCGTTTCCT
The DNA here is from genome assembly GCF_013409105.1 of Stenotrophomonas sp. JAI102. NCBI lineage: Bacteria > Pseudomonadati > Pseudomonadota > Gammaproteobacteria > Lysobacterales > Lysobacteraceae > Stenotrophomonas > Stenotrophomonas sp. JAI102. The sequence goes on from NZ_JACCCI010000002.1 coordinate 735,906, forward strand.
GGCGCAGCTTCAGCAGCCCTGAGTGCCGCTGGCCATGACCGAGACCGCTTCGCTGCCCCTGTTCCCGCTGCATACCGTGCTGCTGCCCGGTGCGGCGCTGGGCCTGCGGGTGTTCGAGCGCCGCTATCTGGACATGCTGCGCGAATGCAGCCGGGCGGGCACCGCGTTCGGTGTCTGCCTGATCCTGGACGGCGAGGAGGTCGGCGCGCCGGCCTTGCCCGCCGCATACGGGGTCGAGGCGCGGATCGAGGATTTCGACGTCGGTGCCGATGGCGTGCTGGTGCTGCGCCTGCGCGGCCAGCGCCGCTTCCATGTCGAACGGAGCCGGGTGCGCGACAACGGACTGATCATCGCCGAGGTGACCTGGTGCGCGCCCGACAGCGACGACGAGCTGCAGCCCGAGCACGCGCTGATGGCGACGGTGCTCGAGCACATCATCGAGCAGGCGGGCGCCGCGTTCGCCCCGGTCAGCCCGGCGCAGATGGAGCAGGCCAGCTGGGTCGGCTGGCGCCTGGCCGAACTGCTGCCGCTCCAGGATGCACAGCGCCTGCAGCTGCTGCAGCGCGATGATCCGCACCAGCGCCTGCAGGCGCTGCTGGACTGGATGCCGTAACGCGGGGCGTGGCCCCGCTGCACGATCGGCCGGGGACGCCCCGCCGCCGCCTCATTCCGCCGGGGGCATGCGCACGCGCAGTACCGGCATCTCCGTGTCCGGATGGGTATCGACCTGCTGCGGCAGGCCCTCCAGGGCCTGGCGGACCGCATTGAGCGACGGGTCGATGCCACGCATCGGCCGCCACATCCCGATCAGCTTGAAGTGCTGCTGGTAGTGCAGCGTCTGCGCACTGCCCAGCCACAGCGGTTCGTTGTCCGGTGCCGCCAGGCGTGCGGGTGCCGGCCACAGGCGCAGCGCGAAGATCTCGTTGGGCGCATTGCCCGCGCGCAGCATCAGCAGCGACTCGACCTGCGTGTCCAAGGTGGCCGGCAGCACCGGCACGGTGTCCTTGTCGCCGGACGTGTCGAGCATCAACAGCGCCTGCTCCCAACCGGCCTGCGGCTGCACGCGCCAGCCCTGGCTTTCCAGTCGACGCTGCAGCGGGGCCAGCGGACCGGCCACCTGCACATCCAGCGGCCAGCGCTGATCGTCATCGAACTCATTGCGGCGCGAGGGCAGGTGCTGCCATTCGGTGGTCCACCAGGCCTGGGCATCCAGCGGCGCCGGGGTCGGCTGGGCCGGTTCGAAACGCGCCAGCTTGACCGGGATGTTGCGCGGGGCATACCAGAGCGCGGCGATGGCGAAGGTGCCGTAGAACAGCCACGCCACCGGCTTGACCCAGAACGAGCGGTTGAAGCGGCGACGGTAGGCGATGCCCAGCACCAGCAGCCAGAACAGGCCGAACAGCATGCCGCCGATCACATCGCTCAGCCAATGCGCGCCGAGGTAGATGCGCGCGAAGCCGATCAGGCTGACGATGATGCCCGAGAGCAGGTAAGGCCAGACGCGCGTGCGGCCCGGCAGCTCGCGCGCGATCAGCACGGCGAAGAAGCCGAAGGTGATCGTGGCCATCGTCACCGAGACCGACGGGAAGCCGAAACCGCTGCTCGCATCCGGCGGGCGGACCACGTCCACCGTCGCGCCGAGCAGCTTGCACAGTGCAAGGCCGAAGGCGAGCGCGGCCAGCCAGTGGGCCGCCGCCATCCAGCGCCGGCGCCAGACCAGGTAGCCCATGCCGGCGGCGGTGGCCGGCAGCAGGACCTGCCAGGCGCCCAACGAGGCCAGCGCGGCCATCGGGTAATCGGCCAGCGGATTGCGCAGCGCCAGCATCGCGTGGTGCACGGCCAGATCGACCATCAGCGGTTCGCCGTGGGCGACCACGGCCATCAACAGCGCGAACCAGCCCCAGCCGAGCAGCAGCAGCATCACCGCCAGCATCGCCAACGGCACCGACTCCCGCCGCTGCGGATCGAACACCGCCACCGAATAGCGGCCCAGCGTCGGGTGCCGCTGCGACCAGGCCAGCAGGCTGGCGAGCCAGCTGTCCATGCGCGAGGCCGACCAGCGGTAGCCATACAGCACGATCGCCCAGACCAGGCCCATGATCACGCCGAGCAGGGCCAGCACCATCACCAGCCGGCCGGCGACCGCAGCCACTGCGTCATAGGCCTCGCCGAGCACCCAGCCGGGCGCGAGGAACAGCACCGCCCAGGACAGGCTGGCGATGCCGCTGGCCTGGATGTAGCGCGACAGCGGCATCTTCATCATGCCGGCGATGGCGGGCACGAACGGACGGATCGCGCCGACATAGCGCGCCACCAGGATGCTCTTGAACGCATTGCGGCGGAACATCGTCTCGCCACGGTCGAGCAGCTGCGGGTATTTGCTGAAGGGCCAGAACCCCCGCAGGCGATCGCCCCAGCGCCGCCCGATCCAGTAGCTGATGCCATCGCCGGCAAACGCGCCGAGGGCTGCGCAGGCGACCGCATACGGTCCGGAGATCTGGCCCAGGCCAATGAACACACCGACCGCGAACAGCAGCGGCAACGCGGGCACGATCGCGCCCAGCACGATGACCGCATCGCAGAACGCGATGAGGAAGATGACCGCACCGGCAAGCACGGGGTGAGCTGAGATCCACGCAAGCGTGGCATCGATCCATGACGAGTCCATAGGGGGATTATAGAGGGGGCAAAGTGACTGACTGCCGGCCGGAGGCGGCGAATATGCGGCATCTGCAGTGAATGAACGCGATCACCCGCCTAGAATGGCGGCATGACACGCCCCGCCGACGCCGCCCCTACCGCCCTCAAAGCCGACAGCTTCGGCCGCATCCTGCTGATGGAGCAGGACGGCCAGCGCTTCGTGCGCCGTGATCTGGAGGCGACCCCGTGGTGGCTGCGGCTGCCGGCATGGTGGCTGGCCCGGCGCGAGGCACGCGCGCTGGCGCATCTGGATGGCATGCCCGACACCCCGCGCCTGCTGGCCTGGAACGGGCGCTGGCTGGACCGCAGCTTCATGGCCGGTGATGCCATGTACCAGCGTCCGCCGCAGGGCGACCTGGCGTACTTCCGTGCCGCCCGCCGATTGCTGCAGCAGGTGCATCGCCATGGCATCGCGCACAACGATCTGGCCAAGGAAGCCAACTGGCTGGTACGCGACGATGGTTCGCCGGCGCTGATCGATTTCCAGCTGGCGGTGATCGGCAACCCGCGCTCGCGCTGGATGCGCTTGCTGGCCCGCGAAGACCTGCGCCATCTGCTCAAGCACAAGCGCATGTACTGCCGGCAGTACCTGACGCCGGTGGAGAAGCGGCTGCTCAAGCGCACCTCGTGGGTGCGCGATCTGTGGTTCCGCACCGGCAAGCCGGTCTACCGTTTCGTCACCCGCAGGATCCTGCACTGGGAAGACAACGAAGGGCAGGGGCCGAAGCCCTGAGCGCGCGCAGCACGCACGCGCCGCAATGACCGGGCGCGCGCCCGGCTGACCGGGACCAGGCGATGGTAGTCAGCGTAGATCGAGAATCTGCTTGCCGGCGAACCGGCGTTGCGCATCGAAATCGTAGGCGACCCGCAGCCTCCCGACATCCGCGCAGGCGTGACAGGTACGCATCGGCGTGCCGTAGATCAGGCGCACGCCCCCGTCGGGCTGCGCTTCACTGCCGCTGGCCTCGGCCGGTGCGAAGGGCGTGGCCTCCGGGTGCGCATCCAGGAACGGCTTGACCGTGGCATCGGCGCGCGACATTTCCGGCAGCACGTCCGCATCCACATCCACCGTGTGACCGGCGCTGTCGACCAGCAGCGTGCCTTCATTGGTATTGGCGCGGAACGGGTACTCGATGGTGGCGATGCCCACGCCGTCCTGTTCGCGCCATGCGCTCACATAGCCGGGATTGCCCTGCGCGCCGAGCTGATGGGCGGCGGCGATCGCCTGCGGGCTGGCCTTGGCGGCCTGCATCGCGCGGGCCAGGCAATCATCGGCGACCGGTGCCTGGCCGCGGCAGGCATCGACCTCGCCGTCCCAGATCGCCGCTTCGCTGAAGGGGGACGCGCCACCCGCGGTGCCGGGAATGGTGGCGGCCGCCTGCGCCTCGGCGCTTGTCGGAGCGCCCGCCGGCTGGCAGGCGGCAACGCCGAGCACCAGCGCAAGCACAGTCAGGGGAAGGCGGATCGCCGTCATGTCGCTCATTCCATGCAGAACGTGGACGCCCAGTATCGACGCCGCGCATGAATCCGGCGTGTGCGCCGGGGCGGCATAATGCGGGTCCATTGCAATCGCACTGAAGGAACCCGCACATGGCCAGTCTGCAAGGCAAAACCCTGTTCATCACCGGCGGCTCGCGCGGGATCGGCCTGGCCATCGCGCTGCGTGCGGCGCGCGACGGCGCCAACGTCGCGATCGCGGCCAAGTCCTCGGTGCCCAATCCCAAGCTGCCGGGCACCATCCACAGCGCTGCAGAGGCGGTGACTGCCGCGGGCGGGCAGGGGCTGGCGCTGAAGTGCGATATCCGCGAAGAGGACCAGGTGCGTGCGGCGGTGGCCGCCACGGTAGATACGTTTGGCGGCATCGACATCCTGGTCAACAACGCCAGTGCGATCTGGCTGCGCGGCACGCTGGATACGCCGATGAAACGCTTCGACCTGATGCAGCAGGTCAACGCGCGCGGCAGCTTCCTGTGCGCGCAAGCGTGCCTGCCGCACCTGCTGCAGGCGCCCAACCCGCACATCCTGACCCTCGCGCCGCCGCCCAGCCTGGACCCGAAGTGGTGGGGCCCGCACACCGGCTACACGCTGGCGAAGATGGGCATGAGCTTCGTCACCCTCGGGCTGGCCGCCGAGTTCGGCCCGCAGGGCGTAGCGGTCAATGCGCTGTGGCCGCGCACCATCATCGCTACCGACGCGATCAACATGATTCCCGGCGTCGATCCCGCCGGCTGCCGCACGCCGCAGATCCTGGCCGATGCCGCGCACGCGGTGCTGACCCGGGAGGCCGCCGGTTTCAGTGGCCAGTTCCTGCTCGATGACGAGGTGCTGGCGCAGGCGGGCATCACCGATCTGAGCGGCTATGCCGTCGATCCATCGCAGCCGCTGCTGCCGGATCTGTTCCTGGATTGACGCGCGCCTGGCCCGCGCTGCCCGTGTGATGACAACTGCTGCACACCCCGGACTGGTATGGTGCGTGCCCCTTTTTGTATGGACACTCGCATGTCATTTCGCACACGGACCGCGCCGCTTGCCGCCGCCATCGCCTTGATCAGCCTGCTCGGCGCCTGCAGCAAGGGCCCGGGCAGCGTCGCCGATACCCAGGGCGTGGAAAAGGTGAATGCCTACATCGCCTGCTTCAACGCCGTCGAACAGCCGATCCACGAAGGCTTCCAGCAATACATCGGCTGGATGCAGGATCCGGAAGCCGGCCCGACCGGCAACGAGAAGAAGGTGCGTGGGCCGGGCACGGTGCTGTCGCATCGTGTGGAGGCGTGCAATGCGCCGATGGTCGCTGCGCTCGCGATGACGCCGGCCGAGCCGGCACTGGATCCGGCGGCCCGCAACTACCAGAAGACCTTCGTCGACCTGTATGCGTTGATCGAGCAGGCCGACCGTTATTACAGCCGCGAGGACTACCTGCGCGACGATCATGCCGGGATGCGCAGCCAGCATGCGCCGCTGATGAAAGCCTATATGGCCTTCTTCGACGCAGGCACCGCACTGGATGCCGCGCTGGAAAAGCGCGAAGACGAACGTCGCGCGGAACAGCTGAAGGAGATTGAAGCCTCCGAAGGCCGCTCGCTGGCGTACTACCAGATCAGGATCCTCGGCGATGGCAAGCAGCTGACCCAGTTGCTCAACAGCGAGACCCCGGATCTGGCGGTCGCGCGCACCCAGCTCGCCGCGTTCCAGGCCCTGTTGCAGCAGGCGCAGGATGACAAGGTCGGCAAGGGCGATGCGATGTGGGGGCACGTGGAGCGTGCGGCCGATGCGCTGGCCCGCGATGCCGGTCGCCGCATCGAGCGCGTGGAATCCAGGAAGCCGTACACCCGCAGCGAGCAGATGCTGATGGAGAGCGGTGGGCGGATCAGCAACCCGCAGGGCTCGGCCGAAGCGCTGCTGGCCAGCTACAACGACCTGGTCGACATGAGCAACCGCCTGGCCCAGACCAGCGGCGCACGCTGAGCGGTCACGCGGCGGGCTGCCTGGCGGCCCGCCGCGCGCTGGTCAGACGTTGAACACCGGCGGCAGTTTGTCGCCGCAGTGGCGGCAATGCACGGCATCCGGTTCGTGGCCTTCCAGGCCACAGTGCGGGCAGCCGCGTGCATCCCGGCGCGCGGCATGCTCGGCATCGCGCATCGTATTGGCCAGTTCGGCGGTGTAGATGCCGGTCGGCACCGCGATGATGCTGTAGCCGATCAGAATCAGCACCGAGGTGACGAAGCGGCCGAGCACGGTCTGCGGCACGATGTCGCCGAAGCCCACCGTGGCCATGGTCACCACCGCCCAGTACATGCTGCTGGGGATGCTGGTGAAGCCGTGGTTGGGGCCTTCGATCACGTACATCATGGTGCCGGCGATGATGGTGATGGTGATCACCGTGAACAGGAACAGCAGCACCTTGCGGCGGCTGCGCCACAGCGACTCCATCAGCACGCCGCTCTCTTCGATGTAGCGGGTCAGCTTGAGGATCCGGAACACCCGCAGGATGCGCAGCGCGCGCACCACCAGCAGGCTCTGCGCGCCGGGGATGAACAGCGACAGGTAGGTCGGCAGGATCGAGGCCAGATCGATGATGCCCCAGATGCTGAATGCGTAGCGAAGCGGGCGTTTGACCACCACCAGCCGCAGCAGGTATTCGGCGGTGAACAGCAGCGTGAAGCCCCACTCGAGCACGTACAGCCAGTCGGCATGGGCCGCGTGGAAGCGCTGCACGCTGTCGAACATGACCACCACCACGCTGGCGATGATCGCGTAGACCAGCAGCAGGTCGAAATTGCGCGAGGGCCGGGTGTCGTGGCGGTAGATGATGTCGAACCACTGGCGGCGCCAGCCGGACTCGGTGGCGGGGTTGAGCTGGGGGGCGGTGAACGGTTGCATGGCCCGCATTGTGCCCCACTGGCCCAAAGCGCGAGAATGGGATATTTCCCGAGCCCCTGACCGCCATGACCGCCGCTGCCACCGATCCGCTGTTGTCCCTGTCGCATTACTACCTGCCGGTCTACAAACCGCGCCAGGTGGTGCTCGAGCGCGGCCAGGGCGCGCGCGTCTGGGACACCCAGGGCCGCGAGTTCATCGATCTGGCCGCCGGCATCGCCGTGTGCGGCCTGGGCCACCACGATCCGGACCTGACCGCGGCGCTGATCGAGCAGGCCGGCAAGCTGTGGCACACCAGCAACGTGTTCTACAGCGAGCCGCCGCTGCGCCTGGCCGAAGAGCTGGTCACCGCCTCGCGCTTCGCCGAGCGCGTGTTCCTGTGCAATTCCGGCGCCGAAGCGAACGAAGTGGCGATCAAGCTGGTCCGCAAGTGGGCCTCTTCGCTGGGCCGCCCGGCGCACCAGCGCGTGATCGTGACCTTCCGCGGCAGCTTCCACGGGCGCACCCTGGCCGCGGTCACCGCCACCGCCCAGCCGAAGTACCAGGAAGGCTACGAGCCGCTGCCCGGTGGCTTCCGCTATGTCGATTTCAACGATGAGGTGCAGCTGGAAACCGCGATGGCGGCCGGCGATGTCGCCGCGGTGATGCTCGAGCCGATCCAGGGCGAGGGCGGCGTGATGCCGGCCAAGCCGGGCTTCCTGAAGCGCGTGCGCGAGCTGTGCGACCAGCACAATGCCCTGGTGGTGCTCGATGAGATCCAGGTCGGCATGGGCCGCACCGGCACCCTGTTCGCGCACTGGCAGGACAACATCACCCCCGACATCGTCACCCTGGCCAAGGCGCTGGGCGGCGGCTTCCCGATCGGTGCGATGCTGGCCGGCCCGAAGGTCGCCGAGGTGATGCAGTTCGGTGCGCACGGCACCACCTTCGGCGGCAACCCGTTGGCGGCTGCGGTGGCCCGCGTGGCGCTGCGCAAGCTGTCCTCACCCGAGATCGCGCACAACGTCAGCCGCCAGTCGCAGGCGCTGCGCGAGGGCCTGGGCAGGATCAACGATGAGTTCAAGGTGTTCAGCCAGGTCCGCGGCCGCGGCCTGATGCTGGGCGCGGTGCTGGACAAGGACTTCGCCGGCCAGGCCGGGCCCATCCTCGACCACGCCGCAGACCACGGCCTGCTGACCCTGCAGGCCGGCCCGGACGTGCTGCGCTTCGTGCCGTCGCTGAACATCACCGATGAAGAAATCGCCGAAGGCCTGAAGCGGCTTCGCGCAGCGGTCGCCTCGTTCATCGCGTCGCGCTAGCCAATGGCGGTAGAGCCGACCGTTGGTCGGCTGCTGTCGTTCTGGGGCGAACGCAGCCGACCAACGGTCGGCTCTACGGCAGGGTGTACCGTTTCATGACCTTGCCGAACGCGCGGCTGTCCGTCGCGGTCTCGGCCTGCAGGCCTGCCTGCCGCGCACCACGCACGTTGACGAACAGGTCATCGACGAACAGCGTGCGCTCGGCACACGCGCCCAGCCGTTCCACTGCCCGGGTGAATATCGCCGGGTCCGGCTTGCGCCCGCCCAGTGCACCGCTGCACAGGATGCGGCCGTGCAGGGCATCGGCCAGGGTCGGCAGCAGCAGCGGAATCGTCCGTGCCATCAATTCGCCGTTGTTGGTCAGGATCGCGATCGGCAACGACCGGGCGATCCGTGCCACGCGTTCGATGACCCCTGCTTCTGGTGCGCACGCCGCGATGCGCGCCGCCTGCCATTGCGCGATGCTGATCGTGGTCTGCAGCGCTTCACCCAGTTGCTGAAGGTACGCGTCCGTCGCCATGCCGCTGTCGTACGCGCGCTCCAGTCCACTGTCGAACAGCGCCGCCTGCACCTGCGCCGCACTGCAGCCGATGCCCGCGGCGAGATGGCGCACCCGCAGATGCCGTGCATAGCGCACCAGCACGCCATCGAAATCCAGCAGCAGGCACTCGATCGCAGGGGGCATCGGGGGAGTCTCGTCCAGGTCCAGGGATGACCGTACCCCAGCCGGGGGCTGCGCTGCGACATCGCGTCGCACGTCGCCTGCACGGGCGGTCACTAGAATCGCGGGGACTGTTCGATGGAGATCGCCTTGAAACTGCTTGCCCCCGTGTTGCTCGCCGGCCTGATGCTGGCCCCGGCCGCCCATGCGCGTGTCTGCGCGATCGCCCTCGACAGCACCGACCAGATGAGCTTCAGCCAGAAGGAACTCAAGGTTGCGGCGGACTGCACCCAGGTGAAGCTGACGCTGCGCCACACCGGCAAGCTCGCCGCGACGGCGATGGGCCACAACTGGGTGCTGACCCGCACGGCCGATTACCAGCCGGTGGCGATGGCCGGCATGCGCGCGACGTTGGCCGACAGCTACCTGCCCAAGGGCGATGCACGCGTGCTGGCGCACACGCCGGTGATCGGCGGTGGGCAGACCACCAGCGTCACCTTCTCCACCGCCAAGCTGACCAAGGGCGGCGACTACACGTTCTTCTGCTCGTTCCCGGGCCACTTCGCGATGATGAAGGGCCGTTTCGTGTTCGGCTGAATAACAGGGACGGAGGTGGTTATTAATTACCTCCGTCCCCGTTTTTGTCAGCCTTTCACGACCTTGAAGGCTTCGCGGGCTGCTTCCAGCGTCGCATCGATGATGGCGTCGTCGTGGGCGCTGGACAGGAAGCCGGCCTCATAGGCCGATGGCGCCAGGAACACGCCGCGCTCCAGCATCGCGTGGAAGAAGGTGTTGAACGCGGCGATGTCGCAGGCGGTCGCCTGGGCGTAGGTCTCCACCTTCTGATCGGTGAAGAACAGGCCGAACATCGCGCCGACCTGGGTCGTGGTCACCGCAACCCCGGCCTCGGCGGCGGCGGCTTCCAGCCCGGTGCACAGGCGTGCCGCCGCGGCACCCAGGCGATCATGGAAGCCCGGTTCCTGCACCAGCTCCAGCATCGCCAGGCCGGCCGCCATCGCCACCGGATTGCCACTCAGGGTGCCGGCCTGATAGATCGGGCCCGCCGGGGAAATCTGCGACATCAGCTCGCGGCGACCGCCGTAAGCGCCCACCGGCATGCCGCCGCCGATGATCTTGCCGAAGGTGGTCAGGTCCGGGGTCACGCCGTAATGCGCCTGCGCACCACCGAGGGCCACGCGGAAGCCGGTCATCACTTCATCGAAGATCAGCACCGTGCCGTACTGCGTGCACAGCGCGCGCAGGTGCTGCAGGTAGCCCTCGCGCGGCGGAATGCAGTTGGCGTTGCCGACCACCGGTTCGATGATCAGGCCGGCGATGTGCTCGCCCTGTTCGGCGAACAGCGCCGTGGCCGCATCGAAATCGTTGTACGGCAGCGTCAGGGTGAGTTCGCTCAGGCCCGCGGGAACGCCCGGCGAGGTGGGCACGCCCAGGGTCAGCATGCCGCTGCCGGCCTTGACCAGGAACGAGTCGCCGTGGCCGTGGTAGCAGCCTTCGAATTTGACGATGCGGCTGCGGCCGGTGGCGCCGCGCGCCAGACGGATCGCCGACAGCGTGGCCTCGGTGCCGGAGTTGACCATGCGCACCATCTCGCAGGACGGTACCAGCCGGGTCAGGGTCTCGGCCATGGTCACTTCGGCTTCGCAGGGCGCGCCGAACGACAGGCCGTTGCCGATCGCCTGCTTGACCGCCTGGCGCACGGCCGTGTGGTTGTGGCCGACGATCATCGGGCCCCAGGAGCCGACGTAATCGATGTAGCGGTTGCCGTCCACGTCATACAGGTACGGGCCATCGGCGCGCTGCACGAAGAACGGTTCGCCCCCGACCGATTTGAACGCGCGCACCGGCGAGTTGACGCCGCCCGGGAGCAGCTTCTGGGCGCGGGTGAACAGGGCGTGGGACTGGTCGTGGTTCATGCGGTCGATTCCTGGAAGCAAGCAAGGTAGGCGTGCAGCGTGGCGACCGGGTCGGGCGCGGCGTACACGCTGCTGATGACGGCGACCAGATCGGCGCCGGCAGCGATGAGCAGTCCCACATTGTCCGGGCTCAGCCCCCCGATCGCCACCCGCGGCACGCCCAGTGCGGCGCTTTGCCGCAGCAGGTCCGGCGGCGCCCGGCGGGTGGTGGCCTTGCTGGTGCTGGGGAAGAAGGCCCCGAAGGCGACGTAGCTGGCGCCCGCGGCAACCGCGCGCTCGGCCAGTGCCAGCGTGTCATAGCAGGACGCGCCGATGATGGCGTCCGGGCCAAGCAGGGCGCGGGCCTTGGCGATATCGCCATCGTCCTCGCCCAGGTGCACGCCGGCGGCACCGACGGCCTGGGCCAGCGCCACGTCGTCATTGATGATCAACGGCACCGCGTACGGCGCGCACAGACCCTGCAGTGCCGCCGCCTGGGCGCGGCGCAGGGCGGCGTCGGCGGTCTTGTTGCGGTACTGCAGCCAGGTCGCGCCCGCCGCCAGCAACGGCGCGGTGCGCGCCAGCAGCCGCGCGGTATCGGGCTCGTCGGGGGTGATGAGGTAGACGCCGCGGGGCGGCGTGGGGGCTGAAGCGTGATTCATCAATGGCTACCGGTAGCGCAACGGGAGTGGGACAATGACCACTGTCAGCTCCTGTCCCGCCGTGATTATCCGATGACCGACGCTACCGCCACCACCTTCCGCACCTGGATGTGCGTTGTCTGCGGCTTCCTGTACCGGGAAGAAGACGGGCTGCCGGAAGAGGGCATCGCCCCCGGCACGCGCTGGGAAGACATTCCCGATACCTGGACCTGCCCGGACTGCGGCGTGACCAAGGATGATTTCGAGATGGTCGAAGTCGACTGAGTGGACTGAGGCACGACCGGGCATCAGCGCCCGGCGAGCACCACGGCGCCCTCAGTGCAGGCGCGGCACCGCACCACCCAGCCCGACCAGCTTCTCGCGCACGAACTGGGCGTCGCTGGCCTTGGCATTGCGCTTGAGGTACAGCCCCAGGTCGCTGCGCGCGCCGGCCTCGTAGTCCAGCTGCAGGTAGGCCATGCCGCGATCGCGCAGGGCGTCGTCCTGCTCGGGCGCCAGCTTCAGCAGGCGGTCGGCACTGCGCGCGGCGCGGTCCCATTCCCCCCGTTCGACGTACACGCCATGCAGGTTGCGCAGCATCCGCATCAGGATCGCGCGCGCCGGGGCCGGGTCGAGGATCTGTGCCAGCACGTCGTCGTCAGGTACTTCACCGCCCAGGTGCGAGCGTGCGCGTTCGCGTAGTTCCTCCACCCCCAGCGGGCGGCCCCCGTTGAACGGGTCCATCACCAGCACGCCGTCGTTGAGCGGCAGGCGCACCAGGAAATGGCCGGGGAAGGACACCCCGTCCAACGGAATGCCGAGCCGGCGCGAGACTTCCATCTGCACCAGTGCCAGCGAGATCGGGTTGCCCAGGCGACGCTCGAAAACCTGGTTCAGATAGCTGTTGCGCGGATCGTAGTACTCGCCGTGGTCGCCGCTGTAGCCCAGCTCGTCGAACAGGTGGCGATTGACCGCGGCAATTTTCAGCGGCCACATGTCAATCGTGGCGATCTCGGTGCGCAGGTGGTCGGCGTGGCTCTGCAGGACCGCGTCGTAGACGGCAGGGTCCAGGTCCGGGTATTCGTCCCGGGCGATCAGCAGCGCGGTCGGCAACAGAGGCAGCGCCTCGTCGTCCAGCTCGGCCAGTGAGTCCCACGTCGGCAATGTGATCTGCCCCTGCATGGGACAAGACTGGCGACAAACGCGCCGCGATTCAAGGGCGCGGCGCGTTTATCGGGGCCGTTTTACTTGTCGTCGGCGATGCCGGGGCCGAACTTCAGTTCGGTGCCGTCTTTCAGCGCCATCTTCTCGGCCTGCCCGGCGTTGAGTTCCAGCACGTACCGGGCCGGCTCGCTGCTGGGGTAGGGCGGGCAACGATCGCCGGCCGAGCACGGCGGCACATCGCGCTGCTGGCTGACCAGGCGGCGCTCTGCGTCGAAGTACAGGATGTCCAGGGCGATCCTGGTGTTCTTCATCCAGTACGCCTGCAGTTCTTCGCGTTCGTGGATGAACAGCATGCCGTGATCCTCGGGCATCTGGTCGCGGAACATCAGGCCGCGGGCGCGGGTGTCATCGTTGGTGGCCAGTTCAACGTGGTAACGGTTGCCGTCCAGTTCCACCCAGTGACGGGCGTTGGTGCTGGCGCAGCCGGCGAGGGTCAGCAGCAGGAGCAGGGGCAGCAGGCGCAGCAGGGACATGGGAGTGCCTCGTTGGGGCGGCCGTCGCGGGGCGACGGCCACGGAATCAGATCACGATCGGCGGCTCACCGCCCACGATCACCACATCGGCCGGACGGCGTGCGAACAGGCCGACGCTGACCACGCCCGGCAGCTGGTTGAGCTCGCGCTCCAGCTTCACCGGATCGGTGATCTCGAGATGGTGGATGTCCAGGATCACGTTGCCGTTGTCGGTGACCACGCCCTCACGCCACGCCGGCTGGCCGCCGGTCATGTCCAGGATGCGGCGGGCGACCAGGCTGCGCGCCATCGGGATCACTTCCACCGGCAGCGGGAATTTGCCCAGCACCTTGACCTGCTTGCTCGGGTCGATGATGCACACGAAGCGCTCGCTGGCCTCGGCGATGATTTTCTCGCGGGTCAGCGCGGCGCCGCCGCCCTTGATCAGGTTCTTGTTGCCGTCGCACTCGTCGGCGCCATCCACGTACAGCGACAGGGTGCCGGTGTGGTTGAGCTCGAACACTTCGATGCCGTGCTGCTTCAGGCGTGCGGTGCTCTGGTCCGAGCTGGACACGGCGCCCTTGATGCGGTGCTGGATCCTGGCGAGGGCGTCGATGAAGTAGGCGACGGTGGAGCCGGTACCGACCCCGACGATCATGCCGTCTTCGACGTATTCAATGGCTTTTTCAGCGGCCAGGCGCTTGGCTTCGGACATGGCGGGCAACTCTTGGAGGAAAGGGGGTCAGTGCTTTTCCAGCGACAGCAGCAGCTTCCACTGCGCGGCGGTCACCGGGAGGATGGAGAGGCGGTTGCCGCGCGCGGTCAACGGGAACCCTTCGCCCAGCGCATCGGCGTGCAGCTTGATCTCGTCCAGCGAAATGGTGTGGCGCAGTTTGCGCTCGAAGGCGACGTCCACCAGCATCCAGCGCGGTTCTTCGCGGGTCGCCTTGGGATCGTAGTAATCGGACTTGGGATCGAACTGGGTGTCGTCCGGGTAGGCCTCGCTGGCCACCGTGGCCAGCCCGACGATGCCCGGCACCTTGGTGTTGGAGTGGTAGAACATCACCCCGTCGCCAACCTTCATGCCGTCGCGCATGAAGTTGCGCGCCTGGTAGTTGCGCACGCCGTTCCAGGGCTCCCGGCCTACGCGCTGCAGATCATCGATGGAAAAGGCGTCCGGTTCGGACTTCATCAGCCAGTAGCGCTTGCGTGCGGTCATGCGGAGTCTTTGATTACTGTCGGTGCCGACCGTTGGTCGGTACGCAGACAAGGGTGGAGACGTCGGTGCAGATCGCATCCACCGCGACATCCCACGGTTGTACCGGCAGGTCATCGACCTGCTGGACCGAGAAGCCGACCCCGACCAGCCACGGCGGCGCCGGGCGCTGGTGGCGGAATGCGAAGCTGCGATCATACCAGCCGCCTCCCATGCCGAGCCGGCGGCCCTGTGCGTCGAAACCGACCAGCGGCGCCACCACCAAGGCCATCTGTTCCGGCGCGAGCGTGGCGTCCAGCGCAACGTCGGGTTCGGGGATGCCGAAGCGGTTGGCGGTCAGCGCCTGACCCGGGCGCCACGGCGCGAAGCGCAGCGTTTTCTCATGCAGCACCGGCAGGCAGTAGGTGAGCCCGGCGGGCAACTGCATCTGCCAGCGGTGCAGCGCGATTTCGCCATCCATCGCCCAGTAGCCGGCGACGTGGCCCTGGGTGGGCGCGAAAGGAAGGGAGAGCAGGCCATCAGCCAGTTGTTCGGCGGCGGCCAGGCGCACGGCGGCGGGGAGATCACGGCGGCGTTGGCGCAGCTGCTGGCGCAGTGCGGAGCGCGGGTCGGTCATGCCTGGGTCCGGAGCGTGCGGGGGAAGCGGATAAAACAAGAGCGACGTCCCAAGGGAACGCCGCTCTTGCTGGAATATTGCATTCTCCGCCGTGACGATGCATGCGAAACGACCTTGAACCCGGGGTTCAAGTGGGTACGCTGGGGTTCCATCGGGCTTCCCGCTACAAGGCGGACTTGCACTCCCGGCGCCGTCGCGCACCCGTGGTCGTAATTAAGGGACAAGGCGAATGTTTGCACACGCCGTCGTTCACAGCAGAGAACGCGACGAGGATTATAGCCCTCTTGTGCGATTCGACCAGTCCGTTCGTCGGTCGGATTGCACGTCAATTCAGATCGATGAAGGCCACGCGATGTGCTTGTGCAATCGGCCATCGCGTGGAACCCGTCGTGGATCACCCTGCGCCGTCGAAGGCGCGATCCAGGCGGCGGTTCAGATCGCTCAGGGTCTGCTGCAGGGCGATCGCCTGGCGGGCGTGCTCATCGCGCAGCTGCTGCAGTTCGTGGGCCAGGTTCAGCGCGGCCAGCACCGCCACACGGTCGACCGCAGCCATCCGGTTGCTGCCGCGGATCTCGCGCATCTTGGCGTCCAGCAGCCGGGCGGCGGCGGTCAGGCTCTCGCGTTCCTCCGCGCCCACGCCCACCGTGTATTCACGATCCAGGATGCGGACACTGACCGGTTCGGTCTGGCTCATGTGTGCTGCTCCAGGGATTTGAGGCGGGTGATCATCGCTTCGACCCGGGAGCGGGCCTGTTCGTTCTTGGCCAGCAGCTGGGAGCGTTCGGCGACCAGTTGTTCCTGCTGGTGGCGCAGGCTGCGGTTCTCGTCGGCCAGGCGCTGGTTGCGCTCCAGCAACGCCTCCACCCGGGCGGCGAAGGCCTGCAGTTGGGCGATGGCATCGGCGGGTTCCATGTCCGGCACGATAGGCAAGGGCGGACGGGGCGGTCAAGCGAATATTGACGGGACCTGCGGACGGTCGGCCCCGGGGCACCGGGGCGGGGCCCGGTGGCGGCCACCGCAACCCGGTGGACACGGGTGGATTGCTACACTGTAGCGCTCACAAACCGTAGCCCCAAGATGACCGAACTCCCGAGTGTCGACGACGTAAACCAGGCCAGCCAGGCCCTGGGCCTGGGCGCCAGCGCCGCTGAACTGCACGGCGGCCTGTGCGGCTGGCTGTCCGCCGGCGGTGCGCCGGTGCGTGAATGGCCGGCCCGCGTGCTGGCCGATGACAACCTGCCGACCCCGGCCGAAGGCGACGCGCTGGCGCGGCTGCTCGATGCCAGCGTGGCGCAGCTGGAAGACCGCGATTTCGCGTTCGAGCTGCTGCTGAGCGATGCCAGCGACACCGCGGCGCAGGCCGATGCGCTGTTCACCTGGGCGCGCGCGTTCCTCGGGGGCTTCGGGCTCGGCTCGGGCCAGAACCGCCCGGCGCTGTCCGAAGAGGGCGACGAGGCCCTGACCGATCTGGCCAAGCTGGCCCAGGCCTCCAGCGAAGATTTCGAGAGCGGCAACGACGATGACGAAGACGCACTGGCCGAGATCGAGGAGTTCATCCGCGTGGCGGTGCTGCTGCTGCACGGTGACTGCGTCATGGCCGCGCGCCATCGGCAGCGCCTGAACTGAGATGGATATCCGGCAGCTGACCGGCATCTCCGCCGCCGAATACACGCGTCGTCGCCAGCAGTTGATGGAAATGGCCGGCGATGACGCGATCCTGGTGCTGCCGGCCGCGTCCGAGCGGGTGCGCAGCCTGGATACGCATTATCCGTTCCGCCAGGACTCGGACTTCTGGTACCTGAGCGGCTTCCCGGAACCGGAGGCCGTGCTGGTCCTGATTCCGGGCCGCCGCCATGGCGAGGTGATCCTGTTCTGCCGCGAGCGCGACGCTGACCGCGAAGCCTGGGATGGCGCGCGGGCCGGCCAGGAAGGTGCGGTGGCGCAGTACGGCATGGACGACGCCTACCCGATCGACGATCTGGACGACATCCTGCCCGGCCTGCTGGAAGGGCGTTCGCGGGTGTACTACCACTTCGGCCGCGATGCCGAGTTCGATCTCAAGCTGATCGGCTGGGTCAACCGGGTGCGCTCGCAGGTGCGCCATGGCGCGCAGCCGCCGCATGAATTCCTCGAGCTGGGCCACCTGCTGCACGAGCAGCGGCTGTTCAAATCGACCGCGGAAATCGCGGTGATGCAGCGCGCCGCCGACATCAGCGTGCAGGCCCACCGTGCCGCGATGCACGTGGCGCGGCCGGGCATCCACGAGTACGAACTGCAGGCCGATCTGGAACGAGTGTTCCGTGCGAATGATGCGTGCGCGGCCTACAGCAGCATCGTCGGTGCCGGTGCCAACGGCTGCATCCTGCATTACCGCGACAACAATGCGCGCTCGCACGATGGCGATCTGGTCCTGATCGATGCCGGTGCCGAGTACCGCGGCTACGCCAGCGATATCACCCGTACCTTCCCGGTCAACGGCCGCTTCACCGCCGAGCAACGCGCGCTGCATGACCTGGTCGGTGCGGCGCAGGCGGCGGCGCTGGCCCAGGCCCGCCCGGGCAATGCCTATGAAGCTGGCCACCTGGCTGCGGTGGAGACCCTGACCGAGGGCCTGCTGCGGCTGGGCCTGCTCAAGGGCACGCTGGAAGAGAACATCGCCGAAGCGCATTACCAGCGGTTCTACCGGCACAAGACCGGGCACTGGCTCGGCCTGGACGTGCACGACGTCGGCGATTACCGGCTGGCCGGGGATTCGCGGATGCTGGAGCCCGGCATGGTGTTCACCATCGAGCCGGGCCTCTATGTCTCACCGGACGACCGCAGCGTGGAAGCGCGCTGGCGTGGCATCGGCATCCGCACCGAAGACGACGTGCTGATCACCGAGGACGGCCATCAGGTGCTGACGGCGGCGTTGGCACGCAGTGCCGACGAGATCGAAGAAGACATGGCGAAGCGCTGATCCGCCCCAGGGTAGAGCAACCCCATGGGTGGCTGCGCGATGCGTGACGAAGGCACCGGTGGCCGTGCGGCGCATCACACCGGTAGTGCCGGCCGCTGGCCGGCTCCTCATGGAATCCAGGCATCGTGAGGAGCCGGCCAGCGGCCGGCACTACCGCGATGTCGGGATTGTCGGGGTGGTGCCGACCGTGGGCCGGCACCCGCATTCCCCCTCAGCTGGCGGCCGCGAACACCGGCCGGGTCAGGTTGTCGGCATCGCCTTCGGTGCACAGCACTTCATCCTCGATGCGCACGCCGCCATACGGACGGAAGAAGTCCACGCGGTCCCAGTTGATGCTGGCGCCGTTGCCAGCCTGCTTCACTTCGTCCAGCAGCATGTCGATGAAGTACACGCCCGGCTCGATGGTCACCACCATGCCTGGCTCCAGCGCGCGGGTCATGCGCAGGTACGGGTGGCCCTGCGGACGCTCGATGCGGCCGCCGCGGTCACTGGCGGCAAAGCCGGCCACGTCGTGCACCTGCAGCCCGATCAGATGGCCGAGGCCGTGCGGGAAGAACGCCGCGCTCACGCCGGTGGCCAGCGCGGCCTCCGGCGAGACGGTGAGCACGCCGAAGTCCTTGAGGATGCCCATCAGCGACAGGTGCGCGTCGATGTGCAGCTGCTTGTAGTCCACCCCGGCGCGCACGCCCGCGCCCATCTGCTGCTGCGCCGCGTCGACCGCGTCGATCAGCGCCTGGAATTCGTCATGGCCGCTGGCGGCATAGGTGCGGGTGATGTCGCTGGCATAGCCATGGGCGCTGGCGCCGGCGTCGATCAGGAAACTGCGCAGCGGGGTCGGCGCGCTGCGGCCCAGGTCGGTGTAGTGCAGCACGGCGGCATGTTCATTGAGGCCGATGATGTTGCCGTACGGCAGTTCATTGGCATCCTGGCCGACCGCGCGGCAGTACGCCATGTGGATCTCGAATTCGCTGGCACCGGCGCGGAACGCGGCTTCGGCAGCGCGGTGGCCGCGTACGCCCAGCCGCTGCGCTTCGCGCATCAAGGCGATTTCATACGGGGTCTTGTAGCCGCGCTGCCAGTCCAGGTAGTCGATGACCGGTGCCGGATTGTTCGGCACGAACGCGGCCAGCGCGCTCTGCGGTTCGCCGAGGATGGCGCAGCGGGCGGGATCCTTGGGCAGCAGTGCCAGCGCAGCGTCCGGGGTGCGGATGATCTCGATGTCGACATGCTCGACCCACCAGCCGTTCGGCGCATCCGGCACCACGTGCCAGTAATCGAAGGGCTGGTAGAAGATCAGCGTGGGCCGCTGGCCCGGGGTGTACACCAGCCAGCTGTTGGGCAGCTTGGTCAGCGGCAGCCAGGCCTTGAAGTTCGGGTTCACCGCATACGGGTAATCGCGGTCATCGAATGCCTGGTAATGCTGGGTGCCGCTGGGAATCACCAGATGATCGAAGCCGCCACGGGCCAGCGCTTCGTCGGCGCGTTGGCGCATCACGCTGGCATGGTGGGAATACAGGGCGCCGAGGTCTGGCTGGTTCATGGCATGAGGCTCGCTGACAGTGCGGAATGCAGCCCTAGATTCTGCCGCAATCGGGCCTTCGGCGCTGTGCCGGAACCGGCGCTCAGACTGCCGAAGTTTCCTCGGCGATCCACTGCCGCAGCTGCTCGCGCGATTCGCGCGCCAGGGTCAGGAAGCGGAAGCCCACCCAGGCCTGGCCGGGTGCATGGGTCTGCTCGCTCCACAGCAGGTGCACGCCGACATCGATCAGCAAGGGCTGCCCCTGCGGGCCGGTGATGGTGAACTGCAGCTGGTAAAGCGCGTCGTCCTGCATCGGCACCGAGGCCAGCATCAGCATGCCGGTTTCGGAGACATTGCCCAGCCGACCGATCACGGCCTCGGCCATCCGGTCGGTCACCGGCACCAGCTCGGCCACCTGGCGGCGGGGTGCGCGTCGGGTATCGGGCGAGGTCATTCGGCGTTCTCCGCAGGGGTGCCCGCCAGCGAACGCAGCGTACGCAGCGTGGCCTGCCAGGCGCGGTCGATCAGCCGACCCTTGTCTTCAGTGACGATCCGCACCTGGCCGTGCGCCATCAGCCGTGCCAGTGCGTCCAGGGAGTGTTCGCCGACTTTCTGTCCGCGCTGATTGACGAACAGGGCGTTGTCGGTGATCAGGCTGTACCAGGACAGCCGCTGACGGCGGACATCCCCCTGCTGGTTGGTGGTGAACTCGAACCAGGTGCCGAACGGCAGCGTGCGCAGCTGGCGATAGCAGTCGTCCTCGGCCGTGCTGCGGGCCAGTGGGGCGACCCTGCGTGGATCGCTGGCCTCGGCCTGTTCGCCCAGGCGTGTGCGTGCGCGCAGGCGGGCGGTGAGTTCGGTACGCGAGCTGCTGTCGTCCGCACCGCCGGGCGTGGACAGCCGGCGCGCGATCGCGGCCGCTTCGTCCTGGTGGTAGCCGACCTGCAGCAACGCGGACTCGACCTGGGTGCCCAGCGCCTCGTCGCGTTCGGCCGCACCCGGCGCCAGGCAGGTGACCTCGGCGATCCGGGTGGTTTCCTGCTGGCGCTGCTGCCACTGCGGCGAGGTCTCGCCGTTGCGCAGCAGGGTGAGCGTAAGTACGTCCGACCACGCCTGTTTCAGCAGCGCCTGCACGAAGCGGGGCGGCGCGGCCTGCGTGCAGAGCTGCTCGATGCTGGCGCTGGCCTGCTGCTTGGCTGCTTCCAGCCGCTCCTTGCCGCGGGCCGCTTCGACATGACGGCGCTCGGCCAGTTCGGCCTTGTGGGCGAGGGCGCGGAAGTGCTGCTGGATCTCTTCGTTGGCGGTGTCGAACACGGCGACGTCGCCGTCGTATTCGTTGACCACCTGATCCACGGCATGCCCCAGCTTCTGCACCAGCTGCGGATCCACGTCCTCCTCGCCCAGCCAGTTGGCGCCGGCCTCGGCCACCGCATTGAGCAGTTCGCGCGCGGGGTGCTGGTCGCGCACGAAGAAGGCCGGGTCGGACAGGGCCGCGCGGGCCACGGGGACCTGCAGACGGGTCAGCAGGTCGGCGGCCACGGCCTCGGGCCGGACCTCGCGCTGGATCTGCCCGTACAACATGTCGAGCAGGTCGAAGGTGTCGCTGTCCTTGACCGTCAGGGCCGCGTGCGCGCCATGGTCGGCGCGGACCTGGGCGAGCAGGGCGTTGTGCAGGTCGGCCATGCTGCGGCGGGCCCCGCCCGGAGCGACGGCCTGGCTCTGCAGCCTGGCCAGCGTGGCGTGCACGGCTTCGGCGGGCACGGCCAGTGCGGCGGGGGATTCGGGGGCGAGAAACGCACTGTCGGTGGGTTGCCCGGACTGCCCGGACTGCCCGGGCAGCTCGCTGGTCGCCGCGACGGCCTGCGCGGCCATCGCGTCGCCGCCCGGCACCGTGCCGGCGGCATGCGCCTGGCGGGCGGCGCCGAGCAACTGGTGCAGGGCCGACATCGCCGGGGCACCGAGGTCCGCCGGCGCAGGCGCGGTGTTGCTGGCCGGTGCAGAGGCGGACGACGGTGCAGGTGCAGGTGCAGGTGCAGCGCCAGCGTCACCGCCGGGCGCGCTCCAGCCCGGGCCGGCAGCCGGCGCCGTCATCGCCATGGCCTCCTGGGTCATCGCCGCCCAGCCGGCGCGCGGCGCGCCGCCGTTCCAGCCGGTCAGCGGCCGCGCGGCGGCCCCTCCGCGTGCGCCGGGCAGGCCGCGCTCGGGCCCGGTGATGATCCGGCGCGTGGTCGCCGAGCGCGCCAGGTACGGGGTGGACACCAGCCCGGGCAGCACGCCCTCGTGCGCGAGCAGGATGTTGGCGCGCTCCAGCAGTTCGCCGAGCCGCTCCAGCAGCTGCCGGTCGAATACGCGGTACAGCGCCAGCTGCGTTTCCAGCCCCAGCGCGAACTGTTCGCCCAGCTCGCGCACGATCCGGCACAGCGCCTGCGGGCCGAACGGCAGGTCATCGGCATCGAAGGCGGGTCCGGCGGCGAGCACGCCGAAGCGCTGGCCAAGCAGCTGCAGGGCGCTGGCCGAACGTTGGGCTTCGCGGCGGATGATGTCCCCCAGCACGATGTCGCGGTCCACGTCGGTGTCGTTGACCAGGGTCAGCGCGGTCGCCGGGACCGAGACGTCAGTCGGCACGATGCGCTGGGTATGGCGCGGACCGCGCAGCGTGGCCAGGCTGTCGGCCAGCGCGTCCAGGAAGCGCGGGCCGAACTGCGCGTTGACCTCGTGCAGCTGGCGGGCCTGGGCAAAAATGTCGGCCTGGATCTGGCTGTTGCGCGCCCGTTCGGCGTCGCGGAACAGTTCGCGCTCGAGCTCCACGATGGTCAGCTTGAGCGGGGCGGTAAGGGTCTGCACCGCCAGCCCGTGCAGCGCGGCCAGCAGGCGGCGCACGCGCGGCGGTGCGGCCACGTCCGCGAAGCGGGTCATGTCGGGCTGGGACGACGAAGGTGCGGGCGCAGACATCCGATGTTCTTCCAGCTCCCCTGAGAACACGGAATCTAACGGTTTCGCGGGGAGCCGGCCAGCGGCCGGCACTACCAGCGCATGCGGGGAGCCGGCCGGCGCATAGGCGGGGAGCCGGCCAGCGGCCGGCACTACCGCCTGAGGCAGGCGCCGTCCTTCAGGGCAGGAACAGCTCGACCACGTCGTTGGTGAAGCGGCGGCCCAGTTCAGTCGGCGTGGCGCGGTCGCCGCTGACGGTCATCCAGCCGTTGGCCACGGCCACGCCCAGCGGCGCGGCGATCTGCGCCCGGTCCAGGCCGGTGCGCGATTCGAAATCCTTCAGGCCGAACCCTTCATGCAGGCGCAGCAGGTTGAGCATGTACTCGAACGGCAGGCGATCGGCACTGATCACATCGTCACCGCCGATCGAGGCCGCGGTACCGGCGGTGTCCATGAAGGTCTGCGGGTGCTTGTGCTTCCAGCGGCGCAGCACGTGCTGTTCGGCACCGCTGCTGATCTTGCCGTGCGCGCCGGCGCCGATGCCCAGGTAGTCGCCGAAGCGCCAGTAATTGAGGTTGTGCTGGCTCTGCCGGCCGGCCCTGGCGTAGGCACTGACCTCGTACTGCGCGTACCCGGCGTCGGCCAGCATCTGCTGGCAGTGCTCCTGGATGTCCCACGCCGAATCCTCGTCGGGGATGCCCTGCGGCGGCCGCGCGAAGAACACCGTGTTCGGTTCCAGCGTGAGCTGGTAGTGCGACATGTGCGTCGGCTGCAGCGCGAAGGCGCGCTCCAGGTCATGCTCGGCCTGGGCCAGCGTCTGCTGCGGCAGCGCGTACATCAGGTCGATGTTGAAGTTGTCGTAGCCGGCGTCCTGCGCCAGTTTCACCGCACGCTCGGCCTCGTTGCTGTCGTGGATGCGGCCCAGGCGCTTGAGCGCCTCGTCGTTGAAGGTCTGGATGCCGAAGCTGATCCGGTTCACCCCGGCCGCGCGGTAACGGTCGAAACGCCCGTGCTCGGCGGTGCCCGGGTTGGTCTCCAGGGTCACTTCCAGGTTCGGCGCGAAACGCAGCCGGGCCGAGGCGGCCTGCAGGAAGCGGTCGATCGCCTCCGGCGGGAACAGGCTGGGCGTGCCGCCACCGAAGAAGACACTGCTCACCACCCGGCCCCAGACCAGCGGCAGGTCCTGGTCCAGATCGCGGATCAGCGCATCGATGTAGGCCTCGAACGGCAGCTCGCCCTTGGCCGCATGCGAGTTGAAATCGCAGTACGGGCATTTGCGCACGCACCAGGGAAGGTGCACGTACAGCGCCAGCGGCGGCGGCACCAGCCGCGGGGCGTGGTCGTGGTCCCCCGAACAGGCTTCGCCGGGCAGGTGGGAGCAGTGGTCGTGTGACATCAGAGCAGGTCGGGCAGCTTCTGCTTGAGCAACTGCAGCGCCTTGGCGCGGTGGCTCATCGCGTTCTTCAGGTCCGGCGCCATTTCCGCGGCGGTCTGTGCCAGCACCGGGTCCAGGAACAGCGGGTTGTAACCGAAGCCGTGGCTGCCGCGCAGTTCATCGACGATCACGCCTTCCCAGCTGCCTTCGCAGATCAGCGGCTGCGGGTCATTGGCATGGCGCAGCAGCACGATCACCGCGTAGAAGCGGGCGCTGCGGCGCTCGGCCGGTACGTCGCGCATCGCCTCGAGCAGCTTGGCGTTGTTGGCCGCATCGTTGGTCGGGCTGCCGGCATAGCGCGCGCTGTACAGGCCGGGCGCGCCGTCGAGCGCATCCACGATCAGGCCCGAATCGTCGGCCAGCGCGGGCAGGCCGGTGCTCTGGCAGGCATGGCGTGCCTTGATCAGCGCATTTTCGACGAAGGTCAGGCCGGTTTCCGGCACGTCGCTGACGCCCAGTTCGCCCTGCGCCACGATCTCCAGCGGCAGGCCGCTGAGCATGGCCTGCAGTTCCTTCAGTTTGCCGGCGTTGCCGCTGGCCAGGACCAGTTTCATTGCTTGGGCTCCAGCAGATCCCACGTATTGCCGTACAGATCGCGGAATACCGCGACCGTTGCGTAGACCTCCTCGCGTGGGGTTTCGAGGAAGGTCACGCCACGCGCGGTCATCGCCGCGTGGTCGCGCCAGAAATCATCGGTGTTCAGGAAGAAGCCGACCCGGCCGCCGGTCTGGTTGCCGATCCGCGCGCGCTGTTCGTCGTTGCTGGCGCGTGCCAGCAACAAGGCGGCCGCGCTGCCGTCGGTTGGCCCGACCACCACCCAGCGCTTGTCGCCCTGGTCGATGTCATCGATCAGGCTGAAGCCCAGCGCGCCGGTGTACCAGGCGATCGCTTCGTCGTAGTCGGCCACCACCAGGGTGGTCAGGGCGATGCGACGGTTCATGCCTGGGCCAGGGCCGCCTGCTGCGCGGCGAACAGATCCTTGATGCCCTTCTCGGCCAGTGCCAGCAGCGCATCCAGCTCGTCGCGGCGGAAGGCATGGCCTTCGGCGGTGCCCTGCAGCTCGATGAAGCCGCCGCCGTCGTTCATCACGACGTTCATGTCGGTATCGCAATCGCTGTCTTCGGCGTAATCCAGATCCAGCACCGGGGTGCCGCGGTAGATGCCGACCGAGACGGCGGCGACCGCACCGAAGATCGGGTTGCGCTTGATGTCGCCGCGCTTGATCAGGAAGTTCACCGCATCCACCAGCGCCACGTAAGCGCCGGTGATCGCGGCGGTACGGGTGCCGCCATCGGCCTGCAGGACATCGCAGTCGAGCGTGATGGTGCGCTCGCCGAGCGCGCCGCGATCGATGCAGGCGCGCAGGGTGCGGCCGATCAGACGCTGGATCTCCAGCGTGCGGCCCCCCTGCTTGCCGCGGGCGGCTTCGCGATCGTTACGGGTGTGGGTCGAACGCGGCAGCATGCCGTACTCGGCGGTCACCCAGCCTTCGCCCTTGCCACGCAGGAAGCCCGGCACGCGGTTTTCCACGCTGGCCGTGCACAGCACGCGGGTCTCGCCGAAGCTGACCAAAACCGAGCCCTCGGCGTGACGGGTGAAGGCGCGCTCGATGCGCACTTCGCGCAGCTGGTCGGCCTGGCGGCCGCTGGGACGGGAATCAGTCATGCTCAAGTTCCGGTAAGACGGGGGGATGCGGGGCCACGCCCGGGCCGGGGACCGGCGGGCGAGGAGGCTCTGAGGAGATCGCTAGGGTACCATTTGCACTTTGAGAGCACCGGAAACCCGCATGATTCGAAGCATGACCGCCTATGCCAATGGCGAGCGCGCCACCCGCTGGGGCACGCTGGCCTGCGAGCTGCGCTCGGTCAACCACCGGTTCCTGGAGGTCGGCGTGCGCCTGCCCGAAGAACTGCGTGCGTTGGAGCCGCACCTGCGCGAGCGCGTCGCTTCGCGCTGCAGCCGCGGCAAGATCGATCTGGTCATGCGCCTGCGCGCGCCGGAGGTCACCGGTGCCCTGGTGGTCAACGATGCGCTGCTGGGCCAGCTCGGCGAGCTGGCGACCCGGTTGTCCTCGGGCTTCCCGAGCCTGCAGGTGAGTTTCACCGAGCTGCTGCAGATGCCTGGCGTGATGCAGGGTGAGGCGGTCGATGCCGCCGCGCTGCATGCCGAAGCCCTGGCCCTGCTGGATACCGCGCTGGACGGCTTTGTCGCCGCGCGTGAGCGTGAGGGCGACAAGCTCGCCACCGCGATCCAGGAACGCGTGGACAGCATCGAGCGCATCGCCGCCGAGGTCACCACCCTGATCCCGCTGATCCGCGAAGGCCAGCGCACCAAGCTGGCCGCCCGCCTGGCCGACCTGCCGCATCCGGTCGATCCCGGCCGGGCCGAGCAGGAGCTGGTGATGTGGCTGCAGAAGCTGGACGTGGATGAGGAACTGGACCGCCTGGGCAGCCACATCGCCGAGATCCGCCGCGTCTTCACGCAGCGCGAGCCGGTCGGCCGCCGCCTGGACTTCCTGCTGCAGGAGTTCAACCGCGAGGCCAACACGCTGGGCTCCAAATCCGTGGACAGCCGCACCTCCAATGCCGCCGTCGAGCTGAAGGTGCTGATCGACCAGATCCGCGAACAGGTGCAGAACATCGAATGAGCAGCCAGACCCCGCCCGTCGGTGCGCCTGCACGCGGCACCCTGTACATCGTGGCCGCGCCCTCCGGCGCCGGCAAGAGCAGCATCGTCAACGCCACCCTGGCCCGCGACCCGCAGATCGCCCTGTCGATCTCGTTCACCTCGCGCGCCACCCGCCCCGGTGAAATCAACGGCGAGCACTACCACTTCGTCAGCGCCGAGGAATTCGAATCGATGATCGCCGCCGGCGACTTCTTCGAGCATGCCTGGGTGCATGGCGACTGGAAGGGCACCGCGCGGCAGTCGGTCGAGCCGCAGCTGTCGGCCGGCCAGGACGTGCTGCTGGAGATCGACTGGCAGGGCGCCCAGCAGGTCCGCCAGCTGGTGCCGGGCACGGTCACCGTGTTCATCCTGCCGCCGTCCAAGCAGGCGCTGCAGGACCGGATGCGCAAGCGCGGGCAGGACAGCGAGGCGGTGATCGCCCAGCGCCTGGCCGCCGCGCGTGAAGAAATGCTGCACTTCAACGACTTCGACTACGTGATCGTCAACGAAGTCTTCGAGACCGCGGTGGATGAACTGTGTGCCATCTTCACGGCCAGCCGCCTGCGCCGGGAGGCCCAGAAGGTCCGCCACGCGGGCCTCATCCAGGCCCTGCTGACCCAGGACCCGCCCACAAACGACTGATTCCAAACGGGGTGCTAGCCGGTTGGCTTGATTTTGTCCAGCCCTGGCCGGTACAATCCGTCCCCTTTCCCTCATTCGATTGAGCAGCCCTCACCGGCTGCCGGGAGCCCGCATGGCCCGCATCACCGTAGAAGATTGTCTGGAAGTCGTGAACAACCGTTTCGAACTGGTCATGATGGCGTCCAAGCGCGCCCGTCAGCTGGCCAATGGCGTCCAGGCCACCCTGGACAACAGCGAAACCGAAGACAAGCCGACCGTGCTGGCGCTGCGCGAAATTGCCGCCCGCAAGATCGACAACGCCCTGATCGACGAAGTCGAGAAGGCCGAGCGCGAGCGTGCCGAGCGTGAAGCACTGGAATGGGCCGCTGCCGAAGTCGTCGCCGACGAAGACATGTCCAAGAACGACGACTGATCGCCTCGCGCGCCCGTTGTTGTTGCTGCGAACAGCCCGCCTTTTGGCGGGCTGTTTCGTTTGTGCCGCCATTGGCTGCGGTCGGGGTGTCCTGTTGCAGGTGAAACTCCCTGTTCAGGGATTTGCCGATATCACGCCGCTGGCATAGTCTTTGAGCATGAACCCAGGCCCCACTGCCAAGGTCGCCACGCCCGCCGGCGCGGCCGTACCCGACTATGTCCTCCAGCTTGAGCGCGCAGCGCACTATCTGCCGCCCGATCAACTGCCGCTGCTGCGCCGTGCCTGGGAAGTAGGTGCGGCCGCGCATGCAGGCCAGACCCGCAAGTCGGGCGAGCCCTACATCACCCATCCGGTCGCCGTGGCCCAGGTGCTGGCCGAGCTCGGCCTGGACGTGGAGGCGTTGATCGCCGCGATCCTGCACGACACCATCGAAGACACGCCGCTGACCCGCGAGGAGCTGGCCGCCGAGTTCGGCGAAGCCGTGGCCGAGCTGGTCGATGGCGTGACCAAGCTGGACAAGCTGAAGTTCCGCGATCGGCAGGAGGCGGCGGCAGAGAGTTTCCGCAAGATGCTGCTGGCGATGTCGCGCGACCTGCGCGTGATCATGATCAAGCTGGCCGACCGCCTGCACAACATGCGCACGCTGGGCGCGCAGAGCCGCGAGGCCCGCGGCCGCATCGCCCGCGAGACGCTGGAGATCTACGCCCCGATCGCGCAGCGGCTGGGCATGAGCCTGGTCAAGAGCGAGCTGCAGAACCTGGGCTTCAAGGCGCTGTACCCGTGGCGCCACGCGATCCTGGAAAAACACATCCGCAGCCAGCCGGTGGTGCGCCGCGAGGCGATGGCGCAGGTGGAGGTCCAGTTGAGCCAGCGCCTGGCCAAGGAAGGGCTGGAGCACCGCCTGGTCAGCCGTATCAAGACGCCGTGGAGCATCTACAACAAGATGTGCGACGAGAACAAATCCTTCGATCAGGTGATGGATGTGTTCGGGTTCCGGTTGGTGGTGCGCAACGTGCCCAACTGTTACCACGCGCTGGGTTCGGTGCATGCCACGTTCAAACCGCTGGATGGGCGTTTCCGCGATTTCATCGCGATCCCCAAGGCCAACGGCTACCAGTCGCTGCATACGGTGTTGTTCGGGCCATACGGTTCGCCGATCGAGGTGCAGATCCGCACCGAAGAGATGGACCTGATCGCCGAGCGCGGCGTGGCGGCGCACTGGACGTACAAGTTCGGTGGCGATTCGCCCAACAGCGCGCAGAGCCGCGCACATGCGTGGATCGTGGAACTGATCGACTCGCAGCGGGCTGCCGGCTCGTCGCTGGAGTTCCTGGACAACGTCAAGGTGGACCTGTTCCCGGACGAGGTCTATCTGTTTACGCCCAAGGGCAAGATCCTGGCCTTGCCGCGTAATTCCACCGCGCTCGATTTCGCGTATGCGGTGCATACCGACGTGGGCAACATGGCGGTGGCCTCGCGGGTCGACAAGAAGCTGGTCCCGCTGCGCACGAAACTGGTCAGCGGGCAGACGGTGGAAGTGATCACCGCCCGTTCGGCCACGCCGAAGCCGCAGTGGCTGGAGTTCGTGGTCAGTTCGAAGGCGCGTACCGCGATCCGTCACCAGCTCAAACAGCTGGAACACGAGGACGCGGTGCAACTGGGCCACCGGATGCTGGACCGCGCGCTGGAGGCGATGGACAGCTCGCTGGAGCGCCTGCCGAAGGGGCGCCTGGATGCCTTCCTGGCCGAACACCGGTACCCGCGCCTGGAGGCGCTGCTGGCCGAGGTGGCACTGGGCAACTGGATGCCGAACCAGGCCGCGCAGGCACTGATGGCGTATGCGGAGCTGCGCGGCGGGGCGCATTCCAAGCATTCGCAGGAAAAGATCCTGATCAACGGCAGCGAGCGCGGGGTGGTGAGCTTCGCCAACTGCTGCCAGCCGATCCCGGGCGACGACATCATGGGGTACCACACGGCCGGCAAGGGCATCGTGGTGCACCGGCTGGATTGCCCGAACCTGGCGGAGCTGCGCAAGTCGCCGGAGCGCTGGGTGCCGATCGGGTGGGATACGACGGTGTCGGGCGATTACGATACGTCGCTGATCGTGGAGGTCGAGAACGGGACCGGCGTGCTGGCACAGTTGGCGGCGGCGATCGCGCAGAGCCATTCGAACATCGAGCGCGTGGATTATCTGGATCGCGATTTCAATGCGGCGGTGCTGTGCTTCAACGTGCAGGTGCGTGATCGGAACCATCTGGCGGAAGTGATGCGCAGGCTGCGCCGTCTTTCGGTGGTGCAGTCGGTACGGCGGCAATAATCGCCCCGGCGACCAGCCGGATGACGACATCCCGGTAGATCCACGCCACGCGTGGATGCGCTCCGTTCCGGCCCGCTGAGCCACGCATGGCGTGGCGTTACCCGTTCCGGCGGTACAATTGCGTTCCCCCTTTTGAACCGTGGAGCTCCCATGTCCCGTCAGATCATCACCAGTGCCAAGGCCCCGGCCGCCATCGGTCCGTATTCGCAGGCCGTGCGTGCGGGCAATACCGTGTATTTCTCGGGCCAGATTCCGCTGGATCCGGCCACCGGTGAGATCGTCGGTGTGGGCGATATCGAGGCGCAGGCGCGCCGTGCGTTCGACAACCTGAAGGCCGTGGCTGAAGAGGCCGGTGGTTCGCTGGATCAGATCGTCCGCCTGGGCCTGTACCTGACCGATCTGGGCGAGTTCGCCAAGGTCAATGCCGTCATGCAGGACTACTTCAAGGCGCCGTTCCCGGCCCGCTCCACCATCGAAGTCGCGGGTCTGCCGAAGGCCGCCAACTTCGAAGTCGATGCGGTGATGGTGCTCGACCAGGCCTGACGTGGCGCGGTCACGGGCTCCTGCACCGGCGCTGGCCGCGGCCGGGGAGGCATCGTTGTCGATGCTCTCCGGTATCGGGCCGGCGGTGGCGATCAAGCTGGCCGCCCGTGGCCTGTCTTCGCTGCAGGACCTGTGGCTGCATCTGCCGCTGCGCTATGAGGACCGTACCCGGCTGACCACCATCGCGGCGCTGCAGCCGGGGGTGGCGGCACAGGTGGAGGGGCGGGTGAGCGCGGTCGAGCGCGGCTTCCGCTATCGGCCGGTGCTCAAGGTGGCGATCGAGGATGATTCGTACGGCACGCTGGTGCTGCGGTTCTTCCATTTCCGCGCCCAGCAGGTGTCGCAGTTCGCCGTGGGCACGCGGATCCGCTGCTACGGCACCGCCAAGCCCGGCCATCACGGGCTGGAGATCGTCCATCCCAGTTATCGGGTGATGGGCGGCAATGAAGAGGATGCGCTGGGCGACAGCCTCGATCCGGTCTATCCGGCGGTCGAAGGCGTGGGCCCGGCGACGATGCGGAAGTTCATCGGGCTGGCGCTGGACAGGTTGCCCGAAGAATCGACGCTGGAATTGTTGCCCGCCGGCTGGTTGTCCGGCCTGGGCCTGCCATCGCTGCGCAGTGCGCTGTTGACCGTGCATCGGCCACCGCCGGACGCGGATCTTGCCGCGCTGGCCGCAGGCCGCCATCCGGCGCAACGTCGGCTGGCCATCGAGGAATTGCTCGCCCACCACCTGAGCCTGCGCCGCCAGCGCATGGCGTTGCAGGCGCACCACGCGCCATCGCTGCGCGGGCAGGGCCTGCTGGTGGCACAGCTGCGCGACAGCCTGCCGTTCCAGTTGACCGGTGCGCAGCAGCGCGTGTTCGAGCAGATCCGCAAGGACCTGGCCAAGGCGCACCCGATGCTGCGGCTGGTGCAGGGCGATGTCGGCTCGGGCAAGACCGTGGTCGCCGCGTTGGCGGCGATGCTGGCGGTGGAGCGGGGCAAGCAGGTCGCATTGGCCGCACCCACCGAGCTGCTGGCCGAGCAGCACATGAACAATCTGCGCGCCTGGCTGGAGCCGCTGGGCGTGCGCACGGCGTGGCTGGCCGGCAAGGTCACCGGCAAGGCGCGCACCAAGGTCCTGGCCGAGGTCGCCTCGGGCGAGGCCCAGGTGGTGGTCGGGACGCATGCGCTGATGCAGGACAGCGTGGTGTTCAAGGACCTGGCACTGGCCATCGTCGATGAGCAGCACCGTTTCGGTGTGCACCAGCGGCTGGCGCTGCGCGACAAGGGCGCGGACGGGCGCAGCGT
The DNA here is from genome assembly GCF_013409105.1 of Stenotrophomonas sp. JAI102. Classification (NCBI taxonomy): domain Bacteria; kingdom Pseudomonadati; phylum Pseudomonadota; class Gammaproteobacteria; order Lysobacterales; family Lysobacteraceae; genus Stenotrophomonas; species Stenotrophomonas sp. JAI102. The sequence continues at coordinate 767,722 of NZ_JACCCI010000002.1, forward strand.
GCCGCACCAGCTGGTGATGACCGCGACCCCGATCCCGCGCACGCTGGCGATGTCCGAGTACGCCGATCTGGACGTCTCGGCGATCGACGAGCTGCCGCCCGGGCGTACGCCGGTGCAGACCGTGGCGCTCAACAATGACCGCCGTCCGGAGCTGATCGAGCGCATCGCGGTGGCCTGCCGCGAAGGCCAGCAGGTGTACTGGGTCTGCACGCTGATCGAGGAAAGCGAAGAGCTGGACGCGACCCCGGCGCAGGCCACGTTCGAATCGCTGCAGGCGCTGTTGCCGGGCGTGCGGGTGGGGCTGGTACATGGGCGGCTGAAGGCGAGCGAGAAGCTGGCCACGATGGTCGCGTTCAAGGCCGGCGAAATCGATCTGCTGGTGGCCACCACGGTCATCGAGGTCGGCGTGGACGTGCCGAATGCGTCGTTGATGATCATCGAGAACGCCGAGCGCCTCGGCCTGGCCCAGCTGCACCAGCTGCGCGGCCGGGTAGGGCGCGGCTCGGCGGTGTCGCGCTGCGTGCTGCTGTACCAGGCGCCGTTGTCGAACATGGCGCGTGAGCGGCTGGAAACCATGCGGCAGACCAACGATGGCTTCCTGATCGCCGAGAAGGATCTGGAGCTGCGGGGGCCCGGCGAGCTGCTGGGCACGCGGCAGACCGGCCTGGCCGGGTTCCGCATGGCCGATCTGGCCCGCGATGCGGATCTGCTGCCGGGCGTGCACGCGCTTGCCGAGCGGCTGCTGGTGGAGGCGCCCGAGGTGGCCGATCAGGTGGTGCGGCGCTGGATCGGCACGGCCGTGCGGTACGCGTCGGCATAGCGCGCCGCCAAGCGGAGTGGGCGGGCACCGCCTTGTATTTGTCATGGCAGGGTGCGAAAGTCCCTTGCCGATTATCAAGACGGCAACGATGAGCAAGAAGATTCCGCTGTTGATCGACACCGACCCGGGTGTCGATGATGCCCTGGCCCTGTTGATGGCCTTCGCCGATGAGCGCCACGATATCGTTGGCCTGACCATCGCCGCCGGCAACGTTGGCCTGGACCACACGGTCCGCAATGCCCTGAAACTGTGCGAAGTGGCTGGCCGCGAAGACGTGCCGGTCTACGCCGGTACCGCCGATCCGCTGCTGCACCCCTCGGTCGATGCCGCCCATGTGCACGGCGCCGATGGCTTTGGCGACGTCAACCTGCCGGCCGCCAAGCGCCAGGCCGAGGCCGAACACGCCGCCCTGGCGATCCTGCGCCTGTCGCACGAATACGCCGGCGAACTGTTCCTGGTCGCACTCGGTCCGCTGACCAACCTGGCCCTGGCCCTGAAGCTCGACCCGACCCTGCCGCAGCGCGTGAAGCGCTTCCTCGTGATGGGCGGGGCGGTGACCTGCCACGGCAACATCACCCCGGCCGCCGAGTTCAACATTGCGTTCGACCCGGAGGCGGCGCACATCGTGTTCACCGGCTTCCCGCACATCGAAGTGGCGGATTGGGAAGCCACCGTGGCCCATGGCCTTCTGCATGCCGATGTGGAGCAGTGGCTGGCCGCGGACAGCGACAAGGCCCGTTTCTACGAGCTGATCTCGCGCCAGACCCGCCTGTGGTCCGAAGACAGCCGGGGCGAGCGCTGGTACGCCGCCGATGCCCTGGCGATGGCCTGGGCGCTGCAGCCGGAAGGCGCGCTGCGGGTCGAATCGCGTCCCCTGAACGTGGAACTGGCCGGTGTGCACAGCCGGGGTGCTACCATTGTCGACTGGAACCGCCAGACCGGGCAGCCGGACAACACCCAGCTGCTGATGGCCTACGACCAGGGTCGCTTCGAGACCCAGGTGAGGGCGGCACTCGGCGTCTGACGACGCCGCTGCGGCGGACCTTTCGCACGGTTGATGGACCCGGCTTGCCCTTTGCGGCGGCCGGGACTATAATGCCGCTCTTGACCACCAGCCCTTATTACGGTGCGCGCCCATGAAGGCCGATATTCATCCTGCTTACCGCGACGTGGTTTTCCACGACGTTACCTCTGATTTCAAGATCCTGACCCGTTCGACCATGTCCACCAAGGACACGATCAAGTGGGAAGACGGCAACGAGTACCCGCTCGTCAAGGTTGAAATCTCCTCGGCTTCGCATCCGTTCTACACGGGCAAGCACAAGGTGATCGACACCAGCGGCCGTATCGACAAGTTCCAGAAGCGTTTCGGCAAGCCGGCGCCGACCGCAGCCTGATCTGTCGACGCAACTGCTTGAAAACAACGGTCGCCTTGGCGGCCGTTGTTTTTTGTTGTTTCCGGATTGCTGAACGCCAGGTGAGGCCCACACGCCCCGCCGACGGAACGCTGTGTCCGTGACGCCGCGCCAGCCCTTGTGCGCGCTGGGATGACGCCTTCCGCGCGATCCGGAACCTGCGTCTACGACTTCCGTCCTAGGGCGTCGAAAATGTTGCTGTGCGATAATGGCGGGATCCACGATAACGATCGTGGACTTCCTTCACGTGCCTGACCCATGCGCTTGGGCGGGCGCCTTCCCTCGAGGAGCGCACACAGTGTCCGATCTTGATCAGGTCACGCTCAACGCCGGCGACACGTCGGTTGTTCTGCCAGTCATCAAACCCACGCTCGGCAACGATTGCGTCGATATCTCGAAGCTGACCAAGGAAACCGGTCTCTTCACTTACGACTCCGGCTTCACCGCCACCGCCAGCTGCAAGTCCGCCATCACCTACATCGACGGTGACAAGGGCGTGCTGCTGTATCGCGGCTATCCCATCGAGCAGCTCTCGGAAAAGTCGAGCTACGTCGAAGTGGCCTACCTGCTGATCAACGGCGAGCGTCCGAGCGCCGAGCAGCTGAAGGCCTTCACCGACGAGCTGGCGGCCGAAGCCGATGTGGATCCGTCGATCAACACGCTGATCGGCAGCTTCGCCAAGGACGCCCATCCGATGGCCATCCTGACCGCCGCCATCGCGCAGCTGTCGGGCATCTACCACGCTTCGCTGGACCTGTCCGACGCCGAACAGCGTCGCCACGCCGCGGTGCGCCTGATCGCCAAGGTGCCGACCCTGTCGGCCCTGATCTACCGCCACGGCAAGGGCCTGCCGGCCAACAAGCCGGACACCTCGCTGGATTACGTCAGCCGCTTCCTGAAGCAGACCTTCGAGTCCGCCGATGGCCAGTACGAGCTGAACCAGGACGTGGTCAAGGCGCTGGACCTGCTGTTCATCCTGCACGCCGATCACGAGCAGAACGCCTCGACCTCGACCGTGCGCCTGGTCGGTTCGACCGGTGCCAACCCGTATGCGTCGGTCGCCGCTGGCGTCACCGCGCTGTGGGGTCCGGCCCACGGCGGTGCCAACGAAGCCGTGCTGAAGATGCTGGAAGAGATCGGTTCGGCCGACAACGTCGAGTCCGCCGTGCTCAAGGCCAAGGACAAGACCTCCGGCTTCCGCCTGATGGGCTTCGGCCACCGCGTGTACAAGAACTTCGACCCGCGCGCCAAGGTCATCGGTGAGATGACCGGCAAGGTGCTCAAGCAGCTGGGCGTGCAGGATCCGCTGCTGGACGTCGCCGTCAAGCTGGAGCAGGCCGCGCTGCAGGACGACTACTTCGTCGCCCGCAAGCTGTACCCGAACGTCGATTTCTACAGCGGCATCATCTACAAGGCGCTGCAGATCCCGACCGAAATGTTCACCGTCATGTTCGCCCTGGGCCGCACCTCCGGCTGGGTCGCACATTGGCTGGAACAGCAGGTCGATCCGGAAATGAAGATCGGCCGTCCGCGCCAGGTCTACACCGGCAGCGACGTGCGCGACTACCAGGGCTGATCGCTCCGGCAGGTCGTGATGAAAACGCCCCGCACTGCGGGGCGTTTTTTTGCCTGTCCCTCCCTGCGCGGGCAACCGGCCTTACCGCTTGGCCGTGCGGTGTCTACGTCGTCCGGCGGCTCTCCAGATAGCGGCTGGGCGATTGCCCCAATGCACGCCGGAATGCCGACGAAAACGCGCTCGGGCTGGTGTATCCGAGATCCAGCGCCACCCGGGTGACGGGCTGTCCCGCACCCAGGCGTTCGATCGCGGCGAGCAGGCAGACCTGCTGGCGCCATTCGGCAAACCCCACCCCGGTGTCCGCGCGGAACTGGCGGGTGAACGTGCGTCGGCTCATGCCGGCCTCCGCGGCGACCGCATCGAGTGTGGAGGCGATCGAGGGCGCATCGGACACCTGCTGGCAGGCACGCGCAAGGCGTGGGTCGCGGGGCAGCGGCGCATGCAGTGACAGGCGTGGCATCACCGCGATCTCTGCGACCAGCAACTGCATCAGCCGGCCGGCACGACCGTTCTGGTGGTACATCGCCGGCAGGTCGACCGCATCGTCCATCAGGTGCCGCAGCAACGCCGATACGGCATATACGCCGCAGCGCGCTGGCAACCGGGCGGCCGCCACTTCTTCCGCCGCCACGAACACATTGAGCATCGTGACCGGGCCACGCATCGCCATGGCGTGGGCGACGCCTGCGGGCACCCAGCACGCACGCTGCGGTGGCACCAGCCAGTGTCCCTCGGGCGTGGTGAGGCTGATCGTGCCGCGCGAGGCAAACGCGAACTGACCGCGCCGATGCGCGTGGGTCGGGAACACGTCTCCGGCGGCGTAATCGTTCGCGGTGACCACGACCGCGCGCGGCAGGTCTTCGTACGGATCGAGGAGGGCATTGCGCATGGCCCGGATTCTATAGGTATTGACCTGGTATCGAAGGCGGGCCGCGCGCCGACGTCCTACGATCATCGCCTAGCCTTTCTTCCTGACAATGCCGCCATGCCCCCCACCTTTCATCGCGTCGGCACCGGCGCACATCCTGTCCTGGTCCTGCACGGCTGGTTTGGCGACGCGCACGCGTTCGACCCCATCGAACCGTGGCTGACCGGTGAGGAGTTCACCTATGTGTTCATGGACTGCCGCGGCTACGGCGGGATGCGCGATGTGCGTGGCAACTACACCATCGATGAGATCGCGAGCGATGCACTGACCTTGGCAGACGCGCTCGGCATCGAGACCTTCAGCCTGATCGGGCACTCCATGGGCGGCATGGCCATCGAGCGGATCGCGGTGCTCGCCCCGGATCGCGTGCGCGCGCTGGTCGCCGTGGCGCCCGTGCCATGCGGTGGCATTGCCTACGATCCCCCCACACGGCAATTGCTTGAAGCGGCCGCGGGCAGCGTGAGCCTCCGCCGGGGCATCATCGATCGCAGCACCGGTGGGCGGTTGCCCGCCGCGTGGCTGGACTGGAAGGCGCAGTACTCGATGGCGCACGCGTCGCCGGAGGCATTCGCGGCGTACTTCCCGGCCTGGGCGGACACCGATTTCAGCGCGGAGATCGTCGGCCGGCACCCGGTGAAGGTGCTGATCGGCGAGCACGATCCGGTGTTCAACGCGGCACTGATGGACAGGACCTACCTGCGCCGCTATCGGCAGACGACTCTGGAGGTGCTGGAAAATGCGGGTCACTACCCGATGAACGAAACACCGCTGGCCTTGGCTGCGGCGATCGAGCGCTTTCTGGTCCCGTTCGGCGAGACTTGAAGCGGGCCGCGCAGGGTGTCGTGGATCGATGTGCGCGCTGGCGGCAATCAGGGGCCGGTGTACGGCGTGTCCTCGCCGTGGAAGCCGACCAGGACCCCGTCGATGAAATCCGCGATATGGACCCGCTCCATCCAGCAGAAGGCGGCGATCAAGAGCAGCGCAATGACGCGTCTTTCAGAGGCAGAGGCAATGATCTTCATGGGATTCCAGGTCCTTGGGTGACCGTCCTTGGCTGACCGTCAGTGTTCCACTGCCGTGGCAGTGCCGCAAGATGCCTGCTCAGCGACGGCCCAGGTACCCCTCGATCTCGCTGTCGGCCAGCAGCTCGCGCAGCTGCGCGGCCGACGCGCGCCGCATCGGCTTCTCATCGATGGCCGACAGCGGCGGCTGGCGCAGGCCATCGTAAGGCAGCACGGCGATATCGAAGGTCAGATCCTCGGCACTGAACACCCATACCGGCGCATCCAGGCTGCGTTCGCGGTCCAGCCGCAGCCGACGCGTGCGCGATTCGGCCGGGATGCCATGCTCATCGAGGTAGCGTTGCACGGCATCGGCATCGTCGCTGTGTACCTGCAATTGCACGGGGCTGTTGGCATCGGCGGTGCCCTCCAGCACCGGGCCGCACAGGCGCGGTGAGAAGGCATGCAGGAAGTCCATCGCACGCAGGGCGGCCTCGCGGCGTTGACGCAGCTGCGCGCCATGGTCGGCACCGGCGAACAGGCGCTGATACTCGCGCAGCGCGTCTTCGATCTCGGTGTTGCGGGGGAGGGAGGCATCGTCGTGGATGCCGAGCCGGGTGGCGGCCTTGAGCTTGGCCTGGTGGTAGTCGCGGATGCCGCCCTCGGCCATCAGGCGGGCGGCCTCGTGCGCCAGCTGGTGGCGGCGCTCCCGGGTCTGCGTGGCTGCATGCTGACGGGCTCGATGCATGACCGGAACTCCTTGGCGACCTGCACGGCAATGTACACCGGCGATGTGACAGGGGGGTAGAGCTGAAAAAAAGGCCGGGCACTGCCCGGCCTGTGTTCCATCGCGGCGCCGGGCGTACCCGGCGCATGCGGTCAGAAGATGTCGAACGCGGCGTCGTCGGCCTGCGGGGTGTGGCTGTTGAAGTCGTACTCCTCCAGCTTCTCCATGTCCTCCACCTTGACCCACTCGGTCGCGCCGTTGAGCGTGGCCTGGACCATGCCCGACGGCGGCTCGTTCTGCGCGACCGGGGTGTCCTTCAGCGCGACGCGCATGTACTCGATCCAGATCGGCAGGGCGGCACGGCCACCGTACTCGCGGTAGCCGAGCGAGCGGAAGTCGTCGCGGCCTACCCACACGGTGGTCGCGTACGGGCCACCGAAACCGGAGAACCAGGCGTCGCGGTGATCGTTGGTCGAGCCGGTCTTGCCGCCCACGTCTTCGCGGCCGAGTACCTTGGCCGCGGTACCGGTGCCGCGCTGGACCACGTCGCGCATCATCGAGTTGAGCTGGTATGCGGTGCGGGCATCGATCGCGCGCGGGGCGACCTTGGCATCCGGGTTGACCGGGGCCGGGGCTTCCACGGCGGCCGCCTGCTGCGGCTTGGCCGGTGCGGCGTTGGCCGCGGGCGCGGCGCCGAAGTTGAAGCCGTCCACGACCTGGCTGACCGGCACGCCACTGGTGCCGGCGCAGTCGCGGCAGGCCACGGCCGGGTTTTCCTTGAACACTTCCACGCCATCGCGGTCGACGACCCGGTCGATCAGCCAGGTGTCCACGCGCGAGCCGCCGTTGGCGAACACGGCATAGCCGCGCGCCACCGAGAGTGGGGTCAGCGAGGCGGTGCCCAGCGACATCGACAGGTTCGGCGGCAGCTCGGCCTCGGCGAAGCCGAACTCGCTGATGTACTTGCGCGCGTAATCCACGCCCATGCCATCGAGCAGGCGCACCGAGACCAGGTTGCGCGACTGCACCAGTGCTTCACGCAGGCGCATCGGGCCACGGAAGCCGCCGCCGTCGTTCTGCGGCGACCAGGTCTTGCCGCGGCGGTCGCGGAACACGACCGGGGCATCGAGCACGATCGAGGCCGGGTTGAAGCCCTTGTCGAAGGCGGCCGCATAGATGAACGGCTTGAAGCTCGAGCCCGGCTGGCGGCGGGCCTGGGTGGCGCGGTTGAACTTGTTGCCGGAGAAGCTGAAGCCGCCGACCAGCGCCCTCAACGCGCCGTTTTCCGCGTCCAGCGAGACCAGGGCGGCCTGGCCGCGCGGGATCTGGTCGAGCAGCCACTCGCCGTCCTTTCCGCCGGCCCGCACGCGCACGATATCGCCGCGGGTCACCAGCTTGGCCGGGGTCTTGTTGGTCCAGCGGGCAGCACTGGCGGGCAGCACCACTTCGCTGCGGTTGCCCAGCACCACGGTCGCGCTGCCATCGGCGGCGGTCGCCGCCACGATCGCCGGCAGCAGGCCGGTCTGTGCGGGAATGCCGGACAGCTTGGTGGCCAGCGCGGCGGCATCGGCGTCGGCCGGGACCTCCACGTGCTGCTCCACGCCGTGCCAGCCGTGGCGGTGGTCGTAGGCCAGCAGGCCATCGCGCACCGACAGGTTGGCCGCGGTCTGCAGCTCGGCGTTGATCGTGGTGGTCACGTGGTAGCCCTTGTTGACCACGTCGCCGCCGAAGCGGGCGATCATTTCCTGGCGGACCAGCTCGGCCACGTAGGGGGCTTCCACCTGCAGCGGCGGCTCATGCGCGGTGGCGTGCATCGGCACGGCCTTGGCCGCGTCGGCCTCGGCCTGGGAGATGAAGCCCAGGCTGGCCATGCGCTGCAGCACATAGTAGTCGCGGCGCTCGCGGGCGCGCTCGGGGTTGCTGATCGGGTTGCCGGAGGACGGGAACTTGGGGATGCCGGCCAGCGAGGCCATCTCGTCCAGGTCCAGCTCGCCCAGCTTCTTGCCGTAATAGAACTCGGCCGCGGCGGCCACGCCATAGGCGCGGTTGCCGAAGAAGCTCTTGTTGAGGTACAGCTCGAAGATCTCGTCCTTGCTCAGCTCGCTCTCGATCTTGCGCGCCAGCAGGATCTCGGCCAGCTTGCGGGTGTAGCTGTATTCCGAGCTCAGGAAGAACTGGCGGGCGACCTGCTGGGTGATGGTCGACCCACCGGGCACGCGCTTGTCGTTGGTGGTGGCCAGCAGCCAGACCGCGCGGCCGATGCCCTTGTAGTCCACGCCGCCGTGCTCGTAGAAGCGCGCGTCCTCGGTGGCCAGGAAGGCCTGCTTGAGGCGCTCGGGGACGTCCTTCATGGTGATGGGGGTGCGCCGGGTCTCGCCGAACACCGCCATCAGCTTGCCATCGCTGGCATAGACGTACATGGGCTCCTGCATCTCCACGTCGCGCAGGGTCTGCACGTCCGGGAGCTTGGAGGAGACGGCGTAGTACAGGCCACCGGCAACCGCGGCGCCGATCAATGCCAGGACCAGGAACGCGACCAGCATCCAGCGCAGCCAACGGCGAAGACGTGTCATCAGTGACAGATTCCGATTGCGAATTTCGTGGTCGCAGAGTATAGATTACGCAAGGGAACGGCTGGGGGTGTTCCTGGGGAGAGCAGTCGATCACCGTCTGGGGACGCGTGAAACGAGCACTGGTGCTCGTTTTACAGCTTGACGGTTGCGATTTGCAAAAAAAACGTTATTAATGCGCGGTCGCAGGTTCTGCGTCCAAGTGCCCATCGGCAGGGGAGAAACCGTGGGGCTTATCCCAAAAAGCCAGTCGCCTCTTATCGGCGTCGATATCAGCTCGACTGCAGTAAAGCTGTTGCAGCTATCCCGCAGCGGCAATCGTTTCCGCGTGGAACATTACGCTGTGGAACCACTTCCGCCGAATGCGGTGGTGGAGAAGAACATCGTGGAAGTCGAAGCGGTCGGGGAGGCCATTCGACGCGCCGTGAACCGCTCCGGAACCAAGGCACGGCATGCCGCCGCCGCCGTGGCCGGCTCGGCCGTGATCACCAAGCTGATCCCGATGCCCGCCGATCTGGACGAGAACGACATGGAAGCCCAGGTCGAGCTCGAGGCGGTCAACTACATCCCGTACCCGATCGAGGAAGTGAACCTCGATTTCGAAGTGCTGGGTGCGATTCCGAACAACCCTGAAATGGTCCAGGTGCTGCTGGCCGCCTCGCGGTCGGAGAACGTCGAGCTGCGCCAGTCGGCGCTTGAGCTGGGCGGGCTGGTGGCGCGGGTGATGGACGTGGAGGCCTTCGCGGTGGAGAACGCCTTCGCCCTGGTCGCCAGCGAGCTGCCGGTGGCCAGTGATGGCGTGGTCGCGCTGGTGGACATCGGCGCCACCATGACCACCCTGAACGTCCTGCGCGGCGGGCGCAGCCTGTACAGCCGCGAACAGGTGTTCGGCGGCAAGCAGCTGACCGACGAAGTGATGCGCCGTTACGGGCTGACCTACGAAGAGGCCGGCCTGGCCAAGCGCCAGGGCGGACTGCCGGAAAGCTACGAGATGGAAGTGCTGGAGCCGTTCAAGGAGGCCACGGTCCAGCAGATCAGCCGCCTGCTGCAGTTCTTCTATGCGGGCAGCGAGTTCAACCGGGTCGACCACATCGTGCTTGCCGGCGGTTGCGCGGCCCTGACCGGCCTGCCGGACATGGTGGAAGAGCAGCTGGGCGTGGCCACCGTGGTGGCCAACCCGCTGGCACAGATGACACTGGGCCCGAAGGTGCAGGCACACGCCCTGGCCCAGGATGCCCCGGCGCTGATGATCGCCACTGGTCTGGCCCTGAGGAGCTTTGACTGATGGCGCGCATCAATTTATTGCCCTGGCGCGCCGAGCGGCGCAAGCAACGCCAGCGCGACTTCTACGCCATGCTCGGTGCGGCCGCCATCGGCGGCCTGCTGCTGTCGCTGTTGATCTGGTTCTACTACGACCGCCAGGTCAGCGGACAGGGCGATCGCAACACCTTCCTGCAGGCCGAGATCGACAAGGTCAAGGAGCAGAACAAGGAGATCGAACGCCTGGACCGCCAGAAGGATCGCCTGCTGGCGCGCAAGGCCGTGATCGAGGAACTGCAGGCCAAGCGCTCGCAGATGGTGCATCTGTTCGATGCGCTGGTGCGGACCATCCCGGACGGGGTGGTGCTGACCACGCTCAAGCAGGAGGGCGACGTGCTGACCCTGGAAGGTCGTACCCAGTCCAATGCGCGCGTCAGTGCCTACATGCGCAATCTGGAAAGCTCGGGCTGGATGACCAACCCGGAGCTGTCGATCATCGAGGCCAAGGCGCCGGAGCGTGACAAGGCCGGGGCCGCCAGCGGTCCGGTGATGGACATCAAGTCGCTGCCGTACATGTTCGTGGTCAAGGTCAATCTGCCGGCCCAGAGCAGCGTCACCGAGCTGGCCGCCGATGGCAGCGTGATCGAGCCGACCGCCGATCCCGCCCCGCCGGGTGCGACCCCGGTGGCACCGGTCGCCCCGCTGTCGCCGGCACCGGCCGACGCACCGGCCGCGCCGGTCTCGCCCGATGCCGCCGATCCGGCCAAGCCGACCGGCAGCAGCCGCATCGTGCCGTCCACGCCCTCCGCGCAACCTGCACAACCGGCGGCGCCGGCCCCGGCCCAGAAGGGGGCCGCCGCATGAGCCAGAAGATCAATCTCAAAGAGCTGGACTTCAACAACATCGGCAACTGGCCGCAGAAGGCCAAGGTCGTGTTCTGCGTGCTGCTGGCGCTGTTCATCATGATCATGGCCTGGTTCCTGCTGATCAGCGGCAAGCGCGATGAGCTGGCCTCGCTGGAAAGCCGCGAGACCCAGCTGCGTGCCGAGTTCGAGAAGGAACAGGGCCGCGCGGTCAACCTCGAGCCGCTCAAGCAGCAGCTGACCCAGATGGAGCAGGTGCTGCAGCAGATGCTGCGCCAGCTGCCCAGCAAGACCGAGATGCCGGACCTGATCATCGACATCTCGCAGACCGCGTTGTCCAGCGGCCTGTCCAACGAGCTGTTCCAGCCCGGTGCCGAGCAGCCCAAGGAGTTCTACGCCGAGAAGCCGATCGCCCTGCGCATGGTGGGCAGTTACCACCAGTTCGGCGCGTTCGTCAGCGGTGTGGCCTCGCTGCCGCGCGTGGTCATCCTGACCATGCACGACATCAACCTGAAGCCGAAGGATCCCAAGACCGGCATCACCGCCCGCAGCGGTGCGCTGGAGTTGTCCGGAACGGTCAAGACCTACCGTTACCTGGATGACGTGGAGATGGAAGCCCAGGAGAAGGCTGCCGCCGAGAAGGAAAAAGCGGCGAAGAAGGGAGGCCGGAAATGAGCCGCCTGACCTCGACCGCACGGGTATGCGGCCTGTTGATGGTACTGCTGCTGGCCGGTTGCGCCCGCGGCGTGACCAGCACGCCCGGCGATGCGCCGAACCTGGAGAAGTGGGTGGCCGACGTGCGTGCACGCCCGGCACCGCCGCTCGAACCGCTGCCGGTGATGCAGCAGTTCGAGACGTTTGAATATTCCGCGCAGGGGATGCGCGACCCGTTCACCGACGCCTGGACCAATCCGCAAGGGGGATCGGGGCTGCGTCCGGATCCGAACCGCCGCAAGGAGCCGCTGGAAGATTTCCCGCTGGACAGCCTGGACATGGTGGGTTCGATCGGCCGTGGGGGCGGGCTCGTCGCGCTGGTGATGGCGCCGGACAAGGTCACCTATCGGGTGCGTCCGGGCGTCTATCTGGGGCAGAGCGACGGGCGGGTGACCGGGGTCTTCGAGGACCGGATTGAGCTGATTGAACTGGTGCCGGATGGCGCGGGTGGCTGGCTGGAACGGCCGGCAACGCTCGCGCTTGAAGATCAATGAATGATTATGGGGATAGCACGATGACCTTTTCCAACGCCCTGCGGCTGCGTTCCGTCCGGCGCCAGAAGTTGTTCCACCTGTGCGCGCTGGGAGTCGCGCTCATGGTGGCCAACGGCACGCTGATGGCGGCCACGCCCAGCGGCGCCGTGCCCAAACCGGCGGCCACCACCGCGCCGGCGACCGCACCGGCATCGCTGTCGGTGTCCAAGATCGACTTCAAGCGCGGCGACGATGGCGCCGGCCGGCTCATCCTGCAGTTCGACGGCCAGGGCGCCAGCCCGGACCTGCGCAGCCAGGGCAACAGCGTCGTCATCGACGTGGGCAACGCGCGCCTGCCGGAAAGCCTGCAGAAGTCGATCAACGTGACCGACTTCGCCACGCCGGTGCAGCGCATCGATCCCAAGCCCTATGGCGGCGGCACCCAGCTGGTGCTCAATACCAATACCGCCTTCGAGTCGCTGGCGTATCAGAGCGGCAACGAATACGTGGTCGAGATCAGCCCGCGCCAGGCGGCCCCGGCCGCCGGTGCGATCACCGCGACCAGCGTGAGCCAGGCCGCGGCGGCACTCGGCCAGCGCGGCTACAGCGGCAAGCCGGTGACCTTCAACTTCCAGGATGTGCCGGTCCGTACCGTGCTGCAGCTGGTCGCCGAGGAGTCCAACCTCAACGTGGTCGCCTCCGACAGCGTGCAGGGCAACGTGACCCTGCGCCTGATCAACGTGCCGTGGGACCAGGCGCTGGACATCGTGCTGCGGGCCAAGGGCCTGGACAAGCGCCGCGATGGCGGCGTGATCTGGGTGGCGCCGCAACCGGAGCTGGCCAAGTTCGAGCAGGACAAGGAAGACGCCCGCATCGCGATCGAGAACCGCGAGGATCTGGTCACCGATTACGTACAGATCAACTACCACAACGCCGCGGCGATCTTCAAAGCGCTGACCGAAGCCAAGGGCATCGGCGGCAGCAGCGGTGGCGGTGGCGGTGGCAGCTCGCAGGAAGACAGCGGGTTCCTGTCCTCGCGCGGCCGGATCGTAGCCGACGAGCGCACCAACACGCTGATGATCAGCGACATCCCGAAGAAGATCGCGCGGATGCGTGAGCTGATCAGCGTGATCGACCGTCCGGTCGACCAGGTGCTGATCGAAAGCCGGATCGTGATCGCCACCGATACCTTCGCGCGCGAGCTGGGGGCCAAGTTCGGCATCAGCGGCAGCCGCCAGGACGTGTTCTTCGGCGCCAACACCGATCAGAACCACGCCAACATCACCGATCGCGGCACCAAGGACCTCGAGTACCAGAAGGCGATCAACGAGTGGGTGGCCGGTGGCCGTACCGGTGCGATCCCGGTCCGTGGCGGGACCAAGTTCGCCGACGGCCTGAACTGGAACCTGCCGGTGGCCGCGATCAACAACCCCGGTTCGCTGGCGCTGTCGATCCTCAATGCCGGTTACCTGCTGGACGTGGAACTATCGGCCATGCAGGCCGAATCGCGCGGCGAAGTGATCTCCAACCCGCGCGTGGTGACCACCAACCAGCGCGAAGCAGTGATCAAGCAGGGTAAGGAAATCGGCTACGTCACCATCAGCGGTGGCGGTGCGGCCGGTGCCGCGGCCCAGCCCAACGTCCAGTTCAAGGAAGTGGTGCTGGAACTGAAGGTCACCCCGACCATCACCAACGACAACCGTGTGTTCCTCAACATGTCGGTCAAGAAGGATGAAGTGGAGCAGTACATCCTGCTGGAAGGCTACGGCCAGGTCCCGACCATCAACCGCCGCGAAGTGAATACCGCGGTGCTGGTGGACGATGGCCAGACCGTGGTGATCGGTGGCGTGTACGAGTTCACCGACCGCACCAGCATCAACAAGGTGCCGTTCCTGGGCGACGTGCCGTTCCTGGGCAATCTGTTCAAGAAGCGCAGCCGCAACAAGGACAAGGCCGAACTGCTGGTGTTCGTGACCCCGAAGGTGCTGCGCGTGGCCAAGGCCAATCCGGCCGTCAACTGAGCCGCACCGCTGCTGCAATGAGGAAAGGGCCGCCCTGTGCGGCCCTTTCTGCGTTCAGCCAATCTTGATGTCGTAACCGCCACTGTCCTGCCATCATGGTGATGGAACCTCTGCCCACCGTGGAGGTCACATGGATGCCATGAATCTGCCGCCCCCCATGCCCGATACCCCGACGCCCGCTCCGGTGGAGCACGACCGCCTGCACGATGCCTTCCGCGCGCTGCGCGACGGCCTGTCATCCGAGATCGTCGGCCAGAGTGCGCTCGTCGAGCGCCTGCTGACCGCGCTGCTGGCCGATGGCCACCTGCTGGTCGAGGGCGCCCCCGGCCTGGCCAAGACCACCGCGATCCGCGCGCTGGCCGCCCGGCTGGATGCGGATTTCTCGCGCGTGCAGTTCACCCCGGACCTGCTGCCGGCCGACCTGACCGGCACCGAGATCTGGCGCCCGCAGGAAGGGCGGTTCGAATTCGTGCCGGGTCCGATCTTCCATCCGATCCTGCTCGCCGACGAAATCAATCGTGCGCCGGCCAAGGTGCAGTCGGCCCTGCTCGAAGCGATGGGCGAGCGCCAGGTGACGGTTGGCCGCCATACCTATCCGCTGCCCTCGCTGTTCCTGGTGATGGCCACGCAGAATCCGATCGAGCAGGAAGGCACCTTCCCGCTGCCGGAAGCGCAGCTGGACCGTTTCCTGATGCATGTGCGGATTGGTTACCCCGATTCGGACGCCGAAACCGAGATCCTGCGGCTGGCGCGCGAGCGCGCCCGTGAAGCGCTGTCCACGCCGGCCGCCGCGCCGGTGCGCATGCCGCTGAGCGATGTGTTCGCCGCCCGCAAGGCGGTGCTGTCGCTGCATGTCGCGCCGGCGCTGGAACGCTACCTCATCGAAATCGTGCTGGCCTCGCGCGATGCCGCGCGCTACGACCCGGCGCTGGCGCGGCGCATCGCCTGGGGCGCCAGCCCGCGTGGCTCGATCGCGCTGGAGCGCTGTGCGCGGGCGCGCGCCTGGCTGGCCGGGCGCGACTTCGTCACCCCGGAGGATGTGCGCAACGTCGCGCCCGATGTGCTGCGCCATCGCGTGCTGCCCAGCTATGAAGCCACCGCCGAAGGCTGGGATGGCGAACGCCTGGTCGCCGAGCTGCTGGCCCGCGTGCCGGCGCCCTGAGCGCGATGGACACCCCCGCGCAGAGCGCCACGCCGCTGGAGGGCGATGGCCTGCGGCCGAGTCTGGCCGAGCTGGTGGCGTTGCGCCGCAGTGCGCACCGCGCGCCGCCGGCGCGGCGTGGCCGGCTGGGTCATGCCGGCAGTGCGCCGTCGCCCGCACGCGGACGCGGCATGGAGTATGCCGAGTCCCGCGACTACGTGCCCGGCGATGACGCGCGGCATATCGACTGGCGTGTGACCGCCCGCACCGGACGCGCGCATACCAAGCTGTTCCAGGCCGAACGCGAGCGGTTGACGCTGCTGGTCGCCGATACCGACCCGGTGCTGTATTTCGGCACCCGGGTCCGTTTCAAATCCGTACAGGCCGCGCGGGTCGGCGCGGTGGCAGCGTGGCTGGCACAGCGTCAGGGTGACCGCCTCGCGGCCGTGCGCGGCAGCACCCAGGAGCCGCCGATCGCACCGGCCGGTGGCACCCGCGGCGTGTTGCGCGTGCTCGATGCGCTGACCCGCTGGTACGCCGAACCGCCCGCCGAGGATGCCGGGCTGGATCGCGCGCTGGAACAGGCGGCGCGGCTGCTGCGCCCCGGTGCGCGCGTAGTGGTGCTGGCCGATCCGGCGCGTGCGGCCACGATCGGGAGTGCGCGCTGGGCCGCGCTGGCCATGCACCACGAAGTGGTGGTGATGCTGCTGGTCGATCCCCTCGAACTGGCGCCGCCGGCCGACGCGCTGCCGTTTCTCTCGCAGGGCCGTCGCGTGCTGCTCGATCTGGGCAGCACTGCGGTGCGCGAGCACTGGCGCGAGCGGTTCGTGGCGCCGCTGGAGACGCTGCAGAACAGCCTGGCCGCGCGCCGCATCCAGGTGCATGTGGTGGCCACCGACGACGCCAGCGACAGCTGGTTGAGTCCGCTGCCGACTGCGGTGGTGGCATGAGCGCCGCCGCCTCGCTGCCGCTGCGCGATGTGCAGTTGCCGCCCTCACCGCCGTGGTGGCCGCCGGCGCCCGGCTGGTGGCTGGTGTTTGCGGCCCTTGCGCTGGTGGTCGCCGCGATCTGGGCCTGGCAGTGGCGTCGGCGGCGTACGCGCCAGCGCTGGCTGGCGCTGTTCGATGCCGAGGTGGCCCAGGCCGGCTCGCCGGTTGCCGAGATCGCGGCGATCGCCGACCTGCTGCGCCGCGCGGCGCGCCAGCATCAGCCCGGCGCCGAACGGCTGCAGGGCAGTGAATGGCTGGCCTTCCTCGATGAGAAGAACAGCCGGGCTTTCTCCGACGGCGATGGCGCGCTGCTGCTCGACGGCAGCTACCGCCCACGTGCCGACGCCGAAGCGGTGCAGCGTCTGCGCGTCCTTGCACGCCGCCGTTATCTGTCGCTGCTCACGGAGCGGCGCCGATGATCGCGATCACCCTGCCGGCGTGGTTGAGCTGGCTCGACAGCCTCGCCTGGCCGTGGATGCTGCTGGCGCTGCCCTTGCCGATCCTGATGCGCTGGTGGCCGTCACGGCCCGGCGCGGGCGCCGCACTGCGCGTGCCCTACGCGGCCGATCAACTGCAGTCGCTGGGTGCTGCCGCGGGCGGTGCCGGCCCACGGCTGGGCCGCGCGCTGCTGTGGCTGGCGTGGGCCTGCCTGTGCGTGGCGGCTGCGCGACCGCAGCAGCTCGGTGACGCGGTGACACCGCCGCAGCAGGGCCGCCAGATGATGCTCGCGGTGGACGTCTCCGGCAGCATGAGCGAGGCGGACATGATGCTCGGCAACCAGGTGGTCGAGCGGCTGACCGCGGCCAAGGCCGTGCTGGCCGACTTCCTGGATCGCCGCGTCGGTGATCGCGTCGGCCTGCTGATCTTCGGCGAGCGTGCCTACACGTTGACCCCGTTGACCGCCGACCTCACCAGCGTGCGCGATCAGCTGCGCGACAGCGTGGTCGGGCTGGCCGGGCGCGAGACCGCGATCGGCGACGCGATCGCGCTGGCGGTCAAGCGCCTGCGCGAACAACCCGAAGGCCAGCGCGTGCTGATCCTGCTGACCGACGGCGTCAGCAACGCCGGCGTGCTCGAACCGCTGCGTGCGGCCGAACTGGCCCAGGCCGAAGGGGTCCGCGTCTACACCGTGGCCTTTGGCGGTGACGGCGGCATCAGCCTGTTCGGCGTGCAGATCGCGCCCGGCGAAGATCCGGTCGACGAAGCCACGTTGAACAGGATCGCCGAGCTCACCGGCGGGCGCTCTTTCCGGGCGCGTAATACCGATGAGCTGGCCGGCATCTACGCCGAGCTGGAACGCCTGGAGCCGGTTAAATCGGCCGGGCCGGCGGTGCGGCCGCGGATCGAGCGTTACGCCCTGCCGCTGGCGTTGGCACTGCTGCTGGCCGGCCTGGCGTGGCTGTTGCCGAGGCGCTGGACATGACCGCAAGCTGGAACGCCCTGCATTTCATCCGTCCCGATGCGTTGTGGGGGCTGCTCGTGCTGCCGCTGCTGGTGGCGATCTGGTGGCTGCGCCGGCGTCGCGCCAATGTCTGGCGCCAGACCGTGGATGCGCATCTGCTCCGCCATCTGCTGGTGGGCCGCGACCGTCGCGCCTGGGGTGGGCTGATCCTGTTGTTGCTGGGCACGGCCATCGCGATCGTGGCGCTGGCCGGTCCCTCATGGCGGCAGGTCGCACAGCCGTTGTGGCAGACGCCGTCGCCGCTGGTGGTCGCGCTGGACCTGTCCTCGCGGGTGACCGCGACCGATCTGCCGCCGTCGCGCCTGCTGCAGGCACGCGCGAAGCTCGCCACGCTGCTGCGCGAACGCCAGGGTGGGGAAGTCGCCCTGGTGGTGTACGCCGACGATGCCTATACCGTGGCGCCGTTGACCGACGACATGGCCAATGTCGCGCTGTACCTGGATGCGCTGGCCCCCGATGTGATGCCCCGCGATGGCCAGCGCGCCGACCGCGCGCTGGAAACGGCAGTCAAGCTGCTGCAGCAGTCCGGCGCACGCGGCGGCGACATCCTGCTGCTCACCGACCGCGCCGATGCCGATGCCGAACAGGCGGCAGCCGCGGCCCGCGCGCAGGGCTTCGTGGTCTCCGTGCTCGGGCTGGGTACGCCGCAGGGCGCGGCCTATCGCAACGGCGAGGGTCAGATCGTGCCGGCGCGCCTGGAGGAGGGCGCGCTGCGCAGCGTCGCCAGCCGCGGTGGCGGTCGCTATGCGCGCGTGGCCAGCGATGACAAGGACCTGGCCGCGCTCGACGTGTTGACCCCGCGCGTCAGTGCCGATGACAGCCGGGAAGGGCAGGGCCGCACCTGGCGCGATGAAGGCTTCTGGCTGCTGCCGCCGCTGACGCTGTTGGCGCTGTTCGCGTTCCGCCGACGCGGCGCGCTGGCGGTGCTGGTGATGGTCGCGGCGCTGCCGATGGCGATGCCGATGCCGGCGCACGCTGCCGAAGGCACGTGGTGGCAACGCGCCGACCAGCTCGATCAGCAACGCCTGTCCACCGGTGTGGATGCGTATCGCAAAGGCGACTTCAAGGCCGCGCAGCAGCAGTTCGAGGGCATCGATACCGATGCCGGCTGGTACAACCTCGGCAACGCGCTGGCGCGCCAGGGACAGTACGATGCCGCCATCGAGGCCTACGACCGCGCATTGAAAAAGCATCCGGGCATGGCCGACGCGGTCGCCAATCGCGCGGCAGTCGACGCCGCCCGCAAGCGCAGGCCGCCGCAGAACAACGACCGGAACAACGATCAGAAGGACGGAAAGAAGCCGCCCTCCGACAAGCCCGATCCCGGCAAGAACCCGGGGCAGGGCCAGAACGGTGACGCTGCGCCGCCGCAGGACAAGGGTGAACAGGGCCAGTCACCGCCGCCCGCGACCGGTGAGCCGAAGGACGGCCAACCCAAGGGCGGGACGCCGCCGCAGGCCGCCGACAGCCAGGCGCAGGCCGAGGCCGACGCGGCCCAGCGCGAACGCATGCAGCAGGCCATGCAGCGCCAGGGGCAGGGCGACGGCAACGACAAGGCGCAGGGCCAGGTCAGCGGCACGCCGCAGCAGCGCGAGCAGCAGCAGGCGGTCGAAGCCTGGATGCGCCGCGTGCCGGATGACCCGGGTAGTCTGCTGCGGGCCAAGTTCCAGCTGGAAAACGAACGCAGGAAACGGGAAGGGCGATGACACATTCCACGATACAGCGCTGGTTGCGCGCCGGGCTTGCCCTGCTGCTGTGCGCGAGCATGGCCGCGCACGCGCAGACCCGCGCCTGGCTCGACCGCGAGCAGATCACCGACGGCGACACGGTTACCCTCAACATCGAATCCGATGCCGGCGGCGGTGCACCGGATTACGCGCCGCTGCGAGCCGATTTCGACCTCAGCAGCCAGACCAGCAGCCGCCAGATGCAGTGGAGCAATGGCGCGACGACCTCGCGCGCGCTGTACGCCGTGGCGCTCACCCCGAAGCGCGCCGGCACCCTGCATATTCCGGCGCTGCAGGTCGGCAGCAGCCGTACCCAGCCGCTGACCCTGCAGGTCGGCGCCAGCAGCGCCGCTGCCCCGGCGACCGCCAGTAGCAACGCCGCCGTGTTCCTGGAAACCGAGGTCGACGATGCCTCGCCGTATGTGCAGCAGAGCGTCGGCGTGGTGGTGCGCCTGTTCTACGCCGCACAGCTCCTTAGTGGTGAACTGGTGCTCGATACGCCTGCCGGCGCATCGTTGCAGCGCGTCGGCGAAGACCGCACCCAGGTGCGCGAGGTCAACGGCCGCCGCTATAACGTGGTGGAGCGGCGCTTCCTGCTGATCCCCGAGCGCAGCGGTCCTTTGGCGCTGCCGGCGGCGCAGTTCAACGGGCGCAGCGCGGGCGGCTTCTTCGATGACATGTTCGGCGGCGATGGCCGCCTGCGCGCGGCCTCCGCCCCGCGCACCCTGCAGGTCCAGGCGCAACCGGCCTCGGCACCGCAACCGTGGCTGCCGCTGCATGGGCTGCGCCTTCGCTACACCGCTGCGCCCACCACCGGCCGTGCCGGCGAAGCGGCCACCGTGGTGGTGGAGGCCGTTGCCGAGGGCGCGACCAAGGCGCAGTTCCCGGAACTGCCGGTGCCCGACGTGGGCCCGGGCGCCCAGGTATTCGCCGAGCCGCCGCAGTTCGATGAAACCTTCAATGGCAGCACGCCGCAGCTCACGCTGACCCGTCGCTTCGCGATCGTGCCGCGCCAGGCCGGGTCGCTGACCGTCCCGGGCCTGCGCATGGCGTGGTGGGACGTGGCGGCCGGCCAGGCGCGCACGGCCAGCCTGCCGGACCTGCAGCTGGCGATCACCGCCGGTGTGGGCGGCAGCGCCGCGCCGACTTTGCCGGTGGACACCACGTCGGCCCTGCCGGGCGAACCGGCGGCCGCTTCCTCCGATCTGCAGCTGGCGCCGATGCAGGCCGCATCGCGCCCGTGGGGCTGGATCGCGCTGTCGGCCGGCCTGGCGGTGCAGTGGCTGCTGACCCTCGCCTGGGGCTGGCGCCGACGCGCTCGTCCGCGGGTCGTGCGGGGCGGCGAGGGCACTGTGTCCTCTGCCCCATCAGCGGGCACGTACACCCGCGCCGACCTGCGCCGGGCCATGGAAGCCGGTGGGTTCGACGAGATCATCGTCGTGCTGGCCGGGATGGGCGGCGTGCAGACCCTGGAGCAGGTGCTGGAGCGCCTCGACGACGCTCAGCAGCGCGACACGCTGATCCGGATGCAGCAGGTCCGCTGGGGCGGGCAGGGCGGCGATGTCGGCGAGGCGCGGCAGTCGCTGCGGCGGGCCTTCCATGACGGACCGCACTGGCGGGCGTCTGCGGCCGCCAAGGACAATGGGTTGGCGCCGTTGTACCCGCCCGCGCATTCATAAAAAGGCGTATCGGTCAGGGCGGCCCGCTTTGCTAAGCTGATTTCATTTTTTCGAGGAACGCCGCTCCATGACTGAGGCCGCAACGACCCGGCAGAAACTGCCTTTGCACTGGAAAATGGGCATCGGCTTCATCATCGGCCTGGTCCTTGGGCTGACCGTCCATGCCCTCGGTGGCAGCGTCGACGGCCTGCATACCGGTGCCAAGTGGGTGATGGATTACATCACCACCCCGGCCTCGGGCCTGTTCCTCAATCTGATCTTCATGCTGATCGTGCCGCTGATCTTCTCGGCGCTGATCATGGGCGTGTCGGAGATGGGCGACATCCGCGCCCTCGGCCGCATCGGCTGGAAGACGCTGGCCTACACCATCCTGCTCTCCGGCATCGCCGTGGGCATCGGCCTGGTGCTGGTCAACGTGCTCAAGCCGGGGGTGGGCGTGGACCCGGTCGTGGCCGCGCAGATGCTCACCGAGAATGCCGAGCGCAGCAAGGAAATCGTCGCCGGCATCCATGGCGTGCCGAAGGGCATGGACATGCTGCTGTCGATCGTGCCGAGCAACGTGGTCGCGGCGGCGTCCAGCAATGGCGCGATCCTCTCGCTGATGTTCTTCGCGCTGATGTTCGGCATCGGCATGGTGCTGACCGATGAGGCGAAGGTCGCCCCGCTGCGTCGCGCCATCGAGGGCATCTTCGAAATCTCGATGACCCTGATCAACCTGGTCATCCGGCTGGCCCCTTACGCGGTGGCCTGCTTCATGTTCAACCTGGCGGCCCTGTTCGGCTTCGAGCTGATCATCCGCCTGGGCGCCTACGTGGGCGTGGTGGTGCTGGCGCTTGGGCTGCACATGGTGGTGACCTACGGCGTGGCCGTGTGGCTCTCCGGCCGCTCGCCGCTGGCGTTCTTCCGCGATACCCAGGAGGCCACCGTGATGGCCTTCTCGACCGCCTCCAGCAACGCCACCCTGCCGACCGCGCTGCGCGTGGCCGACCAGATGGGCCTGCCGCAGAAGGTCTCGCGCTTCGTGCTGACCGTGGGCGCCACCGCCAACCAGAACGGCACCGCGCTGTTCGAGGGCGTGACCGTGATCTTCCTGGCGCAGTTCTTCGGGGTGGACCTGAGCATCGGCCAGCAGATCATGGTGATGGCGGTCTGCATCCTGGGCGGCATCGGCACCGCCGGCGTGCCCTCCGGCTCGCTGCCGGTGGTGGCGATGATCTGTGCCATGGTCGGCGTGAACCCGCTGGGCATCGGCCTGATCCTGGGCGTCAACCACTTCCTGGACATGTGCCGCACCGCGCTGAACGTGACCGGCGATCTGGCCCTGACCACCCTGGTGGCCAAGGGCGAGGTGGACGACGGCCCGGTCGTGGCCGCGGTTGCCCCGGCCCCGGCACCCGCTCCGGCCCCGCGCGACTGAGCCTGCGCAGGCCTGCGGATTCCCGACGCCCCGCCTTGTGCGGGGCGTTTCGTTAAGGGCCTGGCCTGTCTCCGGCCTGACCCCGCCGATCACCTGTGGGACAATGGGCTGCCCGCAGCTCCGCGGGAGCCTCCCGACTCCGACAGAACCATGACGCAGCCTACCCGCCGCCAGTTGGCCAATGCCATCCGCTTCCTCGCCGCTGATGCGGTCGAAACCGCCAAGTCCGGTCATCCCGGCATGCCGATGGGCATGGCCGACATCGCCGAAGTGCTCTGGAACGACTACCTCCGTCACAACCCGAAGAATCCGAAGTGGTTCAACCGCGACCGCTTCGTGCTGTCCAACGGCCACGGCTCGATGCTGCAGTACGCGCTGCTGCACCTGAGCGGCTACGACCTGCCGATCGAGCAGCTCAAGCAGTTCCGCCAGCTGGGCAGCAAGACCGCCGGCCACCCGGAACACCATGAAACCCCCGGCGTGGAGACGACCACCGGTCCGCTGGGTCAGGGTCTGGCCAATGCCGTGGGCTTCGCCCTGGCCGAGAAGCTGCTGGCACAGCGCTACAACCGCCCGGAACACGAGATCGTCGACCACCGCACCTGGGTGTTCCTCGGCGATGGCTGCCTGATGGAAGGCATCTCGCATGAAGCCGCCTCGCTGGCCGGCACCTGGGGCCTGTCCAAGCTGGTCTGCTTCTGGGACGACAACCACATTTCCATCGACGGCAACACCGATGGCTGGTTCACCGACAACACCCCCGAGCGTTTCGAAGCCTATGGCTGGAACGTGGTGCGCGGCGTCGATGGCCACGATCCGGAGAGCATCAAGTCCGCCATCGACAGCGCGCTGGCGCAGTTCGACAAGCCGACCCTGATCTGCTGCCGCACCACCATCGGCTTCGGCTCGCCGAACAAGTCCGGCAAGGAATCCAGCCACGGCGCCCCGCTGGGCAAGGACGAGCTGGAAGCGACCCGCAAGCAGCTGGGCTGGCCGTACGGCCCGTTCGAGATTCCGGAAGAGATCTACGCCGGCTGGCGTGCCGGCGGTACCGGCACCCTGCGCCAGGCCGAGTGGGAGCAGCAGTTCGACAAGTACGCCGCGCAGTACCCGGCCGAAGCCGATGAGCTGATCCGTCGTTCGCACGGCGAGCTGCCGGCCGATTTCATCGCCAAGGCCGATGCCTACATCGCCCAGGTCCAGGCCGACGGCCAGACCATCGCCTCGCGCAAGGCCTCGCAGCTGGCGATCGAAGCGTTCGCGCCGCTGCTGCCGGAACTGGTGGGCGGTTCAGCCGATCTGGCGCACTCCAACCTGACCCTGTGGAAGGCCAGCAAGTCGGTCGCCACCGATGACCCGAACGCCAATTACGTCTATTACGGCGTGCGCGAGTTCGGCATGACCGCGATCGCCAACGGCCTGGCCCTGCATGGCGGCTTCATTCCGTTCGACGCCACCTTCCTGGTGTTCAGCGATTACGCCCGCAACGGCGTGCGCATGAGCGCGCTGATCCCGGCCCACGCGATCCACGTATACACCCACGATTCGATCGGCCTCGGCGAAGACGGCCCGACCCACCAGCCGGTGGAGCACCTGGCCTCGCTGCGCTACATCCCGAACAACGATGTGTGGCGCCCGTGCGATGCGGTCGAATCGGCAGTGAGCTGGAAGTCGGCGATCACCCGCAAGGACGGCCCGAGCTGCCTGGTGTTCAGCCGCCAGAACCTGCCGCACCAGCCGCGCAGCACCGAGCAGGTCGCCCAGATCGCGCGCGGTGGCTACGTGCTGGCCGACGCCGAAGGCGGCGTGCCGGACGTGATCCTGATCGGCACCGGTTCGGAAGTGGGCCTGGCCGTGACCGCCAAGGCGGAACTGGATGCCGCCGGCATCAAGACCCGCGTGGTGTCGATGCCGTCGACCGATGTCTTCGAGCGCCAGGACGCGGCGTACCGCGAGTCGGTGCTGCCCAACGCCGTGCGCAACCGCGTGGCCGTGGAAGCCGGCGTCACCGGTTTCTGGCGCCAGTACGTGGGCCTGGACGGTGCGGTGGTGGGCATCGACACCTTCGGTGCCTCGGCGCCGGCGGAGGCGCTGTACAAGCACTTCGGCATCACCGCCGAACACGTCGTGGCCGCGG
The DNA here is from genome assembly GCF_013409105.1 of Stenotrophomonas sp. JAI102. Lineage (NCBI taxonomy): Bacteria > Pseudomonadati > Pseudomonadota > Gammaproteobacteria > Lysobacterales > Lysobacteraceae > Stenotrophomonas > Stenotrophomonas sp. JAI102. Next base: position 792,642 of record NZ_JACCCI010000002.1, read on the forward strand.
CCAAGGCGCAGCTGGCGAACTGATCGTGGCGCCGGGCTCTGTCCGGTAGCTGCAAAACGAAAGGCCGGGGATATTCCCCGGCCTTTTCGTTTGTTGACGGGCAAAAACCACGATCCTTGATCGAGGGTAGATCCACGGCGTGGATCCCAGTCACCCGGCTGCGGTGCGCGCCAATCCCAACCGCACCAGCCGTGCTTCGATGCGTTCGCCGAACGTCTTCGGCGCATCCAGCCCCATCCGCTGCAGATAGGCCTGATCGCCATCGCCGGCAGGTTGGGCCACCGCGGCCAGCACCGTGCGCAACTTCGCCATCGGCGTCTGCGTGTTCTGCTTCAGCCAGCCCAGCGCTTTGACCAAGTGCTGCTCGACCTCGGTAAAGTCGCTGCCCAGCGGATAGTCCGGCAGCAGCCCGGACTGGCGGAACGGCGCCAGCGACGCACTGACCGCCGCGGCCGTGTTGCGCTGACCATCCGCGGACGGCGTGAAACCGGTCGCCAGCTTCTTCGAGGCTTTCGCCGTATCCAGCAACGCGGCCTGGAACTGTGCATCGGTGATGGCAGCCATGGCGATCACGCAGTCCTCGTCGGTCATGTTGCGCAGGTCGGCGATGCCGTACTCGTTGATGTAGAGATCGCGCAGGTGCCGCGGGATCGTGGTGTGTCCATAGTTCCAGCGCACGTTGGACTGCAGCGTGCCCTTGTCCTCGCGGGTGGCGCGGAAGATCAACGCACTGCGCGCGCCGGGCAGGGCATGCGCCATCGCCACGAAGTTGTACTGGCCGCCCACGCCGGAGACCACGCGGCCGTCTTCCAGCGCATCGGAGACGGCGGCGCCGAGCGCGGTGGCCATCATGCAGGAGTTGAAGAAACGCGCATCGCGGCGCTGCATCCGCTCCAGCGTTTCATCGCCGCCGTAGAGCTGGTTGATCTCGCTGATCCGGCGCATGCCGATCGCGCTGCGCTCGTCATCGGGCAGGTCGCGCAGCCACTGGTAGAACTCCGGCGAGCCCAGGTAGAACGCGCCGTGCAGGTACTCGCCCTCGGCCTCGAGCGTAGCGTAATCGGTGGTCCACGCGGTGCCGTTCTCGATCCGCTGCAGCAGCGCCAGATCGTCGTGCACCTTGCGCCGGATCACGCCGGTCTGGACCAGCCGGCGGAAGCCCTCGTTGAGCATTTCGCTGCAGCCGTACAGGCCGATCTCGAACGGCTCCAGGCCACCGCATTCCAGCACGGTCGGGTGGCTGGCCAGGCCGGGATCCAGCGCCTGCAGGATCTGCCGGTAGCGGGCGTTGTCGGTATGCCGCAGTACCAGTGCATGGCTGAGCGCATCGGCCAGCGTGCCGATGCCGATCTGCAGCGTGCCGCCATCGCGCACCAGCGTGCTGGCGTACAGGCCGATCGCGTAGTCGGCATCGCTGACCGGCTGGCGCGGCAGGCCGAACAGCGCCGGATACGGCCCCGGTGGCGTGATCACCAGATCGAAGAACGACACGTCGACCGTGGCCGAGCCCGCCAGGTAGGGCAGTTGCGGATCGATCTCGGCGATCATCAACGGGCGGGGCAACCCGCGCGCGACCATCGCATCCAGCGTGTCCTGGGTGATGTCGTTGTTGCACGACAGCGACAAGCGCCGATCATTCGCGCGCATCGCCACTTTCTGCACGATCGCATGCGGGGCGCGCTGCGCCACCGCATCGGCGGCGTGCGTGTAGTTCAGGCTGGTGTAGCTGCGCTGGGCCTGCGATGAGCCGAGCAGCGCGCCCGACTGCATGTAGAACTCTTCCACCTGCACATGCGCCGGCAGCTGGTCGCGCACCATTGCATCGGCGTAGGCCAGCCGCGGGAAATCCTCCCCGAAGTGACGCTCGGCGAACGGCTTCATGAAGCGGGCTTCCAGCCCCGCACCGCCGCGCGGCGGATTCAGCGACAGCGCGGTGTACAACTGCAGCGGCCGCGAGGCATCGTTTTCAACACGGGCATACAGCGCGTTGAGCAGCCGGTGCGGCTTGCCCAAGGCGAGCGGGGCGCCGATGCGCAGGGGGCCATCGACCCGCTGCAGCAGCCAGTCGACGGCGGCGTCCAGGTCGGTCAGGTGTTCGGTCATGCGGCGCTATCCTGCGAAATCATGCGGGTCATTACAGCATTTCCGGTTTGAACAGACGGCCACGCGAGACTTCATCGAATGTTCGGTAGCGTCTCATCGAGGGCTCCGTGGGCATGCGCCGATGCTGGCAGCGGCTGCATGAACCGGCTGTCGAAGGGTTGACACCCGGGTTGATTACGGGCGTAATCGAGTTGTCGATTACGGATGTAAATGATGAGCCAGATCAGTGAAGCCGAAGCCGTGGTGATGGAGGTGCTGTGGCGGAACCATCCGCTGGGCGCCGACGAGGTGGTCGTCGCGCTGGCCCGCCGCGACTGGGCCGAGCCCACCATCAAGACCCTGCTCAACCGGCTGCTGACCAAGGGCGCGATCAGCGCCAGCCGCGACGGGCGTCGCTATCTGTACTCGCCGGTGCTGCAGCGCCAGGCCTGGGTGGCCGAACAGAGCGAGGGCTTCCTGGACCGCGTTTTCGACGGCCGCGTCGCGCCGCTGGTGGCGCACTTCAGCCAGCGCGGGGAGCTCAGCGCGCAGGACATCGCCGAGCTCAAAAAGCTGATCCAGGAGATGGACCATGAATGAGCTGCTCGAGGGACTACTGCAGGCCAGCGTGTGGCTGTCGGTGGCGACGCTGGTGCTGGCCGCGGCCAGGCCCCTGCTGCTGCGCCTCGGAGGCCCAGCGCTCGCCTACCGCAGTTGGTGGTTGCTGCCGTTGATCCTTGTGGTTCCGTACCTGCCGCTGCCGCGGCTGCCGATGACTGAAATGGACCCGGTCATGGTCATGGCGTCGGCCCTGCGCCCGCCGGCCGTGCCCACCGACGCCTCGCAGTGGCCGCTGCTGCTGTTGACGGTGTGGTTGCTGGGCGCGGTAGCGGTGGCCTGCTTCAGCTGGCGAGCGCAGCGCCGCTTCGAGCATGCACTGGGCGAGCTCCAGCCGCGCACGGACGGCAGCTGGCAGGCCAGTGGCGACCCGGGCCTGCCGGCGCTGGTCGGCCTGTGGCGCCCGCGGATCGTGGTCGGCCCCGACTTCGAGCAGCGTTTCAGCCCGGCCGAGCAGGACCTGATCCTGCGTCATGAACACAGCCATCGCCGTCATGGCGATCCCTGGGCAAACGCCGCGCTGGCCCTGCTGCGCTGCGTGTTCTGGTTCCACCCATTGCTGCCGTGGGCGGCGCGCCGCTTCCTGCGTGACCAGGAATTGGCCTGCGACGCGCGCACGGTCGACCCGCATCCGGCCCTGCGCCGGCTCTACGCCACCGCGCTGCTCAAGGCGCAGTTGGTCCACCCGGTTGCGCCGATGGCCTGCCACTGGCGCAGCCAACCGATGTTGAAGGAGCGGATTGCGATGTTGAAGGAACACAAGCGCAGGACGGTGCCGTGGTTGACGGGGCAGGTGATGGTGATCGGGCTGTGCGTGGGGATGGGGACCGTGGCCTGGGCTGGCCAGGGCAATGCAGTCGCGGCGGCCGGCGGGATCGGCGGGAGCGCCGTGGTGGCCGATCGCATGGCCATCGCCCACCGAATGCCGCCACCGTCCTACCCGAAGATCGCCGTCGAGCAGCGCATCGTCGGCAAGGTCGTCGTCCGGGTGGACGTGGATGCCGAAGGCACAGCGACCGACGTGCGCGTGCTTGAGGCGAGCCCGGCGGGTGTATTCGATGACGCGACGGTCGCTGCCGCGAAGCAGTGGACCTTCGAACCGGCGATCAGAAACGGCAAGGCGGTGGCTTCGGCGCTGAAGATTCCGGTCACCTTCGCGATGGATGACGAGGAGTCCGCGCCGTGATGCGCGTAATGCGCGCGGCAGCGACCGTGCTGTCGGTGGCCCTCCTGGCAGGCTGTGCCGGCCACGACCAGATCACCACGGTGGACACTCGCGCCGAGAACGTGGACCACCAGCGTCTGGAACCGAATGTCGGCAGTCATGGCAGCGGGAAGGTGGAGACGTATCAGCTGGGGCCGACCGAAGGCTACCGGATGCCGCAGCTCAATGCGGGGCCGGACCCGGCTGTCGGTGATCGCGATCCGCGCCGCGCGCTGGCACCGACGACGGTGTGCCTGCAACTGGTGATCGATACGGAAGGCAAGGTCGAACGCAGTCTGCCCGTGAGCGATCGCAGCGACTGTGCCGCCGGCAATGCGCCGGAGAACGCGCCCCTCATGCAGGCTGCCCAGGAAGCGGTGGCGATGTGGCGCTTTGTCCCCGCGGCCGTCTGTCATTTCCCTCCGCAGCGCGTGCCAACGGATCGGGGTAGCTGCGAGGGCGCCGAGCGCATTGAACCGGTGCCGGTGAGTCTGCTGTACGGCTTCACGTTCGAGATCGTGAAAGGGCAGCACGTGGTGCGCCGGCAGGGGCGCTGAGGAAAACGACGGACGGGCAGCACGTTGCAGGGGAGCCGGCCAGCGGCCGGCACTACCTTGTCGGGCCACCCTGGATGTTGGCTTTTACCGAGGGCTCCATCAGTTTCGGCTCGGGCAGGGTGGCATCACGCGCCTGGCGGGTGGCAACGAACTCGGCTTCGCTGATGCCGTCATGCAGGTGAATGTTGTGCGCGCGCTGCGCGCCGATGGTGGTCTCGTTGGCGACCTCGCGGCCACCGGGGCCGTAGTCGTGACAGATGAACACACGGGTCGCATCGGGCAGCGAAAGCAGCCGCTGGATCGAACGGTACAACTGCGCCGCGTCACCGCCCGGGAAGTCGCAGCGGGCGGTGCCGCCGTCGGGCATGAACAGCGAGTCGCCGGTGAACAACGCGTCGCCGATCCGATACGCGACGCTGTCACTGGTGTGTCCCGGCACCGCGATCACCTCGGCGGCGATATCCCGGAGCGTGAAGCGCTCGCCATCGGCGAACAGATGATCGAACTGCGAGCCGTCGGTCGGTACATCGAGCGCGTAACGCGGTGCGAAGGTGCGCTGCACCTGCACGATGCCCTGGCCCATCGCCAGCGTCGCGTCCGGCCACTCGGATTTCAGCCAGCGCCCGGCACTGACATGGTCGGCGTGGGCATGGGTGTCCAGCAGCCAGCGCACCTGCAGGCCGTGCCCTCGCACATGGGCAAGCAACGGCTGCAGCGGCCCGGCGCCGAGTGCATCGGTGTCCGGGTCGTAGTCCAGCACGGGGTCGATCACCGCCGCCTGCAACGTCGCCGGGTCATGCACCACGTAGCTGAAGGTGTGGCTGTCCGGGTGGAAGAAACCGGCGACGTGCAATGACATGGTACTGACCTCAGCGCTTGCCCAGAGTGTCGTTGAGCAGCACCGCCAGGCGTTCACCGGCCAGGCGCAGCTCGCGCTCTGCGACCGGGCGATAGGTCGCCGCATAACTGGCATCCAGGGTGCGCTTTGCCGGGTAAACCCCGGGTGCAATGGCGATCCGGCAGCTGGCTTCGGCCCACTGCACGGCATCGACATCGATGTTCGAACGCTTGCCCAGCGTGGGCTTGGGCAGGGCGAGCAGGCGCTTGAGATACTGGTCGTCATCCAGCGTCTGCTCGTTCAGCATGCCGCTGTCCCACAGCGAATGCAGATTGGTACCGCGGTTGTTGAACTGCACCTGGAAATCGTTGCCGCCCTTGTCGTGGCCGTAGCCGGCATGCATCGGCTGGTGGATGTCGCCGGCGAAATGCACCACGAACTTCAGCGCCTGCGCGCGCTCGGCGTCGGACTTGCTGCGGTCGGCGAGGATCGCGGTCTGCGCCTTCAGCGCCTCGACCACGCAGTTGCCGTTCTTGCAGTGCTTCTGCACCTCATAGTGGCAATCGTCTTCGCCGATGTTGACGTAGTGCCAGCCGGCCGAGCGCTTGCCCAGCCCCGGGTCCTTGGCGCGCAGCTGATCGGCCCACGGGGCGATGGCGTGCAGGGTCGGGTCCGGCTCGGTGGCGAGCAGGCGGTCGACTTCGGCCTGGGTCTGCGGGGTCAGCCGGGTTTCGGCGATCCGCGCCACCAGCCGATGGCCCTGCGCGCCCCAGGCCAGGGCATCGGTGGAAACAAGGGTGAGTGCCAGCGCGAGGGCGGTGGCCGGAAGCAGGGAAGGCATTTTCATCCGCGGCATTCTAGCGGGCCGGCCGCCATGCCGGCTTGCCAGGATCTGGCCGGCTGCAGCATTCGTCGGGGGGGGGGGGGGGGGCGGCATCTGCTGGCCGAATGAGGCAAAAAAAACCCCGGCCGAAGCCGGGGAACTGTCTTGCTGCGAGGGTGTTGCCCTGTTGGGTTCTGATCCGCCGATCAGAACTTGAACACGTACGACACGCCGTAGGCGAGCGGGTCGATGTTGACGGTGCCGATCTTTTCGCCGTTGAGCTTGACCTTGCTGTCGATGTCCATCCAGCGCACATCCACGCGCAGCGAGCCCTTGTCGTTGATCGCGAAGTCCAGGCCGGCGTGGGCGGCCAGGCCCCAGGAGTCTTCCATCTTGAGCTTGCTGCCGGCCAGCGCGCCGCCGGTCTTCTCGCTGAAGAAGGTCGTGTAGTTGATGCCGGCGCCCAGGAACGGGGACACCTTGCCCTTGCTGTTGAAGTGGTACTGCAGCGACACCACCGGCGGCAGGTGCTTGGTGCTGCCCACGTTGCCGAGGCCGGCGATGTTGATGTCGTGCTTGAACGGCAACGCGGCCAGGAGCTCGATGCCGAGGTTGTCGGCGATGAAGTACTCACCGGTGATGGTCGGCTTGATGTCGTTGTCGACGTCGACCTTCAGCGTACCCCCGGCCAGCGAGCCGTTGTTGGACTTCGGGGCGACCTGGTGCACGCCGGCACCGATCGTCCAGTCGCCCTTGGACTGGGCCATGGCGGGGGTGGCGGCCAGCGCCAGGGCGGCGGCCAGGCTGGAGAGCAGGAGGGGGGAGGTCTTGCGCATGAGGCGGTCTCGTGGCGGGTTGGAATGGCGCCAGTTTTCCCGCTCGCGCCGCTGCGCGCCTTGATCCGGATCAATCCGGGTATTTACCGTTGTAACCGGTTCCCATTCGTCTTCCCCGGGCCGGGCCGGTTCCGGCCCTGCTAGAATGAACACCCCTTTCCATCGGCGCCGCACCGTCGCGGCTGCAGGAGCTTGTGAACATGGCAATCAAGGTTGGCATCAACGGTTTCGGTCGCATCGGGCGCAACGTGTTGCGTTCGGCCGTGCTGAACTTCGGCAATGACATCGAAATCGTCGCCATCAACGATCTGCTGGAGCCGGACTACCTGGCGTACATGCTGAAGTACGACTCCGTGCATGGTCGCTTCAAGGCCGACGTGGACGTCTCCGGCAACGACCTGCTGGTCAACGGCAAGAAGATCCGCCTGACCCAGGAACGCGATCCGGCCAACCTGAAGTGGGACGAAGTCGGCGTGGACGTCGTCATCGAATCCACCGGCCTGTTCCTGACCAAGGAAACCGCGCAGAAGCACATCGACGCGGGCGCCAAGAAAGTGATCCTGTCGGCGCCGTCGAAGGACGACACCCCGATGTTCGTGTTCGGCGTGAACGACAAGACCTACGCCGGCCAGGCGATCGTCTCGAATGCCTCGTGCACCACCAACTGCCTGGCCCCGCTGGCCAAGGTCATCAACGACAAGTGGGGCATCAAGCGTGGCCTGATGACCACCGTGCACGCGGCGACCGCGACCCAGAAGACCGTCGATGGCCCGTCCAACAAGGACTGGCGCGGTGGCCGTGGCATCCTGGAGAACATCATTCCGTCCTCGACCGGTGCGGCCAAAGCCGTCGGCGTGGTGATCCCGGAATTGAACAAGAAGCTGACCGGCATGAGCTTCCGCGTGCCGACTTCGGACGTGTCGGTGGTCGATCTGACCGTCGAGCTGGAGAAGGAAGCCACCTACGCCGAGATCTGCGCGGAAGTGAAGGCACAGAGCGAAGGCGCGCTGAAGGGCATCCTGGGCTATACCGAAGACAAGGTCGTGGCGACCGACTTCCGTGGCGAGACCCACACCTCGGTGTTCGACGCCGACGCCGGCATCGCGCTGGACAGCACCTTCGTCAAGCTGGTGTCGTGGTACGACAACGAATGGGGCTACTCCAACAAGTGCCTGGAAATGGTCAAGGTCGTCGCGGCGTAAGTCTGCGCTGCCCCTGCGTCATTCCACAGACCCCGGCCCCGTGCCGGGGTCTGTCGTTTCAGGCGGACCATTCACGCCGGTGATCCCGCGCGTACCGCCGATCCATTAGCATGGCCCGCGTGCCGCCGGCACTGCACCTGCCCGGTGCAGCCGTGGCGACCCTCTTGAGGATGGCCTGGAATGGAAGCTCTGATTGTCCTGCTGGTGCTGGTACTGCTGGCGATCCCGCTGCTGCTGATCGTGGCGCTGGTGATGATCGCGGGCCTGCGCCGCCGCGTGGCCGCGCTGGAACACCGCGCGGCCGGGTCTGCCTGGGACGCTGCGCCGGCGCCAGCCGAAGCCGAAGCCGAACGGCCGCTGCGCTGGACGGATATTGCATCCGTCGACACCGTGGCCGCGCCGCTGGACTTCGCCATGCAGCCCGGGGTCGAAACGCCCGTCGAGACCGCGGACACCGTGGCTGCACCCACCGCGGCGGGGGCGATGCCGCCGCCGCTGCCGTCCTCCGCGCCGATTCCGACGCCCAGGCCCACGCCGCCGGTGGCACCGGTTGAACCCCAGGGCCCGGGCATCGGCGAACGCATCGTCGGCACCATCAAGCAGTGGTTCACCGAGGGCAACGTGCCGGTCAAGATCGGCATGCTGGTACTGCTGGCCGGTGTGGCCGCGCTGCTCAAGTACGCCAGCGACCAGGGCTGGTTGAACGCCCCGATCGAGCTGCGCCTGGCCGCCATCGCGGTGGCGGCGCTGGCCGGGCTGGTGTTCGGCTGGGTGCAGCGCGATACCCGGCGCCTGTTCGCGCTGGCGCTGCAGGGCGGGGCGATCGGCGTCCTGCTGCTGACCATCTTCGCCGCGTTCAAGCGCTACGACCTGATTCCCGCCGTGCCGGCTTTCGCGCTCAGCGTGCTGCTGATTGCCGGCATGGGCGTGCTGGCGGTGGTGCAGAACTCGCGCACGCTGGCCGTGCTCGGCATCCTGGCCGGCTTCATGGCGCCGATCTGGCTGTCCACCGGCAGCGGCAACCATGTCGCGCTGTTCTCGTATTACGCCGTGCTCAATGCGGCGATCCTGGCGATTGCCTGGTGGCGTCCGTGGCGCGCGCTGAACCTGCTCGGTTTCGCCTTCACCTTCGGCATCGGCACCGCCTGGGGCGTGCTCCAGTACAGCGCGGACAAGTTCGCCAGTACCGAGCCGTTCCTGCTGCTGTTCTTCGCCTTCTACCTGCTGATTCCGATCCTCTATGCGCGTCGGCAGAGCGCGGAGAAGCGCGACCTGATCGATGGCAGCCTGGTGTTCGGCACGCCGCTGATCGCGTTCTCGCTGCAGGCCGGCCTGCTGCATGACGACCGCCTGCTGCTGGCGTTGTGCTCGCTGGCACTGGCCGCGTTGTATGCGGGCCTTGCGTGGGTGCTGATCAAGCGCGAGCGCTATGCCGCGCTGGGCCAGTCGCATGCGGTACTCGCGGTGGGCTTCGCCACGTTGGCGGTGCCGCTGGCGCTGTCCGCACGGGCCACCGCCAGCGTGTTCGCGCTGGAAGGGGCGGCGCTGGCCTGGCTGGGGCTGCGCCAGCAGCGCTGGCTGCCGCAGATCGCCGGTGCGCTGCTGACCCTGGGCGCCGCGTTCGGCTTCGTGGTCGGCGCGGACTACTGGCATCTCGATGCCACGGCGATCGCCAACCCCACCTTCATGAGCGGCCTGCTGCTGGCACTGGCCGGGTTCGCCGCGGCCTTCAGCTATCGCCGTGCGCAGCAGGATGCGCCGGCCATCGTCTACTACCTCTGGGGCCTGCTGTGGTGGCTGGGCAGCGTCAGCCACGAGATCCTGCGCTTCGTCGCTCACCGCAACGAGCCCGATGCGCTGCTGATTGCTGCAGCGGTGACCGGTTGGCTGGCCGCCGAGATGCATCGCCGCTGGCCGGCGCGCGCGCTGGTGCTGACCACGCTGGCGATGGTGCTGGCCGCGTTCCCGTTGGCGCTGTGGCAGGCCGATGTGCACGATCAACCGTTCGCCGGCTATGGCGCACTGGCTTGGGCGGTGTTCGCGCTGCTGGGTGTGCGCAGCCTGTGGTGCCTGCGTGCGGGTGACGACCGCACGTCGCTGGCGGCGCAGTTCCTGTGGTGGCTGCTGTGGCCGTCCGTGGTGTCGCTGGCCTGCCTGTGGCTGGCGGACCGATTTGCGCTGGCACAGGGCTGGGGCCTGGGGTTGATGTTGCTGCCGTGGCTGCTGGTCACCGCGGTGGCGCTGCTGCGCTGGCCGTGGCTGACGGTGCCGCTGGGCGAACGCTTCGATCGCATGCGCGGTGCGTTGCAAGGCACCTTGTTCGCCGTGCTCGGCGTGAGCTGGGCGGGCCTGCTGCTGGTGCCGGCCGGCGCCGCTCCGCTGCCGTGGTTGCCGCTGCTCAATCCGGTGGAACTGGCGCAGTTGGCGGTGCTGGTCCTGGCCGCACGCTGGCTGTGGTCCGGGCAGGCGCCGGAGGGCCTGCGTGCGATCCGCATCCCGGTGCTGGCGATCGCTGGTTTCGTCGCGCTGACCAGCGTCACCCTGCATGCCGTGCATCACTGGGGCGGGGTGCCGTGGAACGAGCGCCTGTGGTCCTCGACCCTGGCCCAGACCAGCCTGACCGTAGTGTGGAGCGTGCTCGGCGTGATCAGCTGGGTGTGGGGCTCGCGCCGCGGGCAACGCGTGCTGTGGCTGGTGGGCGCGGTGCTGATGGGCGTGGTGCTGGCCAAGCTGGTGCTGATCGATCGCCAGCATCTGGGCAACCTGCTCGGGATTTCTTCTTTCATCGCCTACGGCCTGCTGTGCACGGTCGTGGGCTATCTGGCACCGGCGCCGCCGCGCGCGCCGGACCCCGCCGTGGAGCCGCAGTCTTGAAGACCTTTCGCCCGCTGATCCTCCTCGCTGCGCTGGCGCTTCCGGCGCTGGCCCAGGGCCAGGCCCAGGCCGCCGACGGCCGCGAGGCCTATCGCCAGCAATGGCCGCTGCAGCTCGCGCAGCCGCAGGCCGGTGCGTACCGGTTGACGCTCGACGAGGTTGTCTACAGCACCGCAGTGTCGCCGCGGCTGGCCGATGTGCAGGTGTTCAACGCACAGGGCCAGGCACTGCCGTCGGCGTTGTTGGCCGCCGACCAGCCGCTGGCGCAGGCACCGCAGTGGCAGACGCTGTCCTGGTTCCCGCTGCCGCCGATGGCCGGCACCTCCGGCGATGACCTGCAACTGCTCACGGAGCGCAACACCGACGGCAGCGTGCGCCGGGTCGAGGCGCGGCTGGGGCGGGGCGGGGCGGCTGGACAACCCGCAGGCTGGCTGATCGATGCCAGCGCGCTGAAGACCGGCGTGCAGGCGCTGCGCCTGGACTGGCAGACGCAGGTGCCCCTGCAGGCCCGTGTGCGCGTGGAGATGAGCAACGACCTGCGCGACTGGTTGCGCATTGCCGATGACGTGCCGCTGGTCGACCTGCAGCACGAAGGCCGCCGCCTGCAGCAGCGCCGCATCGAGATCGCGCGCCAAGCCCGCTATTTCCGCATCCTGCCGATCGGTGCCGATGCCTTGCCGGCGCTGTCCACGGTGCAGGCCGAGCTGGCGCCGACCGCGCAGGCGATCGCCTGGCGCTGGCAGTCGTTGACCGGTGCCGCCGGCAAGCCCGGCGAGTTCGAGTATCAGCTTGATGGGCGCTTCCCGATCGCGCAGGCCGATATCGCGACGGCCGACAACAGCGTGGTGCAGTGGACGCTGCTGAGCCGCGACGATGCCGACCAGCCGTGGCAGGTACGGGCCGGCCCATGGGTGGCCTATCAGCTGCAGGACGCCGCCGACCGCCGCCAATCGCAGACCCAGCCGCTGACGCGCAGCACGCGCGACCGCTACTGGAAGCTGGTGGCCGGCCAGCCGCAGTCGATGCCGGCGCCGACGCTCAAGCTCGGTTACCAGCCCGAAGCGCTGGTGTTCCTCAGCCAGGGCGAGCCGCCCTACACGGTAGCCGCCGGCAGCGTACGCGCGGAGCGCCAGGATGCCCCGGTCGCCACGGTGATCGCGCAGCTGCGCGAACAGCACGGCGCGCAGTGGCAGCCGGCGCAGGCGAGCATCCAGGGCGAACCGCAGGTACTCGCCGGCGATGCCGCGGTGGCGCCGCAGCGCGACTGGAAGCAGTGGCTGCTGTGGGCGCTGCTGGTGATCGGCGTGCTGATCGTCGGCGGCTTCGCAGTCAGCCTCCTGCGCCAACCAAATAGGGACGGAGGTAGTTAAGCGCGCTTAACTACCTCCGTCCCCGTTAAGAAGCGCGCGACGACCAACGGTCGCCGCCTACCTCCGTCCCCGTCATGAATTTGCGATGCACCGCGCCAGCCGGGACAATGACCGTCTGCGCCGTGCGGCGCCCTTCCTTCTTCAGAGCCAAAGAGTTGCTTATGTCCATCGTTCGCATGACCGACCTCGATCTCTCCGGCAAGCGCGTGCTGATCCGCCAGGATCTGAACGTGCCGATCGACAACGGCCAGATCACCTCCGAGCAGCGCATCACCGCGTCGCTGCCGACGCTGAAGCTGGCGCTGGAGAAGGGCGCCGCCGTGATGGTGACCTCGCATCTCGGACGTCCGAAGGAAGGCGTGTGGAGCGAGGCCGAATCGCTGGCGCCGGTGGCGCTGCGTCTGTCGCAGCTGCTGGGTGCCGAGGTGCCGCTGGTGCGCGATTGGGTCGACGGCGTGGACGTCGCGCCGGGTTCGATCGTGCTGCTGGAAAACTGCCGCATGAATGTCGGTGAAGGCAAGGACGATGAAGCGCTGGCGAAGAAGTACGCCGCGCTCTGCGATGTGTTCGTGATGGATGCCTTCGGCACCGCGCACCGTGCACAGGCCTCCACCCACGGCGTGATCCGCTTCGCCCCGGTGGCTGCCGGTGGCCCGCTGCTGATGGCCGAGCTGGACGCGCTGGCCAAGGCGCTGCTCGCCCCGGCCCAGCCGCTGCTGGCGATCGTGGCCGGCAGCAAGGTCAGCACCAAGCTCGAACTGCTCTCCAGCCTGGTCGGCAAGGTCGACCAGCTGATCGTCGGCGGCGGCATCGCCAACACCTTCATCGCGGCCGCCGGCTACCCGGTCGGCAAGTCGCTGTACGAGCCGGACCTGCTGGACACCGCGAAGAAGATCGTCGCCGATGCCAAGGCGCGCGGCGCCGACATCCCGCTGCCGACCGACGTGGTCGTGGCCAAGCAGTTCCTGCCGGACGCCGAAGCCACGGTGAAGGCCGTTGCCGACGTGGCCGAGGATGACCTGATTCTGGACATCGGCCCGGACACCGCACAGCACTACGCCGGCCTGATCGCCAAGGCCGGCACCGTGGTCTGGAACGGCCCGGTCGGCGTGTTCGAATTCGAGGCCTTCAGCCATGGCACCGAAGCCCTGGCCCGTGCCATCGCCGCCTCGCCGGCGTTCTCGATCGCCGGCGGCGGCGATACCCTGGCCGCGGTCGACAAGTACGACATCGCGGGCGAGGTGAGCTACATCTCCACCGGTGGCGGCGCGTTCCTGGAGTTCCTGGAAGGCAAGACCCTGCCGGCCGTCGCCGCGCTGGAGGCCCGCGGCGCGTGAGCCGCGATGTCCTGTTCTTCGATCTCGACGGCACGCTGATCGATTCTGCCGTCGGGATCACCCAGTGCGTGGCGCATGCGCTCACGCAGATGGGCCAGCCGGTCCCGCCGCAGGCCGAACTGCGGCGCTGGATCGGGCCGTCGCTGCGCACCAGCTTCGCGCCGTTGTTCAACGATCCGGCCCAGGTCGAGCAGGCGGTGACGTATTACCGCGAACGCTTCGACGTGGTCGGCTGGCGCGAGCATGAGGTCTACCCGCGGATCGGCCAGGTCGTGCAGGCCTTCAAGGATCGCGGCCATCGGCTGGCGATCGTCACTGCCAAGAACGAACCGCATGCGCGGCGCATCGTCGAGCACCTGCCGTTCGGCGACTGCTTCGAGGACGTGATCGGGGCCACCCCGGATGGCAGCCGCAGCGAGAAGCCGCAGCTGGTCGCCGAGGCGCTGCACCGGCTGTCGTTGACCCCGGCGCGGTGCTGGATGATCGGCGACCGGCGCATGGATATCGAAGGCGCGCGGCATCACGGTCTGCGCAATATCGGCGTGTTGTGGGGCTTCGGCGGTGCCGAGGAGCTCACGGCAGCCGGGACCGCGCACCTCGCGCAGGCACCGGACGACCTGCTCACCCTGATCGATTGAGGGCCGCGGCGGCGATCCGTACGCCGCCGCATGTCCTGCGCAAAGGCCCGCCGCGATTGGCGCTGGCCGCCGGGCAGTCAAACGACTGTCCGCCCGCCCGTCTCGGGCTGTCTGCAGGACAACAGCGAAACCCAAGCGTGCCAGCGGTGTAATCGTATTCATGGGACGTGATGGGTGTGCTAATTTCACTCCTTTAACGGGAGCCCATTAACCATGATTGAGCGTCAGCGTCGCACCAAGATCCTTGCCACCCTCGGACCGGCGACCGACCCGCCGGGCGTGCTGGAGGATCTCTTCCGCGCCGGCGTGAACGTGGTTCGCCTCAACTTCAGCCACGGTGACCCGTCCGGCCAGGCCAAGCGCGCCGCCGACGTGCGTGCCGCCGCTGCCCGCGTGGGCGTGGAAGTGGGCATCCTGGCCGATCTGCCGGGCCCGAAGATCCGCATCGAGCGTTTCGCCGAAGGCAAGATCAAGCTCAAGGCGGGTGACCGCTTCGACCTGGTCGCTTCGCCGAACGCACCGGCCGGCGACACCACCCAGGTGGGCGTGAGCTACCTCGGCCTGCCGCAGGACGTGGTGGCGGGTGACATCCTGCTGCTCGACGATGGCCTGATGCAGCTGCAGGTCACCGAAGTGCAGGGCGAGCGCATCATCAACACCGTGCTCAACGACGGCGTGCTGTCCGACCGCAAGGGCCTGAACAAGCAGGGCGGTGGCCTGTCGCTGGGCGCGCTGACCGAGCGCGACAAAGAACTGATCGGCATCGTGGCCAAGATCGGCGTGGACTTCATCGCCGTCTCGTTCTGCCGCAATGCGCAGGACATGAACGACGCGCGCGAGATCGCCGAGTCGCACGGCTGTTACGCGGCGCTGGTGTCCAAGATCGAGCGCACCGAAGCGATCGACAACCTCGAAGAGATCGTTGACGCCAGCGACGTGGTCATGGTCGCGCGTGGCGATCTGGGCGTGGAAATCGGCGATGCCGAACTGCCGGGCCTGCAGAAGAAGATCATCAAGGCCTCGCTGGCGCAGAACAAGGTGGTGATCACCGCTACCCAGATGCTGCAGTCGATGGTCGAAAGCCCGATCCCGACCCGTGCCGAAGTGCTGGACGTGGCCAACTCGGTCATCGACGGTACCGACGCGGTGATGCTGTCGGCCGAAACCGCCGCCGGCATGTACCCGGTCAAGGCGGTCGAAGCCATGGCACGCATCTGCCTCGGTGCCGAACGCCAGTTCCAGACCGAGACCGATTTCGGTGCCTCGCCGCGCAACCTGGAGCGTGCCGACCAGGCGATCGCCATGGCCACCATGTTCCTGTCCCAGCATGTGGGCGTGCGCGCGATCGTGGCGATGACCGAATCCGGTGGCACCGCGCGGTACCTGTCGCGCTTCCGTGCCTCGGCACCGGTGTTCGCGGTGACCCGCCATGACGGCGCCCGCCGCCAGATGGCGCTGATGCGCGATGTATTCCCGATCAACTTCGACAGCCGCGGCCTGACCCCGCGCGAAGCCGCGCGCGGCAGCATCCGCCTGCTGTTTGAAGCGAACCAGCTGCAGAGCGGCGACCGCGTCGTCTTCACCAGCGGTGAGCACATGGAAACCCATGGCGCCACCAACACGCTGCGCCTGCTGGAAGTGGGCGAAGACGGTCGTGCCAGCGGCTTGGGCGAGCTCTAAGGGTACGCGTCATCGCATACGCGCTGTCGCCCCACGGTTTGCGCTGCAAACCGTGGGCTCCTTCTTACCATCTCCCAGACCCCCGCCGCTTCGCGGCCGCCCCCTCACTCAGGGGGCTTTCCCCCAGACACATTCGATCGCCTGGGCCCGTTTTCCGGTGGAATCGTTTCCAGATTCCGTGGACGGCCAGTTCACGGGAGGCGGGGTCTATAATTGGGGTTTTCCCGCACCCGCCACAGGAAGTACATGAGCATCGAACAGCTGGCTGAAACCGCACAGGCCATGGTCGCCCCGGGCAAGGGCATCATCGCGATCGACGAATCCACCGGCACCATCGGCAAGCGCTTCGCCAGCGTCGGCCTGGAGAACACCGAGGAGAACCGTCGCGCCTACCGCGAACTGCTGCTCACCACGCCCAAGCTGAACGAGCACATCTCCGGCGCGATCCTGTACGACGAGACCATCCGTCAGTCCACCAAGGACGGCGTCCCGTTCGCCAAGTACATGGCGGCCCAGGGCATCATTCCGGGCATCAAGGTCGACAAGGGCGCGCATGCCCTGGCCGGCTGCCCGGGCGAGCTGGTCACCGAAGGCCTTGACGGCCTGCGCGAGCGCCTGCAGGAGTACTACAAGCTGGGCGCGCGCTTCGCCAAGTGGCGTGCGGTCATCAACATCGGTGAAAGCATCCCGTCGGGCACCTGCATCGAGTCCAACGCCCACGCGCTGGCCCGTTACGCGGCGCTGTGCCAGGAATGCGGCCTGGTGCCGATGGTCGAGCCGGAAGTGATCATGGACGGCGACCACGACATCGAGACCTGCTACGAAGTCACCGAAGCCACCCTGCGTTCGCTGTTCGATGCGCTGTACCAGCAGAACGTGCTGCTGGAAGGCACCATCCTGAAGGCCTCGATGGTCATCTCCGGCAAGGGCTGCGAAGAGCAGGCCGACGTCGAGGAAGTGGCCGAGTCGACCGTGATGTGCCTCAAGAGCACCGTGCCGGCGATCCTGCCGGGCGTGGTGTTCCTGTCCGGTGGCCAGAGCGATGAGCAGTCCACCGCGCATCTGAACGCCATGAACCAGATGGGCAACCTGCCGTGGCCGCTGAGCTTCTCCTACGGCCGCGCCATGCAGCAGGCCGCGCTGAAGCTGTGGGCCAAGGACACCAAGGCCAACGTCGCCAAGGCACAGCAGACCGTGTTCGACCGCGCCAAGGAAAACGGCCAGGCCGCCCTGGGCAAGTGGAACGGCTGATTCACGCCTGACCGCCCTCAACGAAAACGCCGGCCATGTGCCGGCGTTTTTGTTTGCGCGCGGGTCTGCTCAGTGCGCTGCCGCGGGCGGCATTCCCAACGCCAGCGGCGCGAAGATCGCCGAGGTCGACGGTTCGACAGGCTGGCCGAGCGCCGCCAGCGCCGACTGGTAGGCCTTGTACGTCGCCGCGTTATAGGCCACCAGGATGATCCGGCGCGGCTGGCGGTGCGAGCGCTGCCAGGTCAGGGTTTCGGTGGCGGCGATGTGGGCGGCCTGGTGCAGCGGATACCCGAACACGCCGCAGCTGATCGCCGGGAACGCGATCGATTCCAGATCGAGCTTCTCCGCCAGCTGCAGGGACTTCCAATAGCAGTTGGCCAGCAGCGCCGGCTCGTCGCGCAGGCCGTCCTGCCAGACCGGGCCGACCGTATGGAACACATGCCTGGCCGGCAACGCGAAGGCGGGCGTCTCGCGCACCTCACCGGTCGGGCAGCGCATGCCGGGGCGGATCTCCGGCAGGGCGCGGCAGGCTTCGAGCAGCTGCGGACCGGCCGCGCGATGGATCGCACCGTCCACGCCGCCGCCGCCCAGCAGGGATTCGTTGGCCGCATTGACGATCGCATCCACCGCCAGGGTCGTGATGTCGCCCTGCCACACTTCGATCTTCATGCGTACCGCTCCTTACGTACTGATACCGGGTCCATACAACGAAATGACGTGCCTGACCTGCACCGTAACCTGCAGGACATCTAGGCTGCGTCATCGTCGTCTCAGGCAGTGCGACCCGGCGAGCGCTGGCTGACCTTCACACGATGCCGCCGGATCGCTTCACCGCAGATGAAGCGCCCAGGAAGCAGAACGCCCGCCGGTCAGGGCGGGCGCTCCGTTCATACGGACCAACGCGGGGATCAGGGCAGACCGGCCAGCCAGTCGTCGTCGGAGCCTTCGTTGATGTCGGCGAACAGCGGGGTCGAGAAGTAGCGCTCGCCGGTGTCGGGCAGCATCGCCAGGATCACCGATCCCGGCGCGGCCTTGGCGGCGATGTCCAGCGCGCTGGCGACGGTGGCGCCGGCCGAGATGCCCACGAAGAGGCCTTCCTCGGCAGCGAGCCGGCGCGAGGTCTCGATCGCCCGCGCGTCGTCGATGGTCAGCAGCTCATCGTAGACACCGCGGTTGAGCACGTCCGGCACGAAGTCCGGGGTCCAGCCCTGGATCTTGTGCGGCTTCCACTCATCGCCCTTGAGCAGGGCGGCGCCTTCCGGCTCGGTGGCGACGATGCGGGTCTCGGGGCGCGCGACCTTGAGCACTTCGCCGACGCCGGTCAGGGTGCCGCCGGTGCCCCAGCCGGTCACGAAGTAGTCCAGCCGCTTGCCGGCGAAGTCGCGCAGGATTTCCGGCGCCGTGGTGTTGCGGTGATAGGCGGGGTTGGCCGGGTTGGCGAACTGGCTGGCCAGGAACCAGCCGTGTTCCTCGGCCAGTTCCTTCGCCCGGCGGACCATGCCCGAGCCGCGCTCGGCGGCCGGGGTCAGGATCACCTTGGCGCCATAGGCGCGCATCAGCTTGCGGCGCTCGATCGAGAAGGTCTCCACCATCGTGGCCACGAACTTGTAGCCGCGCGCGGCCGCCACCATCGCCAGGGCCACGCCGGTGTTGCCGGAGGTCGCCTCCACGATGGTGTCGCCCGGCTTGAGCAGGCCCTTGGCTTCGGCGTCGAGGATGATCGCCAGCGCCAGGCGGTCCTTGACCGAGCCGCCCGGGTTGAACGACTCGACCTTGGCGTACAGCGTGACGTGCTCGGGGGCGAGGCGGTGCAGGCGCACCACCGGGGTGTTGCCGATGGTGTCCAGGATGGAGTCGTACAGGGCCATGGGGATGCTCCGGAGAAGTCGTTGCCGCCCGGGGGCCGTGCGGCGGGGAAGGGCCGGGCGGGTGGCGGCGGCAGGCGCCTGGTCGCGGCCGGCCCGGGGTCGGTCAGACCGTACCGCTGGCATATGACCGCGCGAAATGACCTGATTACCTTCTTAAACAACGTTTGGTTATAAGCTGGTGACGGCATTTGCCCTACAGTCGGATGGCCCCCTCTCCATGCGCCGTATCGCCCGCCCATGACGCTGACCCAACTTCGCTATCTGGTCGCCATCGCCGACGCCGAGCTGAACATCACGCTGGCGGCATCCCGCGTGCACGCCACCCAGCCCGGCCTGTCCAAGCAGCTCAAGCAGCTGGAGGATGAACTGGGCTTCCTGCTGTTCGTGCGCAAGGGCCGCAGCCTGGAAGCGGTGACCCCGGCCGGCGTGGAAGTGATCGGCCGCGCCCGCGCCGTCCTCGGCGAAGCCAACAACATCCGCACCTATGCCGCCAACCAGCGCCGCGAAAGCCAGGGCCAGCTGGTGCTGACCACCACGCACACCCAGGCGCGCTTCGTGCTGCCGCCGGCGGTGGCGCGGATCAAGCAGGCCTACCCGCAGGTCAGCGTGCATCTGCAGCAGGCCGCTGAAAGCGATGCGCTGGACCTGCTCAGCCAGGGCGATGCGGACATCGCCATCATCAGCACCGCCGGCGGCGAGCCCACGGCTGGCCTGGCCATTCCGCTGTACCGCTGGCGCCGGCTGGTGCTGGTGCCGCGCGGGCACGCGCTGGATCGCCCGGGTGCGGCGCCGGACCTGCAGGCGCTGGCCAGCCATCCGCTGATCAGCTACGAATCCTCCACCCGCGGCAGTTCTTCGCTGCAGCGCGCCTTCGCCAGCGCCGGACTGAGCTCGGACATCGCCTTGACCGCCCTCGATGCGGACCTGATCAAGACCTATGTACGCACCGGCCTGGGCGTCGGCCTGCTCGCGGAAATGGCGGTCAACGCCAGTGACGAAGACCTGCGCGCGTGGCCAGCCCCGGCGCCGATCGACGAGTGCATCGCCTGGGCGGTACTGCCGCGTGACCGCGTACTGCGCGACTACGCGCTGGAGCTGGTGCACGTGCTGGCCCCGCAGATCGACACCCGCGATCTGCGCCGGGTGATCGACGGCAACCAGGAGGCCAACTGGCCGCTGCCGCCGACCTGGGAGTCGTTGACGCAGACCATCACCGTCTAACGACGGTGATGGCTGCCCGCGCATTCCACCTCTACCCCGCGCCGTTGGCGCGCCCCCTTCAACAGAAGGGGGCTTTTCTCCAGAGGGGTTGAGGGGGCGGTTGGCGCTTCGAAAGCGCCGCTGCGACGGTTGGTCGCAGGGCGTCGGGCTGCCCTGCCCACGGTCGGGCGCTACCATGACGGGGTGAATGTCCGTCGTCGCCCGTATGCCGTTTTTCTGCAGCTTGCCTTCGTGGCGACGCTGCTGATGGCGCTGGCGCCGCTGGTCAGCCGCTGGCAGCAGGCGCATGCGGAGGCGCCGGTGATGCTGATGCCGACCGGCATGACCCACGCACTGCCGGCGCTGCCGGATGCCCACGCCGGGCACGGCATGCCGCAGCACGACGGGCAACACCACGTCATGCAGCACGGCGACATGCCGCACCACGAGATGGCGATGCAGCCCACGCCGATGCGCGCCACGCCCGATGCCCATGACGCCCCCGTACCGTCGCCGCCGATGAGCGAGCACGCCGGGCATGGTGACGCCTGCGAATACTGCATGATGGCCTCGCGCCTGATGCCGTGGCTGGCGGTCCTGATCCTCTTGTTGCCGGCGATGCCGGTCATCGCACCGCGCGTCCTGCGCGCAGTGCCCACGCCCCGCAGCCTGCGCTGGCCGGCCCACGCTGCCCGCGGCCCGCCCGCGATCTCCTGAAACCACCGCCCTTCCTGCCCGTGTCGCCGTGATGGCGACGCGTGCCTGCGTGCTTTTCTGGAGTTCCACCATGAACGTTTCTTCCCGCAGCGCGGGCGCACTGACGCGCCTGTCTGTTTCCCTGTCGCTGGCCCTGGTCGCGGTGCCGCTGCAGGCCGCCGCCGACGACGCCCGCACCCTCGATACGCTGGTCGTCACCGCCTCCGCGCCGTCCTCACCCCTGCACTGGGTCACCGATCCGCGCCTGCCGCGGCAGCCGGTCCCGGCCAGCGATGGCGCGGACTATCTGAAGACGGTTCCCGGCTTTTCCGCGATCCGCAATGGCGGCACCAACGGCGATCCGGTGCTGCGCGGCATGTTCGGCTCGCGCCTGAACATCGTCAGCAACGAAGGCAATCTGATCGGTGCGTGCCCCTCGCGGATGGACAACCCGCTGTCCTACATCGCGCCGGAAACCTTCGATCGGCTGACCATCATCAAGGGGCCGCAGAGCGTGCGCTGGGGTGCCGGTGCTTCCGCGGGCACGGTGCGCTTCGAGCGCGATACGCCGCGCTTCGACCAGCCGGGCATGGACATCAACGCCAGTGCGCTGGTCGGCTCGCGCAACCGCAACGACCAGGTGCTCGACCTCAACGCCGGTGCCTCGCCTGGCTATGTGCGCGTCAACGGCAACCGTTCCGAATCGGATGACTACAAGGACGGCAACGGCGACGTGGTCCCCTCCCGGTGGCGCAAGTGGAACAGCGACGTGGCCGTCGGCTGGACGCCCGATGTCGATACCGTGCTGGAACTCTCGGCCGGCACCGGCGATGCGATCGCGCGCTACGCCGGTCGTGGCATGGACGGCGCCTCGTTCAAGCGCACCAGTTACGCCGCTCGTTTCGAAAAGGACAACCTGCCGGGTGCGTGGGACAAGCTGCAGGCGAACCTGTACTACAACGACGCCGACCACGTGATGGACAACTACACGCTGCGCACGCCGAACCCGGCCAGCAGCATGCCGATGCCGATGGCGTCCAACGTCGATCGCCGCACCACCGGGGGCCGTATCGCCTCGGAATGGCGCTGGCAGGACATCGCAATCGTGGCCGGCGTGGACGCGCAGGACAGCCGTCACCGCAGCCGCAATGGAATGGGGCGCAATGTGTACCGGCAGCAGCCGTGGCGCACGGATGCGCGCTTCGACAACCTCGGCGCGTTCACCGAGATCACCCTGGGCGAGGGCACCGCACAGCGTTGGGTGGGGGGCCTGCGCATGGACCGTGCCGAGGTGAAGGACGCGCGCGCCACCAGCGGCATGATGGCGATGCGCAATCCCACCGCCGGGCAGACCCGCCGCGAGAACCTGGGCAGCGGCTTCGTCCGGTTCGAGCGTGACATCGCGCCCGCCCTGACCTGGTACGCGGGTGTCGGCCACAGCGAGCGCATGCCCGACTACTGGGAGCTGTTCTCGCCGAACCTCGGCCCGGCCGGCGCGGTGAATGCGTTCACCGGCGTGCAGCCGGAACAGACCACCCAGCTCGATCTGGGCCTGCAGTACCGCACCGCTCGCCTCAATGCCTGGGTCTCGGCGTATGCCGGGCGCATCCAGGACTACATCCTGTTCACCTACCGCGACGGCGGCATGATGGGCAGCACCAGCCAGGCCAGCAATGTCGATGCACGCATTGCCGGCGCCGAGGCGGGCGCGGAGTGGCAGTTGGCGCAGCAGTGGAAACTCGGCGGCACGCTGGCCTATGCCTGGGGCGAGAACCGCAGCGACGGCCGCGCGCTGCCGCAGATGCCGCCGCTGGAAGCACGGCTCAGCACGGCGTGGGAAGGCGAGCGCTGGACCGTCGGTGCGCTGGCGCGTGCGGTCTCCCGCCAGGGGCGGGTCGCGGCGGGGCAGGGCAACGTGGTCGCCCGCGATCTGGGGCCCAGTGCCGGCTTCGCGACCCTGGCCTTGAACGCGAGCTACCGGTTCAACGCGGCGCTGCTGCTCAGTGCAGGGGTCGACAACCTGTTCGACCGCGCCTACAGCGAGCACCTGAACCTGGCGGGCAGCGCCGATTTCGGCTTCCCGGCCGATCCGGTGCGGATCAACGAGCCCGGCCGCACCGCCTGGCTCAAAGTGAACTATCGTTACTGAGCAAGACGGCCGGGCGGGGCGTTCACGCCTCGCCCGGCGCCTGCTGCGCCAGCCACGACAGGGCAGCACGGTGGCGGGCATTTCGACATGCGCCGATACATGGCGATACACGTCCGCTGCCGCCCAGCACAAAAGGGCTTTCGCCCGTCACCGGCAGATGTGAAGACCCCGGTAAACGCTTGGCACATATGCCTTCACCCGGGGCCTCTATACACTCGGCGGTCGAGAAACAGCCGGGATTGCATTACATGTTGGGACGCATCGCAGCGCGCTTCGCCGCTGGCATCGCCTTGGTCGCATTGGCAGGGTGTGGCAGTAAAGACGAGGCCGCTCGCCGGCAGGCAGGCGCCGTACCGGTCACTACCCAGGTGGTGCAGGCCTCGGCATGGAGCGACACCCTGCAGGCGCTGGGCACGGCCAAGGCGCGCGAGTCGGTGACGATCACCGCCAAGGTCAGCGAAATCATCGAGACGGTCCACTTCGAAAGCGGCCAGCAGGTCAGCGCCGGCACGCCCTTGGTGACCCTGCGCGGCCAGGCCCAGGAAGCGGCCCTGCTGCAGGCCCAGGCGACGTTCCTGGAAGCGGACCAGTTGTACAAGCGCCAGCGCGAACTCGCCGCCCAGCAGCTGGTGGCCAGCTCCACCCTGGATACGCAGCGCGCCATCCGCGATGCCGCCGATGCACGCGTGCGTGAAATGCAGTCGGATATCGGTGATCGCCGCGTGCGCGCGCCGTTCGCCGGCGTGCTCGGCATCCGCCAGGTCAGTGCCGGTTCGCTGGTCACCCCGAGCACCGCGATCACCACGCTGGACGACATCGAGCGCATGCACGTGGACTTCCAGGTGCCCGAAGCCGAGCTGGCCTCGCTGAGCAGCGGCGACAAGGTCAACGCGACCAGCGTGGCCTATCCGGGCCGCAACTTCGAAGGCGAGGTCGCCACCATCGATACCCGGGTCGATCCGGGCACGCGCGCGGTCACCGTGCGCGCCGATTTCATCAACGCCGATCACGCCCTGCGCCCGGGCATGCTGCTGGATGTGCGGATGTTCCGCCCCGAGCGCCAAGCGCTGGTGATCCCCGAGATCGCGGTGGTCCAGGTCGGGCGCGATTCCTATGTGTTCCGGGTTGCCAAGGACGACATCGTGGAGCGCGTGGACATCACCGCCGGCGCGCGTCGCAGTGGCGTGGTCGAAATCCGCGACGGGCTCACCGCCGGTGACCGCATTGTGGTGGACGGCACTGGCAAGCTCCGCCCGGGCCTGAAGATCCAGGCCGAGGAGGCTGCACCGGTCAGGCCGGCCGCGCCGACGACCGCCGAACCGGACACCGCCGGATGAAACTCTCCGACGTTTCCATCCAGCGGCCGGTCTTCGCCGTGGTGATGAGCCTGCTGCTGGTCGTGCTGGGCTTCATGTCGTTCACCCGCCTGACCCTGCGTGAGCTGCCTGCCATCGATCCGCCGATCGTGTCGGTCTCGGTGGATTACACCGGTGCCTCCGCGGCGGTCATCGAGAGCCGCATCACCCAGGTGCTGGAAGATGCCCTGGCCGGCATCGAAGGCATCGACACCATCAACGCGCGCAGCTCCAACGGGCGCTCGCAGGTCAGCATCGAGTTCACCTCCAACCGCGATATCGAAGCGGCCGCCAACGACGTGCGCGATGCGGTCAGTCGTGTCGCCGACCGCATGCCCGAAGAGGCGCGGCCGCCGGAAATCGCCAAGGTCGAGAGCGACGCGGACGCCATCATCTGGTTCAACATGACCTCCTCCAGCATGGACACGCTGGCGCTGAGCGACTACGCCGACCGCTACGTAGTGGACCGTTTTTCCAGCCTGGACGGCGTGGCCCAGGTACGCATCGGCGGGCGCCAGCGCTATGCCATGCGGATCTGGCTGGACCGTGACCAGCTCGCCGCGCGTGGCCTGACCGTGGGCGATGTGGAAGGCGCGCTGCGCAACGAGAACGTCGAACTGCCGGCCGGTCGCATCGAGTCAGCCGACCGCGATTTCACCCTGCGCGTTGAGCGCAACTACGTGAAGCCCGAAGACTTCGCGACCATCCCGCTGGGCAAGGGCAGCGACGGCTACGTGGTGCGCATGGGCGACGTGGCGAAGATCGAGCTGGCCTCCTCGGAGCGCCGCGCCTATTACCGCAGCAACGGGGAGCCGGGCATCGGCCTGGGCATCGTAAAGACCTCCACGGCCAACGCGCTGGATGTGACCCGCAACGCGCGCGCCGAGGCCGAACGGATAGGGCAGACCTTGCCGGAAGGCACGCATATCTTTGTGGCCTTCGACAACACCACCTTCATCGAAGCCGCCGTCGATCGCGTCTACGCCACGCTGGTGGAGGCGATGCTGCTGGTGCTGGCGGTGATCTGGCTGTTCCTGGGCAGTTTCCGCGCGGCCCTGATTCCCGCGGTGACGGTGCCGGTGTGTCTGATCGCCGCCTTCATCGCACTGTATGCGTTCGGCTTCTCGATCAACCTGCTGACCCTGCTGGCGCTGGTGCTGTGCATCGGTCTGGTGGTCGATGATGCGATCGTGGTGGTGGAGAACGTGCAGCGTCGCATCGACCTGGGCGAGCCACCGCTGGTGGCGTCCAAGCGCGGCACCGCGCAGGTGGCGTTCGCGGTAATCGCCACCACGGCGGTGCTGGTCGCGGTGTTCCTGCCGGTCGGCTTCCTGGAAGGCAATACTGGTCGGCTGTTCCGCGAGCTGGCCGTGGCATTGGCAGCAGCGGTGGCGCTGTCGGCGTTCGTGTCGCTGACGCTGACCCCGATGATGGCCTCCAAGCTGCTCAAGCCGCACACCGGGCAGGCGCCCAAGGGCCTGCACGGGGTGATCAACCGCAATCTGGATCGCCTGTCGGTGGCCTACGGTCGCTTCCTGGAAGCGCACGTGACCCGCACCTGGATCTACATCGTGGTCATGATCCTGTCGCTGCTGGCCAGTGCGCTGCTGCTGAAGGTACTGCCGTCCGAGCTGGCACCGGCCGAGGACCGCGGTTCCTTCCAGATCATGA
Source organism: Stenotrophomonas sp. JAI102 (assembly GCF_013409105.1). Classification (NCBI taxonomy): domain Bacteria; kingdom Pseudomonadati; phylum Pseudomonadota; class Gammaproteobacteria; order Lysobacterales; family Lysobacteraceae; genus Stenotrophomonas; species Stenotrophomonas sp. JAI102. The sequence goes on from NZ_JACCCI010000002.1 coordinate 818,891, forward strand.
TCGATGGCCCTGAAGGTGCAGGCTTCGATTACACCGTGGGCCAGGTCCAGCAGGTCGAGCAGATCGTGTCGGCGTTCGTCGGCGAGGACAAGCCGATCGTGCGCGCCAACCCGCGCGTGCCGGGTGGCTTCGGCGCCAGCGAGGAAATGCACACCGGCCGCATGAGCGTGTTCCTGCAGCCGTGGCGGCAGCGCGAGGTGGATACACCGCAGGTGGCGGCCGACCTGCAGAAACACCTGGATGGCATCCGCGGTGTGCGCGTGCGCACCCAGGTCGGGGGTGGCCTGGTCCGCAGCCAGGGCCAGCCCTTCCAGATCGTGCTCGGTGGCCCGGAATACGCGGAAATCGCGCAGTGGCGTGACCGCATGCTGCTGCGCATGGCCGACAACCCCGGTCTGGTCGGCGCGGACTCGGATTACAAGGAAACCCGCCCGCAGATGCGCGTGAACATCGACCGCCAGCGTGCGGCCGATCTGGGCGTGTCGGTCACCGCGATCGGCAGCGCGCTGGAAACCATGATGGGCTCGCGCCGCGTCACCACCTTCGTCGACAACGGCGAAGAGTACGACGTGCTGGTCCAGGCCGGCCGCGAAGGACGCGCCTCGCCGGCCGATCTGGCCGCGATCCGGGTGCGCGCCAGTGGTGGTGAGCTGGTGCCGCTGTCCAACCTGGTCACGCTCAGCGAAGTGGCCGAAGCCGGCAGCCTCAACCGCTTCAACCGCCTGCGCTCGATCACCATCAACGCCGGCCTGGCCCCGGGCTATCCGCTGGGCGAGGCGATCGCCTGGGCCCAGCAGGTGGCCAGCGAAGAGCTGCCGCAGCACGCGCAGGTCAGCTGGAAGGGCGAATCGCGCGAGTACCAGAACGCCGGTAGTGCCGTGCTGCTGACCTTCGCGATGGCCCTGCTGGTGGTGTTCCTGGTGCTGGCCGCGCAGTTCGAGAGCTTCATCCATCCGCTGGTGATCATGCTCACCGTGCCGCTGGGCGTGCTCGGCGCGTTGCTGGGGCTGTATGTCAGCGGCGGCACGATCAACCTGTTCAGCCAGATCGGCATCGTGATGCTGGTCGGACTGGCGGCCAAGAACGGCATCCTGATCGTGGAGTTCGCCAACCAGCTGCGCGACGAGGGCCGCAACGTGCACCAGGCCATCGTCGAATCGGCGATGGTGCGCCTGCGCCCGATCCTGATGACCTCCATCGCCACCGTGGTCGGTGCGATCCCGCTGGTGGTGGCCGGTGGCCCCGGCTCGGCCAGCCGCGGCACGATCGGGGTGGTGGTGATCTTCGGCGTGACCGTGTCCACCTTCCTGTCGCTGTTCGTGGTGCCGGCGTTCTACTCGCTGCTGGCGCCGTATACGCGCTCGCCGGAAGCGGTGGCACGCGAACTGGCCCGCCAGGAAGCCGAAACCCCCTCCGTGGGCGGCCATGCCTGACCGGAATGGGCGGCATTGTCGCCCATTCATCGAAATTGCCACTACGCAGCCCGGCGCGGATCGTGGAGAATCGACCGGGTCCCAGCCGACGGGGACGTTCCTTTTGTTTCCGCCGACTGGAGAGAGCGCGTGGAAGAAGTAGTCAGTTTCATCAACGGGATCATCTGGAGCAAAGCTCTGATCTTCCTGTGTCTTGCCGCAGGCCTGTACTTCAGCGCCCGCACCCGTTTCATGCAGATCCGCGGTTTCGTGGAGATGTGCCGGCTGACCGTGAAGGGTGAGAAATCCGACGCGGGCGTGTCCTCGTTCCAGGCGCTGGCCATGTCCATGGCCGGGCGCATGGGCATCGGCAACATCGCCGGTGTCGCCACCGCGATCGCTTTCGGCGGCCCCGGTGCGATCTTCTGGATGTGGGTGATGGGCTTCCTCGGCGCGTCCACATCGTACGTGGAATGCACCCTGGCGCAGATCTACAAGACCAAGGATGCCGAAGGCCGCTACCGCGGTGGCCCGGCGTATTACATCGAAAAGGCGATGGGCCTGAAGTGGTACGCGCTGGCCTTCGCCGTGGCAACCATCATCGCTGCCGGCTTTCTGATGCCGGGCGTGCAGGCCAACGCCATCGCCGACAGCATCATCAACGCCTGCCGCGGCGGCAGCCTGTGCGGGCCGCTGGACGGCCAGTTCATGGGCCTGGAATCGGTGCAGGCGCTCAAGCTGGGCATCGGCATCGTGGTCGCGCTGCTGCTGTCGGTGGTGATCTTCGGCGGCGTCAAGCGCATCGCCAACTTCGCCGAGGTGGTCGTTCCGTTCATGGCCGCTGCCTTCATCCTGATGGCCATCACCATCATGATCATCAACTACGACCGCGTGCCGGACATGTTCCGCACGGTGTTCAGCAGCGCCTTCGGTGCGCACGCTGCGTTCGGCGCGATGATGGGCCTGGCGGTGGAGTGGGGCGTCAAGCGCGGCATCTACGCCAACGAGGCCGGCCAGGGTACCGGCCCGCACGCGGCGGCCGCTTCGGAGGTCTCGCATCCGGCCAAGCAGGGGTATGTGCAGGCCTTCGCGATCTACTTCGATACGATGATGGTGTGCACCTCTACTGCATTCCTGATTCTGGCTGCGGGCACCTACAACGTGTATTCGCCGGTGCCGGGCGGCGCGCCCGTGTTCGCCGGCCTGGCCGGTGTGGCCGAAGGCGCAGGCTATGCGCAGGCGGCGGTGGAAACCGTCATTCCGGGCTTCGGCGCGGCCTTCGTGGCGATCGCGATCTTCTTCTTCGCCTTCACCACGATCATGGCCTATTACTACATGGCCGAAACCAACCTGACCTACGTCAACAACAACGCCAGGCGTCCGTTGACCGTGCTGCTGCTGCGCCTGGGCATCATCGGCATGGTGATCTTCGGCGCGTTCCACAATGCCGGCATGGCCTGGGCGCTGGGCGACATCGGCGTGGGCCTGATGGCCTGGTTGAACATCATCGCGATCCTGATCGTGCAGAAGCCGGCGTTCCTGGCGCTGCGCGACTATGAGCGTCAGAAGAAGCTCGGCCTGGATCCGATCTTCGACCCCGATGCCCTGGGCATCAAGAACGCCGATTTCTGGCGTACCCGCAAGCTGGAGCTGTCCCGTAGTGAATGATCCCTGGAAGAATGCGCGCCGTCCGTCCTCGCGGCCGCCGCGCGCCACGCCGCTGCCGCCCCGCGAAGGTGGCACGCCGCCGCCGCCCGGCCGTGGCAACGACGAGCTGCGCCTGTACGGCTGGAATGCCGTGCAGGCCCTGTTCGAGCATCGCCCGCAGGCGCTGCGCAAGCTGTACCTGACCGAGGCGCTGATCCCGCGCATGCAGCCGGTGCTGAAGTGGTGCGTGGCCAACCGCGTCGGTTACCGCGTAGTGGAAGACGGCGATCTGAACAAGCTCGCCGCGACCACGCATCACGAAGGCCTGGTCGCCGACGTGCTGCGCGCGCCGATGCTGGAGCTGGAGGAGTGGCTGGCCACGCTGCCCGCCGACGCGCCGGTGCTGGCGCTGTGGCTGGATGGCGTGGGCAACCCGCACAACTTCGGCGCGATCCTGCGCTCGGCCGCGCATTTCGGTGTGGCCGGGCTGCTGCTGCCGCCGGGTGCGACGTTGGCGTTGTCCGGGGCCGCCGCGCGCGTGGCCGAAGGGGGTGCCGAATCGGTACCGCTGGTGCGGCTGCCGGCACTGCCCGAAGCGATGGCGCAGCTGCGTGCCGCCGGCTTGAGCCTGGCCGCCACGCTGGTGGAGGGCGGCGATGATCTGTTCGCCAGCACGCTGCCGGCGCGCCTGGTCTACGTGATGGGCGCCGAAGGCGAAGGCATGGATCGCGAGCTGGCGCAGGCGTGCGACCACCAGGTGTCCATCCCGGGCACGGGTGCGGTGGAAAGCCTCAACGTCGCCTCGGCGACGGCAGTGTTGCTGGCGCAGTGGTTCGGACGCAGTCGCGTTTGACCCGTGCGTGCGTTTTCGGGGAGAGCGCGGCGTCATTCGCGCCACCCACGGTGTGATCGGTTTCACCGAAATCGTCGTGACTACATCGCTTTCGGATTAATCGCATAGTGCACGCAGTGAAAACTGCGCACAGTGCCGGGTGGACGCTGCGCTGCGTGGGTGAGGAGAGACACCCCCGCAGCGCGGCGATCCGCTTGTCCGGAGCGCGAAGGTCTAGCGGCGCTCACCGCGTGGGGTGTGACGTTATCCCGGTAGCCCGGTCGCAATGCGACCGGGCTTTTTTTTGTACCGACCAACGGTCGGTACCTACCATCTGCCAGCACATGCCGCTTGCGTGTTGGGATTACTCGCTCGGCGGCGTGGTCGGCTTGGCTTCGCTGCCGAAGCTGCCCTCGGCCTCGGCGGCGAGATAGGCGAACACGGTATACGCCGCTACGTTCTGCGCCAGGGCGGCCGGGTCGATCTTGTCGAGCGTGTCGTCGGCAGTGTGGTGCAGGTGGAAGTAGTCGCTGCCATCCTGCGCCAGCCACGCCCACGCACCGCCCTTGGCTGCCAGCGGACCCACGTCCGGGCCCGGGCCGCCCTTGTCGGCGGCGTACGCGATGCCGAGCGGCTTGAGCACCTCGGCGATCTGGCGGGTCGCCTCGCGCGAGTTGGCCGGGTTCGGTGAGCCGGTGTTGAAGGCGTAGATGCGGCCCGCGCCGAAATCGCTCTCGGCCGCGAGCTGGTGCAGCACCACATCCTTGGCGTGCGCTTCGGCGTACGCCTTGCCGCCGTACAGGCCCTGCTCCTCGTTGGCGAACGCGATCACGCGGATGGTGCGCTTGGGCGCCTGCTTGAGCTGGCCGATCAGATGGCCGGCGGCCATGGTGATGCCCACGCCGGCGCCGTCATCGACCGCGCCGGTGCCCAGATCCCAGGAATCGAGATGGCCGCCGATCACCACCACTTCCTTGGGCAGGCTGCGCCCGGTGATCTCGCCGATCACGTTGTACGAGGTCGCCTTGCCGTCCCAGCCGCAATCCAGGCTGAGCTTGAGCGTGGTGCTGCCCAGCGCGACCAGGCGCGCCAGCTGGTTGGCGTCCGGCACCGACAGCGCGGCGGCCGGCACCGGGGTCAGGCCGTCATCGAAGCGGGTGATGCCGGTGTGCGGCACGCGATGCGAGTCGGTACCGGCAGAGCGCATCACGAAGCCGATCGCACCCTTGCGGATCGCCTCGGACGGGCCCTTGCTGCGCACCGCGCCGCCGTTGCCGTAGTCGCGGCCATCGCGGTAGGCGGTCATCTGATAATCGACGAAGGCGATCTTGCCCTTCAGCGAACCTTCCGGCGCGGCCTGCAGCGCAGCCAGATCGGCGAAACGCACCACCTCGGCCTCGACCGTGCCGCCCGGGCTGCCGCCGAGGGCGGTGATGGCCAGCGGCTGGGCGTGCTTGCCGATCACCGCGGCATGCTCACTGCGGCGCTCCCACTTGGGGAAGGTGACCGGCTCGGTCCAGACCTTGTCGAAGCCGAGCGATCTGAACTTGGCGACCGCCCAGGCCACCGCGCGCGCGTCGGCCTCGCTGCCGGCGATGCGCGGGCCGATTTCGGTGGTCAGCGACTCGACCACCTTCCAGCCGGTGTCGTCCTTGAGGGCCTGCTCACGCAGCTCGGCGGCGGTGGCCAGCGACGTCGGCGGCAGCGTGGTGATACCGGTCGCCGCGAACGCGGGCGCGGCCAGCAGGGCGAGGGAAGATGCGATGGCAAGGACGCGGCGACGCATGGACGAACTCCGGAAACGGGGCGGAAGCGTCCGAGCTTACCAGCCTGTCCGGCGCGCACATGGGCGGTAGGTCATGCTCCGGCGAATGCTGTTTTCCAAAAGCGAAAACCCCGCCGGAGCGGGGTCTCAAGGTAGTGCCGGCCGCTGGCCGGCTCAGCGCGATGCAGGATATCCGTGGAGCCGGCCAGCGGCCGGCACTACCTTCTCCGTGCTGCCGGCCAGCGGCCGGCACTACCGGTGTCGCTGCCTCAGTGCTTCAGGTTGTCGCGAATTTCGCGCAGCAGCAGCACTTCTTCACTCGGCGCCGCCGGGGCGGCCGGCTCGGCCTCCTTCTTGCGGGCCAGGCGGTTGATGAACTTCACGACCATGAAGATCGCGAAGGCCACGATCACGAACTGCACCACGGTGTTGAGGAAATCACCGTAGCCGATCACCACCGCCGGAATCTCCTTGCCATCTGCGGCGATCCGGGCCGGGGCCAGGGTCCAGGCCAGCTCGGAGAAGTCGACGCGGCCGATCATCCAGCCCAGCGGCGGCATGATGATCTTGTCCACCAGCGCGGTGACGATCTTGCCGAACGCCGCACCGATGACCACACCGACCGCCAGGTCGATGACGTTGCCACGCATGGCGAATTCTTTGAACTCAGTCAGTACACCCATCGGGCTCTCCTGTCGTAGTGGGGAATCAAATGACGCCGCAGCGTAACGTAGCCATTGTCATCCAGCGATGACGCCGTGGCGCTCGGCCACGTTTTCCAGGCGCGCGCTGAAACGGTCGCCCGGCTTCAACGCGGCTACGCCGGACGGCGTGCCCATGAACACCAGATCGCCCGCGCGCAGCGCCCACAGCTTGGACAGCTCGTGCAGGATCTCCGGCACGTTCCAGATCATCTGGTCCAGCAGCGACTGTTGGCGCACTTCGCCATTGATCTCCAGCGACAGGTTCAGCGCGGCCAGGTCGCCGACTTCGCCGGCCGGCACCAGCTCGCTGACCGGGGCGGACTGATCGAAGCCCTTCGCCGGATCCCACGGATGGCCCTTGGCCTTGGCCTGCGCCTGCAGGTCGCGGCGGGTCAGGTCCAGGCCGACGCCATAACCGAACACCAGCGCTTCGGCCTGGTAGACCGGCAGCTCGCCGGCGGGCGCGTCCTTGCCGATCGCCACCACCAGCTCCACCTCGTGGTGCAGGTCCTGGGTGGCGAGCGGGTAGGGGATCACATCGTCATGGCCGACCACGATCGCATCGGCCGGCTTGCTGAAGAACATCGGGCGGCCGCGATCATCGGTAGACGGCACCGCGGCACCCATTTCGCGCGCGTGATCGGCGAAGTTGCGGCCGACACAGTAGATGCGACGCACCGGAAACGTACCGCCACCGGCGACCGGAATGCGGGGCTGCTCGGGCGGGGGGATTACATCGGTCATGCGTGCGTCCTGTGGAGAGGTTTCGCCGCAGTCTAGAGCGTTTTTCCGGTCCCACAAACAGAAACGGCCGCGCAGGGCGCGGCCGTCATCAGGAGGGAAGCGCGTCGATCAACGCGACATCGGCAAGGCCTGCTTGCGGACCACGCGGTATTCACCGTCCACGACCTGCGACGGAGCGGTGCGCGCACTCTTGCGCTGGGCGAGCAGCTTCCATGCCAGGCCGGCGATGATCATCGCCGCGCCCACGAATACACCGACGAACACCAGCGCGGCCAGGATCGCCAGGCCCAACAGACCGACCGCGACGCGCACCAGCGGATGGCGCGGCTTGCGCGGCGCGAACAGGGTGCGGAATTGGTTGAACTGGAAGAAGCGGCTGTACATGGCACTCTTTTGGCTGAGGTCAGCAGTGGATGAGTATCCGTGCTGGCTTTTGTCATTGAGTGAAAAAGTCGTTAAACGCACCGCGCGTTCATTGCAAATCAATGACTTGTATTCATCCGGGAGCCAGTGACATGAGCGCGTGAGACACTGTGCCTCCACTGCCTGTTACCTGGATGCCATGTCCGTGCCCGAGACCACCACCACCCCCCTCATCGCCCTGGACGCCTTGGCGGACTGGGGATTTGCCGAAACCGACGTGCGTATCGACGGCGACAGCGAATCGGTGGTGCTGTACCGCGAGGGTGACCAGGTGCGCGCCTGGCTGAACATCTGCCCGCACGCGGGCCGTCGGTTGGACTGGGCACCGGGGCAGTTCCTGAAAAGCAGGGAAGGGCACCTGGTCTGCGCGGCGCATGGCGCCTCGTTCTCGCTGGACAACGGCGACTGCGTGGCCGGCCCGTGCCGCGGCGATCGCCTGCGCACGGTCCCCGTGCAGGTGCGCGACGGCCAGGTCTGGCTGGCGTGACAACGAGCGGCGGGTCGCCAACCCACGGGTAGGTAGCGACCGTTGGTCGCTACGCCGCCAATCTCGATCGCACCCGACCGGTAGTGCCGGCCGCTGGCCGGCTGCTCTTGATGGCCAACCGTACGTGGAGCCGGCCAGCGGCCGGCACTACCTGGGGCATCGGGCGAGCCGGCCAGCGGCCGGCACTACCTAGAACATCAGGTTGATCATCAGCACCACCACCGCCGTATAGATCAACGACAGCGGGGCGCCGACGCGCCACAGCTCGCGCGGGGTGTAGTTGGCCGGGCCGGTGATCATCGAAATCACCGGGTTCGAGGCGGTCATCAGGTTGTTGGACGCCGACAACGCCACGATCAGCGCGAACGCGGTGGGGCTGCCACCGGCGGCCAGCGCCAGGTTCACCGCGATCGGCACCATCACGATCGTCGCGCCCACATGGCTGATCACCAGCGAGAACATCGTGGTCAGCAAGGCCAGCGCGATTTCCAGCACCCACACCGGGATGCCGGTCGGCAGGCGGTCGATGGTGTGGCCGGCGATCCACGCCGCCGCGCCGCTGCTGTCCATCGCCCAGCCGAGCGGAATCAGCCCGGCCATCATGAACACGGTTTTCCAGTTGATCGAAGCGTAGGCCTCGTCCATGCGCAGCACGCCGGTCAGCAGCATGCCGGCCACGCCGGTCATCAGGGTCAGCGCCACCGGCAGCTTGGAGGTCAGCGCGATCAGGATGGTGAGGGCGAAGATGCTCATCGCGATCTTGAACTTGTGCGGCCGCTGCTCACCCTTCGGGTAGTCGGTCACCACCACGAAGTCGCGGCTCTTGGCCGCCTGCGCCAGATCGGTCCAGATGCTGTGGAAGACCAGCATGTCGCCCGCGCGCAGCGCTACGTTGCGCACGTCTTCGCGGATCACCTGCTTGTCGCGGTTGATCGCCAGCAGGCTGATGCCGCGCTGCTTGCGCAGGCGCAGGTCCGAGGCGCTCTTGCCGATCACGTCCGAGGTCGGTGGCACCACCGCTTCGGAAATGCCGGCGCGGCTCGGGTTGAACAGATCGCCCAGGTGCTTCAGGCGCGAGGACATCCGCAGGAACTGGTTCTGCGCGAAATCGCTGACCTGCTGGCGCGCGCCCATCACGCCGAGCACGCTGCCGACCCAGATCCGCATCTCGGCCGGCGGGGCCAGGCGGGTGTCGTTGCCGGTCTTGAGCGCCAGCAGCAGCGGCGCATCGTGCACGTTCTCGGCCTCGCCCAGGGTCATGCCGACCAGCGGGCTTTCGGCCGTGACCACCAGCTCGAACACATCGCCTTCGATGCCGTAGGTCTTGGCGAAGTAGCTTTCGGTGCGCGACGGGGTGACGCCGTCATTGGCCAGCGTCTCTTCCTCGACCAGCTTGCGGTCGCCGAAGTAGCGGAAATACAGCAGCGAGGCGATCAGCAGGGCCACGCCGATCGGCAGCGGCGCGAACATGCGCAGTGGCTCGATGGTGGCCAGGCCCGAGGGCAGGTTGTTGTTGGCCGAGGCCAGCAGATCGTTGAGCAGGATCAGCGGCGAGTTGCCGACCATGGTCAGCGCGCCGCCCATCACGATGGCCGCGGCGATCGGCAGCAGCAGGCGCTGCAGGGTCAGCCCGGTACGTGCGGCCAGGCGCGAAGCGACCGGCAGGTACAGCGCCATCACCGAGGGGTTCTGCATGAACGAGGAGTTCAACCCGGCGATCGCGGTGGTCATCATCAGCAGGCGCGTTTCCACGCCGTGCCCGCGCCGCAGCAGCCATGCCGCCAACCGGTTCAGTGCCCCGGTGCGGTCCAGGCCTGCGCCGAGGATGGTGGTGGCGATGATGCTCATCACCGCGTTACCGGAGAAACCACCGAAGATCTCCTCCGGCGCGATCAGCCCGGTGACACCGAGCACCACCAGCACCACCAGCGCCACCACGTCGGCGCGGATGCGCTCGAACAGGAACATCGCCATCGTGAAGCCGACCAGCCCGAGGACGAGCTTCATGTCGGTAGTCAGCGTCAGCGCGGTATCCATGGGGTGGCGCGGTTCCTTGAGGGATCAGGTGCGGTCGTACAACAGGTCCCACACGCCATGGCCGAGTTTCTGGCCACGGGTTTCGAAATGGGTCTGCGGGCGCCATTCCGGACGCTCGACCTGGCCGCGCGGACCGGCGCGGTTGGTCAGCCCGGCAGTGGCGTCGAGCACCTCCCACATCTGCTCGGCATAGTCTTCCCAATCCGTGGCGCAGTGCAGGCGGCCACCCACGCGCAGCTTGCGCACCAGCAGTTCGGCAAAGCCGGGCTGGATCAGGCGACGCTTGTTGTGGCGCTTCTTGTGCCACGGGTCCGGGAAGTAGATGCGCACTTCATCCAGCGCGCCATCGGCGATTTCCTTCTCCAGCACCTCCACGGCATCGTGGTGGTACAGGCGCACGTGGTCGGCGTCGTCGTCGGCCAGGGCATTGAGGAGGCGGCCCACGCCAGGGGCGTGCACTTCCAGGCCGATGTAATCGCGGCTCGGATCCTGCTGCGCGGCGAAGCGCAGTGCGGCACCGTTGCCGAAGCCGATTTCCAGCACCTTGTGCGCATCGCGCCCGAAGGTGGCATCGAGATCGCGCGGCTCACCGGTGAAGTCCAGACCGAAGCGCGGCCAGCGGTCATCGAACGCACGCTGCTGGGCCGGGGTGAAGCGGCCCTGGCGCAGCACGAAACTGCGGACCTCGCGGCGGCCTTCGGTGATGGTGAAGGGCTTGGGCGGTGCCTTGGCACCGGCGCTGTCGAAAGGATTGGTCATCAGCCGATCAACCCGTCGATCGGCGAGGAGGCACTCGCGTAGCGCTTGCGTGGAATGCGCCCGGCCAGGAAGGCTTCGCGACCCGCTTCCACGGCCTTGCGCATCGCGCTGGCCATCAACACGGGATTGCGCGCGCCGGCGATGGCGGTGTTCATCAGCACGCCATCGCAGCCCAGCTCCATCGCGATCGCCGCATCGGAGGCGGTGCCCACGCCGGCATCGACGATGATCGGCACCTTGGCGTCTTCGATGATCTGCAGCAGGTTGTACTTGTTCTGGATGCCCAGGCCCGAGCCGATCGGCGCAGCCAGCGGCATCACCGCGGCGCAGCCGATCTCTTCCAGGCGCTTGGCCAGGATCGGATCATCGGAGGTATAGACCATCACCTCGAAGCCGTCCTTGACCAACTGCTCGGCCGCCTTGAGGGTCTGCACCACGTCCGGGTACAGGCTCTTCTGGTCACCGAGCACTTCCAGTTTGGTCAGGTTGTGGCCGTCCAGCAGCTCGCGGGCCAGCCGGCAGGTGCGCACGGCGTCCTCGGCGGTGTAGCAGCCGGCGGTGTTGGGCAGGATGGTGTAACGGTCCGGCGGCAGCACGTCGAGCAGGTTCGGCTCGCCCGGGTTCTGCCCGATGTTCGTGCGGCGGATCGCCACGGTGACGATCCGGGCGCCGGCGGCCTCGGTGGCCAGGCGGGTTTCTTCCAGATCCTTGAACTTGCCGGTGCCGGTGAGCAGGCGGGAAGCATAGGTCTTGCCGGCGATCACCAGCGAATCAGTGGGGGCAGGTGCATTCATGGCCCGAATTATCGCCTATCACGCGTCACGATGCTGCCTCAACCACCGCCCAGTGCATGCACGATCTCGACCACGTCGCCTTCGCGCAGGCCGTGGCTGGCGTGCTGGCTGCGGGTGACGATCTCGCCGTTGACCTCGACCGCCACCCGGCGCTCGAGCAGTTGCTCGCTGTGCAGCAGGTCATGGACGGTGGCGGTGTGCGGAAGCTGGCGGTTCTCGCCGTTGAGCTGGATGTTCATGACGGTATTGTCCCCCAATCACACCACAGTGCGTACCCTGTGCGCCCCGCGGCAGAGGTGCCGCGAGCGCCAGGCCAACGATGGCCGGGCGGCGGGGCTGGGCATTCATGCCGCAGCGCAGCGTGATGCCGGCGGGGTGCAGTGGAACCATGCACCGTGCGCCGGCGTACGTCCGCCGTCTTCCCCACCTTCAAGGAGTTTTCATGTTGCTCAGCAAACGCCCGATCCGCTCCCTCATGGCCGTGGCCATCGCCCTGGCGGCGATGCCGGCCATGGCGCAGTCGCCGTACACCAAGACCGTTTTCATTGGCGACAGCCTGACCGATGCGGGCTATTTCCGTCCGCTGCTGCCGGCCTCGGTGCAGCCGGTGACCGGCCAGTTCACCACCAACCCGGGCTGGGTCTGGGCCGAGCACGTGGCGCATTACTACGGCACCAACGGTGCTGCACACGGCAACGGCCAGAACGGTGACAACTACGCCATCGGCGGCGCCCGTGTCGGCGTGGACACCAGCCAGATCCTCGCCCCGGGCGCGCCGGCGGTGCCGGTGTACTCGCTCAAGACCCAGACCGCGCAGTACCTGGCCGCCAACGGCGGCAAAGCCGACCCGAACGCCCTGTACACCGTGTGGGGCGGTGCCAATGACCTGTTCGCCATCCAGGCCGGCGCACCGCTGGTCGCGACCCTGACCAACGCGGTCCGCGACCAGGTCGGCATCGTCGGCACCCTGAAGGCCGCCGGCGCCGAGTACATCGTGGTGCCGACCATTCCGGACGTCGGCCTGACCCCGGGCGCCCGCGCCGGTGGCCCGGCCGGCATGGCCGCCGGTACCGCGCTGGCCAAGGCCTACAACGACGCCCTGTTCGGTGGTCTGAAGGCCGCCGGCCTGCAGGTGATCCCGGTCGACACCTTCCACATCCTGCAGGAAATCGTCGCCAACCCGGGCGAGTACGGGTTCGTCAACGTCACCAGCCCGGCCTGCACCACGGCCTCGTCGCTGACCTGCAACCCGACCAGCTACGCCACCCCGGACGCCGCCAACAGCTACGTGTTCGCCGATGGCGTGCACCCGACCACCGCCACCCACCAGATGCTGGGCGAGTACACGCTGTCGATCCTGGAGGCCCCGCGCAACCAGCAGATCCTGACCCACTCCGCGCAGACCATCGGCCGCTCGCGCGCCGACCAGGTGAGCTGGCACGTCGACGGCCGTCCGGCCGACGGCCTGAGCTGGTGGGGCAACCTGCGCGGCGACATGCAGCGCTATGCCCACGCCGATCTGTACGACGGCATGGCCCCGGCCGGCCTGTTCGGTGTGGATTGGGCGCGTGACGGCATAGTGGTCGGTGGCTTCGCTGGCTACGGCCGCATGGACGCCGATTTCGGCAACAACAAGGGCGACTTCACCCAGTCCGACACCACGCTGGGCCTGTTCGCCGGCTGGTATGGCGACCGCGCCTGGGTCAACGGCCAGCTCAGCTACAGCTGGCTGGACTACGACGTGACCCGCAAGCTGCAGCTCGGCCCGGCCACGCGCATCCACAAGGGCTCGCCGGAAGGCAGCAACCTGACCGCCGCGTTGAACGCCGGGTATGAGTTCGGCACCGAGGGCGGCTTCCGCCACGGTCCGGTCGCCGCCGTGATCTGGCAGAAGGTGAAGCTGGACGGCTACACCGAGTCCAACCCGAGCGCCTCGGCGCTGGGCTATGCCGACCAGGACACGGACTCGACCGTCGGCCGCGTCGGCTGGCAGGCCCGCTTCGACGGCGGCAACGTCAAGCCGTACGTCCAGGTCACCTATGACCACGAGTTCGAAGACGGCAAGCAGGCCAGCGCCTGGCTGCAGTCCATGCCGGACGTGGGCATGTACAAGGTGCCGGGCCTCGAGTTCGACAAGGATTACGCCACCGCCGTGCTGGGTGCGCGCCTGAACCTGTGGGGCCTGAGCAGCAACATCGGCATGAGCACCACCTCGATGCAGAAGCGCGCCCGTGACGTGTCGCTGTTCGCCAGCTTCGGCGGCAGCTTCTGATCCACCGTGCGCAGCGCCCGTCCGCGGGCGCCGCGCACGCATGCTGGAAGCGTGAAACAACGGGCGGCCCAGTGCCGCCCGTTGCGTTTGAGGGCCCCGCCCGAATAGACTTACGCCGCGCCTTGCGGGTGTAGCTCAATGGTAGAGCTGTAGCTTCCCAAGCTACTGACGAGGGTTCGATTCCCTTCACCCGCTCCATCTTCCGCGCACTTCTGCTGAATCCCTTTTCCAACGTGCTCTGCCGGCTGCCGGCGCCATTGGCGTGCTGAAAAATGAAGGGGAATGTCGTCATCGCCCTCTACCTGCAGCACGCTATGCTTCGCGCTTTCCCGCCCCCTGCGCCGCGATGAAACTCGCCATCCTGTCCCGCAACAGCAAGCTGTACTCCACGCGCCGCCTGGTGGAGGCCGCGCGTGCGCGTGGCCATACCGTGCGCATCCTCGATCCGCTGCGCTGTTACATGCGGATCGCGGCGGACGGCTTCACCATGCACTACAAAGGGCGGCCAATCACCGGGGTGGACGCGGTGATCCCGCGCATCGGCGCTTCGGTCACGCGCTATGGCACGGCGGTGCTGCGCCAGTTCGAGATGATGGGCGCGCGCACTCCCAATCCCTCCGATGCGATCCTGCGTGCCCGCGACAAGCTGCGGGCGCATCAGATCCTGGCCTCCAAGGGCATCGACATGCCGGTCACGGTGTTCGGCGACAACCCGGATGACACCGTCGATCTGCTTTCGATGCTCGGCCCGCCGCCGCACGTGGTGAAGCTCAACGAGGGCACCCAGGGCCGTGGCGTGATCCTGACCGAGAAGGCCAGCGCCTCGCGCGGCATCGTGGAGGCGTTGCGGGGGCTGTATGCCAACTTCCTGATGCAGGAGTTCATCGGCGAGGCGCAGGGCGCCGACCTGCGCTGCCTGGTCGTCGGCGACCAGGTGGTCGGGGCGATGCAGCGGCAGGCCCCGGAGGGCGACTTCCGCTCCAACCTGCATGCCGGCGGCAGCGCCCGCGCCGCCAAGGCCAGCCGGGCCGAACAGCTGGTGGCGGTGCGCTCGGCCAAAGCCCTGGGGCTGGGGGTGGCGGGGGTGGACCTGATCCGCTCCAGCCGCGGCCCGCTGGTGCTGGAGGTCAATTCCACCCCCGGGCTGGAAGGCATCGAGGCGATCTGCCAAGCCGACCTCGCCGGGCGCATCATCGATCACGTTGCCTCGTTGAAAAAGCCAGCAAATACAAAGAGTTGATGCGTATTTTCAAGGTGGGGCAGGGTCTTAACATCGGTTTAATCGACCCGGGCGTAGGCTCTGTCGAACCGCAGCTCTGCCCTCCTCAGCAGGATCGGTAATCGGGAAACACCTTCAGGCCCAGGCGGAAACGCCTGGGCCTTTTTCTCCCTGACCTCCAGCACTTGCTGCCACCGGCAGGCCCGGCATACATTCGGCGTTCACTTCAAAGCACGGATCAGCTCGACATGAAGCGTTTGACGATGGCCATGGCGGCCGCGGCACTGGCACTGGCAATGGGAAGCGCCGCAGCGGCGCCGAAGAACAAGGAGATCTTTGAGCCGGGCAAGCCCATGGCTGAACAGATCACCAAGATCGAAGCGGACTTGAACGGCGGCGAGACCTACTCGGAGATCACCGTGGATCAGCGCAGCCGGGTCCGTCAGGCCTTGGGGCATATGCGTGGCATCATCGAGCGGAGCGGCAGCGAGGCCTCCCTGTCTGCGGCCAACCGCACCGAACTGTTCAACGACCAGCAGGTGGTGAACACCGTTTTGACACAGGCGCGCGAAGATAGCCGTCTAATATGCAGGCGTGAGCGCGTGGTGGGCTCCAACATGCCGCAGACGCAGTGCATGACGGTCGCCCAGCGGGAACGGATCAAGAACACGTCCCAGAGCAGCATGGACCAAGCGCAGCGCGTCGGTCGTTTTTCCAACTAGAGGTCACAGTGCGAATCCTTGTAATCGAAGACAACAGCGACATTGCCGCCAACCTGGGCGATTACCTCGAAGACCGCGGCCACACCGTGGACTTCGCTGCCGATGGCGTCACCGGCCTGCACCTGGCCGTCGTCCATGAGTTCGACGCGATCGTGCTGGACCTCAACCTGCCCGGCATGGATGGGATCGAGGTCTGTCGCAAGCTCCGCAACGAGGCGCGCAAGCAGACCCCGGTGCTGATGCTGACTGCCCGCGATTCCCTGGACAACAAACTGGCCGGCTTCGATTCCGGTGCCGATGACTACCTGATCAAGCCGTTCGCGCTGCAGGAAGTCGAGGTGCGTCTGAACGCCCTGTCGCGTCGCGGCAAGGGCGTGCAGACCCGCGTGCTGGAAACCGGTGACCTGGAGTACAACCTGGATACGCTGGAAGTGCGTCGCCAGGGCAAGCTGCTCCAGCTCAACCCGACCGCGCTGAAGATCCTGCAGGCGCTGATGGAGGCCTCCCCGGCCGTCGTCACCCGCCAGGAGCTGGAAACCCGCGTGTGGGGCGAAGAGCTCCCGGATTCGGATTCCCTGCGCGTGCATATCCACGGCCTGCGCGCCGTGGTCGACAAGCCTTTCGAGGTTCCGATGATCCAGACCCGTCATGGCATCGGATACCGCATCGCCGCGCCGGAAGCCTGATCCGGTGACGGGCAGGGGGGGGCGTCGCCGCGCGCCATATCGGCGCCGGCTGCGCAGCCGCATCATCGTCTCGTTCGTGCTGTTGGGCTTCTGCCTGACCACGCTGTTTGCGTTCGCCACCAACTGGACCCGCGCCCGCGTGGAGAACCAGCTGGTCGAAGATGTGATGAACCGCAACATCAACGAGTACGCCAAGCGTTTCGCGGCAGACCCCTCGCGCAGCCCAGACCTTCCGGTGCAGCAGATGTACGCCCGACTGGTCCGGCCGGACAAGTTCGAGGCGCTGCGCCTGGAACAGCCGGACTGGTATGAGTTCAACGATGGCATCCACGGTGTCAGCGGCGTGGATGACGGCGGCAAGCCGTTTTCCTACAAGCTGGCGGTACGCAAAACGCCGGAGGTGTGGTTCTTCCTGGCCTATGACATGACGGAAAGCATCCGCGGCGAGAGTCAGCTCAACCGCGCGCTGTTCTTCTCGGTCCTGGTGTTCAGTGTGCTGTCCCTCGTTCTGGGCTGGTGGTCCGCCTCCAAGGTGATGAAGCCGGTGTCCGATCTGGCCGCCCGCCTGCGCGCCTACCGCGGTGGCACCAGCGAGCCAGAACCCCTGGCGCCGCGTTTCCCGGACGATGAAGTGGGCCAGCTGGCCCAGGCGCTGGATGACTACTCCGCGCGGCTGACCGAAGTGGTGCAGCGCGACCGTGAGTTCAATGCGGACGTCAGCCACGAACTGCGCACGCCGCTGGCCGTGATCCGCGGCGCCACCGAACTGCTGCTGACCCGCCCGGACCTCGATCCCAAGGTGCTGCAGCGGCTGCAGCGCATCCAGCGCGCCGAACAGCAATGCACCGATCTGATCGGCGCGCTGCTGTTGCTCTCGCGCAACGAGCGCGGGCAGGGCAGCAGCAATGTCGCCCGCGTCTCGGAGCAGTTGCTGGATTCGCATCGCGCCCAGCTGGGTGGCAAGCCGCTGGAGCTGGTCCTGGAAGGCAACCACGATCTGGTGATCGACGCGCCGGAATCGGCCCTGTCGGTCGCACTCGGCAACCTGATCGGCAACGCCGTGAAGTATTCCAAGGAAGGTGCGGTGCGGGTACGCGTCGGTGCCAACGCGGTCGAGGTGATCGACAGCGGCCCGGGCCTGAGCGAGGAAGATGCGGCCAAGCTGTTCCAGCGTGGCTACCGCGGCACCCACGCGGGGCATTCGCAGGGCGGCGGTATCGGTCTGTCGATCGTCAGCCGTCTGTGCGATCTCTACGGCTGGCAGGTCAACGTCCGTCCGGGTGCCGGGCGCGGCGTGATCGCCACGCTGACCTTCTCCCCCGCCTGACACGGTAGAGCCGACCGTTGGTCGGCTCCTCCAGATCTACCGCGCCGCCAACTCCCGATAGGCCCGATCCAGCCGCTCCACATGCGCCTGCAGGTGGTCCGGGTGGCCGTCATTGACCACCACGTCATCGGCGAGGGCCAGGCGCGCCTCGCGGCTGGCCTGTGCGGCGATCATGCGGTCGGCCAGGGCGGCGTCGATGCCATCGCGCTGCATCAGCCGCGCGTGCTGCACGGCCACCGGCACGTCCACCAACAGGATCCGGTCCAGCCAGGGGTACTGCTGGCGGCCACCGGCCTCGGTGAGCAGGGGAATCGCCGCGATCGCATACGGTCCCTCGGCCCGCTCGCAGGCCTGGCGCAGCTGCTGGCGGATCGCCGGATGGGTGATCGCCTCCAGCGCTTGGCGGTCCTGCGCCGAATCGAAGATGCGCGCGCGCAGGGCAGCGCGGTCCAGCTGGCCGTCGGCCAGCAGGATGTCGGTGCCAAAGTGAGCGGCAATCCGGGCCAGCCCCTCGCTGCCCGGGGCCACCACCGCGCGTGCGGCCAGGTCGGCATCGGCCACGGTGATGCCCAGCGCCTCGAAGCGGCGGCTGACCTCGCTCTTGCCGGCGGCAATGCCGCCGGTCAGTCCGATCACGAAGCGGCTCATCGCGCGGCCCTCAACGCAGGCCGGCGTAGCTCAGGTAACCGTTGATCAACGGCTCGCCCCACATGAACACGATCCAGCCGGCGATGGCCAGATACGGCCCGAACGGGATCGGCGTGGCCCGGTCGCGGCCGCGCGAGTACAGCCAGATCGAGCCGATGATGGCGCCCACGATGGACGACAGCAGGATGATCGGCAGAATGCCTTTGAGCCCGCACCAGGCGCCCAGGGCCGCCAGCAGCTTGAAATCGCCGTGGCCCATGCCTTCCTTGCCGGTCAGCTGCTTGAACAGCCACCACACCGACCACAGCGACAGATAGCCGGCCAGCGCGCCCAGCAGGGCCGGTTTGGCCGGCATGTAGAGGTTGTCGCTGGCCGCGATCAGGCCGAGCCACATCAAGGGCAGGGTGAGCTGGTCGGGCAGCAGCTGGGTACGCAGATCGATCCCGGACAAGGCCACCAGGAAGCAGCTCAGTACGATCGCACCGAAGCCCTGCCAGCCGAAGCCGAACTGCCAGACGCTGGCAGCCACCAGCACGGCGGTCAGCAGCTCCACCAGCGGGTACTGGATCGAGATCGGCGCATGGCAATGGCGGCACTTGCCGCGCAGGGCCAGCCAGCTGAACAGCGGGATGTTCTCGTACCAGGACAGCTTGTGCTTGCAGTGCGGGCAGTGCGAGGGCTCCACCACGATCCCGGGCGGTGGCGGCTCGTAGATGTCCGGTTCTTCCAGGACCTCGCGCGCATCGCGCTTCCACTCCCACTCCAGCCGCTTGGGCAGGCGCAGGATCACCACGTTGAGGAAACTGCCGATCAGCAGTCCCAGTCCGACCGCGGCGGGGTAGCCGAGACCGGGATGCTGGTCGAGAAATGCCATTGATTAGTTATCCAACTACCGCGCCGAGTTTGAAGATGGGCAGGTACATGCCGATCACCATGCCGCCGACGATGGTACCAATGAACACCATGATCATCGGTTCCAGCAGGCTGCTCAGGGCGTCCACGGCATTGTTGACCTCCTGCTCATAATACTCGGCCACCTTGAACAGCATGGTGTCCAGCGCGCCGGCCTCTTCGCCGATGCCGGTCATCTGCACCACCATGTGCGGGAAGATGTTGACCTGCTTCATGGCCATATTGACCGGGTAGCCGACCGACACGTCGTCGCGCATGCGTAGCACCGCTTCCTCGTAGACCTTGTTGCCGGTGGCGCCGGCGACGATACCCAGCGCTTCCACCAGCGGCACGCCTGCCTTGAAGGTCACGGCCGTGGTGCGGGCAAACCGGGCGATCGCACTGTTGTTCATGATCTGGCCGATCACAGGCACCTTCAGGATCAGACGATCCATGGTGTGCTGCATTTTTGGCGAGCGTTTGTAAGCGTATATCGAGCCAAACAACGACCCCAACACGACAGCGAGCATGACCCACCAGTACGCCACCATGAAGCGAGATGCTGAGACGATCATCTGGGTGAAGGCCGGTAGCTCAGCACCGAAATTCTTGAACACCTCTTCGAACTGAGGCACGACGAAGATCAGCAGAATCGTGCTGACCAAGATGGCGACGGTTACAACCATGGCGGGGTAGAACAACGCCTTCTTGATCTTTCCCTTCAGGGCTTCGATGTTCTCTTTGTACGTGGCGATGGTATCCAGCACCGTTTCAAGCACGCCGGCACTTTCACCCGCCCGTACGAGGTTGCGATACAGCTCATCGAACTGAACGGGGTGCTTGCTGATGGCTTCGTGCAGGGAGGAGCCGCCCTCGATATCGTTACGTACGGTATCGACCAGCTTCCTCATACGGGGGTTCTTATGGCCACTGGCGATGATCTCCAGCGAGCTGACAATTGGCACGCCCGACTTCATCATGATCGCCATCTGGCGACTGAAGAATGCAATGTCCTTTGCATTTACAGGGGCGCCGGCCGGGCCGAATAGGGGCTTTGGCTTCGGCTTGACGATGCTTGGCATGATCCCCTGTCGCCGCAGCTCGGCGCGCAGAAGGTTGGCATTCTTGGCGGGCTGTTCGCCCTTCATCTTGATGCCCCGCTTGTCGGTCCCCTCCCAGACAAACGGCTTCAACTCCATGGTATTACGCGCCACGGGCTCTTTCTTGATCGCGCTACGGCTGACAGACATACAGGGCTCCCCAGCCACACCATCCCCAGGCGGGCTTCTCGCCGCATGGTAGCTGGTTCCGGGGAGTGTTGGCAGTCCTCATCGGTGTCCAGCGCGGGCAACGCGCGCCGACCAAGGGTGTCAAAAGGTGACGCAGCACGTCACATTGCCGGATGCGTCGCAAATTGTTGTGAGGGGGGTTCCAATCCTGAAGATTGGTGCCATCATTGCGCCGGGGAATGCTGGGGAGCATTGCTGGCACTGTTGGCACGCAACCTGCTTCGATCCACCCGCACAGGGCGCCCGCCTCGCTCACCCGGTTCGCCGGTTAGGCAATGGCCCAGTGCCCTATCTATATTTCTACCTCTAGGGGATGTACTCATGAAGAAGCAGCAGGGCTTTACCCTGATCGAACTGATGATCGTTGTCGCGATCATTGCCATCCTGGCCGCTATCGCGCTGCCGGCATACTCGAACTACACCAAGAAGGCCAAGGTCTCGGAAGTGATCCTCGCCGCTTCGTCACTGCGTACGGATCTCTCTGAGTACGTCGCAAGCAACAATGCGTTGCCGCCTGCCACTTGGGTGCCAGACTTCCAGGAAACCCAGTATGTCAAGTCGCTGGCATGGGATGCCACCGGCAAGACGATCACTGCTACCGCTCAGAACATTTCTGACGATATCGATACCAAGACCATCACCCTGACTCCGGATGCAACGAAGTTGGAAGATGGCGTCCTGCCGAGCTGGACCTGCGAAGGTACGATCGAAAGCAAGTATCGTCCGGGTAGCTGCCAGGGCGCGGCGACCAAGGCTGACTAACAGCTTCTTCGTTAGCTCAAGTATTGTGGTGCTGGAAAGGGGGCTTTGCCCCCTTTCCTTGTTTTTGAAGTCAGAGTGGCCGGTGTATTTGATTGAGCGGGAAGCTGGCAGCCAAATTGCAGTTGCTCGAATACAGGTTTTGGCGATTGCTGAAGGACTCGGGTAGCGTCGCTTGAAGAGCCACCGTCGAGCTTTCAGATTAATGAGCGTAAGCTTGGGAATGGCACGCAAGGGCTGCGTGTATGGGGCAAGAATACGTGTTGATGGGGGAGTTGTGATCAGATTTAGCAATGCTCGAGGTAACTGGCTTCTCGCGATCTTTGTTCTTTCGGGATTTGCAGGGCTTATTTATCAGTCCATCTGGACACAGTACCTTGGCCTGTTCCTCGGTCACTCATCCCACGCCCAATCGCTGGTCCTCATGCTGTTTATGGGGGGCATGGCTGTTGGCGCGTGGCTGGTGAGTAGGCGCAGTAGCAGTTTGCGCAGGCCGCTTCTGGTCTACGCCATCATTGAACTGCTCATCGGTGCGCTTGGTCTCGGATTTGATGAGATATTCCAGGCGGTTACTAGCTGGGCCTACACGCAGGTCATGCCCGGACTGGAGGGAGCTTCGCTGTCTTCTTTCCGCTGGGTGCTCGCGACGGTGTTGGTTCTCCCACAGTGTGTGCTGCTAGGTGCGACTTTCCCGTTGATGAGCGCCGGCTACATGCGGATGCAGCCGAACGCGCAGGGCCAAGTGCTCGCAGGTTTGTATTTTTCCAACAGCTTGGGTGCAGCATGTGGTGCCCTAGCCTCAACGTATCTACTTCTGCCTGCCGTTGGTTTGCCTGGTACAGTCATGGCTGCAGGGCTGCTGAACTTCGCAGTAGCAGTGCTGGTGTACCCCTTGAGTCGCAATGTACATGCTGCGACGCCAACTTCTGTTGCTCTCTCGGCCTCTGCAAATGAACCGCCGACTAACTCTCGCCTCGTAGTCATGGTGTTGCTGGTAGCCGCTTTGACCGGAGCGTCTTCCTTTGTCTACGAAATCACTTGGGTGCGCATGCTTTCGCTCGCACTTGGTACGACGCTGCATTCCTTTGAACTGATGCTAGCTGCGTTTATTGCAGGCATCGCATTCGGCGGTTTCTGGCTGCGTCACCGCGCCGACCGCATGCTGTCGCCCTTGCGTGTGGCTGGATGGGTCCAAATTTGGATGGGCCTCGCTGCGCTCGCTTCGATGTTTGTGTATGCCCAGTCGTTCGAGTGGGTGGGATGGTTGATGCGAGTTATTGTCCGCAGTGCGGACGGCTACGGTCTCTACAATCTGGCCAGTGCAGTGATTGCGGCGCTCGTGATGTTTCCCGCTGCATTCTTCGCGGGTATGACGCTTCCGTTGCTCACGCTCGTACTCTTGCGGGCGGGTCACGGTGAGAAGGCTATCGGTCAGACGTATGCATTCAACACTGTTGGCGCCATATTGGGTGTGCTGGCTGCGGTGCATATTCTCATGCCTATGTTGGGCTTGAAGTACGCATTGATCGTGGCTGCGGCAGTTGACCTTGGGTTGGGGCTTTGGCTGCTGCAGTACAGCAGTTCGAACGTCGCGTCCTACCTTCATCATCCGGCCCTTCGTGCATCTCTAGTTAGTGTCGCTGGCGTCATTGCGGCTGTCGCATTTGTTCGTTTTGATCCTCTCGTACTCAGTTCCTCTGTTTACCGCCATGGCAGTACGCGTCTCAGCGAATCTGCCAGAATGCTGTACTTTAGGGACGGTGCGACGGCGACAATTTCTCTTTACGAGAATGACAGTGCAATCGGTACCATTCGCTCCGTCGCTACCAATGGAAAAGTTGACGCCGGCATGGCGGTTTCGATGGATCAGGCGCCGACCAGCGACGAATCAACGATGATCCTGCTTGGTGCGTTGCCACTCGCGATGCGGGATGGCTATGAACGCATCGGTGTGATTGGTTTTGGGTCAGGGCTGACGACACACACGCTACTTGGGGACAGCCGCGTAGGCCAAGTGGATACCGTAGAAATAGAGCCGGCAATGATTGAAGGTGCGCGGCTGTTTGGCGATCGCGTGACGCGTGCATTCGAAGATCCGCGTTCACATGTTGTGATCGATGATGCCAAGGCGTACTTCGCAGCCAGTCCACGCAAGTACGATCTAATCGTCTCAGAGCCCTCCAATCCTTGGGTTGGCGGGACGGCATCCTTGTTTACTGAAGAGTTCTATGCGTTTGTGCCGCGTCATCTCAATGAAGACGGCATATTTGTGCAGTGGTTGCAGCTGTATGAGATCACTCCCGAGCTGGTGAGTTCGGTGCTCGCAGGCATGGTCGGGCAGTTCTCTGACGTGCGCGCGTACCTTGCCAACAAGGGTGACTTGATTCTTGTGGCTACCCCAAAGGGTAAACTGCCGGCACTATCGTCGGATGTCTTTGACCAGCCCATGCTGCGTGCGGAGCTCGCTCGCATTGGAGTTCACGGTTTGGTGGATCTGGAGGACACTTTGGCGATGAATGATCAGGCGTTGCGAGCATTTGTTCCACTGTATCCATCATCTCAGAACTCTGACTATTTCCCCGTTCTCAAGCTCAACGCACCGACGGCTCGGTTCCGTCAGGCAAGGGTAGGTGACTTTGAGGCAGTGATGACAGCTCCTTGGCCTATGAGAGAGGCTCTGGGTTCTTCGCCCCCGTTACACCGCGAGCTTGACGAGAGGAAGAATTTGCTTCCATCTCGTCTGTTAGACAAGCGACGCGCGGCGGCTGAGCTGTCCTTGGTGATGACCGGGGCGTCTCAAGTCGAGCGGAAGTGGGCCAGTGCCGTCGATTTCACGCAGGCTGAAGCGCTTCGGGGCGTGGCCTCGGCATGTAGGCTGAATGACTCAGGTGTAGATGCGACGAGCCTGATCTTTTCGCTGGCTTGGGAAACGATCCCGTACTTGCCTGAAGCGGAGCGTGTCACGCTGTGGAACAATGATCGATGGCTTGCGTGCCAGACGGACGAGGGCTCAGCTGGCGACGCGTTGCGCCTAGTGTCTGCGGCGGCTGCCGGTCGGCACGAAGACGTTCTCATGTTTGGCCAGGCATTGCTTCAGGGCGAGAATGGGAAGCAACTTATGGCGGACGGCACTTCTGGCTACTATCTGTTCGGTGCCATGCAGCACGCTGCATTGGTTATGGGGAATGCCTCAAAGGCGCGTGAGCTGAAAGATAAGTACTGGAGCAAGCTCTCGCCGGATGCTCGCAGTAGTGGGCGATTGCGGCTGCTGACATATCTGGCGGCACTTGGCTCGCCCGTGTCTGACATGCATGAGCGTCGTGAATCGCATCATGAGAACTGAATGGAATGATGAACATGAACGCTGTCACGTCAGCCAATCTGGTCGGAATCACTGGCATTGCCCGTCGTCTTGTGCAGGATGGAGTGCTTGAGGAGGCTGCCGCGCGTGAAGCGATGACGCAGGCTGCGTCCGCGCGGCTCCCTCTGCCGCAGTGGTTTGCCCAGAAGAAGCTGGTTACCAGTGCTCAGCTGGCAGCCGCCAACGCGGTTGAGTTCGGCATGCCGCTGATGGACGTTTCAGCGTTCGACAACAACCAGAACGCAATGGGCTTGGTCAGCGAGGAGTTGCTGCGCAAGCACCACGTACTGCCGCTGTTCAAGCGCGGCGGCAAGCTGTTCGTCGGTACCAGTAATCCCACGCATTCCTTGGACGAAATCAAGTTCCACACCAATCTGGTGGTCGAGCCGATCCTGGTGGATGAGGAGCAGATCCGCCGGACGCTGGAGCAGTGGCAGTCCAAACAGGACACGCTCGGTTCAGCGCTTGGCACTGACGACGAAATGGGCGACCTGGACGTCTCCGCAGGCGACGAAGAGGGCGGGTCGATCGACTCCGGCGTCGACGCCAAAGGCGACGACACCCCCGTCGTAAAGTTCGTCAACAAAGTCCTCGTCGACGCCATCCGCAAAGGCGCCTCGGACATCCACTTCGAACCCTACGAAGACGACTATCGGGTGCGCCTGCGCATCGATGGTCTGCTCAAGAACGTGGCCAAGGCCCCGGTCAAGCTCAACCAGCGCATCGCCGCGCGCCTGAAGGTGATGGCGCAGCTGGATATCGCCGAGAAACGCGTGCCGCAGGATGGGCGCATCAAGCTCAACCTGTCCAAGACCCGCCAGATCGACTTCCGCGTCAGCACGCTGCCGACCCTGTTCGGCGAGAAGGTGGTACTGCGTATCCTCGATGGCAGCGCGGCCAAGCTGGGTATCGACAAGCTCGGCTATGAGCCGGCCCAGCAGAAACTGTTCCTGGATGCGATCCACAAGCCGTATGGCATGGTGCTGGTCACCGGCCCGACCGGCTCGGGTAAGACGGTGTCGCTGTATACCGCGCTGGGCATCCTCAACGATGAAACGCGCAACATCTCCACCGCGGAAGACCCGGTGGAAATCCGCCTGCCCGGCGTCAACCAGGTGCAGCAGAACGTCAAGCGCGGCATGACCTTCGCCGCGGCGCTGCGCTCGTTCCTGCGCCAGGATCCGGACATCATCATGGTCGGCGAAATCCGCGACCTGGAAACGGCCGAGATCGCGATCAAGGCGGCGCAGACGGGCCACATGGTGCTCTCCACGCTGCATACCAACGATGCGCCGCAGACCATCGCGCGCCTGATGAACATGGGCATCGCCCCGTACAACATCACCAGTTCGGTGACGTTGGTGATCGCCCAGCGCCTGGCCCGCCGGCTGTGCAACAACTGCAAGCGCCCGGTGGAGCTGCCGGCCAACGCGCTGCTGGCGGAAGGCTTCACCCAGGCCCAGCTGGACGCCGGCATCAAGCTGTTCGAGCCGGTCGGCTGCGATGAGTGCACCGAGGGTTACAAGGGCCGTACCGGTCTGTACCAGGTCATGCCGATGACCGATGAGATTTCCACGATCGTGCTGGCCGGTGGCAATGCGCTGCAGATTGCCGAAGCGGCGCAGCTGGCCGGGGTCAATGACCTGCGCCAGTCGGCGTTGATCAAGGCCGCCGCCGGTGTGACGGGTCTGGCGGAGATCAATCGGGTGACCAAGGATTGATCAGCGCGGTGGGCTGATACGGAAAGGCCCGCGCAAGCGGGCCTTTCCGTTTCTGGGGCGATGGATGCTGGGCAGCCACCCATGGGGTGGCTCTACTCCATGCCGAGCTTCTTCAGCTTGTACCGCAACGCGCGGAAGGTAATACCCAGCTGCGCAGCCGTGCGCGTCTTGTTCCAGCGGTTCTCCTCCAGCGCTTTCTGGATCGCGGTGCGCTCCATCTGCTCGATGTAGGAGGGCAGGGCGCCATTGCCGGCTGGCAGGTCGACCACCGCTTCTTCCTGGCTGGCGGGCGCATTGCCGGCGCCGAAACGCGGCGCGTGCTGCGGCAGGCGCAGGTCGCTGGCGCCGATGCGGTCTTCCTCGGCCAAGGCCAGGGCGCGCTCGAGGATGTTCTCCAGTTCGCGCACGTTGCCGGGAAAGTGGTACTGGGCCAGGGCGTCCAGCGCCGAGGGCGCCAGCAGCGGGGTCGG
This sequence comes from Stenotrophomonas sp. JAI102, assembly GCF_013409105.1. Taxonomy (NCBI): domain Bacteria; kingdom Pseudomonadati; phylum Pseudomonadota; class Gammaproteobacteria; order Lysobacterales; family Lysobacteraceae; genus Stenotrophomonas; species Stenotrophomonas sp. JAI102. The sequence continues at coordinate 845,860 of NZ_JACCCI010000002.1, forward strand.
GCGGCCGTGGGTGCGGGCCAGCCGTGCCAGGATCGAGGCGGCAAGTGCGGGCAGATCGCTGCGGCGCTCGCGCAGCGGCGGCACACGCAGTTCGATCACGTTGATGCGGTAATACAGGTCGTGGCGGAAGCGGCCGTCTTCGACCAGCTCGCCCAGGTCCTTGTGCGTGGCCGAGAGAATGCGCACGTCGACCGGCACCTCGGTGGCGGCGCCGACCGGGCGGATCGATTTCTCCTGGATCGCGCGCAGCAGCTTGACCTGCATCTGCAGCGGCAGCTCGGCTACTTCGTCCAGGAACAGGGTGCCGCCATGCGCGGCCTGGAACAGCCCGGGCTTGTCGGCATGCGCGCCGCTGAAGCTGCCCTTCTTGTGGCCGAAGAATTCGCTCTCCATCAACTCCGAGGGAATCGCGCCGCAGTTGACCGGCACGAATGCGCCCGGCGCACGCGCGCTCTGCGCGTGGATGGTGCGGGCGACCAGCTCCTTGCCGACGCCGGATTCGCCGAGGATGTAGACCGGCGCCTGGCTGCGCGCGACCTTGGCGATGGTGGCGCGCAGCACGTCCATCGACGGCGAATCGCCGAGCAGGCGTGCGGCCTGTTCCGGGGCCAGCGCTGCGGGCGCGGCACGCTCGGTGTTGTTGAGTTCCAGTGCGTGCTTGACCAGTCCGCGCAGCACCGAAATATCCACCGGCTTGCTGACGAAATCGAACGCGCCGGCCTTCAGTGCTTCCACCGCCAGGTCCATGCTGCCGAACGCGGTGATCATCGCGACCGGCGTGCGCGGGTAGTGCTGCGCGATCTCGGTGACCAGCTCGATGCCGTTGCCATCGGGCAGCCGCATGTCGGTGATGCACAGGTCGTACGGGTTGCTGGCCAGCAGCTCACGGGCTTCGGCGAGGTTGGCCGCGGTGCTGATGCGCAGGCCCATGCGGCCCAAAGTCAGTACGAGCAGTTCGCGGATGTCACGCTCGTCGTCGACGACGAGGGCGCTGCGGGTGTCATTCATAAGGAAGGAAGATAGCGGAGGGCGGTCGTTGGCGACAAATGTTCGACGGTGGTGAGCGGGTGTGCGCGGCTCATCCGGCCATCATCGTGTGCGGGCCGGCCAGCACCAGCCGGAAGCAGGCGCCGCCGGCGGGCACCGAGACGTACTCCAGCCGTGCCTGGTTGGCCCGGCAGAGTTCGCGGGCGATGTACAGGCCCAGCCCGGTGCCATGCTCGGAGGTGGTGAAGAACGGCCGGAACAGCTGGCTGGCGACGGTCTCGGGAATGCCGGGACCGCGGTCCATCACATCGATGATGGCGGTGCGGTCCTGGCGCGCCACGCGCAGCCGCACGCGCGCAGGCTCTTCCGCCACGCGGCCGTACTTGAGCGCGTTGTGGACCAGCACGGTGAGTATCTGGTGCAGGTGGCGCGGGTCCACCAGGGCGTGCACCGAGGTCTCGCTGATGATCGGCTCCACGCTGTCGGTCTCCAGCGAGAGGCCCTGTTTGTACTCGAGCACGAAGCGGCGCACGAACGCGGCCAGGTCCACGTTTTCCGGGTTGGCGCGCTCGCGCCGGGCCAGCCCGAGCACGCTCTCGACGATGCCGTTGGTGCGCTGGCACTGCTGGTTGATGATCTGCAGCAGGCGGCGGTCGGTGTCGCCGATGTCGGTGGATTCTTCCAGCAGCTGGGCGGCGTAGTTGATCGCTGCCAGCGGGTTGCGGATCTCATGGGCGAGGCTGGCCGAGAAGCGGCCCATCGCCGAGAGCGTCAAGGATTCGGCACGCCGCGAGACCACGGTGGAGTCGTCCAGGAACACCAGGGTGAGGTCGCTGCCGGCAAGCAGGCGGGCAAAACGCGGCTGCACTTCGGGCTGGTCCGGCGAGAGCTGCAGCGGCATTTCCTCGTTGGTCCAGCCGTTGCGCCAGCGCTGCAGCCGGCGGCTGAGCTCGGGCGCGGCGCTGCCCAGTTCCAGCCGGCCGCTGCCACTGTTGCCGTCGGCATCGCCGAGCAGGGTGGAGGCGGCCTCGTTGGCCAGGGTGATGCGGTTGGCACCATCGACCACGATCACGCCGGTGCGCATGCGGCGGATGATCAGCTCGTTGATCTGGAACAGGTTGGCCACTTCATCGCCGCGCTGGTTGGCCAGCTGCTGGTTCATGCGGGCACGGTTGCCGACCTGGTAACTGATGAAGGCGATGGCCAGGTAGCTGGTGACGAACATCGCCAGCTCGGCCAGGGTGCGGGTCGGGTCGCCGCCTTCGAGTTGTTTCCAGAGGTATTCGCCGGCGGTGGCGGCGCTGGCGGCAGCGGCCAGGCCCAGCCCCATGCTCAAGGGCAGCAGGGTGGCGGCCGCGGCGATGTTGAACAGCAGCGACATCGAGATGCCCGCGCTGGCCCCGGGCAGGGCATGGGCGAGCAGGGTGGCAGCGATGATGTCGGCGGCCACGCTCCACACCACGATGGTGCGCAGCCAGCGCTCGTTGCGGCCGAACAGCAGCACCAGCACGGCCACCAGCAGGTAGCCGCTGGCCACGATCGTCGCCAGCTTCGGGTGGTCGGCGGCCCCGACCAGGCTGGTCAACGGGCTGAACAGCAGCGCGCCGATGACGGTGGCCATCAGCAGGCGGTACAACGCGAAGAAATACAGCTCGCGCCGCGGTATCGATTCGATGCGGTCGATCAATGAAGCACTGGGTGACACGCCGGAACTCCCCTTCTGGCACGGGGGCAGTGTAGGGGGTCCGGCCGGGTTTGGGGGCGGGCGGCCGGGGCCGGGCGTGTGAAGGCGGGACGGTGGGCGGGCGCCGACCGGCTGCGCGGCGGTGCGGCGAGGCGTCCGCAAGGCGGTTTCCGGCCCCTGCCGCAACTGTCTGAAATTGCGCCGGAAACCCGCTGGCGTGGCTGTCTCCGGACGGACTTCTTTGCGCACGCGCGCTGGGTCGTCCACAATAGTGGGCCCGCCGCGGTCCTGACCGGCGCCCCCGTGAGGGAGCCTTGGAGATGCGTGCGGTCGTTCCTATTCCCACGGTGACGCATGAATTTCCACGAATACCAGTCAAAACAGCTGCTTGCCGAGTACGGCATTCCCGTTCCGGCCGGCAAGGTCGCGGCTACCCCGGACGAAGCGGTTGAAGCTGCCAACGCCCTGGGCCAGGGCCCCTGGATGGTCAAGGCGCAGATCCACGCTGGCGGCCGCGGCAAGGCTGGCGGCGTCAAGTTCTGCAAGACCACCGACGACGTGAAGGCCGCTGCGGCCAAGATGCTCGGCACCAAGATGGCCACCTACCAGACCGCCGGCGTCGAACTCCCGGTCAACCTGGTGCTGGTGACCACCGCCGGCGAGATCGTCAAGGAACTGTACCTGTCGGTGCTGGTCGACCGTGGCACCAAGACCATCACCTACATCGCCTCTTCGGAAGGCGGCGTGGAGATCGAGCAGGTCGCCGCTGAAACCCCCGAGCTGATCCACTCGCTCAACGTCGATTTCGTTGAAGGCGTGCAGGGTTACCACGGCCGTGATTTCGGCTTCAAGCTGGGCCTGACCGCCAAGCAGGCCGGCCAGTTCGCCAGCATCATGGTGAACCTGTACCGCCTGTTCAACGAAAAGGACCTGGCCCTGGTTGAAATCAACCCGCTGGCCATCCTGGACGACGGCAACCTGTACGCGCTGGACGGCAAGTTCGACAGCGACGACAACGCCGCGTTCCGTCAGAAGGCGCTGGTCGCCATGCGCGACAAGACCCAGGAAGACGAGACCGAAGTGACCGCTTCGGAGCTGGACATCAATTACGTCACCATGGACGGCAACATCGGCTGCATGGTCAATGGCGCCGGCCTGGCCATGGCCACCATGGACGTCATCAAGCTCAACGGCGGCGAGCCGGCGAACTTCCTGGACGTGGGCGGCGGTGCGAACAAGCAGCGCGTCATCGAAGCGTTCAAGCTGATCCTGTCCTCGGACAAGGTCGAAGGCATCTTCGTCAACATCTTCGGCGGCATCGTCCGCTGCGACATGATTGCCGAAGGCATCATCGCCGCGGTCAAGGAAGTGGGCGTCAAGGTTCCGGTCGTGGTGCGCCTGGAAGGCACCAACGTGGAAGAAGGCAAGCAGCTGCTGCGTGACAGCGGCATGGCCATCATCCCGGCCGACAACATCAACGACGGTGCCAAGAAGGTCGTCGAAGCTGTCAAGAACGCTGCCTGATCCGACACCGAAGGAAATCCAATGTCTGTTTTGATTAACAAGAACACCAAGGTGATCGTGCAGGGCTTCACCGGCCAGCAGGGCACCTTCCACGCCACTCAGATGATCGAGTACGGCACCCAGGTTGTTGGCGGCGTGACCCCCGGCAAGGGCGGCACCACCCACATCGACCTGCCGGTCTTCAACACCGTTGCCGACGCCGTGCAGAGCACCGGCGCCAACGCTTCGGTCATCTACGTGCCGCCGCCGTACGCGGCTGACGCGATCCTGGAAGCGGCCGCTGCCGGCATCCAGGTCATCGTGTGCATCACCGAAGGCATCCCGGTGCTGGACATGCTGCGCGTCAAGAACGTGCTGACCCGCTCGCATCCGGACACCGTGCTGATCGGGCCGAACTGCCCGGGCGTCATCACCCCGGGTGAGTGCAAGATCGGCATCATGCCGGGCCACATCCACAAGCCGGGCAAGATCGGCATCGTGTCGCGTTCGGGCACCCTGACCTATGAAGCGGTCAAGCAGACCACGGAAGTCGGCCTGGGCCAGTCCACCTGCATCGGCATCGGTGGTGACCCGATCAACGGCCTGAACTTCGTCGACTGCCTGAAGCTGTTCAACGAAGATCCGCAGACCGAAGGCATCATCATGGTCGGCGAAATCGGCGGTGACGCTGAAGAAGCCGGTGCCGAGTACATCAAGAACCACGTGAAGAAGCCGGTCGTCGGTTTCATCGCGGGCGCCTCGGCTCCGGCCGGCAAGCGCATGGGCCACGCCGGTGCGATCGCATCGGGCGGCAAGGGCACCGCGGAAGGCAAGTTCGCCGCCATGGAAGCTGCCGGTGTCGTCACCGTCCGCTCGCCGGGCGACCTGGGCGCTGCCATCGCCAAGCTGGTCAAATAAGACCGCAGCCGCGCAGCGGCTGACGATCGGGTAGAGCCGAGCCATGCTCGGCTGCTTGAAACAGAAAGGCCGCCTCCGGGCGGCCTTTCTGCGTTTCAGGCACTACCCGGACCGGTAGGTACCGACCGTTGGTCGGTACGCACGCCACGTAGTGCCGGCCGCTGGCCGGCGCCTCATCGTGCTGCCGCCGAATGCGTGGTTGCCGGCCAGCGGCCGGCACTACAATGAGCGTATTGCAACCACAGGCTGGACCCCCATGACGTCGCTCCGCATTGCCCTGGCGCAGTTCGATTTTCCGGTTGGCGCAGTGGCGCAGAACACCGACACCATTATCGCGATGATCGCCGAGGCGCGCGATGAGTACGGGGCCGAGCTGGTGGTGTTCCCGGAGCTGGCGATCAGCGGCTACCCGCCGGAGGATCTGCTGCTGCGCCCGGGCTTCCTGTACGACTGCCAGCAGGCGCTGGAGCGCATCGCGGCGGCCACCACCGGCATCGCGGCCGTGGTTGGCTGGCCACAGGCGGCGGGTGCGGTGGTCTACAACGCAGCCAGCGTGCTGCGCGATGGCAAGGTCGAACACACCTACCGCAAGCGCGAGCTGCCCAATTACGCAGTGTTCGATGAGCGCCGATACTTCGATGTCGATCCGGACGGCGGCAGCTGCGTGTTCGAGCTGAAGGGCGTGCCGGTCGGCGTGCTGGTCTGCGAAGACCTGTGGTTCGCCGAACCGCTGGCCGATACCGTGCGCGCCGGCGCGCAGTTGGTGATCGTGCCCAATGCCTCCCCCTACGAGCGTGGCAAGCACGCGCAGCGCGATGCGCTGCTGGCCGAGCGCACCCGCGAGAGCGGGGCGGCGATTGCCTATCTGAACGTGGTGGGCGGCCAGGACGCGCTGGTGTTCGATGGCGCCTCGGTCGTCGCCGATGGCGATGGCACGGTGCATCCGGCGGCCGCGGCCTTCACCGACCAGTGGCTGGTCGTGGATTACGACGCCGATGCGCGCCGCTTCTTGCCGCGCGAGTGGATGGACGACGGCGACGAGAGCATGGATGCGCTGGCCTGGCGCGCGGTAACCCGCGGGATCCAGGACTACTGCCGCAAGAACGGCTTCAAGAAAGTCTGGCTGGGGCTGTCCGGTGGCATCGATTCGGCCCTGGTGCTGGCGATGGCGGTGGATGCGCTGGGCGCGGCCAACGTCACCGCAGTCCGGCTGCCGTCGCGCTACACGGCGGACATGTCCAACGACCTGGCGGCCGAGCAGTGCCGCGCGCTGGGCGTGAAACTGGAAGCGGTCTCGATCGAGCCGGTGTTCGAAGGCCTGATGGCCGCGCTCGGCCCCATGTTCGAGGGGCAGGCAGCCGATGTGACCGAAGAGAACCTGCAGTCGCGCAGCCGCGGCGTGATCCTGATGGCGCTGTCCAACAAGTTCGGCGGGCTGCTGCTGACCACGGGCAACAAAAGCGAGTACGCGGTGGGCTACGCGACCATCTACGGCGACATGTGCGGCGGCTATGCCCCGCTCAAGGACCTGTACAAGACGGAGGTGTTCGGGCTCTCCAAGTGGCGCAATACCGTGGGCGGCGCCCCGGTGATCCCGCCGGCGGTGATTTCCCGCCCGCCCTCGGCCGAGCTGCGCGCCAACCAGACCGACCAGGACTCGCTGCCCGCCTACGACGTGCTGGACGGCATCCTGTACCGCTACGTGGACCAGGAGCAGTCGCGCGAGGAGATCGTGGCCGCCGGATATGCCGCCGAGGTGGTGGACCGTGTGCTGCGCCTGGTGCGCACCAGCGAGTGGAAGCGCCACCAGGCTGCACCGGGCCCGAAGGTCTCGCGCCGGGCGTTCGGGCGTGAGCGCCGGTACCCGATCAGCAATGGGTACAAGGGCTGAGAAGCCAGCGGGTAGGCGCCGACCGTTGGTCGGCGTGGCAATTCAACACACGGGCAGATTATGTATGCCGACGGCACGCAACCCAGGTTGGCGACGGCCGGCGTATGTTTGAACGAGCCTCTGACCAGTCATCCGCGTGAGCTGCTGCGTGCTGGTCAGCGGGCCTTTTTCGCCACCGCGGATTTTGCCGCCGTCCGCTTTGCGTGGGGTCCCCCGGGTCGTTCGGTGGCCGCCTTTGCGGCCACCAGTCGGCTCACGTCAACTTCTTTTGTAGCAGCCGTCCGCTTACCGGCACGGCTGCCCGTACCCAGCACATCACTGCCGCACACGTTGATGACGACCCACTCGTTACCCACATGAATAACCTTGTTGGGCTTGAATCCCTTGGCTTTCGCTGTGGCCGCAAAGTGACGCTTCTGCGGGCTGACTTTTGTCACCATCACGCCCGGAAGTTCCCCGGCAAGCAGGGGGTTTTTGTTCAGTAGGTGAAGGAGGTTGAACGCTGCGGGACCCGGGTCCGACTGGCCGCGTTCATACCGTGATACGCCGTTGTGGCCACCACCGATCAACAGGCCTACTTCCCCTTGGGTCAGGCCCAGCCGTTTACGCAGGGCCTTGAGGTGTGCGCCCTCTGACCTGCGTGTTTCCATCACCAAAGCATCGCCGGCATTGGCGAAGCGCTTGGCACTGTCGTCATCGAGGAAGATTTCCTCGCAAACCTGGCAATGCTCACCCGCCAGATCGCTCACTGTGCCGGAGAGACCGCTCACGGTGACAGGCAACGTTTTCCCATAGAAATGCACCAGCGACTCCGCCGAACCGCACACAGGGCACTGACCGGCCGTGAGGCGAGACAGGGTGTTGGTGTTCGTGGTCTTGGTATCCATGGTCATTTCGCCTTGAATGAAATAACGAGCCTTGCCGTCTGACTAGAGCCTGCAGGAGGCAGCACTACCTGTAACTTGACGTAGGCAAGCCCCTTGGGTGTAGAGACGTGGTAAACGTCTTGCCACAGGTTTTCATCGTGATACGTCGTCATCGATTTGAAGAAGCATCCCGGGCCGTCGAGCGCAGTAAGCGAGGCCACTGCCTCAGCCAAGGTCAGGCCCATCGCCTGGAACCCTTGTTGAGCGCTCAATGTGAAGCACGTGGCCCCGTACTGGGCGAGTCGGCCTTGATGTGCCCGATATCGAAATGAGCGGTCAGCTTTTCCAGCACACCATCGGGCCGTCGCGTCACGCCCTTGGGAAGTTTTTTCGTTGCCATTGGGTCCACCGTGTGGGTTGAGGTCAACGTCCTTGTCTTCCCATGGCAAAAAAATACCCTAATAGGTGAATTTTTACAACGAGAACCGGGCGGGCTGGACGGTGATGTTGGGGCCGATTCACCTGATCACGCCCAGCTATACCGCGTCCCTTTCGATGGTTGTTCTCTCAACCGCCCGCTCCGGCCCCTGAACCGAGACGGTCCCTCCTTAGGCAGAAGGGTCAATAAAAAGGCCCCTTTCGGGGCCTTTTTTCTTACTTGCGGTTCATCGTGGCGTTACGTTCACCGGTACTGGCGGACTTCTCGCCGGCAAACGGGTTCAGCTTGCGGACCATCCACGGGTACTTCGGCCACCTGCCCTGCAGCCACGGGTGGTCGGGCTGGTTCAGCTCGAGCACGCGGCGGGCATCGTCGGCCAGGGTCTTGTTGCCCAGCTTGGTGTAGGCCTCGCCCAGGGCGGCCACGGCATCGTACTGGAACGCGCTCTGCGGGTAGTTGTCCAGCAGGAAGTTGGCGCGGCCCGCGGCCGAGACGTAGGCCTCGCGGCGCAGGTAGTACAGGGCGTTGTCCAGCTCGTACTGGGCGAACACGTCGCGCAGGGCGATCATCCGCTGGCGCGCGTCGGCGGCGTAGCGGCTGTTCGGGTAGCGCTCGGTGACGATGGTGAAATCGGCATAGGCCTGGCGCGGGCTGGACAGGTCGCGGCGGCTCGGGTCCAGCGACCAGACGCGGCGCAGGAAGACCGTGTCGCGGTTGCCATTGGCCAGGCCACGCAGGTAGTACATGTAGGCGATGTTGCGATGGGTCGGGTAGGTACGGATGAAGCGGTCCACGCTGGACACCGCGTCATCGTGCTTGCCGGCCTTGTACTGCGCGTAGGCGCTTTCGATCATGGCCTGTTCGGTATACGGGCCATACGGGTATTGGGCTACCAGGCGGCGGAAGCTGGCTTCGGCACCGCTCCAGTTCCCCCCTTCCATGAGCTTGTGGCTCTTTTCATAGAGCTGCTCAACCGGCAGGCCTTCATCCGGATTCTTGTCCTTGGTACCACGGTGGCAGCCGGTGGCGACGAAGAGCAGCACCAGCATCAGGGCGGCGAGGCGGACGGGCGCGGACAGCATAACGGAGCGTCGGATCATGGGGTCAGGGCGGGACGCGGCTGGAATACGAAGGGTCGATGATAGCCTAGTGGCCTGTCCCGCGACTGAAACTGGTCGCCCGGACCCCAAAATTGTCCCTATTGCGGTGTGCCCCCATGTCCGATACCCCTGCTGATTCCGATTCCCCCCGCCAGGCCATCGTGCCCGATACCGCCGCCGGCCGGCGTTTCGACGCCGTCCTGGCCGAGCTGTTCCCCGAATTCTCCCGGTCCAAGCTGACCGAGTGGATCAAGTCCGGGGACGTCCTGCTGGACGGCGACACCGTGCGCGGCCGCGACCCGGTGCGCGGCGGCGAGGTGGCCAGCCTGCATGTCGTGCTCGACACCCAGACCCATGCCGAGCCGGAGGACATCCCGCTGGAGGTCCTGTACGAGGACGAGCACGTGTTCGTGATCAACAAGCCGGTCGGCCTGGTGGTCCACCCCGGCGCGGGCAACCCGACCGGCACGCTGGTGAATGCGCTGCTGTTCCGCGACCCCTCGCTGTCGGTGCTGCCGCGCGCCGGCATCGTGCACCGCCTGGACAAGGACACCAGTGGCGTGATGGTCATCGCCCGCACCATCCAGGCGCAGACCGCGCTGGTCGAGCAGCTCTCCGCGCGTGAAGTGCACCGCCAGTACCTGGCCGTCGTGGTCGGCGCGCTGGTCTCCGGTGGCACCGCCACCGCCGGCATCGACCGTCACCCGCGCGACCGCATCCGCATGGCCGTGCGTGAAGACGGCAAGGAAGCGATCACCCATTACCGCCTGCGCGAGCGTTTCCGTGCGCACACGGCGCTGGAGTGCCGCCTGGAAACCGGCCGTACCCACCAGATCCGCGTGCACATGGCGCACCTGCGCCACCCGATCATCGGCGATCAGCTGTATGGCGGCGCGCTGAAGCTGCCGAAGGGTGCCAGCGACGAGCTGGTGGCCGAACTGCGCGGCTTCAAGCGCCAGGCGCTGCACGCTGAAACGCTGGAGTTCGTGCACCCGATCACCGGGGAAAAGATCACCAACAGTGCGCCGCCGCCGGCCGACATGCAGGCCCTGCTGCACGCCCTGCGCGAAGACAGCAAGCGCTTCGCCGAGCAGGAACGCAACCGCCGCTGATGGACGCCCCCGTGCCCGTGCTGCCAGCCGACTGGCAGGCCCCGATCGGGGTCCATGCGCTGACCACCCTGCGCTTCGGCGCAGGCGGTTCGGTGGCGCCGTTCGACCAGTTCAACATGGGCAACCGGTACGCCGCCGACGGCGACGACCCGGCACAGGTGCAGCGCAACCGCGACCTGCTCGTGCCCGGGCTGGGCCTGCCCTCGGCGCCGCACTGGCTGCGCCAGGTGCATGGCACCGGCGTGCGTCGCTTCAGCGCCCCGCCGACGGCCACCGGCGTGGAGGCGGAACCCACCGCCGATGCCGCCGTGACCTCGGTCGCGGGCGTGGTGCTGGCGATCCTCACCGCCGACTGCCTGCCGGTGGTTTTCGCCGCGCGCAATGGCGGTGAGATCGGCGCCGCCCATGCCGGGTGGCGTGGGCTGGCCGACGGCATGCTGGAGGCCACCGTGGCCGCCATGCAGACCCCGGCCGCGCAGCTGCAGGCCTGGCTGGGGCCCGCGGCCGGTCCGGCCCTGTATGAGATCGGCGAGGACGTGTTCGAGGCCTTCGTCGAGCGCGACGAGGGGGCCGCAAAGGCCTTCGTGGCGACCCGGCCGGGGCACTGGAAGGTGGATCTGTATGCGTTGGCCCGCCGGCGGCTGCAGTCGGCCGGGCTGGACCCGGCCTGCATCAGCGGCGGTCAGTACTGCACCCTGGCCGATCCGCAGCGGTTCTATTCGCATCGGCGTGACCGCCGCACCGGGCGCATGGCGACCCTGGCGTGGATCGCGCCCTGACTGCGGTACAGACGGTGGCTGGACCAGCCGAACCGGTCATCGTCTTCGACGGCGTGTGCGCCCTGTGCAGCCGCTGGGTGCGGTTCCTGCTCCGCTTCGACACGCGGGGCCGCTACCGCTTCGCGGCGATGCAGGGCGCGCAGGGACGGGCTCTGCTGCAGGCACACGGGCTGGATCCTGAGGACCCGACGTCGTTCCTCCTGCTCGACGCAGGCCGTGCGTGGACGGACACCGATGCGATCATCCGCGTGCTGACGGGGCTGGGCGGCGCATGGCGTCTGCTGGGTGTGCTGCGCTGGATGCCCCGCAGGTTGCGAGACCCCGCGTATCGGGCGCTGGCCCGCAACCGGTATCGGTGGTTCGGTCGGCATGACACGTGTTTCCTGCCGACAGCGGAGCAGGCGGCGCGGTTCCTGGACTGACGGGTGGACGCGCTGCCGGCCGCTGGCCGGCATCACCCTTCCAGCGCCTGCAGATACGTCTGCCGCCAATGATTGATGTCGTAGGTGCGCAGGTGGTCCATCATCGCCTGCCAGCGCTCCACGCGCTTCTTCAACGGCATCGTCGCCGCAGTGGCGATCGCATCCGCGACACCATCCAGGTCATGCGGATTGACCAGCAGCGCCTGCTTGAGTTCATCGGCCGCACCGGCCAGCAAGGACAGCACCAGCACGCCCGGGTTCTCCGGGTCCTGCGAGGCCACGTATTCCTTGGCGACGAGGTTCATGCCATCGCGCAGCGGCGTCACCAGGCCGACCGCCGCGGCCCGGTAGAAGCCGGTCAGGGTGGCATGGGTGAAGTTCTGGTTGACGTAGCGCAGCGGGGTCCAGTCCGGCGCGGCATGCCCGCCGTTGATGTGCCCGGCGATCTGCTCCAGCTGGCCGCGCAGCTGCCGGTATTCGGTGACATCGCCGCGCGAGACCGGTGCGATCTGCAGGTAGGTCAGCGAGCCGTGCTGGTCCGGGTGGCGTTCCAGATAGCGCTCGAATCCCTGGAAGCGTTCGGGCAGCCCCTTGGAATAGTCGAGGCGGTCCACGCCGATCGCCAGCTGGCGATTGCGCAGGCTGCCGCGCAGGTCCTTGACTGCGGGCTTGTTCGCACCGGCCTTGGCCTGGCGCGCGATGAACTCGGTATCGATGCCGATCGGGAAGGCAGCGGCGCGGAAACGGCGGCCGCCGGGCGCTTCCAGTTCGCCGTCGGGCAGCACACGGCCGCCACCGAACAGGCGCACATAGGACTGGAAGCGGTCCGCATCGCGCTGGGTCTGGAAGCCGACCAGATCGTAGGCGTAGAGGCTGGAGAACAGCCGCAGATGGTCCGGCATCGCCTGCAGCAGATCGGCCGAGGGCATCGGCACGTGCAGGAAGAAGCCGATCCGGCAGCCGATGCCACGCTCGCGCAGCAGCGAGGCCAGCGGGATCAGGTGGTAATCATGGATCCAGACGATGTCGTCCTCGCGCAGCAGCGGCGCGAGCTTCTCGGCGAACAGCGCGTTGACGCGGCGATAGGTCTCGCGGGTGGCGCGGTCGTAGTCGACCAGGTCCAGCCGGAAGTGCAGCAGCGGCCACAATGTGCGGTTGGCGAAGCCGTTGTAGTAGCCGTCGACGTCGCGCTTGTTGAGGTCCATGGTGACGTAGCGGATGTCCCCGTCGACCTGCTCGTGCAGGGCGCCGCTGTTGTCGCGCACCGACTTGCCGCTCCAGCCGAACCACAGGCCACCGCGCTCCTTGAGCGCGGCCAGCAGCCCGACCGCGAGGCCGCCGGCGCGCGATTCACCGGGAACGGCCACCCGGTTGGAGACGACGACCAGGCGGCTCATGACGCCTCCTGCCAGCTGCGCGACAGGCGCATCGCGGCGGTGATCAGGCCCACGTGCGAATAGGTCTGCGGGAAGTTGCCCCAGGCCTCGCCGTTGTCGAACGCGAGATCCTCGGAGAGCAGGCCCAGATGGTTGCGGCGCTCCAGCAGCATCTCGAACATCTCGCGCGCTTCGTCCAGGCGGCCGATCGCGGCGAGTGCATCGATGTACCAGAAAGTGCAGATGGTGAAGCTGGTTTCCGGCTCGCCGAAGTCATCCGGCGCCACGTAGCGGTACAGCGCGTTGCCGTGCTTGAGATCGCGGCCGATCGCGTCGACCGTGGCCACGAAACGGGCGTCGGTGGCCTCGATGAAGCCGATATCGGCCAGCAGCAGCAACGACGCATCCAGGCGATGGCCGCCGAAGGTATCGGTGAAGTGGCCGAGTTCTTCGCTCCACGACTCGCGCATGATGCGCGCATGGATGATGTCGGCGCGCTCGCGCCAGTAAGTGGCGCGGTCGTCCAGCTTCAGCCGCACGGCGATCTTGCACAGGCGGTCGCAGGCGGCCCAGCACATCGCGCTGGTGTAGGTATGCACTTCGGTGCGGCCGCGAAATTCCCACAGCCCGGCATCCGGCACGTCGTGCAGGGTGAAGGCCTGCTCGCCGAGCGGTTCCAGCCGCGCGAAGGTGTGTGCATCACCCGGGTCCTGCAGGCGGCGGTCGAAGAACAGCTGGGTGGAGGCAAGCACCACGCTGCCATAGACATCATGTTGGCGCTGCACCCAGGCCAGGTTGCCGCGGCGCACCGGGCCCATGCCGCGGTAGCCTGACAGCGAGGGCACTTCGCTCTCTTCCAGCTTGGCTTCGAAGCTGATGCCGTACAGCGGCTGCAGGCTGCCATCGGCGGTGGCCAGGTTGAAGATGTAGCCCAGGAACTGCTCCATCGTGCGGGTCGCGCCGAGGCGGTTGAGCGTACGCACCACGAAGGCGGCGTCGCGCAGCCAGCAGTAGCGGTAATCCCAGTTGCGGATGCTGCCGGGCGCTTCCGGGATCGAGGTGGTCATCGCGGCGATGATCGCGCCGCTGTCCTCGTACTGGCACAGCTTCAGCGTGATCGCGCTGCGGATCACCGCGTCCTGCCATTCCAGCGGGATCGACAGATAGCGCACCCATTCGCGCCAGTAGTCGCGCGTGCGCTGGAAGGATTCCTGCACGTAACCGCTGAGCGAGCGGTTGAGCGATTCATCCACGCCGAGCACCAGGTGCACGGGATGGTTGAGCACGAACGGCAGGCCGTCGCGGACGAAGCGCAGCGGCACATCGGTGGTCAGGCGCAGCACGTGGTCGGGCAGGACCCAGCGGATGTGGTTGCTGCCCCAGGTGGCCTCGGGCACGCGGGCACCCCAGTCGGCCAGCGGGCGGGCACGCACGATGATGCGCGGGTTGCCGGACAGCGGGCGCACCTGGCGGATCAGGCTGACCGGCCGGTAGAAGCGGTCGTTCTCGCGCCAGCGCGGCGCGAAATCGATGATCTCAAGCGCACCGCCATGCTTGTCACGCAGCACGGTGCGCAGGATGGCAGTGTTGGTCAGGTAGCTCTGTTCGCTGTCGACCATGTCCTCCAGCTCGATGCCGAAGTCACCGCCTTCCTGTTGGTTGGGGCCGAGCAGGGCGCAGAAGGTCGGGTCGCCATCGAAGGTCGGCAGGCAGCTCCAGACGACGCGCGCGTGCTTGTCGATCAGCGCGCCGAAGCTGCCATTGCCGACCACGCCCAGATTCAGATCGGGTTCGCTCATGATGCAGGAAGTCTCGTGTCATGCCGCGGCGGCACACCGGTGGGGGAGACCTGCGCGCGGCGTCAGGGGGCCTTGGGATCAAGGCATCAGTAGGCATTCTCGCGAAGCCAGGCGTGCACGCTGCGTATCGTCGGCAGCGCGAACACCGCATCGCTGGGCTCGCGCGCACCGACCAGCACGCTCCAGCCATGCAGGTCGTTGGCCGCGGCAAAGCCGAATTCATCGGTGAGGTCATCGCCGACGAAGACCGGCATGCGATCGCGGAACGGCGGCTGCAGCATCAGCTGCCGCATCGCGCGCCCTTTGTCGCTGCCTTCGGGCAGGAATTCGATGACATGGTCGCCGGGCTGCAGCTTGTAGCCGGCATGCCCGCGGATATGCCGTTCGGCGAACGCGCGCACATCGTTGGCGGCATGCGGGGCGCCGCGCCAGTGCAGGGCCAGGCTGCGGCCCTTGTCCTCCACCAGCACGCCGGGATAGCCATGCGCGAAGCGCATCGCCTGCTGGTGCAGGGCATGCAGCCACTCGCTGGTATCGGCGGAGGGATCACTGCTCTGCGCGCGCTGCTCATGGTTGCGCAGCTCGTGGCCGTGCAGGCCGGCAGCGGGCAGGCTCAGGGGCGCGAAGAGTGTGTCGAGCTGGGCGAGCGGCCGCCCGCTGATCAGCGCGACCGCGCCATCCAGCCGATCGCTGATCCGCCCGATCGCTTCACGCACATCGGGCAGCAGCGCGACCGACTCGGGGTCGTCCGCGAATTCGATAAGGGTGCCATCCACATCCAGGAACAGCGCACAGGCATCGTCCAGCAGCGGCGGCGGCGGACGTTGGGGGAAGTCGTTGGCCATGGTGACCAACATGCCAGCGTGGATGTGATTGCCAGGTCATGGCAACCACATTCATGCAGCGGTGCCGGCCAGCGGCCGGCACCGTCGGTCAGAAGGTGTAGCGGACGCGACCGTAGTAGTACGCACCATTGCTGCCGATCGGTGACAGCACGTCGTACGGCAGGTTGCCGAAGTAGTAGATGTCATCGTTGGACAGATCCGAGTAGTTGTCGGTCAGGTTCTGTCCGCCCAGTGCCACGCTCCACTGCGGCGTGATCTTGTAGTCGACCTCGGCATCCAGCTGCCATTCCGCGCCGAAGGTCTGGCGTGGGATGTAGCCATCACCGAAGTTGAACACACGGGTCACGCTGCCATAGCGACTGAGACGGCTGCTCAGCGACCAGCGGTCATTGGCCCAGCTGGCGGCCAGCGCAGCGCGGGTGCGCGGGGTGGCGTCGGTCAGCGTATTCGTCTCTTCCACGCCGAACAGCACGTAGTCCGGATCCAGCGCCAACAGACCCGGCGGCGTGGCGAGCACGTTCTTCAGGGTGGTCTTGGTATAGGCGTAGGTGCCGGTCAGCACCAGTTCGCCATTGCCCAGCGACTGCCGCCAGTTGCTCACCAGTTCGGCGCCCCGGGTGCGGGTATCGGCGGCGTTGACGAAGAAGCTGGCGCTCTGCAGGCCGGCCACGCCGAACTGCTGCTGCACGTAATCGGTCAGCGCATCGCCGGTGATGCTTTCCGACAGCGCGATGCGGTCGTCGATGTCGATCTGGAAGAAATCCAGCGAGACGTCGAAGTGGTCGCCGATGCGGCTGGTGAAGCCCAGGCTGGTGTTGAGCGACTTCTCCGGCTTCAGGTCGGTGGCGCCGAGGCCGCGGGCGATGGGATTGTTGACCGACAGCACGCGGCCCTGGACCAGCTGGCCAGCGGCGTTGTAACCGGTGGAGGTCGACTCGTAGCCGATCTGCGCCAGCGACGGCGCGCGGAAGTTGTTGGAGATCGCGCCACGCAGCGCGAACGCCGGGGTGAACTCGTAACGCAGGCCCAGCTTGCCGGTGAGCTCGCCACCGAAGTCGTCGCTGTGCTCGTAGCGCGCGGCCAGATCGCTGGAGAAATGCTCGCCGAACTGGCTGGAGAGGCTGGCATAGGCGCTGGCGACATCCCGCGACAGCGAGGTCGCATCCTGCGGGGTCAGGCCGCCACCGGCTTGCGAGCCGGTCGGGCGGTCCGTGAACGGGCCGGCGGCATAGCTGCCCGGGTCACCCGGCCGGGTTTCGTAATGATCGCGACGCGCTTCCAGGCCCAGGCCCAGGCTGTGGGTGATGCTGTCGCCCTGCGCGAACACGCGGCCCAGATCGACATTGGCGACCGTCAGCTCATTGCGGTAGTCGCCGGTCTTGAAGCGGGTCGGGCTGGTCGGGCCCAGCGAGGCGTTGAGCGAGTTGCGCAGGCGGTAGGTGAACGTGTTGACGCCGTAATCCAGGCTGGCGTCGTAGTTCCACTCGCCCCACTGGCCCTTCGCGCCGGCCACGGCCTGCACATCGCGGTTCTCGCCTTCGGAGATCGGGCGGTAGCCGTTCGGGTAGACCTCGGCCCAGTTGGCGTCGCTGTCCGGGTAGCGGAAGTAGTTCGCGCCTTCGCTGTCGCGCTGGTTGAAGGTGGCGAAGCTGTAGAACGTGGAGGTCTCGCCGAACGGCAGCTGCGCGTTGTACCAGGCGTTGAGATCCCGGGTCTTGCCGTCGCCGAGCACATAGTTGCGCTTGCCCTGCAGGGCCAGGTTGGTCTCGCTCTGGTCCCACGGCGGAATCTGGTCGAAGCCGGCGCGGTTGGTGCCCTCGTGGTTCTTCAGCTCCAGGCCGACGCGCAGGAAGCCGCCTTCGTCGCCCAGCGCGGTGCCGACCTTGGCGCTGGCATAGCTGGTCTGGCCATCGGTGATGGTGCGGTCGATCGGCTTGAGGTCGGTGTGGTTGGCGCCGAAGCTGGCTTCGAACGCGCCGCCTTCCGGGGCGTCATCGAGGATCACGTTGATCACCCCGGCGACCGCATCGGAGCCGTACAGCGCGCCGGCGCCGTCGCGCAGCACCTCGATGCGCTTGATCGCGCTGACCGGGATCGCGTTGAAGTCGACCGGGGTGGTGCCCTTGCCGATCTTGCTGTCGGTGTTGACCAGTGCGCTGCTGTGGCGGCGCTTGCCGTTGACCAGCACCAGCACCTGGTCGGGCGAGAGCCCACGCAGCTGGGCGGCGCGGATATGGTCGGCGCCACCGGAGTTGGACTGGCGCGGGAAGTTGAACGAGGGCAGCAGCGCCTGCAGCGCGCTGCCCAGTTCACCATTGACCACGCCGGCCTTGCGGATGTCCTCGGCGGTCAGCACGTCCACCGGTGAGGTGGATTCCAGCACGGTCCGGTCGATGGCGCGGGTGCCGGTGACGATCACGGTGTCCAGCGTTTGGGCGGTGGTCGGCGCGTCCTGCGCAAGTACGTCCTGGGGCAGCAGGGGGGAGGAGAGGACGAGCGCGATGGCAAGGCCAAGGCGCGACGCGGACGGACGGGACATGCGGACTCCAGCAGGACGACGAGGGGGGAGGGGAGGGGGGAGGAGGGAGCGGGCGCTGCCGACCCATGGCCGGCACTACCAATCCATCCGGATGAAGCGATATATTATCTTCGCGTGATGTCCCTGTGTGATGCAAGTCCCATCGGGGTGGTTATCAGCAGATAGCCGTTGGCGATCTGCACCGGACCCGGAAGTCCGGCACGCTCCTTCCCTCGCCTGTCCCTGTGTTTCCGGAGAGTTGTCCATGTCGTTCCGCGCCATTCTGTTTGCCCTGGTCCTGGCCACCAGCGGCTGTGCCACCGCCGCCCCGGCCGCCAAGCCGACCCCGCCCACCACCGCCACGGCCACCCTGCAGGGCGACGCCGCGCGCCCGGACGCGGCCGCCGGCTGGGTCCGCAGCGAGCTGTACTTCGGCGTGGGCGAGGAAACCGGCGTGGCCGACCGCCCGCAGACCGAGGGCATCAGCGACACGCAGTGGCGCGCCTTCCTCGACAAGGAGGTCACGCCGCGCTTCCCGGACGGCCTGACCGTGTTCGATGCCTACGGCCAGTGGCTGTTCCGCGGCGCCCCCGAACCGAACCGCCTGCGCACCAAGGTGCTGGTGGTCCTGCACGAAAACACCCCGCAGCGCCGCGCCGACATCGAAGCGATCCGCCTGGCATGGAAGCAGGCGACCGGGCACCAGTCGGTGCTGTGGGCGCAGCAGGCGGTTGAAGTATCGTTCTGATCCCGGGCGCCGCGGTGGCGCCTCACGGAGCGATCATGAAACCCAGGGATGCGATGCTGGCCGCCGTGGTGATGGGCCTGGCGGTGACGTGCGCGCACGCGCAGGATGCCGACCCGGCCCCGCTGCGATGGGAGGTTGCGCCGGGCGTGCAGGCGCAGGCCGAGGTGCAGGAGGGCGGCAGCATCGCCGTGCTGCTCACGCCGTCGGGCACGCGCCAGGTGCTGCCGGGTGCGGCCGATGCGGACGGCACTGCGCGCCTGTCGGCCGAGGATGTCGACTTCGATGGCCGCCCGGAGCTGGTCGCGCGCGCCTCGGTGGGCATGGTCAATGAGGCGGTGGCGGTCTATCGCTACGACACGGACACGAAGCAGCTGGCGGCGTTGGAGCCGGTCTCGACCGAAGGCGCGCAATGCGGTGGCCTGATGGGCCTGACCGTGGATGCAGCGACCCGCACCCTGAGCAGCAGCTGCCGCGGTGGCCCGATGTGGTATGTGGACCAGTATCGTTACGACGGTGCGCGCCTGTACCTGTACCGCGCCGAGCGTCTGTTGATGCTCGACGATGTGCTTGAGCCTTACGTGTTCATCAAGCAGACCGCCGACAGCGGTCCGCTGGCGGTCTGGAGCACCTTCGATCCGGCCGGCAAGGTGCTGGAGACCGCCATCGGCGATGGCCTGGAGACACCACCCGCCGGCGCGCCGCTGGCACCCGTTTCCGGCCGTGTGATGGCGGCGCGGCTGCCCTTGTACAGCCGCCCGGGTGATGCCACGACCAAGCGGTATCTGGTGCGGGACGACCGCGTGGAACTGCTGGATGAGCGCGATGGCTGGGTGCAGGTGCGCTATGACAATCCCACGCGCGGCGCGGTGCTGGGCTGGGTGAACACGCAGCCGTGATCGCGTAAACCCACATGAGTGTCACTTGCGCGGTACTAGGCTGACGCTTCCCCCTCGTCGTGGAAGCATGTCATGAGCAAGCGCGTTGCAGAGATCGTGGTTGAAACCCTGCAGGCCGCCGGTGTCCGTCACTGTTACGGCATCGTCGGCGACACCCTCAACCATGTCACCGATGCCCTCCATCGCAGCGATATCGAATGGGTGCACATGCGGCACGAGGAAGTGGCCGCGTTTGCCGCCGGTGCCGAGTCGTTGATCAGCGGGCGGCTCACCGCCTGCGCCGGCTCGTGCGGTCCGGGTGGCCTGCACTTCATCAACGGCGTGTTCGAAACCAACCGCAACCGCGCGCCGATGGTATTGATCGCCAGCCAGGTGGTCACCGCCGAGCTGGGGATGGAGTTCCCGCAGGAAGTCGATTTCAAGGCGGTGTACGGCAGCTGCAGCGTGTTCTGCGAGCAGGTGCACAGCCCGGAGCAGGCGCGCCGCGTGGTGACCCTGGCCTGCCAGGCGGCGATCAGCCGTCGTGGGGTGGCGGTGGTGATTCTGCCGGCCGACATCAGCGAAGCCGAGGTCAAGCACGATCCGCCGTTCTCGGTGCACTACACCCAGCCGGTGCTGCGTCCTTCGGACGATGAACTCCAGCGCATCGCCGCGCTGATCGGTGAGGGCAAACGCATCGGCATCTACGCCGGCGCCGGCTGCGAGCATGCCCATGACGCGCTGGTCGCGCTGGGTGCCAAGCTCAAGGCGCCGATCGCGCATACCTCGCGGGCGAAGGATTTCGTCGAGTACGACAACCCGTACAACATGGGCATGACCGGCATCTTCGGCATCGAGTCCGGCTACCACACACTGATGGCCTGCGACACGCTGCTGCTGCTCGGCGCGGACTTCGCCTGGGGCCAGTACTACCCGGACAAGGCCACGCTGATCCAGGTGGATCGCGATGGCAGCCATCTTGGCCGCCGCCATCCCGTGAACCTGGGCGTGGTGGGCGACATCGGCCCGACCCTGGAGGCGCTGCTGCCGTTGCTGCCGGAGCGCGAGGACCGCAGCTTCCTGGACGAGTGCATGGAGCATCGCGATAAGGCGTTGGCCACACGGGCCAAGGAAGAGCAGCCGGGCGAGGGCGAGCTGATCCACCCCCAGCATCTGACCGCGCTGATCGACCGCCACGCTGCCGACGATGCGCTGTTCACCGCCGACGGCGGCTCGCCGATGGTGTGGATCCTGCGCCATATCCGCGTCAATGGGCGCCGCCGCACCCTGACCAGCCTGCTGCACGGCACGATGGCCAATGCGATGCCCCAGGCGCTGGGCCTGCAGAAGGCATATCCCGGCCGTCAGGTGATTTCGCTCTCTGGCGATGGTGGCCTGGCGATGCTGCTCGGCGACCTGCTCACCGCGGTGCAGGAGAATCTGCCGATCAAGGTGGTGGTCTACAACAACAGCTCGCTGAACTTCGTCGAGCTAGAGCAGAAGGTCGAAGGCCTGCTGGACAACTACACCGACCTGCAGAACCCCGATTTCGGCCGCCTGGCCGAGGTGATCGGTTTCTACGGGCGCACCGTGACCCGCTCGGAGGACCTGGAGCAGGCGGTGCAGGACATCCTGGCCCATCCCGGCCCGGCGCTGCTGGACGTGCACACCAGCCCGACCGAGCTGGTGATGCCGCCGCAGGTGGAAGCCAAGCAGGTGGCCGGCACCGCGCTGTATGCGGCCAAGGCGCTGCTCAGCGGGCGCGTCGGGGATGTGCGGGACCTGCTGGCCAACAACTTCCTCAACAAGCCCTGATCCGCACGGGTTCCGGTAGTGCCGGCCGCTGGCCGGCAACCTCAGGATGCTCCAGGCGATGACGGGAGCCGGCCAGCGGCCGGCACTACCGCGCGGTGACGCGTCCCTCCCGCGGACGTTTCCCGGCGTTCCATCCATGCGCCTGTTACTGGCGGCGGTGAGGCCCTACCATCGGCTACCCCCTCCCCACGGCCGCCCCGCGCATGTCCGCCACTGCTCCCGTCCGCTCCGGACGCCCCCGCTGGTTCGTTGCCGGCGATCTCAACGGTTTCTTCGGCCTGGTGGTCGACAACCTGTCGATCCTCGGCTTCATCGCGATGGCACTGGTAGGTATTTTCCAGTTCCCCGCGGATGTGGTGTTTGGCCGGATGTTCCCGGGTACCGCCTTCGGCGTGCTGGTCGGCAACGTGCTCTACACCTGGATGGCACGACGCCTGGCCGCCCGCACCGGCCGCGATGATGTCACCGCGATGCCGCTGGGCCTGGATGCCCCGACCAGCATCGGCATGGCGCTGCTGGTGCTCGGCCCGGCTTTCCTCGCCTTCAAGGGGCAGGGGCTGGCCCCGCACGATGCCGCCATCGCGACCTGGCAGCTGGGCATGGCCTCGCTGGTGATCATGGGCGTGCTCAAGGTGATCCTCTCGTTCTTCGGCGAAGCGGTCACCCGCGCTCTGCCGCGGGCCTCGCTGCTGGGCTCCATCGCCGGCATCGCGATCGTGCTGATGGGCTTCCTGCCGCTGCTGGAAACGCTGCGCTCGCCGATCGTCGGCTTCGTTACGCTGGGCCTGCTGCTGTACGTGCTGATCGCCAAGCGGACGCTGCCGATCCGTGCGCCCGGCGTGCTGGTCGCGTTCGTGTTCGGCACGATTCTGTACTACGGCCTCGGGCTTGCCGGGCTGGGCGCACCGGGCTTCAAGGTGCCGGAGTGGGTGCCGCCACAGGTGGTGCTGCCGTGGCCGACGCTGGGCTTCATCGACGGCCTGCCGACCGCGATCACCTACCTGCCGCTGCTGCTGCCGTTCGGCCTGCTGATGGTGGTGGGCGGCATCAACGTCTCCGAGAGCGCGCGCGCTGCCGGTGACGATTACCGCACCCGCGACATCCTGCTGGTGGAAGCGATCGCCACGCTGGTGGCCGGCTTCTGCGGCGGTGTCGCGCAGACCACGCCGTACATCGGCCAGCCGGCCTACAAGCACATGGGCGCGCGCAGCGGCTACACGCTGCTGACCGGCCTGTTCGTCGGCATCGGCGGCATGCTGGGGGTGATCTCCGGGCTGGTGCAGTGGCTGCCGCTGGCGGTGCTGGCGCCGATCATCGTGTACGTGGCGATCGACATCACCACCCAGGCCTTCCAGGCCACGCCGCGCGAGCATGCCGGGGCGATGGTGCTGGGCTTCCTGCCCTCGGTGGCTTACCTGCTGGCGATCAAGGCGCCGGGCTGGATCGCGCCGGAGCAGCTGGTGGCTTTGACCACCACGCTGGATGGGCACGGCCTGCCCGAGCTGGCGGTGATCTTCACCCTGGGTAATGGCTTCAT
Organism: Stenotrophomonas sp. JAI102; assembly: GCF_013409105.1. Classification (NCBI taxonomy): domain Bacteria; kingdom Pseudomonadati; phylum Pseudomonadota; class Gammaproteobacteria; order Lysobacterales; family Lysobacteraceae; genus Stenotrophomonas; species Stenotrophomonas sp. JAI102. Next base: position 869,074 of record NZ_JACCCI010000002.1, read on the forward strand.
CATCACTTCGATGCTGTGGATCGCGGCGGTAGTGGCGATGATCGACGGGAAACTGCTGCGTGCGTCCGGGTTCCTGCTGGTGGCTGCCGCGCTGACGCTGTTCGGCCTGATCCATTCGGTGGACCCGCGCGGTGGGATTTACCTGCCGTGGCAGCTGGAAGGCCTGCCGAAGATCATCAGCTGGCAGTTCGCGGGCGCGTATGTGGCGCTGGCCGGGTTGCTGGCGCTGTTGTCGCTGCAGAAGCAGCCTGCTGAGCGGACCTGACGCTCAGGCGGTAGCACGTCGAACGGGTGTAGTGCCGGCCGCTGGCCGGCTGCTTTAACGGCTCACGACCAACGGTCGTGAACTACCGGATGGAATGGGTGTGCTGCGGAGCCGGCCAGCGGCCGGCACTACCGGCTCACGACCCAACCTGCGCTCACGACCAACGGTCGTGAGCTACCGGGTGGAGGCGGGCCGGCGAGGGATCAGGCTTCGCCATCCAGCTCCGGGTAGTGCCGGAAGATGCCGTTGGTGTTGAAGGCCAGGCGCCGTTCCGAGGCCAGGTAGGCGGCGATGTTGGGCCGGGTTTCCACGCGGTCCTTCAACGCGCGCAGCTGCGGCAGCGACGGCCACAGCGCCTGCATGCGGCGCGGGAACATGTACTCCAGCCCGCTCAGCAGCTGGAACAGCGACAGATCGACGTAGGAATGCTCGCGCAGGGGATGTCGGCCGCCGTTGTGCTTGAGTACGTTCTCGAAATACCCCAGGAACTTCGGCATGCGTTCGGCGCGCATCGATTCGGCGCGCGCCTTGGCTTCGCGCTTCTGGTCGTCGTAGTACTTCGAGGCGGCGATCGGGTGATGGGTGTCGTGCACCTCGGCGACCAGATCGGCGATGGTCAGCTGCAGCTGCAGCGCCTGCTGTCGCCGCGAGCTGGCATCGGGAACGAGGCCCAGTTCCGGGCCCAGATGATCCAGGATCGCACCGACCTGGGCGATCACCTGCCGCCCGGTGCGCAGAAACGGCGGGGCAAACGGCTGCAAGCCTTCGACCTTGCCATCCAGGTACGGCTGCATCACCGCGTCGCCATGGACGCGCGCCATGTCCGTGTAGCCCGCACCGGCGTCTTCCAGCGCCAGCCGCACGAACTCGCCGCGGCCCTGGATGCCGGTCCAGTAATACAGTTCGTAATGCATGCAGTCACTCCGTGCGGAACCGGCCCCCAGCATCGCGCGCGCGGACGAAAGCAGGCGTGAGCGCAGCGTGGTTCCCGTGCTAGGGTCGAGCGGGGACGTCGACGGGAGTACGGGATGCGGATGTGGGTACTGGGCGCGTGCGTGGCGATGCTGCCGGCGACCGTGGCGGCCGATCCGGTGGCGCTCCACGATGGGTTCGGCTACAGCGATGCGGTGCTGCGTGCGGAGCTGATGACGCTGCGCGACATGAGCGGGGCGTCCGGCCCGCGCCGCCATCTCGGCGCGGCGGGCTACCACCGCGTCCGTGGAGAGCTGGATGCCTCCAACCGTGCCGCACGCCAGTGCCTGGCCGAAACAGCCGATGCACCGCCGGCGCTGCAGGGCCTGGCCTTCCTGTGCGAATCCACCCTGGCCGGCAATGCGCTGATCGAGGGCGACATCGCCCAGTGGGCGAGGCTGATGCTGCGTGTGCGCGAGGACTACCAGCGCACCATCGTGCCGATGCTCGCGCCCGGTGATGAAGTGCCCGATGTCACCCGGCCCGCGTTCGCGGCGTTCACCGCCTGGCCGCGCAGCGCGCTGCCGGTGGCCGAACGCGGGCAGGACGTGGACGTGCCGATCCAGTTCAGCAATGAACTGCCCTCGGTCACGGTGACGCTGCATGGCAGCCGCGATGGTGCTGTCGTCGCCCACGAAGCCCCTTTCATCATCGACACCGGTGCGCCGCGCTCGCATATCAGCCGCGCCCTGGCCGAATCGCTGGGACTGGCGGTCACCGGCAACTTCGTGGTGTCGCGCATCGTCGGGGACGAGATCCAGCAGGCGGGGCTGGCCGCGCCGATCGATATCGAACTCGGTGGCCAGCGCGTGCGCGATGTGTCGTTCAACAGCGAAGCCGCGCGCGAGATCAACCTGATCGGCCTGGACGTGCTGCGCGCGCTGGGACCGGTCCGGCTGTCCCGCGAAACGTTGACGCTGCTGGGGTCGCACACGCCGGCTGCCTGCACGCGCCGGATGGTCTACACCTCGTCGCTGTGGGGGCCGTTCCAGCAGGCCCGCTATCCGATCCGGGGCCGCGAACACCACCTGATGCTGGTCGATACCGGCTTCCACGGGGCCTTCCAGATGCGCGGCGCGCCGCGCTCGTCGGTGCCGGCCGCGGCGATCCAGCGCCGGAACGTGATCACCACGCGCGGCGCCGAGGACATCGAGTACGCCCCGGCCAGCACGCCGCTGCAGATCACCGACACGGTGGCGGCGATTCCGGTGGATATCGCCTTCCAGCCGCCGGACCTGTTCCCGTCGTCGTGGCGGATCGGCTACGGCGTCACCGGGGGCTATGACGTGGCGCTGGACCTGCCCGCCAGCCTTGGCTGCCTGGTGCCGCACCCGGCCGCGCCGCCTGTGCTGGAGCGGCCGCCCAGCGTGTGAAGGCCCGCGCGGGCGGGGGCGGAAAGGCTGTGCGAAGGCCGACGATGGCTGAATCGGCATCTCATCCACCCTTGAAACACGCCCGCGTAACCGCATCTGACAGAGAGTGCTGGCACGGCCAGCTCCCGTTTACATCGAGGACAAGAATCATGCGGATGGACAAGCTCACCTCGCGTTTCCAGCAGGCGCTGGCCGACGCGCAGTCGCTGGCCGTGGGCCGCGACCACAACATCATCGAACCGGTGCATGTGTTCAGCGCGCTGCTGGACCAGCAGGGCGGCAGCACGCGCCCGCTGCTCGCCCAGGCCGGCGTCAACGTGCCGGTACTGCGCGAACGTTTGAACGAAACCATGGAGGCCCTTCCCAAGGTCTCCGGGCAGGAAGGCAACCTGTCGATCGGCAACGATCTGAACCGGCTGCTCAACAACACCGACAAGCTGGCCCAGCAGCACGGCGATGCCTTCATCGCCAGCGAGTGGTTCGTGCTGGCCGCGGTCGACGATGGCGGCACCCTGGGCATGGCGCTGCGCGCTGCCGGTGCCGACAGGAAGAAGATCGAAACCGCCATCGAGAAGGTGCGCGGTGGCGAGACCGTGCAGTCGGAAAATGCGGAAGACCAGCGCCAGGCGCTGGAGAAGTACACCATCGACCTGACCGCGCGCGCGGAGAGTGGCAAGCTGGATCCGGTGATCGGCCGCGACGAGGAAATCCGTCGCACCATCCAGGTCCTGCAGCGCCGCACCAAGAACAATCCGGTGCTGATCGGCGAACCCGGCGTGGGCAAGACCGCGATCGTGGAAGGCCTGGCCCAGCGCATCATCAACGACGAAGTGCCCGAGGGCCTGCGCGGCAAGCGCGTGCTCTCGCTGGACATGGGCGCGCTGATCGCCGGCGCCAAGTTCCGCGGTGAGTTCGAGGAACGCCTGAAGGGCGTGCTCAACGACCTGGCCAAGAGCGAGGGGCAGGTGATTCTGTTCATCGACGAACTGCATACCATGGTCGGTGCGGGCAAGGCCGATGGCGCGATGGACGCGGGCAACATGCTCAAGCCGGCCCTCGCGCGCGGTGAACTGCACTGCGTCGGCGCGACCACGCTGGACGAGTACCGCAAGTACATCGAGAAGGACGCCGCGCTCGAGCGCCGCTTCCAGAAGGTGCTGGTGGGCGAGCCGAGTGTGGAAGACACCATCGCGATCCTGCGCGGGCTGAAGGAAAAGTACGCCGTGCACCATGGCGTGGAAATCACCGACCCGGCGATCGTCGCGGCGGCCACGCTGTCGCACCGCTACATCGCCGATCGCCAGCTGCCGGACAAGGCCATCGACCTGATGGACGAAGCCGCCTCGCGCATCCGCATGGAGATCGACTCCAAGCCGGAAGAACTGGACCGCCTCGAGCGGCGCGTGATCCAGCTCAAGATCCAGCGCGAAATGCTCAAGAAGGAAAAGGATGAGGCCTCGCGCCAGCGCCTGGCCGATCTGGAAACCGACATCGATGCGCTGGAGCGCGAGTTCTCCGATCTCAACGAGATCTGGAAGTCGGAGAAGGCCACGCTGCAGGGCGCGACCCGGATCAAGGAGCAGATCGAGCAGGCCAAGCTGGAGCTGGAGTCGGCGCAGCGCCGCCAGGACTTCGGCCGCATGAGCGAAATCCAGTACGGGCAGTTGCCGCAGCTGGAGAAGCAGCTGGCTGCCGCGCAGGAAGTGGAAACCAGCGAGTTCAAGCTGGTCCAGGACCGGGTCACTGCCGAGGAAATCGCCGAGGTGGTATCGCGCTGGACCGGCATTCCGGTCAACCGCATGCTGGAAGGCGAGCGCGACAAGCTGCTGCGCATGGAAGAGGTGCTGCACAACCGCGTGGTCGGCCAGGAAGAGGCGATCAAGGTGGTCTCCGATGCGGTGCGGCGTTCGCGTGCGGGCCTGTCCGATCCGGATCGTCCGAGCGGCTCGTTCCTGTTCCTGGGCCCGACCGGCGTGGGCAAGACCGAGCTGTGCAAATCGCTGGCCGAGTTCCTGTTCGACAGCAGCGACGCGATGATCCGCATCGACATGAGCGAGTTCATGGAGAAGCACAGTGTCGCGCGCCTGATCGGTGCGCCCCCGGGGTATGTGGGCTACGAGGAAGGGGGTTACCTGACCGAGGCGGTGCGTCGTCGCCCGTATTCGCTGATCCTGCTGGATGAAGTGGAGAAGGCGCATCCGGATGTGTTCAACATCCTGCTGCAGGTGCTCGACGACGGTCGCCTGACCGATGGCCAGGGCCGCACGGTGGACTTCCGCAATACCGTCATCGTGATGACCTCCAACCTGGGCTCGCACCAGATCCAGGACATGAGCGGCGATGACAGTCCGGAGGCCTATACGCAGATGAAGGCGGCGGTGATGGGCGTGGTGCAGGCGCACTTCCGCCCGGAATTCATCAATCGCCTGGACGACATCGTCGTGTTCCATCCGCTGGACAAGGTGCAGATCAAGCAGATCGCCCGCATCCAGATGCAGGGCCTGGAAAAGCGCCTGGCCGAACGTGGCCTGCGCATCGAGGTCAGCGACGCCGCCTTCGAGCTGCTGGGCAATGTTGGCTTCGATCCGGTGTACGGCGCCCGCCCGCTCAAGCGTGCGATCCAGTCGCAGCTGGAGAACCCGCTGGCGCAGAAGATCCTGTCCGGCGAGTTCCTCAACGGCGATGTGATCCGGGTCGATGCGGCCGAGGGCAAGCTGGTGTTCGTGAAGGGCTGAGCCCCGCACGCGCCGGCGGCCTGATAACCGTTGCGCCTCAGGCCATGCTGGTTTGGCATGAACCCCCGCCTCGGCGGGGGTTTTTTGTTCGGTATCGTCGGCATTCACCTGGAGACGATGCGATGTCCGAACACGGCAGTCCAGAATCACAGTGGCGCGCGGAGACCATCGCCGTGCATGGCGGCTACCGGCCCGACCCGACCACGCGCGCGGTGGCGGTGCCGATTTACCAGACCGTGGCCTACGCCTTCGATGACACCCAGCACGGCGCGGACCTGTTCGACCTGAAGGTGCCGGGCAACATCTACACCCGCATCATGAATCCCACCACGGACGTGCTGGAGCAGCGCATCGCCGCGCTGGAAGGGGGGATCGGTGCGCTGGCGCTGGCCTCGGGGCAGGCTGCGATCACCTACGCGGTCCAGACCATCGCCGAGGCCGGCGACAACATCGTCTCGGCCAGCGCGCTGTACGGTGGCACTTACAACCTGTTCGCGCATACGCTGCCGCAGTTCGGCATTGAGACGCGCTTTGCCGACTACCGCGATCCGCAGGCGTTCGGTGCGTTGATCGATGACCGCACCAAGGCGGTGTTCGTCGAGTCGATCGGCAACCCGCGCGGCAACATCACCGACATCGAGGCGGTGGCGAAGATCGCGCATGCGCATGGCGTGCCGCTGATCGTCGACAACACGGTGGCGACGCCGTACCTGCAGCGCTCGTTCGACTTCGGCGCGGACATCGTGGTGCATTCGTTGACCAAGTACCTCGGCGGCCACGGCACCAGCCTGGGCGGCGCCATCGTCGACTCCGGGCGCTTCCCATGGGCCGAGCACAAGCAGCGCTTCCGTCGCTTGAGCGAGCCGGACGTGAGCTATCACGGCGTGGTCTACACCGAAGCCCTCGGCCCGGCTGCCTACATCGGTCGTGCGCGGGTGGTGCCGCTGCGCAATACCGGCGCGGCGATCTCGCCGTTCAATTCCTTCCTGATCCTGCAGGGCATCGAGACGCTGGCGCTGCGGCTGGACCGGATCAACGCGAACACCTTGGCCGTGGCCAGGCACCTGCAGGGGCATCCCAAGGTCGCCTGGGTGAACTACGCCGCGCTGCCCGACCACCCCGAACATGCGCTGGCGCAGAAGTACCTGCGCGGCCACGGCTCCGGCGTGCTGACCTTCGGCCTGCCCGGTGGGCGCGCGGCAGGCGCGCGCTTCCTGGATGCGCTGCAGCTGTTCACCCGCCTGGTGAACCTGGGCGATGCCAAATCCCTGGCCACGCATCCTGCCTCGACCACCCACCGGCAGCTGGATGCGGCCGAGCTGGAAAAGGCGGGCGTCAGCGAAGACACGGTGCGGCTGTCGGTGGGCATCGAGCACATCGATGACCTGCTGGCGGACCTGGAGCAGGCGTTGGCCAAGGCGTAGAGGCAGGACCCACGGCGGCCGGTGCGGGCCGGCCGCCGTGGGGGTCTTTCCATGGTGCCGCGGGATTCCCTGCCATGTGTGTAGATCCACGCCATGCGTGGATGGGGCATTGCCCCGATGAACCCTCACACCACCGGAATGCTGTGCTGCTGCCTCATCGTGCGGTACGGCGGGGTGGACATCACCATCTCGGCCAGCGAATAGGCCAGCTCGCGCTCGGCCATCACCGTGCCATCGGCGCCATGGGCGAGCAGGTGCTTCACCTCGGCGTCGCTGTGCGCGCGCGCCAGCAGGGTCAGGCCGGGATTGAGCGCGCGCAGCTTGGCCAGCGTCTCACCGGCTTCCAGCGGCTGCGGAATCGCCAGCACGGCGATCTTGGCGCGCTCGGGATGCGCTTCGGCCAGTACGCGGTCGGAGGCGGCGCTGCCACGGATGCCGGGCAGGCCGGCCGCGTGCGCCTCGGCGACGTGTTCCTTGTTGTCGTCGATGATCATCACCGGCACGCCACGGTCGCGCAGCACCTGCGCCAGCGCGCTGCCGACGCGGCCGTAGCCGATCACGATGGCATGGTCGTGCAGGTCCAGCGAGGGGCCGGGTGGCAGCTCGGTCTCCACCGTGGTCGGGGCGGCTTCCTGGTTCTTGAGCAGCCAGCGGTCGAGCAGGCCGAACACCAGCGGGTTGAGCATGATCGAGATCAACGCACCGGCCAGCACCAGCGCCTGCCCGGTCGGCGGCAGAATTTTCAGGGTCACGCCGAGGCCGGCGATGATGAAGGCGAATTCGCCGATCTGCGCCAGGCTGGCCGAAATGGTCAGCGCGGTACCGGTCGGGTGGCCGAAGGCACGCACGATCACGAACGCCGCGGCGGACTTGCCGAACATGATGATCGCCGCGGTGGCCAGGACCTGCCACGGGTGCTCGATCAGGATGGCCGGATTGAACAGCATGCCGACCGAGACGAAGAACAGCACCGCGAACGCATCGCGCAGCGGCAGCGAATCGTTGGCGGCCTTGTGGCTGAGTTCGGATTCGTTGAGCAGCATGCCGGCGAAGAACGCGCCCAGCGCGAACGACACGCCGAACAGCATCGCCGAGCCGAACGCCACGCCCAGCGCGATCGCCAGCACGGCCAGGGTGAACAGCTCGCGCGAACCGGTGCCGGCGATGCGCTCCAGGATCCACGGGATCACCCGGCGCCCGACCACCAGCATCACGGCCACGAACAGGCCCAGCTGCACGAAGGTCCAGCCGATGCTGGCCAGCACGCTGCCGACGGTATGGCTTTCATTGGCCGCGTCCGGGCCGAACACGCCGGCCAGGACCGGCATCATCACCAGGGCCAGGACGCAGGCCAGGTCTTCCACAATCAGCCAGCCGATGGCGATCTTGCCCCGCGTGGTCTCCAGCAGGCGCCGTTCTTCCATCGCGCGCAGCAGCACCACGGTACTGGCCGTGGCCAGCGAGAAACCGAACACCACGCCGTAGATCACCGGCCAGCCCATCAACGCCGCCAGGCCCCAGCCGAGCAGGGTGGCGACCAGGATCTGGCCGATCGCACCCGGGATGGCGATCGCTTTGACCTCCATCAGGTCTTTCAGCGAGAAGTGCAGGCCGACCCCGAACATCAGCAGCATCACGCCGATCTCGGCGAGCTGGTTGGCCAGCGCCTGGTCGGCGACGAAGCCGGGGGTGAACGGGCCTACGCAGATGCCAGCAACCAGGTAACCGACCAGGGGAGACAAACGCAGCTTGTTGGCCAGCGCGCCGAAGATGAAGGCGAGCCCCAGGCCAACGGCAACGATGTTGATCAGGTCGGTATCATGGTGCATCGGGGCTCGCAATGTGGGGAATGCCCCGATTTTCACCGATGCGGCTGGATACGGCAAACCGTAGCGTGACGCCGCCGGGTTCCAGGTGCACCCTCTTCGCGTCGTTCGCCGCGGCGCCAGCCAGTGGCTGTCTCAAGGGGGCTGGATCAAACCAGCCGCCGATGCGGGACCTCTTCAAGTACCTGGGCAGGTTCGGCGACCGTGGCTGCAGCCTGCTGGCGGTCGATCTGCTGCAGTTGCCGGATCGAATCGTCGACCGGGGTATGCACTGCGGCGTCGATCCCCATATGGGCCCGCCGGTGGGCAGGGTCGTCCAGCGCACCCTGGATCACGAATACGTTCTGTGAGTCGGAAGAGGGGCCAGTAGGTTTTCCCAGGACGACGTGGTCAATCCGCTCTAGCCCTTGGGCCCGGGCCAGGTTCGCCAGGCTGGCGGCCATGCGCTCGCTGGACTGGTCAGGCTGCCTGGCCAGGGCTGCGTCCAGTTTGTGGACGCCCTCGATGGCTTGTTGGTGCAGCGACAGGGACGTGTCGCTGAGCGATCCTGCACTGGATCCCTGCTGCCTGGGTTCCGGCGGAGGTTGCGGGTTCGCCGGGGTAGTGGGCTGAAGGCGTTCTGCCTTGCGGATGGATTCGATCAGCTCCCGGGGCGTATCGGTGAGCATCAACTCGCCGGCATCCAGCGTTTGCCCGGTCACCTTGGAGACCGTGGCCGTCGCCCACGACGCGCAGGTGTTCGTGTATGCCCATGTGACATTCTCGTTCAGGGCCTGATCGAGCTGCTTTTCCTGCGCGGGTGTCAGCTCGTAGTAGCGGGAGGCCGACGACCTGAACCTTGTTTCCAAGCCGACCCTGATGTCCGTTTCGGGGCCATTGTCGCCTGCGCGTGGGTGCCCGTCTGGCCACAGGCCGTAGTACTGCGTGTCGCCATTGCGGGTGACCGTGATCCAGGCATGACCATCCACAAACTGATTGAATGAGCCTTGCGTGTTGGGGTCTACGTCGCTATGGATACCCAGGACTACCTTGTCAGCCATAGCGCCCCCTTAAGGAAAGACTTGCTCTTCGCTGTCGGCGAAGAGCATTACAACGCGAGGCGCCAGCAGGGGAATATCCTGCACAGCAGGTTTCGGTGGGCCAGGCACGATGTGACGGCGCAGCATGGTTGCGCAGTTGCCGGATATCGGACACCGGTCGATGACGATCTTCATGGTGTCCGCCTCGACGACGTAGCTGATTCCCGCTGCGTAGTACATGCTTTCGGCAGGTTCCTCGAATTGCACCTGGAGGGTGGAGTCGGACACCTTGGTCACGACGACCGGCTCGACGCTTGACTTGGAATAGCTCGGTTTCACGTGATCTCCTGCACATCCGGAAAGCGGGACCGCCGCCAGCGCCGCCCATGCGACGGCGCAGCGCACCACGCGGCGTGCGCTGCTGGACAGGTTCAGTGGGAGGTCTTGGCGATTCATGCCTGGATTCTGGCATGGCGCCGCGTGTGAAATGCGTGTCGGGGCGCACAGTAGTGCCGGCCAGCGGCCGGCACTACCCCTGTTACCACTTGTAGGTCACGCGACCATACACGTATGCACCATTGAACCCGTACGGCGAGTAGTTGCTGTACGGCAGCATGCCCCAGGTGGAGTTCTGCAGGTCCACGGTGCGGTCCGGGTATTCGTCCAGGATGTTGTCCGCGCCCAAGGTCAGGGTCCAGTTCTCGCTCGGCTTGTAGCTGGCCGAGGCATCCAGCACCCACGAGGCGTCGTAGGTCTGGTCACGCAGCGCGGTCGCCGAATTGCGCACGGTGAACGAGCCGTAGCGGGTGGCCGCCAGATTCAGGTCCCAGCGGTCCGAACGCCAGGTGCCGCTGAGGATGGTCTTGTCGCGCGGGTAACTGTCCTCGATGCGGCCGATCTCATCGCGGCCGATCAGCGACTGGGTGATGCCCAGCGTGCCGAACACCGGCGGCGAGCCGATGAACTTCTTCACCTCGGTCTCGTTGTAGCTGTAGGCAGCGGTCAGCTCCAGCGCGCTGACGGCGAACGGAATCGTGTAGCTGGAGACCGCATCCACGCCGCGGGTACGGGTGTCCACGCCGTTGGTGAAGTAGGAGAACGCAGTGACGCCCGGCAGCCCCAGCCCGGACAGCAGCGCATTGGCCGCGGCATTGGTGGTGATGTTGGTCGAGAGCACGATGCGGTCATCGATATCGATCTGGTACGCATCCACGGTCAGGTACAGCCGATCCACCGGCTGCAGCACCAGGCCCAGGCTGTAGGAGGTCGAGCTTTCGGCCTTCAGCGGGCTGGCACCCAGCGCCTGCGCGGCGGGGCTGGTGGTCGGGAAGGTGCCGCGTTCGACGAACACGCCGTTGACGATCGTGCTGGTCACCGCCTGGTAGCTCTGCTGGGCCAGCGACGGCGCGCGAAAACCGCTGGAGGCTGTGGCGCGCAGGGCGACCTTGTCGGTGAAGGCGTAGCGTGCGGAGAGCTTGCCGGAGAACTTGTCGCCGAAGTCCGAGTAGTCCTCGTAGCGGCCGGTCACGCCGGCGGAGAACTTGTCGGTGAGGTCGGCTTCCAGACCGGCATAGACCGCGTAGTTGTCGCGGTCGGCGTCGACGGCGTTGAGCGGGGTGAAGCCGCCGAAGCCCTGCGCACCGCTGCCGGTGTAGGAGTTCAGTTCACCGGCCGACTGCTCCCACTTCTCCTTGCGGTACTCACCGCCGAAGGACAGCGTGACCGGGTAGGCCAGGCCCCAATCCAGGGTCTTGGTCACGTCGGCATTGACGATGTTCTGGGTGTACTCCAGCGCGCCGTCGTAGAACGAGCGCGGGCTGTTCACGCCGAGGGCGTAGTTGATGCTGTTGCGGGTGTGGAAATCGATCTTGTTGGCGCCGTAGTTGTAGCTGACGTCCCAGTTCCAGCCGCTGTCCGTATCACCCTTGACCCCGGCGACCAGTGAGCGGTCCTTGGAATACTGGTTGATCTCTGGCACGAAGCCGTCCGGGTAGGTCTGCGCCAGCAGCGCGCCCTGGTTGAGGTTGTTGCGCGAGCGGTAGAACGCGAACGAGGTGATGTCGCGGTTGCTTGCCATCGCCGTGGCATACGCCGAGACGTGGTCGCTGAACTGGAAGCTGGCGTTGGCCGAGGCGGCGGTTGCATCCACCTGCGGGTCGCCGACCACGAAGGTGGTCTGGCCGATGTTGGGGAAGTTGCCGGTGTTCGGCGTGGTGCCCTGGTACGGGCCGGCCCGGTTGCTCTCGTCCTGCTGGACGATCTGGCCGGCCACGTGGACGCTGCCGCGGCCGTCGGCGAAGCCGATGCCGGTATCGCCGGAGAGCTGGTACTTGTTGCCGTCACCGGCCGAGTACTGGCCGGCGTCCAGCGCCAGGCTGCCGCCGGAGGACGAACCCTTGAGCACGATGTTGATCACACCGGCGATGGCGTCCGAACCGTACTGCGCCGAGGCGCCGTCGCGCAGCACTTCCACGCGCTCGATCGAGGCGATCGGGATCGCGTTGATGTCCACCGCCGAGGAGCCACGGCCGATGCTGCCATTGACGTTGATCTGCGCGGAGGTGTGGCGGCGCTTGCCGTTGACCAGCACCAGCACCTGGTCCGGGGACAGGCCGCGCAGCTGCGCCGGGCGGATGCCGCTGGTGCCATCGGTCAGCGCCGGGCGCGGGAAGTTCAGCGAGGGCAGGGCGCGGGCCAGCGCGGTGGCCAGCTCGGTGGTGCCGGTGGACTGCAGCGCCTCGGGGGTGATGATGTCGATCGGCGACTGCGACTCGGCCACGGTACGGTCGGCGACGCGGGTACCGGTGACGATGATGGTGTCCAGGGTGTTGGCCGCCGTGCGGGCGGGCGCCTCCTGGGCGGTGGCGGCGAAGCTGGACATACCGAGCGCGACAGCTACGGCGGCGGCGAGCGTACTGGTCTTGCGGTTCATCAGGATGGGGCTCCGGTAGGGGCGGTGCTGCACCAAAGCGACATCACGACATCGAGGATCGGGTCTGCGAAGGCGGTTGTTGCGGTGCGCAAGAGATGGATTAACGGGATATTCATCGCTTGTCAAATATTAGCCATGTTCGTAAAAAACGTTGCAGCAGCAACCATTTACGTGAGGTCGAGGATCTGACAGGAGGGTCCCGGGGGAGCGCAGGCAGGGTCGTGGGAGAGAGAAACGAGGCCTGCCGCGCATCCCGGGGCCCGTCAAGTATTCGTTAACGCTAGAATTACGTCGCAGGAAAGGTGCTCACGAGCACATTCCATTCCGTTATATGGACCCCCAAGATGATTTCCCTTCGTAACTTCGCCTTGCGCCGTGGCGAGCGGCTGCTGTTGTCCAACGTCGACCTGACCCTGCACGCGGGGTACCGCGTCGGCGTGGTCGGCCGCAATGGCGCTGGCAAGTCCAGCCTGTTCGCCGCCGTGAAGGGCGAGCTGGAGGCGGACAAGGGCGACGTCGATCTGCCCGGCAAGATCCGCATCGCCAGCGTGGCCCAGGAAACCCCGTCGCTGCCCGACCCGGCGCTGCAGTTCGTGCTGGAGGGCGACACCGAGGTGGCCGCCGTCATGCGCGAGGAAGCTGCCGCTGCCGCGCGTGAAGACTGGGAAGCGGTCGCCACCGCCCACCAGCGCATGGCCGAGATCGGCGCCTATGACGCCGAAGCGCGTGCCGGCAAGCTGCTGCATGGCCTGGGCTTCCCGGCCGAGACGCACTCCCGCGCGGTCTCCTCGTTCTCCGGCGGCTGGCGTGTGCGCCTGAACCTGGCGCGCGCGCTGATGATGCCCAGCGACCTGCTGCTGCTCGATGAGCCGACCAACCATCTGGATCTGGACGCGGTGTTCTGGCTGGAACAGTGGCTGCTCAAGTACCCGGGCACCCTGCTGCTGATCTCGCATGACCGCGAGTTCCTCGACAACGTGGCCACCCACACCCTGCATCTGCACGGTGGCGGCGCCAAGCTGTACGTCGGCGGCTACACCGATTTTGAGCGCCAGCGTGCCGAACAGCTGCGCCAGCAGCAGCTCGCCCACGACAAGGAACAGGCCGAGCGCGCGCATCTGCAGAGCTTCATTGACCGCTTCAAGGCACAGGCCAGCAAGGCCGCGCAGGCGCAGAGCCGCATGAAGCGCCTGGCCAAGCTGGCCGGCACCGAAGCCGTGCGCGCCGAGCGCGAGTTCCGCATCGAATTCGCCCCGCCGGCCAAACTACCGTTCTCGCTGATCCGCCTGAACCATGTCGAGGCCGGTTACGGCGCCGATTCGGTGATCCTGCACAACGTGGGCTTCGGCCTGGAGGCTGGCCAGCGCATCGGCCTGCTTGGTCCGAACGGTGCCGGTAAGACCACCCTGGTGAAGACCCTGGTGGGCGAACTGGACCCGATCAGCGGCGAGCGTGCCGCGCATCCGGACCTGCGCATTGGTTACTTCGCCCAGCACACGGTGGAGTCGCTGCACGAAGGGCAGTCGCCGATGGAGCACTTCCGCGACCTGGCGCCGGATGCACCGAACCAGTCCTTCCGCGATTTCCTCGGCAAGTGGAACTTCGCCGGCGACCGTGCCTTCGAACCGGTGGACGGCTTCTCCGGTGGCGAGCGCGCGCGCCTGGCGCTGGCGCTGATCGCCTACCAGCAGCCGAACGTGCTGCTGCTCGACGAACCGACCAACCATTTGGATCTGGAAATGCGCGAAGCGCTGGCTGAAGCACTGGCCGACTTCGAGGGCGCGATCGTGATGGTCTCGCATGACCGCCATCTGATCGGACTGGTCTGCGACACGTTCTGGCGTGTGGCGGATGGCGTGGTCGAGCCGTTCGACGGCGATCTGGATGCCTACGCCGCCTGGCTGCGTTCGCGTCCTGCCGCGCAGGGCACCAAGCAGAAGATGGCTGCCGCCGCCCCGGAGCCGGCACCGCCGACCCCGCCGTTGCCGCCGAAGAAGCCGGTCAATCCCCACAAGCTGGCTGCTGCCGAAGCCAAGGTGGGCGAACTGGAGGCGCTGCTGGCCGACCTGGACCGCGAGCTGGCCAACCCGGCCAACTACGCCGATGCGACCCGCATGGCGGTCCTCGGCCGCGACCGTGAAGCCACCGCCACCCTGCTCAGCAAGGCCGAGCAGACGTGGATGGAATTGCTGGACGCGTAGACGGCATGCCGACCAACGGTCGGCATCTACCTGGCACCCTCAGGCAACCGGTAGGTGCCGACCGTTGGTCGGCACAGCGTCCTGCGCCTCCAGCCATTCCCGGAACCTGCGCGCCGCATCGCTTTCGGTGCGCGAGCGCAGCCGCGTCAGCCAGTACCGCCCCAGGTCCAGCGTCTGCGCAAACGGCTGGATCAGGCGCCCCTGGGCCAGGTCCTGCTCGAACATCTTCAACGGCAGCAGCGCCACGCCCGCGCCGGCTGCGGCGGCACTGGCCAGCGTCAGGGACGAATCGAACACCGGCCCGCGCGCGTCCAGCTCCGGTGCCCCGGCCGCCTGCAGCCAGCGTGGCCACTCGTCGCTTCGGTAGGAGCGCAGCAACGCGACATTGGCCAGATCGCGCGGCTGCCGCAGCGTACGTGCCAGCGCCGGGGCGCACAGTGGCGCGAACGGTGCATCCAGCACCGCATCGCTGACCTGCCCCTGCCAGTCGCCATCGCCGAACCGGATTGCCAGGTCCAGCCCTTCACCGGCCAGATCGATGCGGTTGTTGTGGGTCTGCAGGCGCAGCTCGATATCCGGATGCCGCGCGTTGAAATCGCCCAGGCGTGGCAGCAGCCAGCCGGTGGCGAAGGTGCCGACCACGCCCACGCTCAATACCTCGCGGAAGTGCCCGCCGACGAAACGGTCCAGGCTCACCGCGATGCGGTCGAAGGCCTCATTGAGCACCGGATACAGGCGGGCTCCTTCATCGGTCAGGGCGACCCCACGCGGCAATCGGGTGAATAGCGACACCCCCAGCCGGTCCTCCAGGGCCCGGATCTGATGGCTCAGCGCGGCCTGGCTGACGCACAGCTCCAATGCGGCGCGGGTGAAATTCTGGTGCCGTGCAGCGGCCTCGAAGGCGCGCAGGGCATTGAGCGGCAGCTGGGGGCGGAGCATGGGCCGAGCCGTGAGCAGAGGTGATGCATCTTCGCACCGAGGGGGCTGCTGCGGCGAGCAGTTGGCAGGGATGAGGGCAATTCCTGGGTTCATTCCCAGAGGTAGGTCCAGAGAGATGTGAGGTCAACTAATGGCTTCCGCTGAAAATCCTCGCTGGTGGCGGCGCCGCAATCTGCCAATACTCAGGCCTTCGCCAAGGAGAACCGCATGATCGCTCGACGACAGTTCCTGCAATGGACCGGCGCGGCCGCCGCCTCGGCATTGGCCGCCACCGCCTTCGCCAAGACTCCGCTGCCTTCGCCGAAACCCGCCGTCGCGGCGAAGGACTTCGCGGCGCTGGAAGCGGCGAGCGGCGGGCGCCTCGGCGTGACCCTGCTCAATACCGGCACCGGCTGGCGCACCGGCAACCGGCAGGACGAACGCTTCCCGATGTGCAGCACGTTCAAGTTCGTGTTGTCCGCCGCTGTCCTGCATCTGGCCGACCAGGGCAGGCTCTCGCTGGACCGGCGCGTGGCCGTCCGCCAGCAGGACATGCTCTCGCATGCCCCGGTGACCACGCGGCATATCGGCAAGGACGTCACGGTGCGTGACCTGTGCCGGGCGACCATGATCACCAGCGACAATCCTGCGGCGAACCTGCTGCTGGGCGTGGTTGGCGGGCCCGCCGGCGTGACCGCGTTCCTGCGCGCGAATGGCGACGCGGTGACCCGCAATGATCGGCTCGAGCCGGAGATGAACCGGTTCGCCCCGGGCGACCCGCGCGACACCACCAGCCCGGCCGCGATGGCGGCCAGCCTGCAGCGCTTCGTGCTCGGTGACGTCCTCAAGCTCGCCTCGAAACAGCAGCTGGCCGATTGGCTGATCGACAATGAAACCGGCGATGCGCGTCTGCGCGCCGGGCTGTCCAAGGCGTGGCGGGTCGGCGACAAGACCGGCAGCAATGGCGAGGACACCACCAACGACATCGCGATCCTGTGGCCGCTCGCCGGCGGCGCTCCTTGGGTGCTGACCAGCTACCTGCAGGGCGCGACGGTCGACGATGCCGGCCGCAACGATGTGCTGCGCCAAGTGGCGGTGATCGCCGAAGGCATCATGCAGGCGGCGTGATAGCGCCATGTACCCTCCGTTCGGCAATGCACGCCCGGTAGGCACCGACCGTTGGTCGGTGCGCGCTAGGTAGGCATCGACCGTTGGTCGGTGCGCACGGATGGTAGTGCCGGCCGCTGGCCGGCTCCCCATGAAGCCGTCACCGCCCAAGGCCGTGATCGCCCGCCGCCAGGACCGCGTGGAGCCGGCCAGCGGCCGGCACTACCCACGAAACCCGCATCGCCCGCCGCCCGCACCGCCTGCAGCAGAGCCGGCCAGCGGCCGGCACCACCGTCTCCGCGTCAGCCTTCGGCGTGGCTGTTGCGCACCGCGTCCAGAAAATCCCGGCCCCAGCGGTCCACGTCGTAGTACTCCACGCTGCCGAACAACTGCCGCATGCGGCCGGTCGCTTCGTCGTCGGGCATCGACAACGCCTGCAGCAGCCCTGCCGTCAGATCGGCCGGATCGTGCGGGTTGGTCAGCACCGCGCCCTTCAGCTCGGCGGCCGCACCGGCGAATTCGCTGAGGACCAGCACGCCGTTGCTGCCCTCGATGCCCTGCGTGGCCACGAACTCCTTGGAGACCAGGTTCAAACCATCGCGCAGCGGGGTGATCCACATCACCTGCGCGGCCGCGTAATGCGCCACCACCTCCTCGAACGGCAACGCCTGCGCGAAGAAGCGCACCGGGGTCCAGTCCAGCCGCGAGAAGCGCCCGTTGATCCGCCCGACCGCCTGTTCGATCTGGTTCTGCAGCGTGCGGTAGATGGTCATCTCGCGCGCGGCGGGCACGCAGATCATCAGCAGGGTGACCTTGCCCTGGCGATCCGGATGCTGTTCCAGCAGCCGCTCGAAGGCTTCCAGTTTGGCCAGCGTGCCCTTGGTGTAATCCAGCCGCTCCACCGACAGCACCAGCTTGCGCGCGCCGATCTCGCGGCGCAGCTTGAAGATGTCGTTGCGCACGTCGCTGCGCGCGAGCACGTTGTGGATGCGGCGCAGATCGGTGCCGACCGGATGCGCACCGAGCGCGACTTCGCGATCGCCCACGCGCAGGCGCGTGGTCATCGTGTCCAGGCCGACGGCACACCCGTAGGTGAGGAAACGCGGCGCGCAGCTTTCCCAGGCCAACCGCTCGGCCGGCATCGCGCCGCGGACCACGTCCACGAAGTTCTCCACTTGGCGCGGAATGTGGAAGCCAATGTAATCGCAGCTGAGCAGGCTGCCGATGATCTCGCGGCGCCACGGCACCACGTTGAACACATCGGCCGAGGGGAAATAGGTGTGGTGGAAGAAGGCGATCTTCAGGTCCGGGCGCAATTCGCGCAGCGTGGCCGGCACCATCCACAGGTTGTAGTCGTGGATCCACACGGTCGCGCCGTGGGCGGCTTCGGCCGCGGTGGCCTCGGCGAACTTGCGGTTGACCTTCAGGAACACCTGCCAGTCTTCTTCGCGGAACTTCGCGCGCTCCCAGAACACATGCAGCATCGGCCAGAACGCTTCCTTGGAGAAGCGCTTGTAGAAGATGTCCACCTCCTGCTTGCTCAGCGGCACGCGCGCGGCGGTCAGGGTGGGGTAGCGCTCGGCATCCACCGCCAGATGGGTCTGGAACGGGCCGCGCTTGGGCTCGTCGATGCCCCAGGCCACCCAGGACCCTTTCTGGCCGCCTTCGAAGAAACTCAGCAGCGAGGGAATGATGCCGTTCGGCGAGCGCGGTGGGCGCTGGACCAGCACGCCGTCTTCCATCACTTCATCGAAGGGCAGGCGGTGGTAGACCATCACCAGGTCCGCACCGTCGGCGCGCGCCTGTGCCGGCGGACGCAGGAAAGGATCGTCATCGGCGAGCAGGCCGAACTGTTCGATCGCCTCGAGGATGCCACCGCAGCCGGGCGCCTGCGCGTGATAGGTGTGCTTCAGGTCGGCGGTGGCGGCGGTCAGTGCCGGCTCGGAATCGCCGACGCACACCCCGCGGAAACCGGAGGTGTACATCGACAGGTCATTGAGAGTGTCACCGGCCACCAGGATGCGGTCACGCGGGAGTTCCAGCAGGCGCGCAAGCGCGGCCAGGGTGCGGCCCTTGTCGGTATCGGGCGGCAGGATATCCAGGTAGCGGTCGGCCGAGTACAGCACGTCGCAGCCCAGCGCCTGTGCGGCAGCCTGGATCTGTGAGCGCAGCGGCGCCAGCGTGTCGGGATCGCAGAAGTACGAGCAGCGGCGTTCCTGGGGAACGTCCTGGCGCTGCAGCGCGGTGAACGGGCGCATCGCCGCGGCGACCACCTGCTCGCCCGGCCAGTGCGCATCGATCATCGATTGCAGGGGCTGCAGCGGCTGCAGGGTGTGACCGTCGACGACAGTGGCGCCTACATCGCAGACCACGTAATCCGGGCGCGGGATGGCCGGATCGGAGAGCAGGGGCATCACTGCTTCCAGGCCGCGGCCGGTGATGAAGATCAGGCGGATGCCGGGGTGCTGGTCGACCAGCCGGTAGAGCCGATGGCGCGCGGCGGGATCGCCGGCGAGGAAGGTGCCATCCAGATCGGTGGCTAGGATCAGTTGCGGGGCCGGCGGGGCCGGCGGTGTAGGGGTCGGAGTGAGGGAGGTCGGTGTCGAAACAGTCAATGCACTTCCTTATCGGAGTCAGAGGGGACGGGGGAATCGGAATCCGGCGGCGCGGTGTCGGTCTCGGGCATCAGCTCCAGCGCCGACGGCGTGGTGCGCAGCATCAGCCGGAACCCGACCGGGTGCGTGCGCAGGCGCTCGAAGCTGAGCAGGCGCGCGGTGGTGAACAGCGCCAGCAGCGTCAGCACCACCGCGAAGTACAGCGGTAGTGCCGGCGCACCGAAACGCTGCATGGCGGCGCCCGCCAGCGCGGGGCCGAGCGCCGCGCCGACGCCATGCACCAGCAGCAGACTGGAGCAGCCGGACAGCAGGTCCTCGCGCGGCAGGTAATCCAGCATGTGCGCGACCGCGAAGGGATACAGCGCGAACGCCAGCCCGCCGTAGAAGAAGAACAGCCCGAACAGCAGATGGGTCTGCAGCTGGATCATCGGCAAGGAGGCCACCACGGCGATGCCGGCCGCGGCCAGGCTCAGTGCGACCAGTCCGGTGCGGCGGTCATGTCCATCGCTGATGTGGCCCAATGGCCATTGCAGCAAGGCACCCCCGGCGATGGCGGTCAGCATGAACAGAGCGACGCCGTTGCCATCCAGGCCGACCTCGCCGGCGTAGACCGGCAGCAGACCCCAGAACGCACCCATCGCCAGGCCGGAGAGCCCGGCGGCAACCGTCGCCACCGGTGCCATCGCATACAGTCGCGCCAGTTTCAGGCGCGGCACCGAGGGAATTTCCGGCGGGCGCAGGCGCGTAGCGGTGACCGGCAATACCGCCGCGCAGACCAGGATCGCGGTGAGCATGAACATCGAGGTCGCGCCGCCGTCGCCGAGCATCAGCAGCACCTGTCCCAGCGCGAGCGCCGAGAGATTGACCACCATGTAGAGCGAAAAGGCGCGGCTGCGCAGGCGCGGGTCGGGCTCGGCGTTGAGCCAGCTCTCGATCACGGTGTAAAGGCCCACCAGTGCGATGCCAGTGAGGATGCGCAGTACGCCCCAACCCACGGGATTGATCCACAGAGGGTGCAGCAGCACCGCGATGGCGGCGAGGGCGGCAAAGAAGGCAAACGCACGGATATGGCCGATGCGGCCGATCAGCGAGGGGGCGAAGAAGGTGCCGATGAAAAAACCGGCGAAATAGCCGGACATCACCAACCCCAACGTACCGGCACCGAAGCCGGCTTCACCACCGCGCACCGCCAGCAACGTGCCAAGCAGGCCGCTGCCGGTCAGCAACAGCGCCACGCCGGCGAGCAGGGCGGTCAACCGCAACATGCGTGCGTCCTTCGTGGGGAAGAAGGCGAACGAGTCACGTGACCGACCATAACACAGGAGGGATGAAGCCCTGGTTGCAGCGCTGCGGGCGTCGAGCGCGTGTGGCACGGCGGGGCAGGACGCATGGTTTGCGCTGGTCGTTCGCGCCCGTTAGGGTGGGCCCATGAACGTAGTCAAACTTCTTCCCATGGCAGCTGCACTGGCGATCACTGCCTGCAGTGGTTCCAACGATACCGTCGGCCATGAAGTCTCGATGGCGCCGTCCGATGCCTTCATGGCTGCCGTCGCTGCGCATTGCGGCAAGGCGTTCGAAGGCCGCATCGCGGTCAACGAGCCGCGCACCGATGCACCCGATCCCTTCGACGGCAAACGGCTGGTCATGCATGTGCGTGGCTGTGAGGATCCGGCACATGAGCTGCGGATTCCCTTCCATGTCGGCGACGACCACTCGCGCACCTGGGTGCTGAGCCGTACCGAAAATGGGCTGCGGCTCAAGCACGATCACCGCCACGAAGACGGCAGTCCGGATGCGGTCACGCTGTACGGCGGCGACAGCAAGCCGCCAGGCACCGCGCAACGTCAGTCATTCCCGGTGGATTCGGACTCGGTGGCGATGTTCCGCAAGGCGGACATGCTCGCCTCGGTGCAGAACACGTGGGCGATGGAGGTCGAACCGGACCAGCGTTTCGTCTACGAATTGACCCGTCCCGGCGGGCGCCACTTCCAGGTGGTGTTCGATCTGAGCAAGCCGGTGGCCTTGCCGCCGGCGCCGTGGGGCAGCGAGAAGACCGCTGCGCCGTAACGCAGTCTGGTTTCGCCGACGTATGGGCGATGCCGCCGCGAGGGTGCCGACCAACCGTCGGCACCTACCGCGAGGGGGCGATCAGCGTGCGCCGAAACGGGCGCGGCAGCCGCCGCTGACCCACAGGCTGCCGTTGCTGTAGCCCCAGCTGCGGCCTTCCACGCACGCCGTGCCCGACAGTTGCTGGACCAGTGCCGGACGTCCCTGGCGGTCGTCCCAGGCGCAGGTCTGCTGGCGCTTGTCGTTGCTGCTGCAGGTCACGCTGTAATTGCTGTTGCCGCCGCCACCGCCCCAGTTGCCGCCGCTATTGCCACGCGCTTCGGCGAACTCGCCGCGGCAGCCGCGATTGACCCAGACCGCGCCATTGCGCACGCCCCAGGTCTGGCCCTCGACACAGGCCGAGCCGGAGATCTGGCGGACCAGGGTCGCATTGCGCCAGCCGGTGTTGCAGGTGCGCTCGCGGTTGTCCTGGCTCTCGCAGCGGATCGTCGCGCCGTTGCCACCGCCGCCGCCCCAGTTGCCGCCGTTGCCGCGGCCCTCGACGAACTCGGCGCGGCAGCCGCCGCTGACCCAGACCGTCCCGTTGCGCGAGCCCCAGTTGCGGCCCTCGGTACAGGTGGTCCCGGAGATCTGGCGCGACAGCCGGGCGCTGCGCCAGCCGGTGTTGCAGACCCGCTCGCGGTTGTCCTGGCTTTCGCAGCGGACCGTGCCGCTGTTGCCCGGTCCGTTGCCGCCGCCATTCCAGCCGCCCCCGCTGCCACTGCCGCGCAGGGAGGTGGCGATGTCCTGCTTGATCCGCGAGAAGCTCCAGCCCGAGTTGACCTGGGCCAGGTAAAAGCGCAGCTGGTCGTCCGGAATCCGGCGGCCATTGGACTGGTCGGCGTATTCCTGGGTGATGACCCGGCTGCGGTCGCTGCTGGACAGCTGCGACAGGTTTTCCGGGGCGTAGGCGCGGGTGCTCATCTGGGCTTGGGCGGCCGGGGCGGTACAGGCCAGTGCGGCGGCCAGGCAGGCAACGGTCAGACGTCTGTTCATGGCGGCATCCCTTGCGGTGGTTGGTGCGCGGACTATAGGAAGAGTCAGGGTTCAAAAGGCGTGATGCCGCCCGGGCGGGCCGTCCGGGTGCCGCCGCGCCGGCACATGGCGCGGGGGATTTGCCCCGGCCGGGCCGACGCCGCAGAATAAAGGGCTGTCCGGCGCAACCTGGTGCCGGCATTCTCCTGCGGAGCTTTACCCCCATGCGTACCCACTTCTGTGGCCTGGTCGACGAGACCCTGATTGGCCAAACCGTTACCCTCGCCGGCTGGACCGACGTTGCCCGCAACCAGGGCGGCGTGTGCTTCATCGATCTGCGCGATCATGAAGGCATCGTGCAGGTGACGGTGGAAGTCGACAACGCGGCCGTGTTCGCCGTGGCCGCGAGCCTGGGCTACGAGGATGTGCTGCAGGTGGAAGGCGTGGTGCGCGCGCGCCATGCGGCCAACGACAAGCTCCGTACCGGCAAGGTGGAAGTGATCGCCACGGCCATCACCGTCCTCAACAAGGCCGAGCCGCTGCCGTTCCACGCGCACGAGAACCCGGGCGAGGAAACCCGGCTGAAGTACCGTTACCTGGATCTGCGCCGCCCGGAAATGCAGCGCATGCAGCGCACCCGCATCAAGCTGGTGCAGGCCCTGCGCCGCCACCTGGACGCCACCGGCTTCCAGGACATCGAAACCCCGATCCTGACCAAGGCCACCCCGGAAGGCGCCCGCGACTTCCTGGTGCCGGCGCGCATGCACCCGGGCGAGTTCTACGCCCTGCCGCAGAGCCCGCAGCTGTTCAAGCAGATCCTGATGGTCGCCGGCTTCGACCGTTACTACCAGATCGCGCGCTGCTTCCGCGACGAGGCCCTGCGCGCCGACCGCCAGCTGGAATTCACCCAGCTGGACATGGAGTTCGCCTTCGTGCGCGAGCAGGATGTGCAGGACTTCGTCGAGAACATGATCCGCGCCATCTTCAAGGAAGTGGTGGACGTGGAGCTGGCCGCCAGCTTCCCGCGCATGACCTGGGCCGAGGCGATGCGTCGCTATGGCTCGGACAAGCCGGACCTGCGCATCGCGCTGGAGCTGGTGGACGTGGCCGAGCTGGTCAAGACCAGCGAGTTCCCGGTGTTCACCGCCGCCGCCAACGATGCCGATGGCCGCGTGGCTGCGCTGCGCGTTCCGGGCGGTGCCAGCCTGTCGCGCAAGCAGATCGACGAATACGCCGCGCATGCCGCCAAGTACGGCGCCAAGGGCCTGGCCTACATCAAGATCAGCGACAGCGGTGAAGTCAGCTCGCCGATCGCCAAGTTCTTCAGCGAAGAGGCCTTCGCCGCGCTGGTCGCCCACGTCGGTGCCGGCAACGGCGACATCGTGTTCTTCGGCGCCGGTGGCTACAACAAGGTCTCCGACTTCATGGGTGCCCTGCGCCTGAAGGCCGGCAAGGACTTCAACCTGGTCACCGCCGGCTGGGCACCGCTGTGGGTCACCGACTTCCCGATGTTCGAATACGACGACGAAGCCCAGCGCTACGTCGCCCTGCATCACCCCTTCACCGCACCGGCGGTGGACGACATCGCCGACCTGCGCGCCAACGCGAAGACCGCCGTGTCGCGCGGCTATGACATGGTGCTCAACGGCAACGAGATCGGCGGTGGCTCGATCCGTATCCACCGTTCGGACATGCAGAGCGCGGTGTTCGAGCTGCTGGGCATCGGCGCCGAAGAGGCCGAGGGCAAGTTCGGCTTCCTGCTCGATGCGCTGCGTTTCGGCGCGCCGCCGCACGGTGGCATCGCGTTCGGCATCGACCGTATCGCCGCGCTGATGGCCGGTACCGAGTCGATCCGCGACGTCATCCCGTTCCCGAAGACCACCGGCGCGCAGTGCCTGATGACCGGCGCGCCGTCGCCGATCCCGGACGAGCAGCTGGCCGAAGTGCACGTGCAAGTCCGCCCGCGCGCCGTCAAGGAATAAGCCGGGACGCGCCGGCCCCCGGTCGGCGTCAACACGTGGCAGGTACCGACCGGTGGTCGGTGCCTGCTGCGGATCGTGGCCGCCATGATCGACAGGTTCGACAGGTTCGAGGGTCGTGGGGCGCCATCGCCGCCACGTTCAGGTAAATTGGCGGTTCTCGCCGATGCCGATGCTCCCGCCGTGACCCCAGGCCGCTACACCATCCGCCGCGCCACCCCGGACGACGCCCAGACCCTGTCGGTGCTGGCCACGCGCACGTTCGTGGAAACCTTCGGCCATCTGTACCCGGCGGAGGACCTCCAGGCCTTCCTTGATGAGGCGTACCCGGCGCCGCGCCAGCGCATCATTCTTGAACACCCCGATTACGCGGTCTGGCTGCTGGAACTGGACGGTGTCGCCGTGGGCCATGCCGCCGCCGGTCCCTGTGGCCTGCCGCATGCCGAGGTGCAGCCCGGCGATGGCGAGCTCAAGCGCCTGTACCTGATCAAGGACCAGCAAAGCTGTGGCTGGGGCAGCCGCCTGTTCGAAACCGCGCTGGCCTGGCTGGAACGCGAGGGCCCGCGCACGCTGTGGCTGGGCGTGTGGTCGGAAAACTTCGGCGCGCAGCGTTTCTACGCCCGCTACGGCTTCAGCAAGGTCGGTACCTATGCGTTCCCGGTCGGCAAGGTGCTCGACCTGGAGTTCATCCTGCGCCGCCCGCCCACGGCGGCCTGAGCGCGACACTGTCACGGCCCGCAGCGGCTTCACCTGCCGTTGTCCGGTCCATTCGTCTAATGACGCTGTTTCCTTCTGCAGGCGCCCCGCCCAACGGGCTAGGCTGACACCATGAATCCCCCTGTTTTACTGCTGCACGGCATCTGGAACGCACGTGCCTGGGTCGGCCCCCTGGCCTGGCGGCTGCGCGCCCGTGGCTTCGCCGTGGATACCTTCGGCTATTCGAGCGTGTTCGGCGGCCCTGACGTCGCCGTGCCCCAACTGCTGGAGCGGCTCCAGGACAGTGGCCCGATTTCCCTCGTCGGCCACAGCCTGGGCGGGCTGGTCGCGCTGGAGGCCCTGCGGCGGGCGCCCGAACTGCCGGTGTCGCGGGTGGTCTGCCTGGGCTCGCCGCTGCGTGGCAGCGTGACCGCGCGTTCCTTGAGCGATCACGGCTGGTCGCTGGCGCTCGGCCGCAGCTCGGAATTGCTGCTGGATGGCCTGCCGGCGTGGGAGGGCAGGGCGCAGGTCGGGCTGATCGCCGGCTCGGTCCCGCACGGGCTGGGCAGCCTGCTCGGCGCCTGTGGCGATGCCTCCGATGGCACCGTGGCGCTGGATGAGACGCAGTTGCCGGGCCTGGCCGACCACTGCGTGATCCCGGCCAGCCACAGCGGGCTGGTGTTCTCGCCGGATGCCGCGCGCCAGACCGCTGCGTTCCTGCGCGATGGCCGGTTCCGGCGCGATGATGCGGCCCACGCCGCCTGAGCGGGCTGGGCACTGACACGGGCCGGCCGGCGGATCAGGTAGAATTCGCGCCCTGTTCCTGACAGAAACACGAGAGTCACCCCATGGGTAGAGGCCCCTCCATCGAGAACCGCAAAAACGCGTCTGACGCGAAGCGCGGCAAGATTTTCACCAAGATCATCCGCGAGATCGGCGTAGCCGCGCGCGGCGGTGGAGGCGACCCCAACAACAACCCGCGCCTGCGCGTGGCCATGGACAAGGGGCTGTCCTCGAACATGTCCAAGGATGTGATCGAGCGCGCCATCAAGAAGGCGACCGGTGAGCTGGAAGGCGTCGAATACGAAGAGATCCGCTACGAGGGCTATGCCCCCGGTGGCGTGGCCGTGATCGTGGACTGCCTGACCGACAACCGCGTGCGCACCGTGGCCGATGTCCGCCATGCGTTCAGCAAGTGCGGCGGCAACATGGGCACGGAAGGCTCGGTGTCGTTCATGTTCAAGCGCCTGGGCGTGCTGCACTTCGCCGCCGGTGCGGACGAAGAAGCCGTCACCGAAGCGGCGATCGACGCTGGCGCGGACGACATCGTGGTCTACCCGGAAGACGGGGCGATCGATGTGGTCACCGCAGCCGACAGCTACCACGCCGTCAAGGATGCGATGGCGGCGGCCGGGTTCACGCCCGACCACGCCGAAATCACCTACCGTGCCGACAACGACATCAAGGTCGAGGGCGACACCGCCCTGCAGGTCAAGAAGCTGCTGGACATGCTCGAAGACCTGGACGACGTGCAGGACGTGTTCTCCAACGCCGACCTCGGCGCGGACGCTTACGCCTGAGTGGGCGCTTCACCGGTCGCTTTGCGCGACCGGTGAGCGGACAATGCGGACCATGATGACCCCAGCCGTTCCCCGTTATCCCCGCCGCATGTGTCCCTCCCGGGCCGCCGGCGGCCGTGTGCGTGCCGCATGACGCGCATTCTCGGCATCGACCCCGGTTCGCAGCGCACCGGGGTGGGCATCATTGATGTGGACGCCGCCGGCAAGGTGGTGCATGTGCATCACCTGCCGCTGGTCCTGCTGGGCGCCGACGACTTCCCGCAGCGGATGAAGCTGCTGGTGGTCGGCCTGACCGCCCTGGTCGAGGAATACCGCCCCGACGAAGTGGCCATCGAAAAGGTGTTCATGGCGCGCAATCCGGATTCGGCCCTGAAGCTGGGCCAGGCGCGCGGCGCGGCGATCTCGGCCGTGGTGATGCGCGACCTGCCGGTCAGCGAATACGCTGCCACCGAGATCAAGCTGGCCGTGGTCGGCCGCGGTGGCGCGGAAAAACAACAGGTCCAACACATGGTCGGGCTCATGCTCAACCTGAAAACCAAGCTGCAGGCCGACGCTGCCGATGCGTTGGCCGTGGCGATCACCCACGCCCATGTCCGGGCCACGGCGCTGCGCCTGGGCGTCAATGCGCGCCAGGCCTGGAGCCGGAAATGAGGAACACTGCATGATTGGTCGTCTGCGCGGGATCGTGGCCTACAAGGCGCCGCCGTGGCTCATGGTCGACGTCAATGGCGTCGGTTACGAACTGGAGGCGCCGATGAGCACCTTCTACGACCTGCCCGAGCTGGGCCGCGAGGTCACCCTGTTCACCCATTACGCGCAGAAGGAAGACAGCGTCTCGCTGTACGGCTTCCTGCGCGAGGGCGAGCGCCGCCTGTTCCGCGATGTGCAGAAGGTCAGCGGGATCGGCGCCAAGATCGCGCTGGCGGTGCTGTCCGGCGTGAGCGTGGACGAATTCGCCCGCATGCTGCAGGCCGGTGACATCACCGCGTTGACCCGGATTCCGGGCATCGGCAAGAAGACCGCCGAGCGCATGGTGCTGGAGCTGCGCGACCGCGCGGCCAATTTCGGCGGGGGCGGCGCGCCGATCGCCGGCGCTGCACCGGCGACCGATCCGGTCTCCGAGGCGACCGTGGCCCTGCAGCAGCTGGGCTACAAGCCGACCGAGGCCGCACGCATGGCGCGCGATGCCAATGCCGAGGGTGACGACGTCGCCACGGTCATCCGCAAGGCCCTGCAGGCCGCGCTGCGCTGAGCCGCGCGCCTGCCTTCCCTAGCTAACGACACCAACGACCGCGTCCTCCCGGAGCCCCATGTCCACCACTTCCCCCCAGCACAGCGACGGCCAGGCCCCGCACGGCCACGCGCCGGCGGCCGGCGGCATGGCGCTGATGATCGGCGCCATCGGCGTGGTCTTCGGCGATATCGGCACCAGCCCGCTGTACACGCTGAAAGAAGCCTTTTCTCCGCACTACGGCCTCACCAGCGACCATGACACCGTGCTGGGCGTGCTGTCGCTGGCGTTCTGGGCGCTGAACATCGTGGTGACGCTCAAGTACGTCACCATCATCATGCGCGCCGACAACGACGGCGAGGGCGGCATCATGGCGCTGATGGCGCTGACCCAGCGCACCCTGCGCAACGGGTCGCGCTCGGCCTATGTGGTCGGCATCCTGGGCATCTTCGGCGCCTCGCTGTTCTTCGGCGACGGCGTGATCACCCCGGCGATCTCGGTGCTGGGCGCGGTCGAAGGCCTGGAGGTCGCGGCGCCCGGGCTGCATGCGTTCATCGTGCCGATCACCGTGGTGGTGCTGCTGGCGGTGTTTGCCGTGCAGCGCTTCGGCACGGCCCAGATCGGCAAGCTGTTCGGACCGATCACCTCGATCTGGTTCATTTCGCTGGCCGCGATCGGCATCTGGAACATCGTCGACGCCCCGGAAGTGCTGAAGGCCTTCAACCCGATGTGGGCACTGCGCTTCTTCATGGAGCATGGCTGGCACGGCATCTTCATCCTCGGCGCGGTGGTGCTGGCCGTCACCGGCGGCGAGGCGCTGTATGCGGACATGGGCCATTTCGGCGCCAAGCCGATCCGTCATGCCTGGTACTTCTTCGTGCTGCCGTGCCTGGTGCTGAACTACCTGGGGCAGGGCGCGCTGGTGCTCAACAACCCCGAGGCGGTCAAGAACCCGTTCTTCGAAGCGGTGCCGGACTGGGCGCTGTACCCGATGATCATCCTCGCCACGATGGCCGCGGTGATCGCCTCGCAGTCGGTCATCACCGGGGCGTTCTCGGTCTCGCGCCAGGCCATGCAGCTGGGTTACATCCCGCGCATGCGCATCACCCATACCTCGCACGACACCATCGGGCAGATCTACATCCCGGGCATCAACTGGGGCATCGCGGTGATGGTGATCGGGCTGGTGCTGGCCTTCCGCAGCTCCTCCAACCTGGCGGTGGCCTACGGCATCTCGGTCTCGGCGACCATGCTGATCGATACCCTGCTGCTGGCGCTGGTGGCCCGTGCGCTGTGGCCCAAGGCCCGCAACTGGATCATCCCGCTGTGCGTGGTGTTCTTCGTCATCGACCTGGGCTTCGTGATCGCCAACGGCGCCAAGCTGCTGCAGGGCGCGTGGTTCCCGGTGGTGCTGGGCATCGTGCTGTTCACCATGATGCGCACCTGGCGGCGTGGGCGCGAGCTGCTGCGCGATGAGATCCGCAAGGACGGCATCCGCATCGACACCTTCCTGCCGGGCCTGATGCTGGCCCCGCCGGTGCGGGTGCCGGGCACCGCCGTGTTCCTGACCGCCGACCCCTCGGTGGCCCCGCATGCGCTGATGCACAACCTCAAGCACAACAAGGTGCTGCACGAGCGCAACGTGTTCCTGCACGTGGTGACGCTGCCGGTGCCGTACGCGCCCTCGGGCCAGCGCCTGAAGATCGAATCGGTGGGCGATGAGTTCTACCGGATCTACGTGCGCTTCGGCTTCATGGAGACCCCGGACGTGCCGCTGGCGCTGATGCGCTCGTGCGACCACGGCGGGATCTACTTCGACCCGATGGACACCACGTTCTTCGCCAGCCGCGAGACGATCGTGGCCACCGCCAACCGCGGCATGCCGATCTGGCGCGACAAGCTGTTCGCGCTGATGCACCGGAATGCGGCGCCGGCGACCGGGTTCTTCCGGATTCCGGGTAATCGGCTGGTCGAGCTCGGGGCGCAGGTGGAGATCTGACCGGACGGCCGACCAACGGTCGGCCGCTACCCCACGGTTTGCGAAGCAAACCGTGGGCCCCGGCGGCATTCCCCCTTGTCCCCGCGCCTTCGGCGATGCGTTCCCGGTAGTGCCGGCCGCTGGCCGGCTCCTCATGACATCTGCATCGCGCGGAGCCGGCCAGCGGCCGGCACTACCGGGCGCGGATCGCGCCGCTTTTGCCGCATAATTGCCGAATGACCGACGACCGCATCATCGCCGCCGGTGCCACCCGCGAAGACGAGGGCACCGACGCCAGCATCCGCCCCAAGCGCATGGCCGATTACCTGGGCCAGGCGCCGGTGCGCGAGCAGCTGTCGATCTACATCGAGGCGACCAAGGCCCGTGGCGACGCGCTCGACCACGTGCTGATCTTCGGGCCGCCGGGCCTGGGCAAGACCACCCTGAGCCATGTGATCGCCAACGAGCTGGGGGTCGCGCTGCGCGTCACCTCCGGCCCGGTGATCGAAAAAGCCGGTGACCTGGCCGCGCTGCTGACCAATCTGCAGCCGCACGATGTGCTGTTCATCGATGAAATCCACCGCCTCTCGCCGGTTGTGGAAGAAGTGCTGTACCCGGCGATGGAAGATTTCCAGATCGACATCATGATCGGCGAGGGCCCCGCGGCCCGCTCGATCAAGATCGATCTGCCGCCGTTCACCCTGATCGGCGCGACCACCCGTGCAGGCCTGCTGACCGCGCCGCTGCGCGACCGCTTCGGGATCGTGCACCGGCTGGAGTTCTATACGCCCGAAGAGCTGACGAAGATCGTCCGGCGCTCGGCCAGCATCCTCAACATCGACTGCACCGCCGAAGGCGCGGCCGAGATCGCACGGCGTTCGCGCGGTACCCCGCGTATCGCCAACCGGCTGCTGCGCCGCGTGCGCGACTTTGCCCAGGTGAAGGCCGCCGGCCACATCGACCAGGACGTCGCCCAGGCCGCGATGCAGATGCTCAAGGTGGACCCGGAAGGCTTCGACGAGCTGGATCGGCGCCTGCTGCGGACCATGGTCGATTACTTCGACGGTGGCCCGGTCGGCATCGAATCGCTGGCCGCGGCCCTGTCCGAAGAACGCGGCACGCTGGAAGACGTGGTCGAGCCGTACCTGATCCAGCAGGGGTTCCTGATCCGGACCGCGCGGGGCCGCATGTGCACGCACAAGGCCTACCGGCACATGGGCCTGAAGCCGAAAAACCCGCCGGCCGACCTGTTCGCGGAGGTCCCGGATGTCGGTTGATCCCCGTGTTGAGCCCCGATTCAGTTGGCCGACACGCATTTACTGGGAAGATACCGACGCTGGCGGGGTCGTATACCACGCCCGCTACGTGGCCTTCATGGAACGGGCGCGCACCGAATGGATGCGTGCACTGGGGTATGGTCAGGAGCGCATGCGCTGCGACCATGGCCTGGTGTTCGCGGTGCGCAGCATGACCATGGATTTCCTCAAGCCGGCGCGCCTGGACGATGCGCTGGATGTCACCGCCACGCTGGTGCAGTGCAAGCGCGCCAGCATGGTGTTCGCCCAGGCCGTGTGCCGGGGCGAGGAGACACTGCTGACCGCGCAGGTGAAGATCGCCGCGCTCGATGCAACCACCTTCAAGCCGCGTGGCATGGACGATGCACTGCATGCCGCGCTGAAACACCTCGAATTTCCAGAATCCGCACACTGAGGAACAACGGATGATCGCAATGCTCCTGGCCCTGCAGGCCACGGTGACCGAAGCGCTGCCGCAGGAAGTCACCAGCGCCGCGGCGCAGACTGTCGCCCAAGCCGCGCATGGCGGTGGCATCAATTACCTGGACCTGATGATCAAGGCCAGCATCCCGGTGAAGATCATCGTGCTGCTGCTGTTGGCCGGCTCGTTCATCAGTTGGGTGATCATCTTCCGCAAGGCGCGCGTGTTCAACGCCGCCAACCGTGAGGCCGACGAGTTCGAAAGCCGCTTCTGGTCCGGCGCGGACCTGGGCAAGCTGTACAGCGCAGCGACCGACCGCAACCGCAAGGTCGGCGGCCTGGAAGCGATCTTCGAATCGGGCTTCCGCGAGTTCACCCGCCTGCGCGACAAGCGTCGCCTGGATGGCCGGGCCCAGCTCGAGGGCGCCCAGCGCGCCATGCGCACCACCTATACGCGTGAAGTGGACCAGATGGAGCGCAGCCTGGAGTTGCTGGCCAACATCGGCTCGACCGCCCCGTACGTGGGCCTGGTCGGTACCGTGTTCGGCATCATGGTGACCATGCATGACATGATCAACAGTGGTGAGCAGGCCGGCATCGCCTCGGTTGCCCCGGGCATCTCCGAAGCCCTGTTCGCCACCGCGATCGGCCTGTTCGTGGCGATCCCGGCCGTGTGGGCCTACAACCGCTTCACCACCCGCGTGGAGCGCATGTCGGTGCGCTTTGAAACCTTCGCAGAAGAGTTCAGCTCGATCCTGCAGCGCCAGACCGCGGGCGACGAGTAAGCGCCCAGCACAGGAGTCCTGCCATGACCGCAGCCATTGGCCGCCGCAAGCGCCGAAAGCTCAAATCCGAAATCAACGTCGTGCCGTACATCGACGTCATGCTGGTGCTGCTCATCATCTTCATGGTGACCGCGCCGCTGCTCACGCTGAGCTTTGAAGTGGATCTGCCGACCTCCCAGGCCAAGGCCTTGGAGAGCAAGCAGGATCCCGTCGTCGTGTCCGTCCGCCTGGATGGCCAGCTCAGCCTGAAGCTGCCCGAGGCCAAGGACCCGGAGCCGATGGATGCGGCCCGCCTGCAGGCCCAGCTGTCCGCGCTCTCCTCGCAGGACAAAAACCTGCGCGTGATCGTCGCCGCCGACAAGGCCGTGGCCTATGAAAAGGTGGTCGCGGCCATGGACGTGATCAAGCGCGCCAACGTGGAAAAGGTGGGCCTGGCGACCGATGCACACTGAAGCCCTGCCACCGCAGCGCGCACGGGATGAGGAGTGGGGCCTGCCGATCGCGCTGGCGCTCGGCGTCCATCTGCTGCTGGCACTGATCTTCATCGCCGCCTGGTTGTGGTCGCCGCAACGCACCACCGAAGCGGCCGCCGGCGATCCGGCCATCGAAGCCAGTCTGCAACTGTCCGCGTCCGAAGCCTCGGCCGCGCGCCAGGCCCTGCGTGCCTCCGAATCGCTGCCGGACCTGCCCGAGCCGGTCGCTGAGCCCGAGCCCATTCCGGAAGACACCGTGCCGCCCCCGCAGCCGTTGCCCGAGCCGCGCCCGCAGGACGCACCGACCCCGCAGCAGTCGCAGGCGCAGGAGCGCATCGCCCAGCCCGACACGGTCGACCAGGAAGCGGTCAACGCGCTGGCGATCTCGGCTGAAAAGGCCAAGCAGGAGCAGGAAGCCAAGCGCCGCCAGGAACAGATCGACCTGACCGAGCGCAAGCGGCAGGAACAGGCCGAGCAGAAGCTGCGCCTGGCCAAGCAGCAGGAAGAGGCGGAAAAGAAGAAGCTGGCCGAGCAGGAACAGAAGGCCAACGACGCCAAGGCCGACGCCGAGCGCGACAAGAAGCTGGCCGAGATCCGCCGCAAGCGGGCCCAGGCCGAGAACGAAGCCAAGCTGGCCGAGCAGAAGCTGCGCCAGGTCACCGCCGCGCGGGCCGCGAATGCCTCGGCCTCGACCGCCGGTGCCACCGGCGCGGCCAAGCCGGCGGCCGGGGCAGGGGGCACCAGCGACGACCTCAGCGCCAAGTACGCCGCCGCGATCCAGCAGAAGGTCTCCGCCCAGTGGACCCGTCCGGACTCGGTCCCGCTGGGCCAGCGCTGCCAGGTCTCGATCACCCAGATCCCCGGCGGGCAGGTCATCCAGGCCAAGGTCAGCGGCAATTGCCCGTTCGACGACGCCGGCCGCCGCTCGATCGAGGCTGCCGTGCTGAACGCCCAGCCGTTGCCTTACCGCGGTTTCGAGTCGGTGTTCGCGCGCACGATCAATTTCACCTTCACCGCCCAGGATTGATCTTGGGCGGGACCCTGTTGTTAACGGCTCGTGAGATGTGTGCGCCCGGTGACTCGGAATTCACACGGCCTTGGTTCATGATTGCGAAACTGTTCACCGCCGTCCTGTTATCCCTCGTTCTGGTTTCCCCCTATTGAGCGCTCAATGAAAAAGATGCCTCGCTGGTTTGCCGTTGTTGCGGCCCTGTTGTTGCCCTTTGCTGCCATGGCGCAGCAGAAGGGGCTGGATATCGACATCATCGGCGGCAACGCCTCCGCCACCCCGATCACGGTCGTCCCGATGCCCTACCAGGGTTCGGCAGGTGCGCCCCAGACCGACGTCGCCGCGGTCGTGCGCGCCGATCTGGACCGTTCGGGCCAGTTCCGCAACCTGCCTGAAGCGCAGATCGTCGAAAAGCCGACCCGCGGCAGCGAGATCCAGTTCGCTACCTGGCGGGCGCTGAAGCAGAACTACATCGTGGTCGGCCGCGTCATGGACGCCGGCGCCGGCGCCTATCGGGTCGAGTACGAGCTGTACGACGTGCCCAAGGGCGAGCGCCTGCTCGGCCTGGCGATGACCGCCCGTGGGAATGCCATGCGCGACGTCGCCCACCAGATGGCCGATGCCATCTATGAAAAGATCACCGGCGTGCGCGGTGCCTTCTGGACCCGCATCGCCTATGTCACCGCCAGCGGCAAGGGCGATGCCATGCGCTATGCGCTGATGGTGGCCGATTCGGACGGCTTCAATCCGCAGACCATCGTGCGCTCGGCCGAGCCGCTGCTCTCGCCCAGCTGGAGCCCGGACGGCAGCAAGCTGGCCTACGTGAGCTTCGAGCGTGGCAACTCGGCGATCTATATCCAGAACATTTCCAGCGGCGCCCGTGAGCTGGTCACCAGCTTCCGCGGCATCAACAGCGCCCCGTCGTTCTCCCCGGACGGCCGTCGCCTGGCCCTGTCGCTGTCGCGCAGTGGCAACCCGGAGATCTACGTGATGGACCTGGGCAGCAAGCAGCTGACCCAGCTGACCAACCACTTCGCCATCGATACCGAGCCGACCTGGAGCCCGGACGGCAGCAGCGTCTACTTCACCTCCGACCGTGGCGGCCGCCCGCAGATCTACCAGGTGGCCTCCAGCGGCGGCAGCGCCTCGCGCGTGACCTTCCAGGGCAACTACAACGCCACGCCGAGCCTGTCCTACGATGGCAAGAAGCTGGTGGTCGCCCAGGGCAGCGGCAACACCTACAAGATCGCGATGATGGACAGCAGCACGGGCTCGGCCCGCTGGAACACGCTGTCGCCCGGGTCGCTGGATGAATCGCCGAGCTTTGCGCCCAACGCGAGCATGGTGTTGTACGCCGCCCGCGAGGGGGGGCGTGGAGTGTTGTACGCCGTTTCGGCCGATGCGCGCGTGCGCCAGCGGCTGGTTCTGGCTGACGGTGATGTTCGTGAGCCTTCTTGGTCGCCTTACCGTACAAAGCGCTAACAGAGTGTTAAGATTTCGCCGTATTCATCCCTCATCCGGCTTTAGGAGCCTCAAAGGTATCGCCATGAACAAGACCACCCGCGTTCTGCTTGTCTCCCTGTTGTCCGTGGCCGCCCTGGCCGGTTGTTCCAAGAAGGTCAAGGAAACGCCTGTTGCCCCGGTTGATACCGGCAGCACGACCGCTCCGACCGGCCCGTCCACCTCCGGCCTGTACGGCCCGGGTGATCTGGATACCGATTCCTGCCTGCGCCAGCGCGTGGTGTACTTCGACCTGGACAAGGAAGAAGTGAAGCCGGAATTCCAGGCCATCATGGCGTGCCACGCCAAGTACCTGCGTGACCGTCCGTCCTCGCGCATGACCCTGCAGGGCCACACCGATGAGCGCGGTTCGCGCGCTTACAACCAGGCCTTGGGCGAGCGTCGTGGCAACGGCGTGTCCTCGGCACTGCAGGCCAACGGTGGCTCGGCTTCGCAGCTGACCGTCGTGTCCTACGGTGAAGAGCGTCCGGTCTGCACCGAGTCGGGCGAGTCCTGCTGGTCGCAGAACCGTCGCGTCGAGATCGTGTACACGGCTCAGTAATAGATGCGCTTTCGATTTCTATCGATGATCGTTGCGGCAGCCCTCGTGGCTGCCGCACCGGCCAATGCGCAGCGCCAGAGTCTGGCCGACCGCGTCGGCGCGCTTGAGCAGCAGGCGAACAACAACCAGTCCAACATGGACATGCTCAATCAGCTGAATCAGCTGCGTACCCAGTTGCAGGCCCTGCAGTCGCAGGTCGAGCTGCTGCAGCACGACAATGAGCAGCTCAAGCAGTCCGCCAAGGACCAGTATCTGGACCTGGACAGCCGCCTGAACCGCCTGGAAGGTGGGGCCCCCGTGCTTCCCGCCGCCCCGGCCGCAGCAGCTCCCGCTGCCTCCCCGAAACCGGCAACGGCCGCTTCCGAGCGGCCGCCCTCCGTGCACGGCGATGCCGGCAGCCTGGCTGCCAGTGGCGACGAGCGCACGGCCTACAATGTCGCCTTCGATTCGCTCAAGGCCGGCAAGTACGACGACTCGGCGCAGCTGTTCATGAGCTTCCTCGAGCTGTACCCCAACGGCGTCTATACCCCCAACGCGTTGTACTGGTTGGGCGAAAGCTATTACGCCACCCGCAATTTCCCGCAGGCTGAGGCGCAGTTCCGCGACCTCCTCTCGCGCTACCCGACCCATGACAAGGCGTCCGGTGGCCTGCTCAAGATCGGCCTCTCGCAGTATGGCGAAGGCAAGGTCGACCAGGCCCAGGCGACCCTCGAACAGGTCGTGTCCACGTATCCCGGCTCCGACGCCGCGCGCACCGCGCAGGACCGTCTGCAGTCGATCCGGCTGGGTCAGCAGATCCGCTGAACCCGCCCCGGGCCGCTGGAGCGTCCGGGCCCGGTATACTGTCTGATCGCCAACCGGGCGCTGCCCGGTCCTCCGTGCCGGGCCATGCCCGGCTGTTGTCGTTTCCGAAGCCGTCCCCCAAGAATCACCGCCATGACCACGACCCTGTCCGCTGCCGCCGCGCTCCCCAGTGAGATCGTGCAGTCCCCGCTGCCGCGACTGAAGATCACCGAGATCTTCCTGTCCCTGCAGGGCGAAGCCGATACCGCCGGCTGGCCGACCGTGTTCGTGCGCCTGACCGGCTGCCCGCTGCGCTGCACCTATTGCGATACCGCCTACGCCTTCCATGGCGGCACCTGGTGGGACATCGACGCGATCGTGGAAGAAGTGCTGGCCCAGGGCGTCCACCACGTCTGCGTGACCGGTGGCGAGCCGCTGGCGCAGAAGCGCTGCCTGGTGCTGCTGGAGAAGCTCTGCGATGCCGGCCTGGACGTCTCGCTGGAGACCTCCGGTGCGCTGGATGTCAGCGGCGTGGATCCGCGCGTCTCGCGGGTGGTCGACCTGAAAACCCCCGGCTCGGGCGAAATGGCCCGCAACCGCCTGGAGAACCTGCCGCTGTTGACCAGGCGCGACCAGATCAAGTTCGTCCTGTGCAGCCGCGAGGATTACGAATGGGCCCGCGGGATGGTCCGCGAGCACCGGCTCAACGAGCGCAGCATGGTGCTGTTCTCGCCGAGCAAGAGCGAGGTCAGCCCGCGCGAACTGGCCGACTGGATCGTCGCCGACCGCCTGCCGGTCCGCTTCCAGATGCAGCTGCACAAGCTGCTTTGGGACGACGAGCCCGGAAGGTAACTCCGTCTCGACGTACCCTGATGTAGCCGGCGCGGGACAGCGTGCTGGTTCCCCGCAAACCA
The DNA here is from genome assembly GCF_013409105.1 of Stenotrophomonas sp. JAI102. Taxonomy (NCBI): domain Bacteria; kingdom Pseudomonadati; phylum Pseudomonadota; class Gammaproteobacteria; order Lysobacterales; family Lysobacteraceae; genus Stenotrophomonas; species Stenotrophomonas sp. JAI102. Next base: position 906,747 of record NZ_JACCCI010000002.1, read on the forward strand.
CCGGAAACACCCCATGAAAAAAGCAGTCGTCCTCCTGTCCGGCGGCATGGACTCCGCCGCCGTCGTCGCCATGGCCCGCGAACAGGGCTTCGCCGTCCACGCCCTGAGCGTGCGCTACGGCCAGCGCCACACCTCCGAGCTCGATGCCGCCGCCGCGGTCGCCAGCGCGCTGGGCGTGGCCGCCCACAAGACCGTCAACATCGATCTGCGCAGCATCGGCGGCTCCGCGCTGACCGACGACATCGACGTCCCCGAAGCGGGCGGCGAGGGCATCCCGGTCACTTACGTGCCGGCACGCAACACCATCATGCTGTCCGTCGCGCTGGGCTGGGCTGAAGTGCTGGGCGCCAATGACATCTTCTGCGGCGTCAATGCGGTGGATTACTCCGGTTACCCGGATTGCCGCCCCGAATTCATCCAGGCGTTCCAGACGCTGGCCAACCTGGCCACCAAGGCGGGCGTGGAAGGCGCCGGCATCCAGGTCCACGCCCCGCTGCAGTTCCTGAGCAAGGCCGACATCGTGCGTGAAGGCGTCCGCCTGGGCGTGGATTTCGGCTTGACCGTGTCCTGCTACAACGCCGACGACCAGGGCCGCGCCTGTGGTCACTGCGACGCCTGCCGCCTGCGTGCGCAGGGTTTCAAGGAGGCCGGCGTGCCGGACCCGACCCATTACGCGTGATGCCGGACGGGTACGCATGAGCGCCAAGATGCGTTAGAATGCGCACCCCCGGCGTCATGTCGGGGATGCAATGGGCCGTTAGCTCAGTTGGTAGAGCAGAAGACTTTTAATCTTTTGGTCGATGGTTCGAATCCATCACGGCCCACCACTGCATCATGATCGAGGCGACCGCGAGGTCGCCTTTTTCATGCCTCCAGCGGGGCGCACGCGCCATAGGATCTCCCGTCCGCGCTACGGAGCTGTATCACAGCGCGCTGCGCGTTTCACCGAGGCGCAGCAGGGCAATGACCGATGCCTGTCCATCGCCCGGACCTGCACGCTGTACCTCCCGACCGTGAGCACGACATGCCGCCTCCCGGAGAACGCGTGCATGCCGACGGTCGATCCGGAGCACTGGAATGGCACTGATGATCGATGTCCTGCAGACCGCCGCCGTCTTTGCGACGGTACTGTCCCTGTTTGGCGTGCTGCTGCGCGCTCGGCATTGGTACACCAGCAGGTCGGCTGGCCTGGCCGGCTCCACACCTGTGCCCGACACCGGCGCAGTGCCTGCCAAGCGTCGGTCAGGTGCGTGTGGGCATCCGCGCAACGGTGCGCAGCGAGCGCAACAGGCACACCGCCGAGACCAGGCAGGCCGCGATCACCGTCATCGACAACGGCAGGTGGAAGGCGCGGTGGCCGAATATGGCGAAGCCGAGGTGAATGACGAACGTCGCCATGCCCAGCGCCGCGCAGACCACCGCAAAGCCACGTGCCTTGCTCGTCCGCAGCAGCACGTGGCGGTAGCCGAGCAGCACCACGCCGACGGCCAGCAGGTTGAAGACCAGGAAGCCCTGCACGCCACCGGGCAGGAGGAACATCTCCCACTCACGCCAGAAGGCGGCGTCGATCTGATGAAGGATCAGGGCGAGCAGGGTGGCGAAGTAGCTTCTTTCCATGGGACAGACGATGCCGAAGGCTGCGGATCCTGCAGCGTGCACAGTGTAGCGGGGCCCATCGTTTCCCTGTCGGCTTCGGTGCGGTCCGCATTCAATGCAGCGCGATGTCGCCGATGAGCGTATCGACCAGGCGCTGCGCGCGGCCCCGCGCGCCTTCGCCATGACGCGGCTCGACCGGCAGGTCCGGGCGGATGCCGGCCACCTCGTCACTCCCATCGGCACGCAGGCGCACGCAGTTCGGAACGCGCAGGCGCAGATGCGAATGGGGCAGTTCAGGCATTGCCTGCGCACTCATGAAACCGCAGCCGTACCCTCCGCTGTGCGTCCCGATGATGCGGGCAATGTGGTTGTCCTGCATCCGCGCGGCGAACATCTCGGCCGAGGACGCCGTCTTTGCGTTGGTGAGGACATATACCGGGCCTTTCCAGGCGCCCCAGTGCTCGCGCACATCCTGTGACCAGTCCAGGCGGTGCGCGATGAGGAAATCATCGAGGGTGTCCACGGCAGGGCTCGGCAACGGGCCGCCGGAGGTACCTGCAGGCACCAGGCGCCGGCACGTGGGGCCGTTCCAGTCGTGCTGTACCTGCCAGGCCCAGGACAGATCGCAGGCCGGCAGTGCCGCGGCCTGCCGCGAGGCCTGGAACGCCCGCCGCTCTGTAGTGAGAAGCCTGCGCGCTGTGGCGTTGGGGCGGTGATTGCGCAGTGCGTCGTCGAGCCGCTCGAATTGTTCGTCCAGATAGGGCTTGCCGGCCGGGGACTGGCTGACCTGGAGCACGGCCGAGGCAACCGGCTGCGGGGTGAACAGCCGCGCCAGCGTATCGCCACTGTCGTCGCCCCCCGGGTTGTCGCCGACATCCACCAGCACGGCGTCCACCCCGTCCTGTTGGAAACGCCGCAGGCTGGCGGCGATCACCGCGACCCAGCCTTGGGCCAGGGTGCCGCGCATGTCGTCGGTGGAGTCCGCATGCCGCAGTTGCGGCCACAGTGCGTGGCAGAGACCCGGATAGCGCAGGGCGTCGAACTCATGCAGGCGCAGCAGCCCGATCGTGTGCCCATCCGGCAGCGCGAGAATGCCGGCGCGCAGCACAGGATCGGGGTCGTCGTTGAGTGGGTGGTAACCGGCCAGCGTTTCCAGCGGCAGGCTGAAGTCATGCCGGCCTTCATCGGCCACGCCGAGCGCGGCACACCCTGCGCTCGCGCCCAGCGTGCGCGGGTCGACGGCAGTGGGCGAGGCCGTGTCGGACGCCTGTTCAAGCGGGTCGAGCAGGCTGAGGTGACCATCCTGGAACCCGGCTAGGAAAGTGCGCAGGGCTTGGCGCGCCTGCGTATCCGTACGTGCTTCAGCCAGCGCACGCCGCGCCGCGGCATCCAGTGCGGGAAGGTCCACGCCGCTTTGTGGCGAGGCGACCCATGCCAGATGCGCGTAGTCCTGCTCCAAGGCGCGCTTGAGCGCCACGTGGTCGGCCTGCCAGGCACTGCGATCGAATGCCAGCGTGGCAACGGATGCCCCCGGCGCGGCGACGCCCAGCATCGCGAGCATGAATACAGTGCCACTCATCCCTGCCATACAGCCTCCTTGTGACCCGGCGCAGTGCCGCATGGGGCAAGGGTGACGGGATCGTGTGCGCGATCAACTCCGGTCGATCGTAGCCAATGCGCGTGTTCGCCGGAAGTCCCGGTGTCGCATCACGCCACCGTCCCCTCGACGCGCGCACGATCAGGCCATACCCGGCCACAGTGGGCCCACGATCCCACGGAGCGGTGTGATGAGTACCGTCCAATCCGGCCACGCGATACGCGAACTCAACCAGATCATCGGCATCGCGCGCGATGGCCACGACATCTACGCCAGAGCCGTCGCAGACGACGGGACGCAGGATCCGCAGTTGAACGCGCTGATGATGCGGATGGCCGCAGCGAAAATACAGGTCATCGATGCGATCACGCGACTGGTGCGCGACGCCGGTGGCCAGCCCGCACGCCACGGTACCCTGGCCGGCAGCCTCCGTGGCGGCTTCGGCAGGTTGGGTACCGTACTCGGGGATGCGGGCATCCAGTACGCCAGCGAGAGCCAGGCAGCCGAAGCGCGTCTGGTGAGGGCACTCGAAGTGGCCGCGCGCGATGGCGCACTGACGGCACATGCACGGCGAGCGCTCAACGGCATGCTGCTCGAGACGCGGCTTGGTTGGGACGACATGCGCCAGCAGCTGGATGACCTGCGGGACCGGGACGCGTAGTGACCCACACCGTTACCCACACCTTCAACGAAGCACGCGCATGCGCAGCGTCGCGAATCAACAGCGTCGCGAATGAGCTTCGTAGTGAAGGATGCAAGAGATTGAAGGACGCGAGAAGTTGAAGGGTGCGGGATGGCGCCGAGTGCGCGTGGGCGCCGTCTGCATGTGAGGGCTGCGCGGATGCGCAGCCCCACCATGCTGCAGAGCGATTACTTCTGCTGCGGCTTGTTGCCTGCGTCAGGGGCGTTCTTGGTGTCCTGTTCCTGCTTCTGTTGCTTGGCCTGCGCGTCCTTGCGATCCTGGTCGGACTGCGGGCCTTTCTGTGCAGCAGCGGCATTTTTGACGTTGTTTTCGTTGTTCTGCATGTTGGACATGATGTGACTCCAAGGCGACGTGATGTCGCAACCCCAGCGTGGACCTGCCGCTGTTACGCGGGGGTCGCACTGGGATGAGCATCGGGTCAGGGTCGTCTCATATCGAAATGGAACGCCAGACGGATGTGATCGCTGATGGCCTTCCGGGTATACGACTGGGCTTTACCTTGGACGCGTCTGGAAATGCTCTCCCTTCTTGTACTCATATCCCGTCAGGTTCCATCCGCCACCGTGACCCGTACGGGGCTGAACCCACCTGTAGGTCCAGGACTGGAACGTGCCATCGGGAAGTGTGTTCTCGACCTTGAACTCCTCTCCCGGGATGCCGCTCTCCGGGAGCCTGCCGGGCGGCTGGGGCGTGCTGGAGAGGGCGTTAGACAGCCCATCAGAGAACAATCGCATTCTCTCGGTAGTGACCGTTCCCCGCCCCACGGGAGCGTGGTCCGGAGAGACCGTCGCAATCCAGTCGAGTAGCTCCGCGGCGTGGGCGTCCTCACCGGCGTATGTCCGCGTCGAAACGACGACTGTGGACAGGTGGGGCGACGATCCGGCGGCCGACGCCGTCGATGATGTCCCTGTTGAAGACAGCAGGGCGATCAGTAAAGTGAAAAGTGCGGATTTCATGTGCGTTCCCGTTTTTTGATGTCCAAGGCTGGCGACTTGGATGATTCCGCAGAACATCGTCGATGTTCATCAGGGAACGCCGTCGTCTTCGGGTGTGAAATCCACATTTTCGTATACGACCACCCGGGCTGGATCCAGCGTGCGGAGATGACGCTGATCGACAGGCCGCTGAATCTTCCAGCGCCGCTTCAGCGTGCTGCCCGCCGGCTGGGCACGCATCACCTCCAGCATCTCCAGATACTGGCGTTGCGCATTGCGGCGAAGGGTATCGGTGCCGCCCGGTCCCACCCCGGCGAGCTCTGCGGGCGTTGCAACGGTCAGCCACGTATCCATCAGTGGCTGCATCCGTGCACCGCACTGCAGCAGGTACAGCAGCAGCCCCCTGAGCGGTCTGCCTGTGCACACCGCAGAACCGGTTATGGGGGCACAATAGCCAGTCATTCGTTGATCGTTGTTGGAGGTGCCATGAACCGTTTCGTCCTGCTGGGTGTGGGGGCGCTTGCGCTCGCGGCCTGTTCCAAGCCGGCGCCGTCCGATACCGCGACTCCGGCAGAACCGGCCGCGCCGGCCACGTCGGCCCCCGCGGCCAGCGCGCCCGCCACTCCGGCCAGCCCGACCCTGCAGCCGCCGTCGTTCGATTGTGCGAAGGCGCAGTCCGAGGCCGAGCAGCAGGTGTGTGGCGACGCCCGCCTGGCCGCGCTGGACCGCCAGTTGGCCGCGCTCTACAAGCGCGTGCAGACCAGCCCGGATGAGCTGGACATCGCGGCCGAGCAGCGTGGCTGGATCAAGGGGCGCGATGCCTGTTCACGTGCGGTGGATCCGCACCGTTGCCTGGTGGAGTCCTACCAGACGCGTCTGGTCGAGCTGACCATCAACGGCGGCGGTATCCAGGTTCCTGCAACGGTCGAGTACCGCTGCGATGACAACAGCAAGCCGGTGACCGCGGTGTTCTACAACGACATCGATCCCACTGCGGCCGTGATCAGCTGGGGCAACGACCAGGCCATCGTGTTCCCCATGCCGGTCACCCGCGAGGAAAACAACGGCGGTCGCTGGGGGCGCGAAGGGGTCGACCTGCGCACCCACAACGACCAGACCACGCTGGAGTTCTACGGCACCACCCTGCAGTGCCGGGTCGCCAGGTAAGGGCAGGCGCCGCCGCGTTGCTCAGCGCACGCGGCGGTAGCGCACCTCGTTCTGGCGGTCGCCCACTTCGGTGGTGACGAAGCCGTCGCGGCTCTGGCTGATGTCGAACACGCTGCTGCCGACATTGAGCTGTCCGCCGTTGACCCAGCCGTTCAGCGTCTGCCCGCGGGCCTGCGCGCTCATGCGGCCATCGCTGTCGATACGCATGCGGATATCGGCATTGAAGTTCGGGTTGTAACCCTCGAATTCGCCGATCATCCAGCCCGGCACATAGGAGGTGTGCCGGGCGCCCTGGTACTTGTCGTCGTCGTAGCGCGCGTCATCCTTGTTGGCGTTGTGGGCCAACGCGCCAAGGATCGCAGCGCCGATCAGTACCCCGGCGGCGACCTTGGCGTCGTGGTTGTCATCATGATGGCGGTCATCGCGATCGCTGCCGCCGTGCACCCGGAACGAGGCGCGGCAGCCATCGTCGACCCAGACTTCGCGGCGGTCGTAGTCCCAGCTGCGGCCTTGCCGGCAGTCCGCACCGGACAGCTTGCGGTCCAGGGTGACGTAGCCGGCGCGGGGCAGGGTGCAGGACTGATAGCGATTGTCGCGGCTCTCGCAGGTGACGAAGTCGTCCGCGCGCGCGTCGTCCAACGGCAGCATCAACAGCAGGGGCGTGGCCAGCAGCATACGGAAGAGCATGTCGTCGATTCCGGAAGGGAAAAGGAGCGCGTCGCATCGTATGGGAAAGCGGGAAATCCCGGTTCCCTGGCACCGACGATGGGCACGCGGACATGAAATCTGGATGAAGGTCGCTCCGCAGGTGGGTCGCCTCAGGCGCAGGCCGCCAGCGGCTGCTGGAAGCAGGCACGGATCGCGTCGAGCAGTTCGCTCATGGTGTAGGGCTTGGGCAGGAAGTGCATTCCCGGGCCGAGCTGCGGTACCACCACGGAGGGCTCCAGGCCCGAAGTGACCAGCACCGGCAGCCCGGGCTGTTCCTGCTTGACCCGATGCGCCGCCTCGATGCCGCTCACTTCGCCCAGGCAGACATCGGTGAACACCAGATCGAAGCGCTCGCCGGCCTGCAGCAGGCCGAGCGCGGCTTCGGCGGAGCTGACCGCAACGACCTCGCAGGCCTGGCTTTCCAGCGCCATGCGGCTCAGTTCGCGGGTGTCTTCGGTGTCTTCGATCAACAGCACGCGCGGTTCGGGATGGTGCTTGGACAACAACATGGAGCGTGGTTCCTGCTTACCCCCGGAGAGGGGCGCGCAAGTATCGCGGGCCGCCGGTGAGGAGACCGTCGACGGCGACCAAATGCCGGGTGAATCGAGGGCGATCGTACCGCCGCACCGCCCGTACTGCCCACGGCGCTCAGGCAGCGGCTGCCGGCCGCCGGCATCGACGGTGCCAGGCCCACACCAGCCCGACCGCCAACCCCGCCGCCGACAGGCGCAGCACCGTCGCCGGCCAGCCGACCGCGGTGGCCTCGCTGATCACGAATACGTTCCAGGCCAGGTTGAGCGAGACGTGCAGGGCCAGCCCGCTCCACAGGGTGTAGTCGTCCAGGGTGTTGAGCCAGGCGAATACCAGCCCGCCGATGCCGGTGATGGCGAACACCTGCAGCGCCATGCCCCCGCCGCCGCCGAACGACCACCAGTGGATCGCACCGAAGATCACCGCCTGTACCAGCGCGGCGGCCAGCCACGGCCAGCGCTGCTGGCGATGGGCGAAGATGAAGCCGAAGCCACGGAAGATGATTTCCTCGGCAAACGGGAACAGCACGCCGAGCATCAGCAGCGCGAGGACATCCTGGCTGGGATTCAGCCCGCCCAGCCACCACAGGCCGAGCCAGCAGGGCAGCGTGGCCAGCAGCGCCAGCCCCGGCCCCTGCCAGCCATTCCAGCCCAACCCGAGCAGTGCGTGCAGGCGTTGCCCGGGGCGCAGCAGCAGCGCAGTCACGGCCAGCACCAGCAGCACGCCCAGGCCGTTGTCGAGGATGGCGCCGCCATAGGGGATCGGCAGCGTCGGAATCGGCGTGCCCAGCCACGCGGCGAGGTCGCGCAGATTGATCGACACGGCCAGGGTCAGCACCACCACGCAGGCGGCCAGCCAAGTGGGCAGACGTAGGGTCGGCATGGGACGCTCCATATCCAGGGACTGCCTGCAGTGTTGGCGAGGCTCACGCCAGCAGCATGGGGCATAGGTCGGGGGGCCATCGGTCATGGCCGCGTTGCACCACGGTCAGGTGCGACCGGCTAGAGTGCGGCTTTGCCCCTTGGAAAACCGCCCATGCAATGCCCCGTATGCAAGACCCAAGCGCTGCAGATGTCCGAGCGCCAGGGCATTGAGATCGACTACTGCCCGCAGTGCCGTGGCGTGTGGCTGGACCGTGGCGAACTGGACAAGATCATCGAGCGCTCCGCCGGTGCCGCCGCGCCTGCATCCGCTCCGGTACGCGCTGCCGCACCGCCGCCACCGGCTGCCGTGCAGCACCGTGATACCCGCCATCTGGGCCAGCAGCCGTACGGCGATCAGCACGGCTACCGCAAGAAGAAGAAAGAGAGCTTCCTGTCGGACCTGTTCGACTTCTGATGCACGCCTGCGCGGCGCTCAGGCACGGCGCAGGATGAACTCCCGGTCGACGCTGTCGCCGACCGGGAAATCGTATTCGCCGACCTTGCTGCAGCCATAGCGCGCATAGAAGCGCTGCGCACCCAGGTTCTCGGACCACACGCCGACCCACAGCGTGCGCCGCCGTGGTTGATCGAGCCAGGCCAGGAATACGTCCATCAGACGCGCGCCGTGGCCGCCACTCTGGTGGCTGGCAAGCAGGTAGAGGCGCTTGAGCTCGATATCGCCCTCGCTGGCCTCGGCATGAGGCAGGCCGTTCGGCCCCGCCGCGAGATAGCCCACCGCGCGGCCGCCATCCTCCAGCAGCCATGCGGCGTTGCGCGGATCGGCCAGTTCGCGGCGTTGCGGTTCGACCGCGTAGTGACGGTCCAGGAACTCGCGCAGATCCTGCGGCGGGTAGGAATCGCCGAAGGTCTCGGTATAGGTGGCGACGGCGATCGCCGAGAGCGCGTCGGCATCGGCAAGGGTGGCGCGGCGGAGGGTCAACGTCATGGCGCAAGGCAGGCAGATCGGGCCGGCAGCTTACGCCATCGCTCCAACCGGCAGGGGGTCCGGGTACCCGCGGCACCCGGACCCTGTCACTTCGCTGGATCAGAACCAGACCCGCACGCCCGCCACCCAACGGGTATCGCGCGCGCGCTCGCCGGCCGCCTCGTGGTAATCAGCGGTATCGCCGAACATCCGCTCGTGGCTGATGCCGATGTAAGGCGCGAAGCGGCGGCTGAACTCGTAGCGCAGGCGCAGCCCGGCCTCGACCTTGTTCAGGCCCGAACCGTTGCCATGCTCGGGCTCGTCCTTGGCCGAGAAACTGGCTTCCACCAGCGGCTGCAGGATCAGGCGGTTGGTCAGCAGCAGCTCGTACTCCACTTCCACCGTGGCGGCGAACTGGCCGCCTTCGCCGACATAGGCCGTGGCCGAGGTCTCGAACTTGTACGGCGCCAACCCTTGGATGCCAAACGCCGCCCAGGTGCGCGAATCGGCCGGACGGAAATCCTGCTTCACGCCGACCAGCACGTCCCACCACGGCGACACGCTGCGGCCGTACATCACTTCCAGATCGGCCGATTCGGTGCGGCCGTCGCTGCGCTCGCCTTCGCTGCGCAGCCATAGCCTGTTGATGTTGCCGCCCACCCAGCCGCTGGCCTCCCAGGCCTGGCCGGTGCCGTGCTGACCGTCCCAGTGTTCGAGGCGGTTGACCAGCAGCATGCTGTGGACCTCCGGCGCATGCTCCATCGCGCCGTGGTTGATCGGCGGGAACGCGGCGAGGCGGTCGGCGGCCGTCACGGCCGGAATCGGCTCGAGCGGTTCGGTGGGCGCAGGCGCCTTCGGCACACCATGACCCATCGCGGCGTGGTCCATCGTCGAATGATCCATCTGGCTGTGATCGGTGCTGCCATGGCCCATCTTCGAATGGTCCATCTGGCTGTGATCGACGTTGCCGCCCTCTGCCGGTGGTGTGTCGGCCGTGGTTGTGGTCGGCGTCGTGGCATGGCCGGCATGCGACTGCGCCCAGGCCGGTGCCGACACAGCCAGCAGCAGGGCGGTGCTCAGGGCCGACGTCGCGGTGAAAGGAGAGCGGCTCATTCTTCGATCCTCACTTCGCGCATCATGCCCGCTTCCATGTGGTACAGCAGGTGGCAGTGGTAGGCCCAACGGCCGAGCGCGTCGGCACGCACGCGATAGGTGCGGCGGGTGCCCGGTGGCATGTCGATGGTGTGCTTGCGCAGGTGGAAGTCGCCGTCCGCATTTTCCAGATCGCTCCACACGCCGTGCAGATGGATCGGGTGCTGCATCATGGTGTCGTTGACCAGCACGATGCGCATGCGCTCACCGTAGTTCAGGCGCAGCGGTTCGGCGCTGGCAAAGGGAATGCCATCGAAGGACCAGCTGAATTTCTCCATGTGGCCGGTCAGGTGGAGCTCGACCTCGCGGCCGGGTTCGCGGCCATCGGGATCGTCGAACAGGCTGCGCATCGCGCCGTAGGTGAGCACGTCGCGGCCGTTGTCGCGCAGGCCGATGCCGGGATCATCCAGTTTCGGCTCGGTCGCCATGCTCTGCATGTCCACCAGCGGATTGCCCGTTTCGCTGGCCGGGTGACGCGGTGCCTTGGGATCGGCGCCGTGCGTGCCGTGGCCCATGCTGGCGCCGCAGCCGCCTTCCATGCCCTTCATGTCGTGGCCCGCCATCGCGTTCGAGGCATGTCCCATGTCGTGGCCCATGTCGCTCATGGTCAGCAGCGGGCGCGCATCGCGCTCGGGAATCGGCGCCTGCAGGCCGTGGCGGACCGCCAGCGTGCCGGCGGCGTAACCGGTGCGGCCCATGTCCTGGCAGAAAATCGTGTACGCATCCTGGCCGCTGGGTTCGACGATCACATCGAAGGTCTCGGCCGGGGCGATGCGGAATTCATCGATGCTGACCGGGTGGATGTACTGGCCATCGGCGGCGACCACGGTCATTTTCAGCCCGGGGATGCGCACGTCGAAGTAGGTCATCGAACCGCCGTTGATGAAGCGCAGCAGCACCTTCTCGCCACTGCGGAACAGCCCGGTCCAGTTGCCGGCCGGGGCGGTGCCGTTGAGCAGGTAGGTGTAGGTGTGGGCGTTGATGTCGGAGATGTCGGTCGGCGTCATCCGCATCCGGCCCCACATGCCGCGGTCGGCGGTGGCCGCGGCCCAGCCGTCCCTGCGCACATCGCGCAGGAAGTCGGGCAGGGTGCGCTTGTAGTAGTTGTCGTACTCGGCGAGTTTCTTCATGCGCCGGAACAGCGCACCGGGGTCCATGTCGGTCCAGTCCGAGAGCAGGATCACGTGCTCGCGGTCGAAGTGGTACGGCGCCGGCTCGAGCGGGTCGATGATCAGCGCGCCGTACAGGCCGGCCTGTTCCTGGAACATGGAATGGCTGTGGTACCAGTACGTACCCGACTGCTTGAGGGTGAAGCGGTACTGATAGGCCTCGCCGGGCGCGATGCCGTTGAAGCTCAGGCCGGGCACGCCATCCATGTTGGCCGGGAGCAGCAGGCCATGCCAGTGGATGGAGGTGGGATGGCCCTGCAGCGTATTGGCCACCCGGATGGTGACGGTCTGGCCCTCGCGCCAGCGCAGGATCGGCGCCGGCAGGCTGCCGTTGACGGTGATCGCCGGGCGGGTGCGGCCGGTGAAGTTGGCCAGCGATTCGCCGATGCTCAGCTGCACGTCCTGGCTGCTGAGCACCTGCGGGGCGCCGACCAGGCCGGGGCCGGCGGCGGCGAACGCCCGTGGGCTCAGACCGGCGGCGGCCAGGCCGGCGACCACGCCGCCGGCAGCCACGCCCTGCACGAACAGGCGACGTGACGGCATGGGCGGGGTGCCCGTGCCGGGTGTGTTGGGGAAAGACATTGCAACTCCGAATCCGGTTCGAATGGCACACGCGGTGCCGTCAACGCCCGCACACCGGGGGCGCGCGGACAGAGCTCAGGCGGGCGCTCGCAGAGCGCGGCGGATCAGGCGATCGGAGGGCGGGTGATGCGGTCCAGCGGCGGGGTCGGCAGCGTGGGATGCGCGGCCGTCAGCGGGGCCATCGACACCGGCGGCGGCGTGGCCAGCCAGGCGACCTGGACGGTCAGGCTGGGCTGCTGGGCGCAGCTGCGCAGGCAGTCCTTGATCTTGCAGTGGTCGCCATCGTGCGGCGCCTGTACGCCGGCATCGGCGGCGGCCATCGCGTGGTGATCGTGTGCGGCGGGGGGCGGCGCGTCGCCGTGGCAGGGCGGTGCCGCGCGGCTGGCGGGGGTCGGCTCGGCCAGGGCCAGCGCCATCGGGCCGGCCATGGCCACGTTCAGCCCGTTGAGCAACAGGCTGAGCATCAAGACCACTCGCAGGAGAAGGCCACTGGCGGACATGGGGCTCACCTTACTGCCAAAGCCCGACGACCGCACCTGCGGCTGAACGCCTGGTTCAACTCTGGAGCCGGGTCTGCCTGGACGTGCCGGGGCATCAGCCTTCCTCACGGACGATCTCGACCAGGCGGTCGCCGTAGCGGGCCAGCTTGGTGCCACCGATGCCACCGACCCGACCCAGCGCATCGACGCTGGTGGGGCGCTGTTCGGCGATGTTGCGCAGGGTGCTGTCGTGGAAGATCACGAAGGCCGGGACGTTCTGTTCGCGGGCGAGTTCGGCGCGCAGGCCGCGCAGCGCGTTGAACAGAGCCAGGTCCTGCGGCAGTACCGACAGGCCCGTGCGCTGGCCGCTGCGGTCGCGCTCACGGGCTGCCTTGGGGGTCTCGCGGCGCATCATGACCTTGCGCTGGCCTTTGAGCACTTCACGGCTGCCATCGGTCAGGCGCAGGCCGCCATAGGCGCTGCTGTCCACTTCGAGCAGGCTGGAGGCGACCAGCTGGCGGAACACGCTGCGCCAGGTGCGGGCGTCGAGATCCTTGCCGATGCCGTAGGTGCTCAGTTCGGTATGCCCGAACTGGCGCACCTTCTCGTTGTCGCCGCCGCGCAGGATGTCGATCAGGTGGCCGACGCCGAAGCGCTGGCCACTGCGGTAGACGCAGCTCAGCGCCTTCTGGGCGGCAACGCTGGCATCCCATGCATCCGGCGGCAGCAGGCAGTTGTCGCAGTTGCCGCAGGGCTGGGGGTAGGTCTCGCCGAACCCGGCCAGCAGGACCTGGCGGCGGCACTGCATGGATTCGCAGTAGCCGAGCAGGTGGTCGAGCTTGGACCGTTCCAGCGTTTTGCGGTCTTCGCCGGCTTCGGACTGTTCGATCATCTGCTTGAGCAGCACCACGTCGCCCAGCCCGTAGCAGAGCCAGGCTTCGGCAGGCTCGCCATCGCGCCCCGCGCGACCGGTTTCCTGGTAGTAGCCTTCCATCGATTTGGGCAGGTCGGTATGCGCGACGAAGCGCACGTCGGGTTTGTCGATGCCCATGCCGAAGGCGATGGTGGCGCACATGACGATGCCGTCCTCGCGCAGGAAGCGGCGCTGATTGGCGGCGCGCACCTCGGCCGGCAGGCCGGCGTGGTAGGGCAGGGCGTTCATGCCCTCCTTGCACAGGAACTCGGCGGTTTCTTCGACCTTGCGCCGCGACATGCAGTAGACGATACCGGCTTCCTGGCGGTGGACCTTGAGGAAGTCCAGCAGCTGGCGCTTGGCGTTGTCTTTCTGGACGACGGTGTAGCGGATGTTGGGGCGGTCGAAGGAGCTGACGAAGTGCTGGGCGTTGGTGAGGTCCAGGCGTTCGGCGATTTCGCGCTGGGTGGGCGGATCGGCGGTGGCGGTCAGCGCGATGCGCGGGACATCGGGCCAGCGTTCGTGCAGGACGGTGAGCTGGCGGTATTCGGGGCGGAAGTCGTGGCCCCACTGCGAGACGCAATGGGCTTCGTCGATGGCGAACAGGGCGATCCTGCTGCGCGAGAGCAGGGAGAGGAAGCGGCCGGTAAGCAGGCGCTCGGGGGCGACATAGAGCATGTCCAGTTCGCCGGCGAGGAGTTCGCGCTCGACCCGTGCGGCGGTGTCGCCATCGAGGGTGGAGTTGAGGTATTCGGCGCGGACGCCGAGCTGGCGCAGGGCTTCGACCTGATCCTGCATCAAGGCGATCAGCGGCGAGATGACGATGCCGGTGCCGTCGCGGAGCAGGGAGGGCACCTGGTAGCAGAGCGATTTGCCGCCGCCGGTGGGCATGAGGACGAGCGCGTCATTGCCGGCGGCGACATGTTCGACGATCGCCTGCTGCGGACCGCGGAATTCGTCGTAACCAAAGATGCGGCTGAGCAGGTCGTGCGCGGGGCGGGAAGACATCGCGCTAGTTTACCTTGCCCGGGCTACGGGCCGTGTCCTCTGATGCCGGGTCGGAGTGTAGGGAAGCCGGGCGCCAAGGCCTTAAAGCTTCAAAGCCTCAACCCCTCAAAGGCAGAGGCTCAAAGCGCCGGGCGTTCCGTCTTACGGGTTTGGCGCGGTGTGGGTGGGTCTGCTGGACCCGCCGTGAACCCATCCTTGGGGGCTCGTGGGCGGCATCCATGCCGCCCCAACGGTCCTGCAGACCCACCCACACCGCGCCGTCGACACTTGGCTGGTGTCCGGAGGAGAGCCAGTCGAGAGCCAGTCGAGAGCCAGTCAGAGCCAGTCAGAGCCAGTCGAGCGCGGGTCAAACGCACACAGGCGCCAATCGGCGCCTGTGGGTTGTTGCCTGTTGCATCTCGACGTTGCATCTCGACGGGGTGATGTGGCTACTTGCGGCGGGTTGCTTTGGCTTGCCCCACCGTCCATCCAGATCAGTCTGGCGAGTGGGGGCCGGGCCCTGGCGGGACCGCCAGGGCGGCAAGTGTCCGGCGCATGCGCCGGACGGGTTGGGCAGGATGCCCAACCCCGGTCTTGCCGTTTGTGCAGGATTGCACAAACGAGCAAGGCGCCCACGAGCCCCCAGGGATGGGTTTACGGCGCGTCCCGGCAGGGTCTGGCCCCCGCTCGCCAACACGGAGACCCCGGCAGCCAGTGCCTTTGCCTTCGCCTTTGACGTTGCTTTCAGTCAGCAAAGCCCACCAAAAAAACCAACCCTTACTGCAGCAGCGAACGCAGCATCCAGGCGTACTTTTCGTGGGTCTGCAGGCGCTGGGTCATCAGATCCTCGGTCGGCGCATCGTCCGCATCGTCGGCCACGTCCAGCACTTTGCGCGCCGTCCGGCACACCGCCTCGTTGGCGGTGACCAACTGGCGTACCATTTCACGCCAGTCCGCGCTGTCGGTCAGGCCCGGCTCCTCGGCGATCGAGGTCAGGGCCGCGAACTCGCGGTAGGAGCCCGGGGCGTTGAAGCCCAGTGCACGGATGCGTTCAGCCACGTCATCCAGGGCCGCCCACTGTTCGGTGTACTGGGTCTCGAACATGATGTGCAGGGAATTGAACATCGACCCGGTCACGTTCCAATGGAAGTTGTGGGTCTTCAGGTAGAGCGTGAACGCATCTGCCTGGAACGCCGACAGTCCATCGGCGATCTTCTTGCGATCGCCCTCCTTGATCCCGATATCGATGTTCGGGGCCGATGGGGCCGCCGCGCCGAGCTTCTGCTTGGCCGTCTTGGTCTTTGCCGGGGTCTTGGTCGTCTTCGCCATGGGAGAACTCCTTATGGATGGGATGAATCGGATGGCCTTCACAATAGATCAGACTACCCTTTCAGTAGTAAACAAAAGTTCTAAACGAATCGATTGATGAGCGCTATCGAAAAACCACATGCAGCACGCCTGGCCCAGCAGCAGGCCGCGATCAACGGGGCCATGAGCCGCGACCGCGGTCGTTTGCTGGGGATGCTCTCGCGTTGGCGGGCCAAACCGGCAGATGCGGGTCTGGCGGCGGCGTTCGAGCAGGCCTTGCAGGCGTCCGTGCAGCGCCGCGAAACGCGCGCGCTGAATCAGCCGACCATCACTCTGGACGATCAACTGCCGATTGCGCGTGAAGCCGAGGCCATCACCGCGCTGATCCGCGACCACCAGGTCGTGGTGATCGCCGGTGAGACCGGCTCGGGCAAGACCACCCAGCTGCCCAAACTGTGCCTGGCCGCCGGCCGCGGCACGGCCGGCATGATCGGCTGCACCCAGCCGCGACGGATTGCCGCACGTGCGGTGGCGACCCGCGTCGCGCAGGAACTGCAGTCCGAACTCGGGACCACGGTTGGCTACCAGGTGCGCTTCACCGATCGCGTCGGTGACGATACCCGCATCAAGTTCATGACCGACGGCATCCTGCTGGCCGAGATCAGCAGTGATCGCTGGCTGTCCAACTACGACACGATCATCGTCGACGAGGCGCACGAACGCAGCCTCAACATCGATTTCCTGCTCGGCTATCTCAAGCAGCTCCTGAAGAAGCGCCCGGACCTGAAGCTGATCGTCACCTCGGCGACCATCGACACCTCGCGCTTCGCCCAGCATTTCGGCGATGCGCCGGTGATCAGCGTGGAAGGCCGTACCTTCCCGGTGGAGGTGCGTTACCGCCCGCTGGAAGGCGAGGGCGGTGGTGAGGCCGAGGGCGGCCGCGATGGCGAGCGCACCGTGAATGATGCGGTGGTCGCGGCGGTGGATGAAATCACCCGCATCGACCCGCGTGGCGACATCCTGCTGTTCTTCCCGGGCGAGCGCGAAATCCGCGATGCGCACCAGTCGCTGGAGCGGCGCAAATACCGTGGGACCGACGTGCTGCCGCTGTATGCGCGGCTGTCGGTGAAGGATCAGGATCTGGTCTTCAACCCGGGCGCCAACCGGCGCATCGTGCTGGCCACCAATGTCGCGGAGACCTCGCTGACGGTGCCGCGCATCCGCTATGTCATCGACCCGGGTTTCGCGCGCATCAAGCGGTACAGCCCGCGGCAGAAGCTGGATCGGCTGCACATCGAGGCGGTCTCGCAGGCCAGCGCCAACCAGCGCAAGGGCCGTTGCGGTCGTGTGTCCGAGGGCATCTGCTACCGGCTGTATTCCGAGGCGGATTTCCAGTCACGCCCGGAATTCACCGATCCGGAAATCCGCCGCTCCAGCCTGTCCGGCGTGATCCTGCGGATGCTGCAGCTCGGGCTTGGCAGGATCGAGGATTTCCCGTTCCTGGAAGCACCGGACGAGCGTGCCATCGCCGATGGCTGGCAGCAGCTGGGTGAGCTGGGCGCGGTCGATGCGGAGCGCCGCCTGACACCGATCGGCCGCCAGATGGCGCGCTTGCCGGTGGACGTCAAACTGGCCCGCATGCTGGTGGCCGCGCAGGCCCAGGGCTGCCTCCGGCCGATGCTGGTGATCGCCTCGTTCCTGGGCATCCAGGACCCGCGCGAGCGCCCGCCGGAAGCGCGCGCCGCCGCCGACAACGCGCATGCGCTGTTCGCCGATGGCCGCTCGGAATTCGTCGGCGTGCTGCGCCTGTGGGACGGCTACCGCCAGGCCCACGAAGACCTGACCCAGTCCAAGCTGCGCGACTGGTGCGGGCGGCATTTCCTCGGCTTCCTGCGCATGCGCGAGTGGCGTGAACTGCATCGCCAGCTGCGCGTGCTGTGCGAGGAGCTGGGCTGGACGGAAGAAGCGGCCGAGACCTCTCTGGCACCTCTGCTGGCCGGTTCGTCCGCGCCTGCACAGGCGCGCGATGACGAGGCGAAGATCAAGGCGACGCGCGGTCAGCAGCACCGTGCCGCGCGCCTGGCCCGCGAAGGGAAATCCGAGCCGGCGCCCGTGGAGAGCACGCCGGCATCGGTCAAGGGTGCCGACACCGAGGCGCGCAACGCCTTCAGCGATAAAGTGCGTGCCGCCGCCTACCAGACCCTGCACCGCGCGCTGATCGCCGGCCTGCCCACGCAGATCGGCCACCGCAGCGAGAAGGGCGACTTCCTGGCGCCGCGCCAGCGCCGTTTCCTGCCGTTCCCGGGCTCGAGCCTGGCCAAGCGGCCGCCGCCGTGGCTGTTGACCGCGACGCTGCTGGACACCCAGAAAATCTGGGGCCTGACCAATGCCGCGATCGAGCCGGACTGGGTGATCAACGAACTGCCGCACCTGCTGCTGCGCAAGCACTTCGACCCGCACTGGTCGCGCGCGCAGGGCCAGGTGCTGGCCTCGGAGCAGATCAGTCTGTTCGGGCTGGTGCTGGCACCGAAGAAGCCAGTGCACTACGGCCGCATCGCGCCGGGCGAGGCGCACGACATCTTCGTGCGGCAGGCCTTGGTGACCGGTGAGATCAACACCCGCGCCGGCTTCGTCGCCGACAACCTCAAGGTACTGGAGCAGGCGCGCGAAGAGGAAGCCAAGCTGCGCCGCGCCGGCATCGTCGCCGATGAAGGCTGGCAGGCGCGCTGGTACCTGGACCGGATTCCGGCCGAGATCCATTCGGCGATGGGCCTGGATACCTGGTGGAAGGCACTGGCGCCGGAGAAACGCCGCGCGCTGTCATGGACGCTGGCCGATCTGCTGCCGGGCGAAGGCAGCGATGCAGAGCGCTATCCCACTTACCTGCCGCTGGGCGACGCACGGTTGCCGCTGCACTACACCTTCGAGCCGGGCGCCGACGAAGATGGCGTGACCCTGGAGGTGCCGCTGCATCTGCTCAACGCGCTGGACCCGGCGCGCCTGTCGTGGCTGGCCCCCGGCTTCGTCGCGGACAAAGCCGCCGCGTTGATCCGCAGCCTGCCCAAGGCGATGCGACGCAACTACGTGCCGGCACCGGATTTCGGTCGTGCGTTTGCCGAGGCGTTCGCCGAACCGACCGCCGATGACATCCGGGGCGAACTGGCGCGGTTCCTGTCGCGTGCCACCGGTGCCAAGCTGGCCGCCACGGATTTCGACGAAGCCTCGCTGGAGGCGCACCTGCGCATGAACCTGCGCCTGCGCGATGCGGACGGCAAGGTGCTGGCGACCTCGCGCGATCTGGACGCGCTGCGTGCGCGCTTCGGGGCGAAGGCCGGTGATGCCTTTGCCGCACGCGCCGGGCGCGCGCTGGCGGCGGAGGGACTGCGCGATTTTCCCGCCAGCCCCATCCCGCTGCAGGTGCCCGGCGAAGCCGGCGTGCCGGCCTACCCGGCGCTGGTGGACCAGGGCGAAACCGCCGCGTTGAAGATCTTCGCCGACCGCAACGAGGCGCTGGAACAGCATCCGCGCGGCGTGCGTCGCCTGCTGGAGATCGCGCTGGCCGACAAGGCCAAACAGGCGCGCAAGCAGTTGCCGGTGCCGCCCAAGACCGGCCTGCTGTATGCCGCGATCGAATCGCAGGAGCGCCTGCGTGGCGATCTCGTCGATGCGGCGATGAATGCCGTGCTCGCCGAGGGCCTGGGCGATATCCGCGATCCGGCTGCGTTCGCCAAGCGCAGTGCGGAGGCAGGCAAGGCGTTGTTCGGCGAGGCGATGGCGCGCCTGAAGCTGGCCGAGAACATCCTGGCGCACGTGGCCGAGCTCAAACCGCAACTGGAAGCGCCGCTGATGGGCTGGGCGCGTGGCAACCTGGACGACATGGAACAGCAGCTTGCCGGCCTGGTCCATCCCGGGTTCCTGCGTGAAACGCCGGCCGATGCCCTGGCGCAGTACCCGCGCTATCTGCGCGCGATGATCCTGCGGACCGAGCGCGCCAAGCGCGATCCGCCGCGCGATCAGGCGCGGATGCTGGAGCTGCGTCCGTTCGTCGATGCCCTGGCGCAGGCCGAAGCGCGCGGATTGCGCGCGCGGCCGCAGTGGCAGGACCTGCGTTGGGATCTGGAAGAGTTGCGGGTCTCGCTGTTCGCCCAGGAGCTGGGTGCCAGGACCGGCATATCGGCCAAGAAACTGGCCCAGCGCGTGGCTGCGCTGCAGGCCGCCTGATCCGGCCAACGCCCCGTGCCGAGGTGGCACGGGGCGCGGGGATTACTTGACGCGGCGGACCTTGGCGCGGGTGTTGTAGCCGTCGACCTTCATGTACCACACGCCGACCAGGCCCGGATTGATGATGACCTTCGGGGCGGTTTTGCGCACCCCGCTCAAGGTCGCCTCGTCGGTCTGTTCCCATTCCTGCTTGTTGGCCAGTACATACCGGCGGCCCTTGGCAAAGCCGCGGAACTCGTCGGTGATGTTGGTTTCGATCGGATCGTTGCTGCCGAAATCGTGGAAGCCGCGGTTCTTCACGATGACTTCCTGGCGACCCTCCTCGCGGGCTTCTTCGCGCGCAGTCGCGGCGAGTGCGGCGACCTTGCCCTGCAGCCAGTTGTTGAGCTGGGCCAGTTCCTGCGGCGTGAGCTTCTCCAGCCCGGCCGCCTTGAACTCGGCCGCCGACATCTGCTGCTGGAGATCGCCATCGACCACGCGCTGGGCCAGGGCCGGCAGCGAAAGACTCATCAGAACGGCCGCACAGGCCAACAACCGCAGACGGGAATAGCGCATGGCAGGGTCTCTCCTAGGGATGGCCGCAGTGTAGTGCCAGCGCCCGGGCATGTGCACATGCCGGTGGCGGCGATTGTCGGTTGGGCGCTGCGGCGCTAGTGTAGGTGGCCTCTGTCTTGTCTGTACGATGCTGTGAACCGCGCTTCTGCCCCTGGCCTGGATGCCTTGTTGAACCGACCCTCGGTGGCTTCGCTGCCGGCTGAACTGCGCGACGCGTTGCTGCAGCGCTGGCAACAGCCCGAGGCCGATCTGGAGATGCGCGCGGGCTGGTCGGTGCTGGCCGATACCCTGGATGCGCTGTCGTTGCTGTCGGCCGACGAGTCGGCATTGCTGGCCACGCTGTTGTTCGATTTGCCGTGGCTGCGCGCCGGGCTGGACGCGTTGCCGGTCGGCGCGCTCAAACCGGTGGTGGTCGGCCTGCTCGACGGCCTGGACGCCGCCGATCAGGTCTGGGCGCTGCACGCCGGGCGCGAGGCCGGGCGCAACAGCGAAGGCCTGCGTCGCCTGCTGCTGTCCATCATCCGCGATCTGCGCGTGGTGCCGATCCTGCTTGCCCGCCAGTTGGCCCGCATGCGCGGGGCTGATCGGCTGCCCGCGGAAGAGCGGCGCGCACTCGCCCAGCTCACCCGCGACATCCACGCGCCGCTGGCCAACCGGCTCGGCATCTGGCAGCTGAAGTGGGAACTGGAAGACCTGGCGTTCCGCCACCTGGAACCGGACACCTACCGCCGCATCGCCCGCGAGGTCGACGAAACCCGGCTGGCCCGCGAGCGGTATGTCGAGGGCGTCAAGAAAGCGCTGTCGCGTGAGCTGATGGCCCAGGGCATCCGCGCCGAGGTCAGCGGTCGCCCGAAGCACATCTACAGCATCTGGCGGAAGATGCAGAAGAAGCGGCTGGCCTTCGAGCAGCTCTACGACATCCGCGCCGTGCGCGTGATGGTCGACGACGTGGCTGCCTGCTACGCCGCGCTGGGCGTGGTGCATGCGCTGTGGGCGCCGGTGCCGAGCGAGTTCGACGATTACATCGCCCGGCCGAAGGCCAACGACTACCGCTCGCTGCATACCGCCGTGGTCGGCCCGGAAGGGCGCACCATCGAAGTGCAGATCCGCACCCACGACATGCACGCCCAGGCCGAGCTCGGCGTGGCCGCGCACTGGCGCTACAAGGAAGGCAGCAAGGGCGCGGAGAAAGCCTTCGACCGCAAGATCACCTGGATGCGCCAGCTGCTGGAGCACTCCCAGGAAGGGCATGGCGGCGAACTGGCCGGCGCGCTCGACGCCGAGCTGACCGAGGACCGGGTCTACGCGCTCAGCCCCAAGGACGAGGTGATGGACCTGCCGCAGGGCGCCACGCCGCTGGATTTCGCCTACCACGTGCACACCATGGTCGGGCACCGCTGCCGTGGCGCGAAGGTCAATGGCCGCATCGTGCCGTTGACCTACCGCCTGCGCAGCGGCGACCGGGTCGAGATCCTGACCGGCAAGGAAGCCGATCCCCGGCGTGACTGGCTGCTGGCCTCCAGCGGTTTCCTGGCCAGCAACCGCTCGCGCGAGAAGGTGCGGGGCTGGTTCCACAAGCTGGACCGTGCGCGCAACGTGCTGGCCGGCCGCGAGCTGCTCGAGCGCGAACTCAAGCGCCTCGGCCTGCAGCACGCCGACCTGGCCATCGCGGTGAAGAAGTTCCACGCCGACAGCGTCGATGATCTGTACATCCAGGTGGCGCTGGGCGATACCGGGCCGAACCAGGTCAGCCGCACGCTGCTGGAAGCCGAGCGCGCCGCCAGCCAGCCGGCCGCGCCGGTCCTGCCACGCCCGACCGCGCGGCGCGACAGCGTGCGCAGTGCCGACTTCACCGTCCAGGGCGTGGGCAACCTGCTGGTGCAGCTGGCGCGCTGCTGCCAGCCGGTGGCCGGTGAGCCGATCGTGGGCTACCTCACGCGGGCGCGCGGCGTGACCGTGCACCGCACCGACTGTGCCGCGCTGGCGCGGCTGGCGGCCGCCAGTCCGCAGCGCATCCTGCCAGTGGAGTGGGGCCAGGCCGGTGGTGGCTACGAAGTGGACGTGGTGGTCGATGCGGTCGACCGGCGCTGGCTGCTCAAGGACATCACCAACCTGATCGCGCAGGAAGATGCGTACGTGCTGGACATCCACAGCGACAACGTCCGCAACAGCGGCCGTGCGCACCTGCGCCTGCGTTTGAAGGTCAGCGACTACGGGCAGCTCTCCACCCTGCTGGGCAAGCTCGATGCGCTGCCCGGCGTCAGCGAAGCCCGGCGTCTAGGCTGAGCTCACGTGCCCCACGCTAGGCTCGCGCCATGAGCCGGGACGATGACAGGCATGAGGCCGCCCACGAGGCGTTGCGACGCGTGCGCCGCGAGGGCCGCTGGTGGTGGGTGCAGGCGCGTCATGCCCGGCGCATCTGGCGCTGGGCCCTGCTGGTCGCGGTGCTGGTCTTCGTCGGCCTGGCATTGCTGCGCCGGCCGCTGGCCAACTGGTTCTGGAACGAACCGCAGATCGAACAGCTGCTGGACCAGGGCGACCGCGCGCTGGCCGCGGGCCGATTGAGTGCTGCCGATGGCAGCGGCGCACGCGAGTCCTTCCAGGCGGCCCTGGCGCTGGACAACGATCGCCTGCAGGCGCGTAGCGGCCTGGCCCGCACCGGCCAGGCCGCCCTCCAGCAGGCCCGTGATGCACTGGACCGTGGCGACGTGCCGGCTGCGAGGGCCGCGCTCGCGCTGGCGCGCGCGTTGCAGGTGCCGCAGCGCGATGCCGACGCGGTGGCGCAGCAACTGCATGCACACGACCAGGCACGCGCGGGGATCGGTGCCTTGCTCGGCCGTGCCGAAGCGGCCCTGCAGGCGCAACGACTCGATGGCAGCCCGGACAGCGCGTTGCCACTGTTCCAGCAGGTGCTCACCCTGTCGCCCAACCAGCTGCGCGCGCTGGAAGGGCGCGAGGATGCCCTCTCGGACTTGTTGCAGCAGGCACGCGCCGCCGCCGATCGCGGCGATGTCGCACGCGCGGCGGGTCTGGTGCGCAGTGCCCGGGGGTTCGATGCCGGGCATATCGATCTGCCCGCCACCCAGGAGGCGGTGAACAATGCGCTGCAGCGCCGCCAGCGGGAGGGCGAGGCCGCGGTACGGCGGCAGAAGCTGGACGTCGCCGCGGAGGCCTTCGCCGCGGTGCTCTCGGCGTTGCCTGACGATCCCGCCGCGCGCCGCGGCCAGCTGCAGGTGGCTGATGCGCAGCTGGCGCGCGCGACGCGGCTGGCTGGCAACTTCCGCTTCGACGAGGCCGCGCAGGCCGTGCAGGCGGCTGAAACACTGGGTGCGTCCACACGTGCGCTGGAGCCGGCGCGGCATGCGATCGAGCAGGCCCGCCGTTCCCAGGCGGCACTGACGACGCCGGCGGTGCCGCGCGCGCAGCGCGAGCGCACGCTGCAGCGCCTGCTCGCACGCCTGGAGGAAGCGGAACGCGGCGGCCAGTTCCTCGAGCCGCCCGGACGCAGTGCCTATGACGCCCTGCGTGAAGCCCAGGGCGTGGCGCCGCAGGATCCGCGGGTGCGTGCCGCGGCGCGGCGTCTGCTGCCGGCAAGCCGGCAGTGCTTCGAGGATCGCCTGCGCGAGAACCGTGTGCTGGCGGCCGGCGCCTGCCTGGACGCCTGGCAGACGCTGTCGAACAACGAGGCAGGCCAGTCCGCCGCACGGCGTCGGCTGGCACAGCGCTGGCTGGCCATCGGCAGCGAGCGCCTCGGCTCGGGGGACATCGCCTTCGCGCAGCAGGCGCTGCTGCAGGCCCGCCGTTGGCAGCCGGACCTGCCCGAGCTGCCGGCGTTCGCCGAGCGCCTGCGCAGCGCCGGCGGTGGCGCAGGCGCTTAGTCCCCGAACACCCGCTGCACGGTGCCGCGCGCGGCGTCGAGCGAGAAGTGGTCCACGATGTTCTGCAGACCGGCGGTCGAAAGCCGACGCCACAGGGCTTCGTCCTGGTAGAGCCGGACCACGGCCTGCGCGAACGCCCCGGCATCATCGGCGACCAGCACATCCTCGCCATCGCGCAGGTGCATGCCTTCGACGCCGCAGGTCGTGGCGACCACCGGCTGGCCATGCGCCATGCTCAGGTTGACCTTGCCCTTGACCCCGGCGCCGAAGCGCAGCGGTGCGACCGCGATGCGCACGCCGTCCATGTACGGCACCACGTCCGGCACGAAGCCATGGATCTCCACGCCCGGCTGGGTCGCCGCGAGTTCGCGCAGCGTGTCCGGCACCGCCGCGCCGATGCAGTGGAAACGGATGTCGGGCAGCTGTGCGCGTATGCGCGCGAACACGTCGCCGATGAACCACTGCATCGCATCCAGGTTCGGCGGATGGCGGAAGCCGCCGACGAACACCAGGTCCCGACGCTCGGCCCAGTCCGGGCCCGCCCCGGCCACTTCATGCAGGTTGGAGATCAGTTCGACCGTGGCGGTCGGTGCATCGATACGCAGTTGTTCGCGTTCGGCGGCGCTGACCAGCACGGTCACATCCACCTGTTCCATCACCGCCAGCTCGCGCGCACGGGTGCGCTCGGCGTTGCGCAGCAGGCCGGCGTCGCCGGCGATCTCGGCCCCGCGGCGCTCGCGCAGGTAATGCAGGTCGACCGTGTCGAACACGGTACGGGCCTGCGGCGCGAAGCTGCGCAGCAGCGGCAGGCACTCGTGCGCGACGTGGTAGCGCACCATCATCGCCACGTCGAAGCGGCCACCGTTGGCGCGCAGCCACGGCGCCACGCCGACCAGGTAGGGTGCGTACCAGACCTCCACGCCGAGCGCCTGCAGCGCCTCGGTCGCCGCACCGCCATGCTCGCGCCGGGTCGGCACGAACACCACGTGGATACCGTCGTCGAGCAGCATCCGGATCAGGTTGTACTGGCGCAGCGAGGCCGAATCGCGGTCCGGCTGCGGCACTTCCTCATCCAGGATCAGGACCTGGCGCTGGGCGCGGTGCAGCAGCGCCGGCGAGGGCACGCTGCCCACCGCGGGCTGCGCCTGCAGTGCCTCGGCCCACTTCGCCGCGAACACGCTGCGGTTGCGGACCTGGTACGCCTTGATCCCGCTGCCGGTATCGGTGCCGTTGCTGGTGCCTTCGTCATGCACCACTCGGCTGGCCGGCTGCACCAGCACGCGGTGGCCACGGGCGCGGACCGCGAACGCCAGGTCGGTATCTTCGTAGTAGGCCGGCTTGTAGCGCAGATCGAAGCCGCCGAGTTCGTCCCACAGGGCGCGCGGGATCATCAGTGCCGCGCCGGAGCAGTAGTCGGCATCGCGCAGCGCGCTGTAGCGGGGATCCTCCGGCGACTCGAAGCGGCCATAGCTCCAGCCGCTGCCGTCCTGGAAGATCACCCCGCCCGATTCCTGCAGGCGGCCGTCGGGATAGAGCAGCTGTGCGCCGACCAGGCCTGCGCGCGGCACCCGTGCGAAGGTGGCCAGCAGGGCGTCGAGCCAGCCCGGTTGCGGCACGGTGTCGTTGTTGAGCAGCACCACGTACTGGCCGCGCGAGCGCGCGACGCCGTCGTTGCAGGCCTCGATGAAGCCACCGTTGGCCGCCCGCACTTCATAGCGCAGGCCGCCGATCCGCGGCATCCAGGCCGTGGTCTCGTCGCTGCTGCCGTCATCCACCACCAGGATCTCGCAGTCGACCTGCGGCGGATGGGCAGCCAGCGCCCGCAGGCAGGCGAGGGTGTGCGCGGCGTGGTTGTAGACCGGAATCACGATGCTGACCACCGGGCGTTCGCTGGTCGGGACCGTGAACGGCGCGAACGGCGTGGCCGCGGGCAGGTACAGCGGCGCGCCGCGCGGGGCCGGCACGGCCTGGGTGTGGACCCGGATCCGCTGCCAGGTGGCGCGCCAGCCGCGGGTCCGCAGGCTGGCCAGACTGCGACGGAACAGGCCGAGCATGCGGTTCAGGAAATAGCGAGCATCGGCCAAGGACATCGACATCCCGTTGCAACTCCAGCTTAAGCGGGGGAACCCGGGAGAACGCGCCGCTCGCGGTGGCTGCGTTAGACTCGCCGGACTTCATATTCTCGCATCCCCGTGCCCCGACGCTACGATTCCGACGACATCGACGAGTTCGACGACGACACCGAAAGCCGCGGCCCGCTGTGGCGGCGCCGGTTGATCACCTGGGGCATGGCAGCTGTCGCGCTCGGGCTGGGCTTCCTGATCCCCTATACGGTGTACCTGAACCAACAGGTCACCCAGCGCTTCGGCGAGCTGCGCTGGCAGATTCCCACCCGGGTCTATGCGCGCCCGCTGGCGCTGGCGCCCGGGGTGGCGATGGATGCGGCCACGCTCAAGACAGAGCTGGCGGCCTCGGCCTACCGCGATGACGGGATCGGCAAATCGCCGGCCACGTATTCGCAGGAAGGCGGCCGCTTCGTCATCTCCAGCCGCGGCTACAACGACGTCGACGGCCGGGTCGCCCCGCGCCGGGTCGAGCTGAGCCTGTCCGGTGGGTCGGTCGCTTCGCTGCGCGACCCCGACAGCCGCAAGGCCCTGAAGGCCGCGCGCCTGGATCCGGCCCGGATCGCGACGCTGTATGGCCAGAAGCAGGAAGAGCGCCGGCTGGTCCGGATCGAAGAGACCCCCGAACTGCTGGTCACCGGCCTGCAGGCGGTGGAGGACAAGGACTTCAACCGCCATCACGGCATCGATCTGAGCGGCATCGCCCGCGCGATCTGGGTGACCGTGCGTTCCGGTGGCCAGAGCCGCCAGGGCGCCTCGACCCTGACCCAGCAGTTGGCCCGCAGCGGCCTGCTCGGGATCGGCAAAGAGCAGACCGTCACCCGCAAGTTCAACGAGGTGCTGTACGCGCTGATCATGGAGGCGCGCTACGACAAGCGCACCATTCTGGAGGCCTACCTCAACCAGGTGTACCTGGGCCAGCGCGGCAGCCAGGCGATCCACGGCATGTCCTCGGGCGCGGAGTTCTGGTTCGGTCGCGACCTCGCCTCGCTCAATACCGAACACGTCGCGCTGTTGATCGGCCTGGTCAAGGGTCCGTCCTATTACGACCCGCGCCGCAACCCCGAACGCGCGCTGGACCGGCGCAACTTCGTGCTGGGCAAGCTGCGCGAAGCCAACCTGATCGACGATGCCGAGTACAAGCGTGCGGTCGATGCGCCGCTGGGCGTGCCCAAGACCCCGGGCCTGATCGCGGCCAACCGTTTCCCGGCGTACGTGGATCTGGTCCGTCGCCAGCTCGGCCACGATTACCCCGAGTCGGTGCTGCAGGGCGCTGGCCTGAGCGTCATGACCGGCATGGCGCCGTCGGCGCAGGCGTATGCCGAAGGCGCGGTCACCAAGACCATCACATCGCTGGAGAGCAAGCGTCGTCCCGCACTGCAGGCCGGCCTGGTCCTGACCGACGTGCACAACGGCGACGTGCTGGCCGTGGTCGGCAGCCGCGATGTCTCCGAACCCGGTTTCAACCGCGCCATCGAGGCCCAGCGACCGGTCGGTTCGCTGCTCAAGCCGTTCGTGTACCTGCTGGCGCTGGCGCAGCCGGACCGCTATTCGCTGTCCAGCTGGGTCGACGATTCACCGGTGACGGTGCAGCTGAGCCGCGGCAAGAAGTGGTCGCCCGGCAATGCGGACAACCGCAGCCACGGCACCGTCCGCCTGATCGATGCGCTGGCCCATTCCTACAACCAGGCCACGGTACGGGTCGGGATGCAGGTCGGCCCGGAGCGGGTCACGCAGTTGATCCATGTCCTTGCCGGTCTCAAGGCCGATCCCAATCCGGCGGTGATCCTGGGTTCCACGGACCAGAGCCCCTACGCGATGGCCCAGCTGTACCAGTTCCTGGCCTCCGGTGGCGAAATCCAGCCGCTGCATGCGGTGCGCGGCGTGCTCGACCCGCAGGGCAAGCTGATGAAGCGCTATGACAAGACGCCGGCGCCGGCGCAGGAAGGCGACTCGATCGCCGCCAACCTGATCAGCATCGGCCTGCAGCAGGTCGTGGCCAGTGGTACCGCACAGCGCCTCAACGCGGACGGCCTGGGCCGCCTGCAGCCGGCCGGCAAGACCGGCACCACCAATGACGGCCGCGACAGCTGGTACGCCGGCTACACCGGTGACCATCTGGCGGTGATCTGGATGGGCAACGACCAGAACGAACAGGCGGGGCTGTATGGCGCCACCGGCTCGATGCGGGTCTGGTCGGGCATCTTCCAGCGCCTGCCGAGCGCGCCGCTGAAGGTGAGCAACAAGGGCCTGGACTGGCAGTACGTGGAAGCCAGCGGCACGGCCACCACCGATGAAAGCTGCCCGGGCGCGCGTCGCTTCCCGTTCGTGGTCGGCTACACCCCGGCCTACGTGCCGTGTACCGCGCCGAGCGCGTTGCCGGAAGGCGAGGGCGGCGAACAGAGTGAAGGCGGTGGCTGGCGCAGCTGGTTCGGCCTGGAGAAAAAGCCCGAGCCCGCCCCCGAACCGGCGCAGAATGCACCGGCCGCCACCCCCGCGCGTCAACCCTGATCGAGGCCTGCCTGCATGACCACCCGATTCCTGCTCCGTTCCGCTTCGCTTGCCACGCTGTGCCTGGCCCTGGCGGCCTGCGTCACGCCGCCACCGGTCGTGAAGGCCCCGGTCGACACCACCACGCCGGCCCAACGCCTGGCCGCCGTGGATGCCGCCGCCGGCAATGACGACAAGGAACTGGCCGTGCAGCCGCTGCGCGACAGCGAAGTGGAGGACCTGCGCCAGGCCGCGCACGCCCGCCGCCAGGCCAATGATCTGGCCGGCGCCGCGGCCGCGCTGGATCAGGCGCTGGCGATCAAGGCCTCGGATCCGTCGGTGCTGCAGGATCGCGCCGAGGTCGCGCTGCTGCAGGGCGATTGGGCGGCAGCGGAAACGTTCGCGCGCAAGTCCATCGAACTGGGCTCGAAGACCGGCCCGCTGTGCCGTCGCCATTGGGCGACCATCGAACAGTCGCGTCTGGCCCGCGGTGAAAAAGAAAACGCGGCGTCGGCGCATGCCCAGCTGGAAGGCTGCACGGTGCCGGGGATCATGCGGTATTGATGTGGGCGATGCAGGCGGATGCGTGACGGCGTAGCGCTGGGCATCGGCCGGCACCCATTATCATTGCGTCATGTCCCAACTTGCCCACGCCAGCCGCGATGCCCTCAGTGAGGGCGGGGCGCTCGCCAGCCAGCTCGATGCCTTCGTTCCGCGCCCGGCCCAGCTGCGCCTGACCGCGGCGATCGCCGAAGCGTTCGACCAGCGCGACGTCCTGCTGGCCGAAGCCGGCACCGGCACCGGCAAGACCTATGCCTATCTGGTGCCCGCACTGCTGTCCGGGCTGAAGACCATCATCTCCACCGGTACCCGCGCGCTGCAGGACCAGCTGTATCACCGCGATCTGCCGCGCGTGCGTGCCGCGCTCGGCGTGGGCCACAGCAGCGCCCTGTTGAAGGGGCGCGCCAACTACCTGTGCCGCTATCGGCTGCAGCAGGCGCGCGGCGAACCGCGCTTCAGTTCGCCGGAGCAGGTCGCGCAGTTCCAGCGCATCCTCGCCTGGTCCGGGCGCACGACGTTCGGCGACATGGCCGAGCTGGAGGCCCTGCCGGAAGACTCGCCGCTGTACCCGATGGTCACCTCCACGGTCGATAACTGCCTCGGCACCGAGTGCCCGTTCTGGGACGACTGCTTTGTCGTGCAGGCCCGGCAGCGGGCGCAGGCCGCCGACGTGGTGGTGGTCAACCATCATCTGCTGTTGGCCGACCTGGCGCTCAAACAGGAAGGCTTCGGCGAAATCCTGCCCGGCGCCCAGGCATTCGTGATCGACGAGGCGCATCAGCTGCCGGAGCTGGCCGCGAACTTCTTCGGCGAAGGCTTCGGCATGCGCCCGTGGCAGGAGCTGGCACGCGACTGCCTGGCCGAGAGCCGCAGCGTGGCCGGTGCACAGGCCGCGTTGCAGGAGCCGGCTGCCGCACTCGAACAGACCCTGCGCGACCTGCGCGTGGCGATGGAGGGCCTGCCGCCGCGCGGCACGCAGTGGCGTGCGCTGACCGTACCGCAGGTGCGCGATGGCTTCGATGCGGCGATGAGCACGCTGGTGCAGCTGCGCGATGCGCTGGCGGGCGTGCGTGACGCATCGCCCGGCCTGGATGCCTGCCATGCGCGTGCGATGGAAGCCGTATCGCGCTTGTCGCGCTGGCTCGGCGACGACGCACCAATGCTGGACTTCGACACCGATCCGGACGAGGCACCGACGCCGGCCGAGGTGCTCTGGTATGAACTGACCCCGCGTGGCTTCCGTTGCCAGCGCACGCCGATGGATGTGTCCGGCCCGCTGCGCGAGCACCGGCAGCGCTCGATGGCGGCCTGGGTGTTCACCTCGGCCACGCTGACCGTGGACGGTGGGTTCGAGCACATTTCCCAGCGGCTGGGCCTGGACGATCCGGTCAGCCTGCTGCAGCCCAGCCCGTTCGACTGGGCCCGGCAGGCGCTGTGCTATCTGCCGACCGATCTGCCCGACCCGGCCGCACGCGGCTTCGGCACCGCGTTGATCCGCGCGTTGACACCGGTGCTGGAGGCCTCGCACGGTCGTGCGTTCCTGCTGTTCGCCTCGCATCGTGCGCTGCGCGAAGCGGCCGAGGCGCTGCGCGATGCCCCGTGGCCGCTGTTCGTGCAGGGTGAGGCGCCGCGCGCGACCCTGCTGCAGCGCTTCCGCGAGTCTGGCAACGGGGTGCTGCTGGGCTCGGCCAGTTTCCGCGAAGGCGTGGACGTGGTCGGTGATGCGCTGAGCGTGGTGGTGATCGACAAGCTGCCGTTCGCCGCGCCGGACGATCCGGTGTTCGAGGCGCGGCTGGATGCGATCCGCCGGGACGGCGGGAACCCGTTCCGCGACGAGCAGCTGCCGCAGGCGGTGATCGCGCTCAAGCAGGGCGTGGGCCGCTTGATCCGCAGCGAGACCGATCGCGGCGTGCTGGTGCTGTGCGACCCGCGCCTGCTCAGCCGGGGCTACGGGCGGATCTTCCTGGATTCGCTGCCCCCCTTCCGCCGCACCCGCTCGCTGGGCGATGTGCAGGCCTTCTTTGCGCCACAATGGCCCGTCGCTGGACCCGCGCCCGCAGCTGCGGCTGCGTCTGCGCAGCCGGTGCAGGCCGTGCAGGCCACCGATGACTTTCCCACTTCCCTGTTCTGACCACCATGAAACTGCTCGCCTTTGAAACCGCCACCGAAGCCTGCTCCGTTGCCCTGTATGTGGATGGGCAGGTCAGTGAGCGCTTCGAGATCGCTCCGCGTCGCCACGCCGAACTGAGCCTGCCCTGGGCAGAGGCGCTGCTGGCCGAGGCGGGCGTGGCGCGTTCGCAGCTGGACGCGATCGCGCTGGGGCGTGGCCCGGGCGCGTTCACCGGCGTGCGGCTGGCGATCGCGATTGCGCAGGGCATCGCGCTCGCGCTGGATCGCCCGCTGATCCCGGTCTCCACGCTGCAGGCGCTGGCACTGCGCGCACCGGCCGAGGCCGATCACGTGTTGGCCAGCATCGATGCTCGGATGGGCGAGGTGTACGCGGCGCGCCACATCCGGGTGGACGGACAGTGGCAGCGGCAGGGCGAGGAAATCGTCTGTGCGCCGGAGGCCGTGGCGCTGCCCGATGGCACGCGCTGGTTCGGCGTCGGCACCGGCTTCGGCGCGGCCGAGGGCGTACTGGCCACGCGGCTGGCCGATCAGCTGACCGGCGTGGATGCGCTGGCCCTGCCGCGTGCGTCCGATGTACTGGCGCTGGCGGTACCCGCGTTCCAGCGCGGCGAGGGCATGGCGCCGGAGCGGGTGGAGCCGGCCTATCTGCGCGACAACGTGGCGCTGACCCTGGTGGAACAGCAGGCCGCGCGGGCCGCGAAGCAGGCCGCCTCGTGAAGCAGGTCAGCGGGTAACGCTCCAGCCACGCCATGCGTGGCTGCCCCCTGCGCCCGATCAGCGGTCGTCGCGCAGCTCGCCACCCGGCAGGAACACCCAGGTACGGGTCACCTGCAGGATGTCGATGGCATCCTCGGTCTTGGGCAGCGGTGGGAACGGCTGGGCCAGGGTGATCACCCGCAGCGCGGTTTCATCCAGCAACGGCGTACCGCTGGACTGCAGGATGCGCGCGCTCTCCACCGTGCCATCGCGGCGCACGCCGACCGTGATCACGACCTGGCCGCCGAGCCGGCGGGCGCGGGCTTCATCGGGGTAGTTCAGATTACCGACCCGCTCGGCGCGGTCGACCCATGCGCGCAGATAATTGGCGTAGGCATATTCGCGGGTGCTGGCCGAGACGAACTTGCGGTTCGGGCGCTTGGCGTACTGCGCCGAGCGCAGATGTACTTCGGCCGCCAGCCGCGCCATCTCCACGTCACGCTGCTCGCGCGCGGTCATCGGTGCGTCCGGGCGCGGCTGCTCCGGCAGCGGCTGCGGCTGCGCCTCGGCAATGGTGTTGGTGCCATTGCGGCTGTTGACCACGCGGGTCTGCGGCGGCGGCACGCTGGCGGCCTCCTGGCGCTGCTGCGGTACCGGCGACAACCCGGCCTGCACCTGCGGCACGATCCCGGCCTGGTTGTCGCGCGGGCGCTGTGCCTTGTCGTGGTCGCCACCGCCCTGCTGGTTGGCCTGGGCCAGGAAATCGGCCTGCTTGGGCGTCAGCGGGGTCTGGGTCTGGCTGAAGATCACATCCAGGGTCGGTACCAGCGGCGCGCTGTCGCTGACCGCGAAACCGACGCCGAGGATCAGCAGCGCATGCACGAGCACCGACAGCGTCAGGGTCGCGCCCAGCCGCTGGGATTCGCGCGCCTGCCACGTCGGCACCGGGACGACGCTGGCGCTCATCGCGGCAGGCCGGCCTCGATCGCGTCGAACAGGGTGCCGGCGATGTTCAGCCCGAACTGGGCATCCAGCTCGCGCACGCAGGTGGGGCTGGTGACGTTGACTTCGGTCAGGTAGTCACCGATCACGTCCAGGCCGACGAAGCGCATGCCGCGGCGCTTCATTTCCGGCCCGACCTGGGCGGCGATCCAGCGGTCGCGCTCGCTCAGCGGGCGGCCTTCGCCGCGGCCGCCGGCGGCCAGGTTGCCGCGGAACTCATCGCCCTGCGGAATCCGTGCCAGGCAGTAGTCGACCGGCTCGCCATCGACCAGCAGGATGCGCTTGTCGCCGGCGGTGATGTCCGGAATGAACTTCTGCGCCAGGGCCAGCGTGCGCTCGCCGTCGGTCAGGGTTTCCAGGATCACGTTGAGGTTGGGGTCGCCGGTGCCGCTGCGGAAGATCGAGCGCCCGCCCATGCCGTCCAGTGGCTTGAGCACGGCCTGTCCGTGTTCGAGCACGAAGGCCTTCAGGTCGGCGTTGCGGCGGCTGACCAGGGTCGGCGGGCAGCACTGCGGGAACAGCAGCGCAGCCAGCTTCTCGTTGTAGTCGCGCAGGCCCTGCGGGTCGTTGACCACCATCGCACCGGCCTGCTGGGCGACGCTGAGCACGTGGGTGTCGTAGATGAATTCGACATCGACCGGCGGGTCCTTGCGCATCAGCACGACCTGGCCGGGGCCGAAGACGGTCTGGCTGAACTCGCCCAGGGTGAACCAGTCGTTCTTGTCCTCGCGCACCTGCAGCGGCGCGGTGCGGGCGATGGCCTGGCCGTCGCGCAGGGCCAGCCCGCCGGGGCTGACGTAGTGCAGGGCATGGCCACGGCGCTGGGCTTCCAGCAGCATCGCGAAGGTGGTGTCCTTGGCAATCTTGATATGGGCGATGGGGTCCATCACCACGATGACATTCAACGGCATGGTCGCAACCTGGCGGGCAGGCCGATGATGGTAGCGACAATGGCCCGGCAATGCCCGTCCCGGGGGCCGGAACGCAGTGTCCGGCCACGCCGGGGTTTGCGCAAACGGCGCGGGGCGGGCGCCTTCCGGGCCGCTGGCGGCGGGGCCGCGGTGGCTCTGCTTGAAGCGCGCGGCGGTATTGGGATATAGATACGCTTTCGCAGCGACGCCGGGGATCTGGCAAGCGTCGCGCGCTTGGGGAAAGGTAATGACTGAATACATGGCTGCGGGTGGGGAACTCGCAGGGCTGCGCGTGATGGTCATCGATGATTCGAAGACCATCCGCAGGACTGCGGAAACCCTGCTGAAGCGGGAAGGCTGCGAGGTGGTGACCGCGACCGATGGTTTCGAGGCCTTGGCCAAGATCGCCGACCAACAGCCGCAGATCATCTTCGTGGACATCATGATGCCGCGGCTGGACGGGTATCAGACCTGTGCGCTGATCAAGGGCAACCAGCTGTTCAAGTCGACGCCGGTGATCATGCTGTCGTCCAAGGACGGCCTGTTCGACAAGGCGCGCGGCCGCATCGTCGGCTCGGAGCAGTACCTGACCAAGCCATTCACGCGTGAAGAACTGCTGGGTGCCATCCGCACATACGTCAACGCCTGACCAGGGGGGAAAGGCACAATGGCTCGAATCGTACTGATCGAGGATTCACCGACCGACCGTGCGGTGTTCACGCAGTGGTTGACCAAGGCCGGTCATGAAGTCCTGGAAGCGGACAACGCCGAGGACGGGCTCAAGCTCGTGCGCGAGCAGTCGCCGCAGCTGGTGCTGATGGACGTGGTCCTGCCGGGCATGAGTGGCTTCCAGGCCACCCGCGCGATGGCACGCGATGCGGCCATCAAGCACATCCCGGTGGTCATCGTCAGCACCAAGGCGATGGAAACCGACAAGGCGTGGGGGCTGCGCCAGGGGGCGGCCGACTACATCGTCAAGCCGCCGCGCGAGGAGGAACTGATCGCGCGGATCAACCAGTTGGTGGTCTGATGCGCTCTCCTTTCGACATCCTCCAGGCTTACGAACGGCGCAGCCTGGCCCATGCCGTGCAGCTGCCCGAGCGGCAGTTCTCGCAGGACCTGTGGCGTGGCGTCGGTTACCGGGTCGGCAAGCGCCGGCTGGTCTCGGACTTCCGCGAGGTGGTGGAAATCGTGCCGATGCCGCCGATCACTCCGGTGCCCGGCGCACAGCCGTGGCTGCTGGGCGTGGGCAACCTGCGCGGCAACCTGTTCCCGGTGGTGGACCTGAAGTGCTTCCTGGAAGGCGAGCGCACCGTGCAGCAGGAGGGCCAGCGCGTGCTGATCATGCGCCAGGCCGGCGGTGACGTGGCGCTGACCATCGATGAACTGTTCGGCCAGCGCAGCTTCGAGCTGGACCAGGACATCGCCGCCGGCGATCTGGCCACCGGCCGCTATGCGCATTTCATCGACCGTGCCTTCCACGGCGATGGCCATGACTGGGGCGTGTTCTCGCTGTCGCTGCTGTCGCGTACCCCCGAATTCAGGCAGGCCGCGGCCTGACCGCAGGCGCCTGTCTCTCCGTATTGAAGATCGAGGTTGAACGATGAGTACTGCTTCGGAATCCGCCAAGGCCGGCAAGCTCGGCTCGGTGGGCACCAATTTCTGGCTCGGCCTGCTGGCCGTGTCGATGATCGTGTTCGGCGTGAACACCGGCGTGGCGACCTGGCAGGGCAGTCGCCTGGCCAGTGCCAGCACCGATGCCGCGAACCTGCAGGTGCTCTCGCAGCAGCTGGCCAACCAGGGCCGTGAAGCGGTCTCGGGCAACGCCCAGGCGTTCACCGCGTTCAAGCTGACCAAGAGCGACATCGAAAGCACCGTCAGCGCCCTGCAGGGCCGCTACGGCGCCGAGACCAATGTCGCCGGCCCGCTCAATACGCTGATCAAGACCTGGGAGCCGCTCGGCAAGAGCGCCGGTCAGCTGGTTGCCAGCGAACCGGCGGTACTGGCCCTGGCCGGCAACGCCAACAACTTCGTCAATGGCGTGCCCGCACTGCAGGCACAGCTGAACGAAGTGGTGCGGGCGATGTCGGCCAGTGGCGCGCCGTCCTCGCAGCTCTACAACGCCCTGCAGCAGGTCGTGGTGGTCGGCTCGATGGCCCGCCGCGTGACCGAAATGCGCGCCGGTGGCGCCAATGCCGCGGCCGCGGGTGATGCGCTCGCCCGCGATTCGGTGGTGTTCACCCAGGTGCTCGATGCGCTGCGCAACGGCAACGAGGAACTGGGCATCGCCGCGGTCCGCAATGGCCCGGCGCTGGCCGCGCTGGAACAGTCGCAGACGCAGTGGGACACGATGAAGCAGGACGCCGATGCGATCCTGGCCAGCTCGCGCCAGCTGTTCTCGGCGCAGTCCTCGGCCGCGGCCCTGACCGGTGGCTCGGCGGACATGCTCCGCGACAGCAAGAAGCTGTTCGAGGCGTTCTCCTCGTTCGGCTCGCTGCGCGACACCCGCCTGTTCCCGAACTTCTGGCTGGGCGTGGTGTCCGGTGCGTTCTCGCTGATCGCCATCGTCGGCTTCGTCGGCAGCACCGTGCGCAGCCGCTCGCGCGAGCAGGAGCTGCGTTACCAGACCCAGGTCGAGTTCAACAGCCGCAACCAGCAGGCCATCATGCGGCTGCTGGATGAAATCAGCTCGCTGGGTGAAGGCGACCTGACGGTGAAGGCCTCGGTGACCGAGGACATGACCGGCGCCATCGCCGACGCCATCAACTACGCCGTGGACGAACTGCGCCACCTGGTGACCACGATCAACGACACCTCGGCCAAGGTTGCCGTGTCGACCCAGGAAACCCAGGCCACCGCCATGCAGCTGGCCGAAGCGGCCGGCCACCAGGCCAACCAGATCACCTCCGCGTCGGACCGGATCGGCGAAATCGCCTCGAGCATCGAGCAGGTCTCGCGCAACTCGGCCGAGTCGGCCGACGTGGCGCAGCGCTCGGTGATCATCGCCGCCGAAGGCGCCGGCGTGGTCCGCGAGACGATCCAGGGCATGGACCAGATCCGCGACCAGATCCAGGAAACCTCCAAGCGCATCAAGCGGCTGGGCGAGTCCTCGCAGGAAATCGGCTCGATCGTGGAACTGATCAACGACATTTCCGAGCAGACCAACATCCTGGCGTTGAACGCCGCGGTGCAGGCGGCGTCGGCCGGTGAGGCCGGCCGCGGTTTCGCCGTGGTGGCCGACGAAGTGCAGCGCCTGGCAGAACGCACCTCCGGTGCGACCCGACGGATCGAGAACCTGGTGCAGGCCATCCAGGCCGATACCAATGAGGCGGTCAGCTCGATGGAGCAGACCACCGCCGAAGTGGTCTCCGGTGCGCGCCTGGCCGAAGACGCCGGTACCGCCCTGACCGAAATCGAGCGCGTCTCCAACGCACTGAACAACCTCATCAAGAACATCTCGATCGCTGCCCAGCAGCAGTCGGCCGCGGCATCGGACATCACCCGCACCATGGGCGTGATCCGTCAGATTACCGGCCAGACCTCGCAGGGCGCGGGACAGACCGCCGAGTCGATCGGCCACCTGGCACAGCTGGCGGCCGACCTGCGCCGCTCGGTCGCCGACTTCAAGCTGCCGGCGTGAGCCGCGGGCAGGGCGGAGAGGGAAGGAACAAGCAGATGATGCATCGCGAGAAATCACCGCACGCCATGTGCGCCGAGCTGCCGGGAGACCTGGCATGAGCACGCTGCGCGATGCCATGAGCCACGCCGCGCTGGGCTGGGTCAAGCCGGAGCTGGACGAGACCCTGCGCCAGGTGCGCAACGAGGTCGAGTACTACGTGGAAGACCCTGCCGATGGCAGCCGCATGCGCTTCTGCGCCGGCTACCTGCACCAGGTGCAGGGAACCCTGCGCATGGTCGAGCTGTACGCCCCGGCGATGGTGGCCGAGGAGCTGGAGCAGCTGGCCAACGCGATCGGTGCCAGCGAAGTGCCGGACCGTGACGAAGCCTGCGCCACGCTGATGCGCGGCAGCGTGCTGCTGCCCGACTACCTGGAGCGCCTGCAGAACGGCCACCGGGACATTCCGATCGTGCTGCTGCCGCTGCTCAATGACATCCGTTCGGCGCGCGCCCTGCCGGGCATCAATGAAAGCGTGCTGTTCGCCTTCGCCCCGGACAGTGCGAGTGCCACCGAAGCCGAGCTCGACCACGCCCGCGGCAGCCTGAGCGGTCGCAACCGCGAACTGCTGGACACCGTCGGCAACGCGGTCAAGGAAGAGCTGCTGCGGATCAAGGACGCGCTGGACCTGCACCTGCGTACCGGTGGCGAGCCGGGGCAGCTGCAGACCCAGGTCAACGAGCTGGGCGCGGTCGCCGACACGTTGGGCATGATGGGCCTGGGCGTGGCCCGCGGCGTGGTCGTGCAGCAGCGCGACGCGCTGCGCGAGGTGGTGGACGGGCAGCAGCAGATCGACGAGAGCCTGCTGCTGGATATCGCCGGTGCACTGCTCTACGTGGATGCCTCGCTGGACGACCAGGTCGCCCATCTGGGCGCCGGCGGCAGTGGCGAAGACGATCCCAGTGCGGTGGAAAACCGGCGCACGGTGGAGGTGCTGGCGCATGAAGCCATCGCCAACTTCGCCGCCGCGCGCGAGCATTTCGTCGCTTTCATCGAAACCAACTGGAGCCACCAGGAACTGCAGGAAGTCCCGCGCCTGCTCGGCGAGGTCGCCGGTGCGCTGCGCATGCTCAATCTGTCGGACCCGGCCGATTACCTGCAGGGCGTGCGCCAGTACATCGCGGTGGAACTCCTGGACAAGCAGCGCGTGCCGAGCGGTCGCCAGCTGGACACGCTGGCCGATGCCATGGCCAGCCTGGAGTACTACCTCGAGGCCCTGCGCGAGCGCCGCCCGGGGCGCGAGGAGATTCTCGACATCACCCGCAGCAGCCTGGAAACTCTGCGTTACTGGCCGCTGCCCGACGCGAACCAGCCGAGTGCCGAGACCGGTCCGGAATCGCTGCCGGTCGCGCCGGAACCCGTCGAGCTGACGCCGTGGGACGCACCTGCGCCCGAGCCGATCGCGCTTGGGGTGACGGCCGAGGTTCCGCGCCCGGCCAACCTGCCGCCGCCGCTGCCGGACTTCACTTTCGATCCGCCGCCGACGGTCGCCGCGCCGGTGACGCCGCCGCCGGTGGCGCTGGTGTTCGATGCCTCCACCGCCCCCGTCGCCGCCGATGCACCGCAGTGGACCCTGGCGGGCGGCGACGACGTGGAGACGCTGCCGACCTTCGCCCATTTCGACCCGGTCATTGCCGAAGCACCGGCCGGTGCCACTTGGGACGTGTCGCCGCTGGCGTCCGCCCCGCAGGCGGATGTCGCGGAAGAAGACGCTGCGGGGGATGATGCCGCCGTGACGCCACCGGAACGTGCCCACGTCGACGAGGCACGCGCGTCCGAGGCGCTGCCAGCCTTCGTGGCGACGGGCGACGGATTCGATCCGGTCGCCGCCGAGCACGACACCCTGGCGCTGAGCGACGAGCCGATCGAATTCACCTTCGATGAGGATCTGCACAACGCCGACGATGTGCTCTCGCTGCAGATCGACGACACCGAGGCGGCCACCGCCGGGGGCAGAGATTCCGCTGCCTACGCGCAGGGCGAGGTGGATGTCGAAGCACTGCCGACCTTCCTGCAGGAGATTCCGGTCGCCGCCGCGGAAGACAGCGCCGAAGCACCCCGCAGCACGTTTGCCACGGATATCGACGCTGCCCCCGACGCCGTCGAGACGACGCTGCCGACGCCGGCCGTACAGGACGCGGTGATCCGCCGTATCGAACTGGACGATGCCTCCACCCGGTTCCTGGCCGAACTGGATGCGGCGGCCGCGCAGTTCCGCCCGGAAGGCGCGCCGATCGATGCTCCGGTGAACGCGGCTGCGGCGGTCAACCCGCCGGCCGCCACGATCGCCGGGGACACCAGCATCGAGGCTGGCTTCGAAGACGATGGCGAGAACATCGACCAGGACATCCGCGAGGTCTTCATCGAAGAGTTCGACGAAGAACTGGTGAACCTGGGCAATCTGCTCCCGGCCTGGCGCATCGCGCCGGACAACCTGGACCGCCTGCGCCCGATCCGCCGCGTGTTCCATACCCTGAAGGGCAGTGGCCGCCTGGTCGGTGCGCGCACACTGGGCGAGTTCAGCTGGAAGATCGAGGGCATGCTCAACCGCGTGCTCGACGGCAGCCGCCCGGCCTCGCCGGCCGTGGTCGCCCTGGTCGGCCAGGCCTATGACGTGCTGCCGCAGCTCAATGCCGCGCTGCGCGATGGCAGCCGTGTCACTGCCGATCTGCAGGCCATGCAGGGCATCGCCGATCGCGTGTCTGCCGGCGAAGAAACCTTCCATGTGCCGCTGCCGCGCGCTGCCGCGGTGGCTGTATCGACGCCGGCAGAGGAGGTCGCTGCGACCGAGGCTGCGCCGGTTGTCGAGAGCACCCCCGCCAATATCGACA
Source organism: Stenotrophomonas sp. JAI102 (assembly GCF_013409105.1). Taxonomy (NCBI): domain Bacteria; kingdom Pseudomonadati; phylum Pseudomonadota; class Gammaproteobacteria; order Lysobacterales; family Lysobacteraceae; genus Stenotrophomonas; species Stenotrophomonas sp. JAI102. The sequence continues at coordinate 947,496 of NZ_JACCCI010000002.1, forward strand.
GCGTCCTGCGCGAGATCCTGGAAGCCGAGGTCGAGGTGCACCAGGCGACGCTGCAGGCGTGGCTGGATGCGGCCGCCGATGGCGCGCAGCCGGTCACCGATGGCCTGCTGCGCGCCGTGCACACGATGAATGGCGCGTTCGCGATGACCGACGTGCCGGAGATCACGGCCGTCACCGGCGCGGCGGAAAGCTACATCAAGCGCTCGCTGGCCGCCGATGCGCTGCCGGATGCGGCCGGGATGGTTGCGCTGGCCGACACCTGTGCCGCGATCACCACCACGATGGCGGCGCTGCAGGACGAGGCACCGCGCGTGCCCGTGCAGAACGCCCTGGCTGCCCGCCTGGTCGCCCTGGCGGATACCCTGCCCGAAGCGCGCTGGCCGGCCTTGGTCGAGGACGATCTGGACCTGCTCGACGACGCGCTGTACGCCGAAGGGGCGGATGCCGAACAGGCTGACGAAGCCGAGCGGGCCGAACGGGCTGACGAAGCCGAGCAGGCCGAACGGGCTGACGAAGCCGAGCAGGCCGAACAGGCTGACGAAGCTGAGCAGGCCGAACAGGCCGACGAAGCCGACGAAGCCACCCCGACGGACGATGCTGCGCCCGTCCTCGCCACCGCCGACGATGCCGCCGGGACCGACGTGCAGCAGGCCGAACTCGAGGCCGACGGACTGAGTGTGATCGCGCCGGATCACGCGACCACGCAGGCTGACGACGAGGATGCACTGGTCGCCATGGAGCTGACCGGCACCGATGACCTGTCAGCCTATTTCGACGCAGAGCTGCCCGATGCCGCGCTGCCCGACGCAGTGCGTGCGGGCGACGCGCCGCAGAGGCTGGATGCGGTGACTGACGAGCCCGAGGACGCCGATCTGGCGTCGGTCCATGCGGGTCTGGAGTCGGTCGAGCTGACCTCCGCCGAGGATCTCTCGCGCTACTTCGATCATCTCGCCGAACCGGCTGCACCGGTCGTGTCCGATACCGATACCGAAGCCGAAGCCGAAGTCGAAGTCGAAGTCGAAGCCGAAGCCGAAGCCGAAGCCGAAGCCGAAGTCCAAGCCGAAGTCCAAGCCGAAGCAACGCGTGAGGCCGAGTTCGGGACTGACACCAACACCAGCACCAACACCGACACCGTCCGTGAACCGGACAGCGCCTACGCGGTCTCCGTGGATGACGCCGCCAACGACAGCTGGAGCGACACCGGGCAGGACGACGACGAGGACGCACGGGCACTGGACGAGGTCCTGCCGCCGCCACCTGCGTTTGGCGAGGTGGTGGACGCACAGCAGGCCGTGGACGATGGTCTGACCGTCGTCGATGTGCCGGATGCCTCCGATACAGGTGTACTGGGTCTGGACGCCACCGACGACAACACCGGCGAAGCCGATGCGTTCGCCGAGGCGATCGAGGCCACCGCGTCCGACGCGCCCGACGGGTCGACCGCTGATGCCGCCCCGTCCCGCTTCTTCGAGCTGGAAGACGCGCCGGCCGCGTCGCTCGCCCAGGGGTCCGCGCACGACGATGCCCTCGCCGGCGATGTCGTGGACAACGACGACGTAGCGCCGGGCGACGCGCTCGATTTCACCCAGCTGGACCAGGAACTGGTCGATATCTTCGTGGAGGAGGGCAAGGATCTGCTCGACCACTGCGATGGCCTGATCAGCGAGCTGCGCGCCGCGCCGCAGGACCGCGACGTGATCGCCGGCCTGCAGCGGGATCTGCACACCCTCAAGGGCGGTGCGCGCATGGCCGGGATCAACCCGATCGGCGACCTGGGCCATGGCATCGAGTCGCTGCTGGAAGCCGTCGCGGCCAACCGGACCGATATCGACCGCAGTGACGTGCACCTGCTGGAACGCGGCTTCGATCGCCTGCACCAGCTGCTGACCCGTACCGGCCAGCACCGCACCGTGGCGATGCCGGACGACCTGATCGCGGCGTTCGAGCAGCGCACCCAGGGTCGCGCCGCGCCCGAGCCGGACGAGACCGTGGGCACCGCGCTGCCGTCCGGTGATGCCCAGGTCGAAGCGGCGATTGCCGCGCTCGTGGCGGCGCCGCTGTCGGCGCCGGTGCCACTGGAAACCGTCAGCGAAGACGATGGTCTGCCGCGGCCGCAGCAGGAGCAGGTGCGCGTGCGCGCCGATCTGCTCGACCGCCTGGTCAATCACGCCGGTGAAGTGGCGATCTACCGTTCGCGCCTGGAACAGCAGCTCGGTGCCTTCCGCGGCGCCATGGGCGAACTGGACCGCACCAATGCCCGTCTGCGCGATCAGCTGCGCCGGCTGGACCTGGAAACCGAAGCGCAGATCGTGGCCCGTTACCAGCGCGAGCAGGAACAGGTCGACCACAAATTCGATCCGCTGGAACTGGACCGCTTCTCCACGCTGCAGCAGCTCAGCCGCGCGCTGAACGAGTCCGCGGCTGACTTGGGCGGCCTGCAGGGCGTGCTGGACGATCTGTCGCGCCAGTACGACGTGCTCCTGCAACAGCAGTCGCGCGTCAGTTCGGAACTGCAGGATGGCCTGATGCGCGCGCGCATGGTGCCGTTCGATGGCCTCGTGCCGCGCCTGCGCCGGGTCGTGCGCCAGGCCGGCCAGGACACCGGCAAGCAGGTCCACGTCATCCTCGAAGGCACCCACGGCGAACTGGACCGCAACGTGCTCGACCGCATGGTCGCGCCGCTGGAACACATGCTGCGCAACTCGGTGGCGCACGGTCTGGAAACCCCGGAACAGCGTCGTGCCGCCGGCAAGCCGGAGGAGGGCGAGATCGCCATCCGCCTGCGCCGGGAAGGCTCGGAAATCGTGCTGGAAGTGGCCGACGATGGCGCCGGGCTGGATCGCGCGGCGATCCGTCGCCGCGCCGAACAGCGTGGCCTGATCGCCGCCGATGCCGTGCTGGGCGATGCCGAGCTGGATGCGATGATCTTCTCGCCCGGATTCAGCACCGCCGACCAGGTCAGCCAGCTGGCTGGCCGCGGCGTGGGCATGGACGTGGTGCACAACGAAGTGCGCCAGCTGGGCGGCTCGGTGGACATCCACTCGGTCAGCGGCCAGGGCGTCACCTTCACCCTGCGCCTGCCGCAGACGCTGGCGGTCACCCAGGCCGTGTTCGTGCAGATCGGCGAGACCACGTTCGCGGTGCCGGTCGCCTCGGTGAGTGGTATCGGCCGGATCTCGCGCGAGCGCTTCGAAACCGCCAACGGCGGCTACCACTACGGTGGCGAGGAATTCGCGCTGCACGATCTGGGCACGCTGATCGGCCAGGCCCAGGCCCGCGCCGAAGGCCAGGCCCAGGTGCCGCTGCTGCTGGTCCGCGCCGGCGACCTGCGCGTGGCCGTGGCGATCGACCAAGTACTGGGCAACCGCGAAATCGTGGTCAAGCCGGTGGGCCTGCAGATCGCCTCGGTGCCCGGCATCTACGGTGCGACCATCACCGGCGATGGCCGCGTGGTGGTGATCCTGGACGTCGCCCCGCTGGTGCGCCGTTACCTGGCCAACCCGCACAAGCCGATCACCGCCGCCGCCAAGGTCAGCGATCGCGATGTGCCGCTGGTGATGGTGGTCGACGATTCGCTGACCATGCGCAAGGTCACCGGTCGCATCCTGGAGCGCCACAACTTCGAGGTGACGGTCGCCCGCGACGGCATCGAAGCCTTGGAGCGGCTGGAGGAGCGCGTGCCGGACCTGATGCTGCTGGATATCGAAATGCCGCGCATGGACGGCTACGAGCTGGCCAGCGTCATGCGCGCCGATCCGCGCTACCAGGGCGTGCCGATCGTGATGATCACCTCGCGCAGCGGCGACAAGCACCGTCAACGCGCCTTCGAACTCGGTGTCCAGCGCTACCTGGGCAAGCCTTACCAGGAACTGGATCTGATGCGTAACGTGTATGACCTGCTGGGGATCGCCCGTGCACGCGAGTGACGCCCCTACGTTGTTGTCGGTGGCCCTGCTGGCCCGCCCCGGGCCGGCGCGCGACCGCCTGCGCGAGGCGCTCGCCCATGCCGGCGCGCGCGTAGTGCTGGAGGACGATCCCAACACGCTCGACCTGCAGTCCCTGCGCGATGCTGATCCGGGCGCGGTGCTGATCGCCCTGGAACCGGCGATCGAAGAGGCACTGGAACGGCTGGATCCGGTCCTGGGCTCGCCTTCGCTGACCCTGATCTTCGACGAAGCCGAGCTGGCCGCCCGCCGCGACGGCTGGGAAGCGCAGCGCTGGGCGCGGCATCTGGTGGCCAAGCTGCACGGTCACCAGGACGTGCTGCCGCCGGGCTCGGAACAGGATCAGCAACTGCAGCCCGAACCGGGCCTGCCGGTCACCCCGGCGCAGCTGCACGCCGATGCGCCGTTGGAGTTCCATCTGCGCGAAGCGGAGGATGCGGCGTCCGACGTGCCTGCCGATGGCCTGTACCAGGTGCCGGCGGAGCTGAGCGAGCCGGTCTCACTGGAAGAGGCATTGGCCGCGCTGCAGCCTGTGGACGTCGATCCGGTCGACGTACCGATTCCACCGATCCCTGCCTCGGCGCCGCCGGCTGCGGCTGCCGTGTCGATCGGCGATCACAGCCGCTGGTCGCTGGTCGAGGAGGATGCCGTCGTCGCCACCGCATCGTCGGCCAGCGGGCCGGCGCTGGAGCCGGAGCGTTTCGACACCGAGCGTCTGTCACTGGTCGAGCTTGAACCCGAGGCCGGTCCCGACGGTGGCTGTCCCGGCGCGGTGCTGGTGTTGGCCGGTATCGGTGGGCCGGATGCGCTGCGCCGCCTCCTGGCCGCGCTGCCCGCGACGCTGACGACCGCGGTCCTGGTGCATATGCGCCTGGACGGTGGCCGTTACGGCAATCTGGTCAAGCAGATGGCACGCGTTTCCGCGCTGCCGGTGCTGCTGGCCGAGGATGCCCAGGCCGTGGCGGCGGGGCAGGCCTATATCCTGCCCGACGACATCGGCATCGCCCTGCGCCAGGGCGGCCTGCACTTCATCGCCGACCCGGCCGGCGTCCAGATCGCGGCACTGCCGGCCCAGCACAGTGGCGTGGTCCTGCTCAGTGGTGCGGACGCCGCCCAGGTCGATGCAGTCCTTGCCCTGGCGGCCGCCGGTGCGTGGGTCGCCGGCCAGGTGGGTGAAGGCTGCTATGACCCGACCGCCGCCAGTGCGGTGGTGGTCGCCGGGCAGGATGCCGGTGAACCGCCGCAGCTCGCTGCCACCATCGCCGAACGCTGGGGCGTGGACGCGTAAGCGCCGCGGACCCTAGAAGGAATCTCCATGAGTTACGCCAGCAACGACGAAATCCGCGGTGTCCTGATCCAGGCCGGGCACGAACGCGTGCTGCTGCCCAACGCCACCGTGGCCGAAATGATGTCCAAGGTGCCGGTCGAAACCGTCCCGGATGCACCGGCCTGGCTGGTCGGGCAGATCGCCTGGCACGGCTGGGACGTCCCGCTGCTGTCGTTCGCCCGGTTGTCCGGGCAGGGCGACGAGCCGGTGGTGGCCAACAACAAGGTGGTGGTGCTCAAGGCGCTGGGGGGTAATCCCCGCCGACCGTACTTCGCCCTGCTGACCCAGACCTTCCCGCAGCTGATCGCGGTGCCGCGCGACGGGCTGCTGGCTGATGCCTCCGAGGACACCCTGCCGCAGGGCGTGCACATGCGCGTGCTGCTGGGTGAGCAGAGCGCGCTGCTGCCCGATCTGGATGCGCTGGAAGCGGCGCTTGACGAGGCCTTCCCCGTCGCGGGGTGAAAAAAACAGGGACGGAGGTAGTTAATCGTGCCGATTAACTACCTCCGTCCCCGTTTCTGCTTCAGCCCAGATCGCCCAAACGCGCCTGCACGGCGGCGATGGCGGCCAGACCCGCGGTCTCGGTGCGCAGCACGCGCGGGCCCAGCTGCAAGCCCTGGAAGCCCGCTGCGGCCAGCGCCTGGCGGTCACGCGGCGACCAGCCGCCTTCCGGGCCGATCGCGATCACCACGCCGCCCGGTGCCGCTGACAGGGTGGACAAGCGGTGCTCGCCTTGCGGATCCAGGGTCAACTTCAATGCCTCGGCCGCGACCCCATTGGCGGCGTCCTGGAGCGATTGTGGCGCGGCCACGCTGGGCACGCGGGCGCGGCCGGACTGACCGCAGGCCGAGACCACCACGCTGTGCCAGTGCGCCAGGCGCTTCTCCGCGCGGGCCGCATCCAGCTTCACTTCGGTGCGCTCGGCATTGACCGGCACGAAGGCCTGCACGCCCAGCTCCGTGGCCTTCTGCAGGATCAGGTCCATCTTCTCGCCGCGGGCGATGCCCTGCAGCAGGGTGATGTGCAGCGGCGATTCGTTGTCCAGCGCGGTGGCGCTCTCGATCCGCACCTGCGCATCGCGCTTGCCTACGGTGACCAGGGTGGCGCTGTAGTCCTGGCCATCGCCGTTGAACAGCACGCAGCCGTCGCCTTCGCGCAGGCGCATCACGCGGACCAGATGGTTGGCGGCGTCCTCGGGCAGCGCCAGGGTCTGCCCGACCGCCAGCGGATGATCGATATGGCTGCGGGTCACGCGCATGCGACGGCCTCGTCGATGGCGGCCAGGGTGGTCAGGGCAAGCAGATCCAAGTGTTCATCCTCCACGCAGTACGGCGGCATCCAATACAGCACATTGCCCAGCGGGCGCAGCACCACCCCGCGCTTGAGCGCAGCCTTGTAGGCGTGCAGCCCGACCCGGGCCTCAGCCGGGAACGGCGTGCGCTTGTCGCCATTGCGGGTCAGTTCGAAGGCCACCACCATCCCGGCCTGGCGCACATCGGCGACGTGCGCGTGGTCGGCGAACGGTGCGGCCAAGGTACGCATCACCTCGGCGGTGCTGCGATTGCGCGCGATCACGTCCTCCCCGGCGAAGATGTCCAGGGTCGCCAGCGCGGCGGCACAGGCCAGCGGATTGCCGGTGTAGCTGTGCGAATGCAGGAAAGCGCGCTCGCGCGAATCATCGAGGAAGGCGTCATACAGGGCCTGCGTGGCCAGCACTGCCGACAGCGGCAGGAACCCGCCGGTCAGGCCCTTGGACAGGCACAGCAGGTCCGGCATCACCCCGGCCTGCTCACAGGCGAACATCGTGCCGGTGCGGCCGAAACCGGTGGCGATCTCATCGGCGATCAGGAACGCACCGTTGGCATCGCACAGCTCGCGCGCACGCTGCAGATAGACCGGGTCGTACATGCGCATGCCACCGGCACACTGCAGGCGCGGCTCCAGGATCACAGCGCAGATCTCGCCCGGATGCTGGTCGAACAATGTGGCCAGCGCGTCGGCGGCCTGGTGCGCGCGCTGCGCGGCGCTCTGGCCCGGCTCGGCCAGGTAGGCATCGGGCGAGGGCGCGAACAGCGCCTCGGTCAGCAACGGGGCGTACACGCGTCGGTACAGCGGGATGTCACCGACCGACAGCGCGCCCAGGGTTTCGCCGTGGTAGCCGTTCTCCAGCGCGACGAAGCGGGTGCGGTGGTTCTCGCCGCGGTTGCGGAAGTAGTGGAACGCCATCTTCAGCGCCACCTCGACCCCGGCCGAGCCGTTGTCGGCATAGAAGACCTTGGCCAGCGGATCGCGCCCGGCCTGGCGCGGGGCAATGGCCAGCAGGCGCTCGGCCAGCCGTACCGCCGGCTCGTGGCTGAAGCCGGCCAGCATCACCTGTTCCAGCTGGGTGGCCTGCTGGGCGATGGCCGCACCGATGCGGGGTTGCGCATGGCCGAACAGATTGGTCCACCAACTGCTCACCGCATCCAGATAGCGATGGCCATCGTGGTCGATCAGCCACGGGCCTTCGCCGCGGGCGATCGGCAGCAGGGGCAGGGTGTCGGGGTGCTCGCGCATCTGCGTGCACGGGTGCCACAGCACGGCCAGATCGCGTTGCCGCCACTGATCGGCCAGCGTGAGGGGGGCTGGGTCTGCTAGCATTTCGGGCTCATGAACACGTTTTCACCAGTACCCATTCTAGAGATGCTCGCATGAGCCGTCGCCTGCCCATCATCCACCAGATCACGGACGAGGAAAGCGGGCCGTTCCAGCGCCAGCATCTGGATCTGGAGTTTTCCAACGGCGAACGCCGCCGCTTCGAGCGGCTGGTGACCCGCGGCCACGGCGCCGTGGTGGTGGTGCCGATGCTCGATGACGAGACCGTGCTGCTGGTGCGTGAATACGCCGCCGGCATGCACCGTTACGAGCTGGGCCTGGTGAAAGGCCGCATCGACGCCGGCGAAACGCCCGAACAGGCGGCCGACCGCGAATTGAAGGAAGAGGCCGGTTACGGTGCCCGGCGGGTCGACGTGCTGCGCGCGATGACCCTGGCCCCGACCTACATGAGCCACCAGTCGTGGCTGGTGGTGGCGCGCGATCTGTACCCCGAGCGCCTGGTCGGCGATGAACCGGAGGAGTTGGAGGTCGTGCCGTGGAAACTGGCCGATCTGGACCAGTTGATGCTGCGCGAGGATTTCTCCGAAGGCCGATCGCTGGCGGCGCTGTTCATCGCCCGCGAGTGGCTGGGACGGAAGGAATGATCAAACTCACGACGGATCTGCGCGAAACCGTCATCGCCATCGCCCAGGACGCAGCGGCCGCCATCATGGCGGTGTACGCCACGCCGTTCGATGTGGAGATCAAATCCGACCACAGCCCGGTCACCGCCGCCGACCTCGGGGCCAACCAGGTGATCGAGCGCGGGCTGGCGCAGCTGACCCCGGAGCTGCCGATCCTCTCCGAGGAATCGGCGCAGGTGCCGTGGGAGATCCGCCAGCACTGGGGCGCTTATTGGCTGGTCGATCCGCTGGATGGCACCCGTGAGTTCGTCAAACGCAACGACGAGTTCAGCGTCAACATCGCGCTGATCTACCAGGGCGCGCCCGCATTCGGCGTGGTGCTGGCCCCGGCCACCGGCCAGGTCTGGCACGCCATGCGCGGCGAGCTGGCCTACCGCCGCGACGGCATGCGCGATTCGGTGCTGCGCACCCGCACGCCGGCTTCGGCACCGCTGCGGGTGGCGGCCAGCCGCTCGCATCGCAGCGCGCAGACGCAGGCCCTGCTGGACCGCATGGGCGATATCGAGGTGCTTGCACAGGGCTCCTCGCTCAAATTCTGCCGGCTGGCCGAAGGCACGCTGGACGTCTACCCGCGGCTGGGCCCGACCTCCGAATGGGATACCGCCGCCGGGCAATGCGTGCTGCACGCGGCCGGTGGCGCGGTGCTCTCGGCCGGGACCGGCAAGCCGTTCCGTTACAACCGCCGCGACACCCTGTTGAACGGTGACTTCATCGCGCTGGGCGATACCCGCCTGCCGTGGCGCGCGTGGCTGCCCGCCTGACCTGACTGGAGCAACGATGCCTGCCACCCCTGAACTGGACCGCCTGCTGGGCATCATGGCGCGCCTGCGCGATCCGTTGCAGGGCTGCCCCTGGGACCTGCAGCAGGACTTCGCCAGCATCGCGCCCTACACGATCGAGGAAGCCTACGAGGTCGCCGATGCGATCGACCGCGGCGACCTGGACGATCTCAAGGACGAACTGGGCGACCTGCTGCTGCAGGTGGTCTTCCACGCGCAGATGGCGCAGGAGCAGGGCGCCTTCGCGTTCGCCGACGTCGCCCGCGCGATCAGCGACAAGATGGAACGTCGCCATCCGCACGTGTTCGCCCAGGTCCAGGTCGAGGGGGCCGAGGACGTCAACAGCAACTGGGAGGCGATCAAGCGCGCCGAGCGTGCCGCCAAGGGCCACACCGACACCTCCGCGCTGGCCGGCATCTCGCGCGGCCTGCCGGAATGGCAGCGGGCGGTGAAGCTGCAGGCGCGCGCGGCACGGGTCGGTTTCGACTGGCCGGGCCCGGCGCCGGTGATGGACAAGGTGCGCGAGGAGCTGGACGAGGTTGCCGCGGAATTCGCGCGCGGCCCGGTCGAGGAGAACCACGCGCGCCTGCAGGAAGAACTCGGGGACCTGCTGTTCGTCTGCGCCAATCTGGCCCGTCACGCCAAGGTCGACGTGGGCGCCGCCCTGCGCCTGGCCAACCACAAGTTCGAACGCCGCTTCCGGGCGATGGAAGCCCAGGCCGAGGCCGCCGGGCAGTCGATGGCCGCGCTCGACCTGGACGCGCAGGAAGCGCTCTGGCAGCAGGCCAAGGCGGACGAGCCCAAGCCGTGAAGACGCTGCTGCTGTTCGTGCTGACCGCGGTGGCCGAGATCGTCGGCTGCTACCTGCCGTGGCTGTGGCTGCGCAGGGACGGCAGCGCGTGGCTGCTGCTGCCGGCCGCCGCCAGCCTGGCGGTGTTTGCCTGGCTGCTGACCCTGCACCCGACCGCCAGCGGGCGGGTCTATGCCGCCTACGGCGGGGTCTACGTCGGCACCGCGCTGATGTGGCTGTGGCTGGTCGACGGCATCCGCCCCAGCCGGTGGGACCTGCTCGGCGTCGGCCTGTGCCTGGCCGGCATGATGGTCATCATGTTCGCCCCGCGCACCGCCTGATCCGGATCGGCACCGGTCCGCGGAAAACCCCTACGGTCGCGTGAAGACGGCGTGGCTATACTCGGACCTACGATTCCGGGGAAAGGGAGTGACCTGATGTTTCCGACCATGCTGTTCTCGCTGGTACTGGCCTTCGTGGCCGTCGTCATCCTGTTCAAGGCCGTGCGGATGGTGCCGCAGGGCTACGAATGGACCGTGGAGCGCTTCGGCCGCTACACCCACACCATGTCGCCCGGCCTGCATTTCCTGATCCCGATCGTGTACGGGGTGGGCCGCAAGGTGAACATGATGGAGCAGGTGCTGGACGTGCCCAGCCAGGAAGTAATCACCAAGGACAACGCCGCGGTGCGCGTGGACGGCGTGGTGTTCTTCCAGGTGCTCGATGCCGCCAAGGCCGCCTACGAGGTTGCCAACCTGGAAGTGGCGATGATCGCCCTGGTGCAGACCAACATCCGCACCGTGATCGGCTCGATGGACCTGGATGAGTCGCTCAGCCAGCGCGAGGTGATCAACGCCCAGTTGCTGAGCGTCGTCGACCATGCCACCAACCCCTGGGGCGTGAAGGTCAACCGCATCGAGATCCGCGACATCCAGCCGCCGCGCGACCTGCTCGACGCGATGGCGCGGCAGATGAAGGCCGAGCGCGAGAAGCGCGCGCAGATCCTGGAAGCCGAAGGCTCGCGCCAGTCCGAGATCCTGCGCGCCGAGGGCGAAAAGCAGGCCACCGTGCTGGAAGCCGAAGGCCGCAAGGAAGCCGCCTTCCGCGATGCCGAAGCGCGCGAGCGCCTGGCCGAGGCGGAAGCCAAGGCGACCACGATGGTCTCCGAGGCGATCGCCCAGGGCGACGTGCAGGCGATCAATTACTTCATCGCGCAGAAGTATGTGGAAGCATTCAAGGAACTTGCGACCTCGCCGAACCAGAAGCTGGTGCTGATGCCGATGGAGGCCAGCGGCGTGATCGGCTCGATCGCCGGTGTCGCCGAACTGGCACGCGAGGCGTTCGCCAAGCAGGAAGAGAAGAAAGCCACGCGCGGCGTCCCGCCGCGGATCGGAGGCTGACATGCGCTGGGAAGTCGTGGCCTGGGGCGCGCTGGCACTGGTGCTGTTCGCCGCCGAGGCGCTCGCGCCCGGCGCCTTCATGTTGTGGATCGGGATCGGCGCCGCCGCCGTGTTCGTGCTGGTAGCGGTATTCGCCGACATCCCGCTGCTGTGGCAGGTGGTCGCCTTCGTGGTGCTCAGCGTGGTCTCGATCCAGTGCTACCGGCGTTGGGGGCGATCGCATGATCGCCAGAGCGACCAGCCGCTGTTGAACCGGCGCGCCGAGCAGCTGATCGGACGGGTGGTCGTGCTCGACCAGGCCATCGTGGCCGGCAAGGGCCGGGCCAAGATCGACGATGCGTTCTGGGTGGTGGCCGGGCCGGATCTGCCGGCCGGCAGCCCGGTGCGGGTGGTGGCGGTGGAGGGCATGACGCTGAAGGTGCAGCCGGCCTGATCCGCGGTTTTCCCGCACCGCCGCAGGCGTTGTGAAGGCGGTTCTGGGATAATGCTTTCTTGCCTTCATTCCCCCGGAACCGGTCATGACCCAGAAGACGCTTCTCAACGATACCCACCGCGCACTCGGCGCCAAGATGGTCGATTTCGGTGGCTGGGACATGCCGATTCATTACGGTTCGCAGCTGGACGAGCACCACCTGGTGCGCAGCGATGCCGGCATGTTCGACGTCAGCCACATGACCGTGGTGGACCTGCGCGGTGATCAGGTCAAGCCGTTCCTGCGCACCCTGCTGGCCAACTCGGTGGACAAGCTGAAGGCGACCGGCAAGGCGCTGTACTCGTGCATGCTCAATGCCCGCGGCGGCGTGATCGACGACCTGATCGTCTATTACATGGCCGACGATTTCTTCCGCATGGTGGTCAACGCCTCGACCCGCGAAAAGGACCTGGCCTGGATCCGTGAGCAGGCGGCCGCCTTCAACGTGGAGGTCATCGAGCGCGAAGACCTGGCCATCATCGCGGTGCAGGGCCCGACGGCACGCGAGCGGGTGATCGGCCTGCTGGGCGAGAGCGATCGCGCCGCGCTGGAAAAGCTCGGCCGGTTCGCCGCGCTGGAAACCACCACCGCCGACGGCACCCCGCTGTTCCTGGCGCGTACCGGGTACACCGGTGAAGACGGTTTCGAAATCCTGCTGCCGCAGACCGCCGTGGTCGCGTTCTGGACGGCGCTGACCGCCGCCGGCGTGCGCCCGGCCGGCCTGGGCGCGCGCGATACGCTGCGCCTGGAAGCGGGCATGAATCTCTATGGCCAGGACATGGACGAAGAGATCACCCCGTACGAAGCCGGCCTGGCCTGGACCGTGGCACTGGACGAAGGCCGTGACTTCATCGGGCGCGACGTGCTCGAGGCGCAGAAGGCGGCCGGCAACGCCCGTCAGCTGATCGGCCTGGTGATGGACGAAAAGGGCGTGCTGCGCCACGGCCAGGTCGTGCTGACCGCCAGCGGCGAAGGCGAGATCCTGTCCGGCACCTTCTCGCCGACGCTGGGCAAGGGCATCGCGTTCGCGCGCGTGCCGGGCGGCGACCTGGGCGACGTCCGCGTCGACATCCGCGGCAAGCAGATCCCGGTGCGCGTGGTGAAGTTCCCGTTCGTGCGCGAAGGCCAGGCCCAGCCCGGCGTGTTGATCGACGGCTGATGCCGTGATGTACCCGGTGCGGACGCATGCGCATCCGCGCCGGTTGGTTACACTACCCCCGTTTCTTGACCCCCCCCTGATATTCCTCGGAGCAGTCCCATGAGCGAGATCCCCGGCGACCTCAAATTCCTCAAGTCCCACGAGTGGGCACGCGTTGAAGGCAACGGCCGCGTCACCGTCGGTATTTCCGACCACGCCCAGGGCCTGCTTGGCGACCTGGTCTACGTTGAACTGCCGGAGGTTGGCCAGGAGGTCAAGGCCGGCGAACAGGCGGCGGTGGTCGAGTCGGTCAAGGCGGCTTCGGACGTGTACAGCCCGATCACCGGCACGGTCGTCGAGGTCAATGCGGCCCTGAGCGACAAGCCGGAAACCATCAACGAAGACGCCTACGGCGACGGCTGGATCTATGTCGTCGAAGTGGCCGGGCTGGACGAAGTCAACGAACTGCTGGGTCCGGACGACTACGCCGAGCTGCTGGAAAACGAAGATCACTGATCGCGTTTCCGGTGAGAAGAACGGCCGCCTGGTGCGGCCGTTTTTTTTTGCCCGCGCGCCGGGTGCGTGTCGATGCCGTTAGTAGTGCGTGAGGGTCGTGCGTGTTGCGGACCTGCATTGCGCGCGAACCGACCGCCTCATGACGATCGGTCCGGTGTCGATGCGCGCCGGTGATCTGACCCGCGTCGACGACCGACGGCATGCCGATGCGGGATCGATGTGGACGCGTCGGCGACGTTCGAGCGCCGATGGCAGGCACGAACGCGTCGGTGCCGGACGGTCAAAAGTTTGCGCAGTTACGCGAATCGGGTCGAAAAAAGCGCGGGCGGATGTGAAAAGTTTTTCGGTCCGTTTAAGGTCCGCACGGGCAGTCCCGCGGCGGGTGCGATCCAACCCGGTGCGTGACCACGGCGATGCCGCAGTACACGGCGATGTTGCGATGTCGCGACACGAAAGTGCTTCTTTTAAGTGTTTTTCTTTTCGACGGTGTCAGCGCCTGCTTGCATGCGGTGCCCGCGCGGGCGATGCCGTGGCGCGCTTGCGGGGTGATCGCAGGGCGCGGCGGGGGCGTCGCGGCAAGGCGCCGGTGTGAAAATTTTTCGCCGGGGTTGTTGACAGTGAAAAAAAGCGTGATTAGGTTTCGCCTCAGCAGACCTTGCCTGCGAACAGAGTGAGCAGAATCGACATCAAGTCGCGAAGCACAACCTGGACATCCACCTCGCGTCCGATGACGGTGGAGATGGCTTCGCTTCCTTCAGCGAACCGCAAGACCCTTCCTGATCCGATATCTGCCTGGCCGCACAGGGCAGGTGTCTCCGTATCCGTCACGACGCGCATGACGCGACGGCGGTCCCCGCGACGCAGCAACGGCGGGTTTGCTTTACCTGGGCGTTTCCACTCCATAGATCACTGACGAGGAGCCATCCCATGGCAACCAAGAAAGCTGCGAAGAAAAAGCCGGCCGCCAAAAAGGCAGCCAAGAAGGTCGCTAAGAAGGCGACTGCCAAGAAGACCGTGAAGAAGGTAGCCAAGAAGGCGGCTGCCAAGAAGACGGTGAAGAAGGCGGCCAAGAAGGCGACCGCCCGCAAGGCAGCCGTGAAGAAGACGGCGAAGAAGGCCGTGAAGAAGACGGCAAAGAAGGCCGCGACCAAGAAGACCGCGAAGAAGGCAGTGAAGAAGACGGCGAAGAAGGCCGTCAAGAAGACTGCGAAGAAGGCAGCCGCCAAGAAGACCGCGAAAAAGGCGGTAAAGAAGACGGCCAAGAAGGCGACCCGCAAGGTAGCCAAGAAAGCCGCTCCGAAGAAGGCTGCCAAGAAGACCGCCAAGAAGGCCACCCGCAAGGTAGCCAAGAAGGCCACCGCCAAGAAGGCGACCAAGAAGGCGACCGCCCGCAAGGCGCCGGCCAAGAAGGCGTCGGCCAAGAAGGCAGTGAAGAAGGTCGCAAAGCGCAAGCCGGCCGTTCGCAAGAAGAAGGCCGCTCCGGTCGCTCTGCCGGCAACCCCGGCACCGCTGATCTAAGTTTTTCCCGATAGCCGTACCTGAGACTCCTTCCCTGGCAGCCCAGCGGGGAAGGAGTTTTTTTATGGGCGACGCCAGAAGAGCGCACAAAAAAGGCGACCCTGAGGTCGCCTTTTTCGATGCCACTCGTGGGCGGATCAGCGCGGCGAGGCGACCGCGCGGTTCGACGAAACGCCCTTGCGCTTGCCCTGCGGGGCGGCGTCTTCGGCCATCAGGTTGTCGCTGCCGAAGTCGGTGTCCACGTCCAGCCAACGCTGCGTCGGCAGGCCCATGGCCTGGTCGAGCACGGTCGGCAGCAGGCCGCTGGGCAGGCTGCTTTCGCCGTTCCACATGATCGCGATGCCGAGGTCGCGCTCGGGGATCAGCGCGACCAGGCCGCGATAGCCCTGGACGGCGCCGGCGTGGAAGATCACTTCGTGGCCAGCGTAATCGAAGGTGCGCCAGCCGAGGGCATAGCCGGCCGAGTTGAGGCGTTCGCGGCGCCAGCCCGAGCGCATTTCACCCGGGGTGCTGATCAGGCTGGCGTGCAGCGTGGCCAGCAGCGGGGCGGGCAGCACGTCGGGGCGGTGACCGGTGTGGGCCAGCAGCCACTGCGCCATGTCACTGGCGCTGGCGTTGACGCCGGCGGCCGGGGCGAGGCGATAGTAGGTCGGCTTGGGTGTCAGTGCGACCCAGCCGTTGCGGCTGCGCACGTGCGGGCGTGCCCAGCGCGAACTGGCCTGGATGCCGGCGAGGCCGAGGCTGGCGTCGTCCATGCCCAGCGGCTTGAACAGGCGGCGCTCGACCGATTGCTCGTAGAAGCTGCCCGAGGCGGCGTACACCACGTCGCCGATCAGGCTGAAGGCCACGTTCTGATACGCATAGCAGTCGCCGGGCAGGCACTTGAGCGAGGTGGCGGCCAGCTTGTGGGTGAGCGTGTAGTACTCGGCGTTGGCTTCGACGTCGCGGTCGTAGGCGTTGTAGGGCAGGCCGACGCGGTGGCTGAGCAGGTCGGCCACGGTCAGGCGCTCGGTCGCTTCGGGCGTGCTCAGCTGGAAGCCGGGCACGTAGTCGGTAACCTTGCTGTCCCAGCGCAGCGTGCCGTCGTTGACCAGCAGGCCGGCCATGGTGCCGGCGAAGGCCTTGGACAGCGAGGCCAGGCGGAACACGGTGTGGGCGTCGACCTGCTGCGGGTTGTTGACGTCGGTGACGCCGTAACCGCGCGCGCTGAGCACGCGTCCGCCCTGGACGATCGCCACGGCCATGCCGGGCACGCGTTCGCCATAGGTAAGCTGCTGCGCCATCGATTCGATCGCGGCGACGTTGAAGCCCTGCGCAGGCGGCTGCACCTTCCGGCCGGCGGCCGTGGTGCGGTATGCGGCAGGCTGGGTGTGCGGGGCGGCGCTGGGCGCCGACTCCTCGATGTTGACCGGGAACGCGGCGGGCGCCGTGGCGGGCGTCTGCGCGGTGGAAGACATGGCGATGGGCATCAACATGCCCAACAACCCGGTGGCCGCCGAACGGATCGGTCGGCGCCTGTTGTTCTGGTTCATCGTGTGGGTGCCCGTGCGCGACTGCTGGGACCGATTCTAGCGCCGCTTTTCGCCATTGCACAAACGAATCGAAGATGAATGCGTATCACATTGAAAACATGCGGGTTTTGGCGATCACGACAGGCTGAGGTCGCGCATCTCCGAGGGGCGCTCAGCGCACCCCTGTTCAGCCAGCGTCCGCCCGGATCCAGTGCGCGGCGCGTTCGGCGATCATCAGGGTCGGCGCGTTGGTATTGCCACTGACCAGGCGCGGCATCACCGAGGCATCCACCACCCGCAGCCGCTCGGTGCCGTGCACGCGCAGGGTCGGGTCGACCACGGCCTCGGGGTGCCGGCCCATCGCGCAGGTGCCCACCGGGTGGTAGATGGTCTCGGCCTTGGCCCGGATGAAGGCGTCCAGTGCGGCGTCGTCCAGATCGGTGCCGGAAGGAAACACCGGCGCGCCGCGCCAGCGATCGAAGGCGGGTTGGCGCAGAATCTCCGCGGACAGGCGCGCGCATTCGCGCATCATCTTCAGGTCATGGCCGTCGGCATCGCCCAGGTAGTTGGCCTGGATGCGCGGCGGCGAGCGTGCGTCGGCATCGCGCAGGCGCAGCTGGCCACGGCTGCGCGGGTGCAGGGGACAGGCATGCAGGGTGTAGCCATCGCCGGGCAGCCGATGGCGCCCGTGGTTGTCGAGCATCGCCGGGACGAAATGGAACTGCACGTCGGCGCGCGCATCGGTGGCCAGCGACGAGCGGGCGAAGCAGCCGGCCTCGGCCAGGTTGCTGGTGCCGGCGCCACGGTGGCCGCGCAGGAAGTAATCGACGGCGATGCGCAGCTCGCTGCTGCGGTCGTAGCTGACCCCCGGCCCGGTATGCACGACGGTGCAGATGTCGAGGTGGTCCTGCAGGTTGCGGCCAACCCCGGGCAGGTCCACGCGCGGGGTGATGCCGTGGCAGCGGAGCGCGTCTGCTGCGCCGATGCCGGACAGCATCAGCAGGTGGGGGGAGTGGATGGCGCCGGCGCTGAGGATCACCTCCGCTGCCGCGCGCGCATGCAGGTGGCGACCCCCGCGTCGATAGTGCACACCGGTCGCCGTCGTGCCCTCGAAGCTCAGCGCGGTCGCCTGCGCGCCGGTGAGCACGGTCAGGTTGCGCCGCTGGCGCGCGGGGCGCAGATAGGCATCGGCGCTAGAACACCGTGCACCGTCGCGCTGGGTGACCTGGTACAGGCCCACGCCGAGCTGCTGTTCGCCGTTGAAGTCGGGATTGTGCGCGTGGCCGGCTTCCCGTGCGGCGGCGATGAAGGCAGCCGAGAGGGGATTGTGGTGGCGCAGGTCGGAGACCGACAGCGGGCCGGCATCGCCGTGCAGCGCGCTGGCGCCACGGCTGTTGCGCTCGCTGTGCAGGAACCACGGCAGCACCTGCTCCCAGCCCCAGCCGGTGGCGCCGCCGGCTGCCCAGCCGTCGTAATCGTCAGGCACGCCGCGCACGTAGCACATCGCGTTGATCGAACTCGATCCCCCCACCACCTTGCCGCGTGGCCACCACAGGCGCCGGCCGCCGAGCGCGGGCTCCGGCTCGGTCTCCAGGTTCCAGTTGATGCGGCGGTTGTTGACCAGCCGCGCCAGCCCGGCCGGCATGTGGATGAAGGGGTTGGTATCGCGCGGGCCGGCTTCCAGCAGCAGTACCCGGCAGGCCGGGTCTTCGCTGAGCCGGTTGGCCAGCACGCAGCCGGCCGAGCCGGCCCCAATCACGATGTAGTCGTACATGCCGCTCCTTGCCGGGGTGCCCGCCGAGCATAAGACAGGTTGGGGCAGGCGGGGGCTGCGCCGTGGGCCACGCAGCGTTGCGCCGATGGCCGCGCCGCACGCTGGCGATGTTGCGGTGCATCGTTTACCTTGCGCGCTTCGACGTCCGGAGTTCCCCACATGCTGCCGTTGCAACGCCCCTTGTGTGCGGAGAGCGGGCAATGACCGCGGCAGCCGGAACCGGCGCGGCCGCCAGTGGCATGCTGGGTGCCTGGCGGCGATCGCCGCCGCTGATCTGGGCCTCGATCTACTTCTTCTGCCTGCTCAGCGGCTACTACGTGCTGCGTCCGGTACGCGAAGCGATGGCGGCCTCGGCCGATCTGCAGACGGTGTTCCCGCTGCCGCTGATCGCGTGGTTCGCCGAGCATGGGGTCGCCCTGCAGGACTACGTGCTGCAGTTCCTGTTCACCTGCGTGTTCTTCATCATGCTGGTGCTGCAGCCGCTGTACGGGGCGCTGGTGAGCCGCTATCCGCGCCGGGTCTTCCTGCCGGTGGTGTACGGGTTCTTCATCGTCACCCTGCTCGGGTTCTACGTGATGTTCGAGACCGGCATGCCCGGGCGCGGCATGGCGTTCTTCTTCTGGATCACGGTCTTCAACCTGTTCGCGGTAGCGGTGTTCTGGAGCTTCATGGCCGACGTCTTCTCCAACGTGGAGGCGCGCGCGTACTACGGCTACCTCGGCGCCGCCGGGACGATCGGGGCCTTCCTCGGCCCGATCATCACCTCGGCGCTGGTGCAGACGGTCGGCATCGCCAACCTCATGCTGGTCTCGGCCGGCTTCCTGCTGATCTGCCTGGGATGCATCTGGCGGCTGCGGCTGTGGGCGGTGGCACGCGAACAGGAGCGGCAGCTGGTGTCCGGCGAAACGCCGATGGGCGGCAGCGTGTTCGATGGCCTGAAGCTGATCGTGCGTGAGCCGATGCTGCGCTGGCTGGCGCTGATGGTGCTGTTCGGCGTGGGCGTGGGCACCATGCTCTACAACGAGCAGGCCTCGATCGTGCGCCGCCTGTATCCCGATGCCGCAGCAAGCACGGCCTTCTTCTCACGCGTGGACCTGGCGGTGAACACGCTGACCCTGATCATCCAGCTCGGCTTCACGCGCTGGTTGCTGTCGCGGTTCGGCATCGCCCCGGCGCTGCTGATTCCAGGTGCCGCCATCATCATCGGGTTCTCGATCCTGGCTGCCTCGCCGCTGCCGCTGATGGTGGCGATGGTGCAGGTGATGACCCGCGCCAGCGAATTCTCACTGGCCAAGCCGGCGCGCGAGACGATCTATACCCGTGTGGACCGCCAGTGGCGCTACAAGGCCGGCGCGGCGATCGACACCGTGGTCTACCGTGGCGGCGACCTGACCTTCGCCTGGGTGCACAAGGGGCTGTCCCTGTTCGGCTCGCAGATCGTGTTCGTCGGCGGCCTGGTGGTGGCCGGCGCCATGACCATCGCCGCCCTCGGCGTGCTGCGCGAAGAAAAGAAGCTGCCGGGCGAGCGCCCGGAGTAAGCTCTCTGCATTACGTTCTGGAAGCCTGCCCATGTATTGGATCGCGCTGTCGTTGACCCTGCTGGTCGCCCTGCTGCACGTGTACTTCCTGGTCCTGGAAATGTTCCTGTGGACCAAGCCGCTGGGCCTGAAGACCTTCCGCAATACGCCGGAGAAGGCGGAGACGACGCGGGTGCTGGCGGCCAACCAGGGCCTGTACAACGGCTTCCTCGCCGCCGGCCTGTTCTGGGGCCTGTTCGATCACCTGCCGATGCTGGTCAACTTCATGCTCGGCTGCGTGATCATGGCTGGCTGCTATGGCGCGTACAGCGTCAACAAGCGGATCTTCTTCATCCAGGCGGTGCCGGCGATCCTGGCGGTGGCCGCGTGGTGGATGGTGCCGGCCTGATCTCCGGGGTAGCAACTGTCTTATCAGGTGCAGACCAACGCGGCCTCGGCGTCCCGCTTGCGGGCGTTGAGGATGACCAGCATCTTGCGCATGACCGCTACCAGCGCCACCTTGCTCGCCTTGCCTTTGGCTTTCAAGGTCGCGTAAAAGTCACGTAGCCTGGGCTCGTAACGGATGGCGGTTAGCGCCGCCATGTAGAGCGCTTCGCGCACTACGGCCCGGCCCCCGGTGATGCTGCGCTTGCCCTGCCAGGTACCGCTCTCGCGGTTCATGGGCGCCAGGCCGACCAGCGAAGCAATGGCCTTGCTCCCCAGTGTTCCCAGCTCCGGCAGTTCGCAGGCCAAGGTGCTGACCAGGATCGGCCCAGCGCCTTTGAGCGTTCCGATGTTCTTCCAGCACGGCTGCGCGGCGAGCTGCTCGGCAATGGCCTTGTCCAGCTGTTTAAGGTCTTCGGACAGCTGGGCAAGATGGCGCTGCTTGATCGTGATCAGGACTGGATCGGTCAGCTGCCGCAAGCGCTGCATCTCGCTGACGCGCATCTGCACCAGATGACGGCGGCACTGGGCAAATTCGGCCAACCGCCGCTGCCAGGGCGCCGGTGGCACGTAGCGGGTGAGCGGCAGGAGTTGGGCCATCTGCGCCAGCACGGCTGCGTCGAGTCGATCGGTTTTGGCAGCACGTCCCGTGGCTTGGGCGAAGCGGCGGGCCCGAGCAGGATTGATGCGGACCATCGGAAGCCCAGCCTCGTGCAAAGCTTCCAGTGCGGCACGCTCGTACCCGCCGCTGGCTTCCAGAACGACCTGCGTGATGGGCCATTGTTTCAGCCACTGAATCAGCCGCACAAAGCCGCGCTTGTCGTTGCTGAATTGGCGAAACGCCTGTTCATGGACGGCCACATCCAGCGTGGCCTGACTTACATCGATCCCGATCCCATACATGGCAGAACTCCGCTAGGCTGACAGGGTCGAGAGCTCCCCCCGCTTGCCCAGTCTTATCAGTCCGAGCGCCAACTCGATCAACTGTTCGGGCGGATCAGGGAGAAACCGGCGTGGGGACCCAAGCTACCCAGCGGTCGCAAGACCTAGAGCCACACGGTCGCCCACGCCGGGCTCTCGGCACCTAAAGTGCCAGATCGGCAAGAGATAAGAGCCACCCCATGGGTGGCTGCGCGCCATCGATCAACGTTTGACCGGCGACACCCACATCGCGATCCGCGCCTCGAACACCGCCGTGCCGGCGTCATCGCGGACCTGCACCTTCACCGGCAGCGCGTAGCCGGCCTCGGCGGCGACGATCGGCTGCTCCGGTGTCGCCACGGCATGCTGGGTACCGGTCGCCTTGGCCAGGTACTGCACCTCCATGCCCTTCGGGATCCAGCGCATGCCCTTGGGCAGTGACGCATCCACCATCAGCCCGGCCGTGAGTTCGGCCAGGTTGCACAGCGCGATCGCGTGCACGGTGCCGATGTGGTTGGTGACCCTGCGCCGGTGTGCGATGCGCCCTTCGCAACGCCCAGGTTCAAGCACGGTAATGCGCGGGGCGATGCTGGCGAAGTAGGGTGCCTTGAAACACACCGCGCGCGAGAACAGCCAGCGGCCGGCGGGCCAGCGCTGCATGCGCCGGTAAAGATTCAACAGTGGAGCGGACATCCAGGATCTCCCTGTAAAAACGGCGGACCGAAGTCCGCCGTTTCCGTTCACATGATGGCCGGGATCGGGATCAGGCGGCTTCGGACTGCGCGTCCTGCTGGGCGCGCTTGTAGTAGCCCGCCGAGCGCAGCTCTTCCGGATCGAAGTCGTCCACGGTGATCGTTTCCAGGGTGAGCGTACGCAGCTCTTCGAGCAGGGTGCGCTCGTCCTGGGTGATCACGCCCTCGGCCACGGCCTCGTCCAGCTGGGTGACGAAGTCCAGTGCTTCGATGCCCTTGGTCTTGAGCGCCTTGATGAACTTGCGCTCCACCGGCTCGGCCATGATCGCCTTGGACAGGTAGCTGTTGATGCGGCCACCCGGGTTGTTCTCGCACGGGGTCAGGAACACGCCACTGGCCAGACGGTCGCGGGCCTCGTTGGGCGCCATCAGCAGCGCGGCGACGCGGTGGCCGAGGCGGTCACCCGGCGCTTCGGCACGGCGGCCGAACGGGAAGATCAGCGCCCACATCAGCCAGCCGATCGGACGCACCGGGAAGTTGCGCAGCGCGGCCGACAGCGACAGTTCGATCTTGTGCACGCTGTCATGGAAGGCCCAAGCCAGCAGCGGCTGGTCGGCGGTCGGTGCGCCTTCGTCGTGGTAACGCTTGAGCATCGCGCTGGTCATGTAGATGTGGCTCAGCACATCGCCCAGGCGGCCGGACAGCGATTCCTTGAACTTCAGCTTGCCGCCCAGCGTCATCATCGAGATGTCGGCCATCAGCGCCAGGTTGGCCGAGTAGCGGTCCAGCTTGCGGAAGTAGCGGCGGGTGTAGGCATCGCCCGGGGCGGCACCGAAACGCGCGCCGGTCAGGCCGAACCAGAACGAACGCACGGCGTTGGAAATGCCGTAGCGGATATGCCCGAACAGGCTGCGGTCGAATTCCTGCAGGCCGGCACGGGTGTCCGGGTCCTGCGCGGCCTTCATTTCCTTCAGCACCCACGGGTGGCAGAGGATCGCACCCTGGCCGAAGATCAGCAGGCTGCGGGTCATGATGTTGGCGCCTTCGACCGTGATCGCGATCGGCGCGGCCTGCCAGCTGCGGCCGGCGAAGTTGCGCGGCCCCAGGATGATGCCCTTGCCGCCGATCACATCCATCACGTCCGAGATCACTTCACGGCTCATGGTGGTGCAGTGGTACTTGGCGATCGCCGACGGCACCGACGGCACGTCGCCGCGGTCCACCGCAGCGGCCGTGGCCTGGCACAGCGCACTGATCGCGTAGGCCTTGCCACCGATGCGGGCCAGCGCTTCTTCCACGCCCTCGAAGCGGCCGACCGACAGGCCGAACTGCTTGCGGATGCGCGCATAGGCACCGGTCACCACCGCACCGGCCTTGGCACCGCCACTGGCGGTGGAGGGCAGGGTGATCGAGCGGCCGACGGCCAGGCACTCGTTGAGCATGTTCCAGCCCTTGCCGGCCTTCTCGGCGCCGCCGATCAGCTGGGTCAGCGGGATGAAGACATCCTTGCCGCGGATCGGGCCGTTCTGGAAGGTCGAGTTGAGCGGGAAGTGGCGACGGCCGATTTCCACGCCGGCGGTATCACGCGGCAGCAGCGCCAGGGTGATGCCGATGTCGCGGGTGCTGCCGATCAGGCCATCCGGGTCGTACATGCGGAAGGCCAGGCCGATCAGCGTGGCCACCGGGGCCAGGGTGATGTAGCGCTTGTCGAAGGTGAGCTTGACGCCGAGCACCTGCTCGCCGTTCCACTCGCCCTTGCAGACGATGCCGTAATCGGGAATCGAGGTCGCATCCGAGCCGGCGAACGGACCGGTCAGGCCGAAGCAGGGCACTTCACGGCCATCGGCCAGGCGCGGCAGGTACTGGTCCTTCTGTTCCTGGGTGCCGTAATGGTTGAGCAGTTCACCCGGGCCCAGCGAGTTCGGCACGCCGACGGTGGAGCTGACCACGCTCGACACCGAAGCCAGCTTCTGGATCACCTTGTGGTGTGCCAGCGCGCTGAAGCCCAGGCCGCCGTATTCCTTCGGAATGATCATGCCGAAGAACTTGTTCTTCTTGATGAAGCTCCACAGCTCCGGCGGCAGGTCGGCGTAGACATGGGTGATTTCCCAGTCGTTGACCATCCTGCACAGCTCTTCGACCGGGCCATCCAGGAAGGCCTGTTCCTCGGCGGTGAGCTGCGGCTTGGGATAGTTGAGCAGGATGTTCCAGTCCGGATCACCGGTGAACAGCTCGCCTTCGAAACCGACCGAGCCGGTTTCCAGTGCGATGCGTTCGGTCTGCGACAGCGGCGGCAGCACCTTGCGGAACACCTTCATCATCGGCGCGGTCAGCAGCGGCTTGCGGATGAAGGGCAGCAGCAGCGGCACGGCGATGACGGCGACGATGGCCGCGGCCACGATCGTGGCGGTCTGGTTGACGTAGGGGATGAACCAGCAGGCGGCCAGCAGCACCAGGCTGATGATCGTCCAGGTGATCAGGCGCATCCGGTGGTAGGCGACGAACGCGCCGGCCAGCAGGATCGCGAGGAAGGGAACGACAATGCTCATGAGCGTGCTCCGGTGACGTGCTCGGTAGTGACGGACGATGCGACGGCGGAGGCCGAGGGCAACACGTCCAGATAGTCCAACACAGTAGCGGTAAAGGCGTTGTTGTCGTCACCGGCGACCATGTGGGTGGCCTCCGGCAGCTGCACGTGGCGTGCATGTGGCACCAACGCGAGGAACTCGGCCACCGTCTGCGGGGTGACTAGGGTGCTGCGGCCACCGCTGACCAGCAGCAGGGGGCATTTCACCTGGCGCGCCGCCTCGGCAAGCGCGTCCTGGTGTTGTTCGCTGTCACGCGCCAGCTCGGCGACCAGGCGCGGATCCCAGTGCCAGCGCCAGCGACCGTGACCGTCCTCGCGCAGCAGGGCACGCAGGGCGTCGTCGGACTTGCGCGGGCGGTGCGGCATGTAGGAGGAGATCACGTCGGCGGCCTGGGACAGCGACGCGAAACCCTCCGGGTGCGCGGTCATGAACATCAGGATCTTTTCGACACCGGCGGTATCCCAGCGTGGGGTGATGTCCACCAGCACCATCGCCGAGAACAGGCCCGGCCAGCGCGACTCGGCGAGCAGGCCGAACAGGCCGCCCATCGACGCGGCGATCAGGATCGGCGGCTGCGGCTGTTCGCCCGCCAGCACGATCAGGTCATCGGCGAACTGTTCGCCGTGGTAGGCAAGGTCGGCCGGGTTCCAGTCGGAATCGCCGTGGCCGCGCGCGTCGTAGGCCAGGGTCTGGTAGCCGGCCTCGACCAGCGCGTTCGCGGTGGCGTTCCAGGCATGCCGGGTCTGGCCGAAGCCGTGGGCGAACAGGACGGTGCCGCGGCGCCCCGGGCCCGAACGGGTGGCGGCGAGCACGGCGTCATGCGCGCCGGTCAGTCGCTCATCGTCAAAGCGGGGCAGGGTAGAAGAAGGAGTGACCATACTCGCTAGTATGGACCTGCCCTGTGCGATGTCAATACTTCGGAGTATGGTGGTCTCATCCCTTGTGCCAGCAGGCGTGAAGCGGACTTTCAACGATTCACATACTGCAACCAACCCCGGCGTATGGTTAAATCCACCTATGAATGAACCCGAAGCTTCCGCCGGCGAGCCACGTGCCGGCCGCAACAGCCGCCTCAGTGCCGAAGACTGGGCCCAGGCCGCACTGGATCTGATTGCCGAACAAGGCGTGGGCGCGGTCGCGGTGGAGCCGCTGGCGCGACGTCTTGGTGTCACCAAGGGCAGCTTCTACTGGCACTTCCCCTCGCGCGACGCGTTGCTGCAGGCGGCGCTGGAGCGTTGGGAACTGTTCGAGCAGGAGCAGGTCTTCGGCAGCCTGGCCGATGTCACCGATCCGCGCGTGCGCCTGCGCCAGCTGTTCCAGGTGGTCGCGCATGAAGTGCAGCCGCACATCATCTACAGCGAGCTGCTCAAGGCGCTCGATCACCCGATGGTGCGCCCGGTCATCGACCGTGTTTCGCACCGGCGCCTGGAGTATCTGGTTGCCTCGTTCCGGCAGGCCGGCCTGAGCCGCACCGATGCGCAGCACCGTGCACGGTTGGCCTACGCGGCCTATGTGGGTTTCCTGCAGTTGTCGCTGCAGCTGCAGCAGCCCAAGCAGGCGCGCGAGGACTTCGAAGCCTACGTGGAGCATGTGATCGAGACGCTGATTCCGCTCGGTTGATTGGTTCGCCACGGACATGCAGAAGGCCGCGGAAACGCGGCCTTTTTTGTGCGCGCGGGAACGGCAGGCAATAAAAAACCACGGCCCCGAAGGGCCGTGGTTCTGTCTCAGGCTGCTACGTGGCTACGATCAGAACTTCTGGTTGTAGCGCATGTAGAAGAAGCGGCCCGGGATTTCGTACTGCGGGTCGAACGAGTTGGCGAAGGTGGTGTACGCCAGCGGCGGATCGCGGTCGAAGGCGTTGTTGACACCGACGGTGACACGGGCGTTCCACGGCGACTGCCAGTAGGCGCTCAGGTCGGTGTAGGTGACGCTGGCGATCTTGCGCTGCGGATCATCCTGGCCACCGATACCGACGTGGTCACGATCCGAGCACAGCAGGTTGAAGTTGGCGCCACCGAACGAGGTGCCGCTGCAGTCTTCATTCTGGCTCGAGTAGTAACGGGCCGATGCGGTGGCACCGAAATCACCCAGCTGCCAGGCAACCAGCAGGTTGGAACGCACACGCCAGTAGTTGTCGCGGCTCAGGTAGTTGCCGACGCGGTTGTAGCCTTCGGTCACCGGATCTTCGATCGTGTACTTGGAGGTGTAGGCGGTATCCAGGACGAAGCTGAAGCTGCCGTACGCGGTATCCGGCATACGGTAGCCCAGGGTCACGTCCCAGCCTTCCACTTCCATCGTGCCCACGTTGCTCGGCACGGCCAGCAGGTTGGAGATCTGCCCGGTGCTGTCACGTTCGATCAGGGCGCACTGCGAAGCCACGCCCTGGTCGTAGCAGGCGTCCAGCGTCTGCTGGGCGGTCTGCGCGTAGATGGCACCTTCGATCTTGATGTTCCACCAGTCGACCGACACGTCCAGCCCCGGTGCGAAGCTCGGGCTGTAGACGAAGCCCAGGGTCTTGGAGGTGGAGGTTTCCGGGCCGAGATCCGGGTTGCCACCGGTGGTGGTACGGATCTGCGAGTTGGACTGGTTGTAAGCCGGCACGCCGGCGCAGCTGGCGGGCGGGGTGTTCGCGTTTCCGGTCTGGACGCCGGCGCAGGGATCGGCCACGTCTTCGAAGGTGTCGCTCACGCCCTGGTACAGCTCGGCGATGGTCGGGGCGCGGAAGCCTTCGGACCAGTTACCGCGGATCATCAGGTCGTTGATCGGCTTCCAGCGGAAACCGAACTTGCTGTTCACGGTGTTGCCGAAGTTGCTGTAGTCAGAGAAGCGGGTCGCCACGCTGAAGTCCAGCAGCTGCGCGCCGGTCACACCGGACAGCAGCGGGATCGCCAGTTCCAGGTACGCTTCGTCCAGCTTGTAGCTGCCGTCGGTCGCGGTACGGGCGTTGCCGGTGGTGTCGCCGGAGTTGATCAGTGCGTCCGGGCCGTCAAAGCCGGATTCTTCACGGTGTTCGGCACCCAGCGAGAAGGCGAACGCGCCGCCCGGGAGGTCGAACAGTTCACCGCCGATGCTGCCGTAGTAGGTCTTCTGCTCGTAACCGTAGACGTCATGCGCGGTGAAACCGGCATAGTCGATCATGTCCTGGGTCAGCGAGCCGGCGCCGCTCAGCATATTCATCGGCACGCAGCCGTCGATCACGCTGCCTGCGGTACCGCAACGTGCAGCGCCGGTAGCGTCGACGAACGACGGGCCCAGGGCGCTGCGCAGCGCGGAGATGTTGAAGAAGCCGGTGGTGACGTCGGTCTGGTCGTTCTTGCCGTAGAACATGCCGGCTTCCCAGTTCCAGAAGCGGCTGTTCACTTCGAAGTCGCCTTCGAAGGCACCGTTGAACGCATAGGTCTTGACGTTCTGCTTGTAGATACGACCGCCAGTCTCGTTCGCACGGTACTGGATGTAGTCGATATCACGGCCGGTGTTGTTGTAGATGTTGTCGGCGCTGATGACGATGTTGGCACCGTTGGTGCCCGGCGCGGCGCGGCCCAGCACGATCGGCATGGCCGCCAGGATCTGCTCGGATTCACGCTCGTTGTAGGTCACCGTGGTCTTGAAGCGGACGTTGTCGGTGATGCTCAGACCGGCGTCGGCGAAGATCGAGGTGCGCTCCTGCGGGGTGACCAGCAGGTTGCCTGGGGCGTGGTTGAAGCTGTCGGCCTGGCCGTAGTTGCGCCAGGTGCTGCCACCGTTGCCGGTGATGAAGTAGCCTTCGCTGCCGTTCGGACGGGCGGCGCCGAAGCGCGGGGAACCGTCCGGATTGGTGCCGACCTGCTGGAAGTAGCCGAAGCGGCCTTCCGGCGTGGTGGAGCTGTTGCCGGTGTACGGCACGGAACCGAAGACCGGCACCGCCGAGATGGCACGGTCGCCCGCCCACACCGGTTCTTCCTTCACGTAGCCCACGCCCAGGGTGGCGTGCCACTTCTCACCGGCCGAACCGATGGTGAAGTCGTAGGACTCGCGCGAACCGTCGCCCTTGTCGTACTGACCGTAGTAGGCGTTGGCTTCTGCACCGTCGAAGTTCTTGCGCAGGATGATGTTGACCACGCCGGCGATGGCGTCCGAACCGTAGATGGTCGAGGCGCCGTCCTTCAGGACTTCAATGCGCTCGACGGCTGCGGACGGGATGGTGTTCAGATCGACCGCGCCACCCAGGCCGGTACCACCGACCCAACGACGACCGTTGACCAGCACCAGGGTACGGCTGGAACCCAGGTTGCGCAGGTTCACGCGGGTTTCGCCGTTGCCGCCGTTGTTGTAGGTGCTGTTGAGGGTCGAACCGCTGGTGGCGATGTTCTGGATGATGTCGCCGATGGAGGTCTGGCCCTGGGCCTGGATCTGCTCGCGGCTCATCGTGAAGACCGGCTGCGACGATTCCACGTCGGCGCGCTTGATGCGCGAACCGGTGACTTCGATCTTGTCGAGGGTCTGGGTTTCCTGTGCATAGGCTGCACCGGTGCTACCAGCGGTCACCACCAGCGCAAACGCAATGGCGTCGCGCAGCTTGTTTGTCCTGCAATTCATTGGCTCTCTCTCTCCAAATGGACTTGGGTGCTACGGGTTCTGGGATGGGCTTCAGCGCGGAGACGAAAGGCGTCTCCAAGTCGCGAAGCTGACTCGATAGTAACCACGTATTCGGAGAAATTAAAGACCCGTTAATACTTCATGTGATTCAGGTGAAATTCGGCAAAGTCATTGTGCCGCAAGGCTTGTAGGGCATTAACCGGCGGAACCAGCCATTGGCCACGACCAAGAAGTGATGACTTTTGGCACATTTTTTATGTCGATTTGTATCTTTTGTACCTGAATACGGGCCCGGGTTTGCACCCCGCGCGCCGCACCCGCGGCCTTCCCCCTGTCGTGATTGTCCTGCCGGTGACCCTTCCGGTACGCCTTATGCTAGAAGCCCGCACGCCGGTGCATGCAATCGACGGTGCCGGTGTCTCCTCGCCCCGTGGCGCTGAGAGACCAGACGTCCGGCTGGCTGCCCACGGCCAGCGTTCCGGGGCAAATAGAGAAACGCCGCTACGGGCGAGCGGCGTGGATCAGGGAAACGGGGGGGGGCGCCTGCTGCGCGGTCGGGCATCGCGAAGCGGGGCAGGGACGCCTGGCTTACAGGTCCTGCTCGTACCGGACGTAGGGCACGGTGCCTTCGTCGGTGCTCTCGTTGCGCGGGGCGAACGGATTCTTGCCACGGGTGACCACGTTCTCGGCGCCGACGGTGAGCTGGCCGCTCCACGGCGTGCGCCAGGTCAGGCCGACGCCCAGGCCTTCCCACTTGCCGGGCTGGCCGGGGACATCGACCACGCGGCCGATGATGTTGCCGCTGAAATTGCCATAGCCAGCGCCGATGGTGAGGCTCTTGCTGTCCCAGCGGTCGACGATCGCCGGGGAGGCGTCCGCGATCGGGACCAGACGCGCCTTCGCATAGGTGCCGCCGATCGACACGAAGCCCTCGCGACCGATGTTCTTCTGCCCGAACACGGTCAGATCGTTCTGTTCGGCCCGCAGCGACGGCGATTTGTTCGGACCCGCCAGCCAGGCCGGCAGGGTGTCACGGCCACTACCGGCGGTGAGGCCGACGCGACCGCCGGGGCGGTTGAACGCCGCGGTGCCGCTGACGCGGCGGCTGAGCGTGTTGTCGTCTTCATCGCCGAGCGTGGCCAGCATGCAATGGCTGGCCAATCCGCTGATGCTGGTGCCGCGGCTGCTGTTGCAGAGCAGGCCCAGCGAGTCACCCGACGACAACCCGAAGGCCGCATCCAGCGAGCTGCGCCCGAAATGCCAGCGGGCGCCGACGGCCTGCTCGCCGGTCGGTTCCAGGTACAGCAGGGCCTCGACCTTGCCGCTGCCCTTGTTCCAGACCGGCAACACGGTGCCGTCCTGCTTGCCCTTGGCCTGCGCATGCGCGCCCGGGATCGCGCCTAGGGCGATCATCAGGGCCAGCGGTAGACGCAGAAGGGAATGCATGGGAACTCTCAGACAAGCGCAGTGAACACAAGTTCCCGCCGAAGCGGGACATTGATCCTAGGGCGTTTATGATTTCTTAACAAGTCTTCGTTCTCCCCAGAACAAAACTCGCGCAGAGATTACTGAAGCCGTTCAGGTGCCGGCGAGGAAACGTCCATCTCGCGGAACAGTATGTCGAATTCCGTCAACGGAAAGTGATACTCCTGCCCGCAGAATTCGCACCGCACCTCGACCGCGCCGCTGGGCTCGGCGGCGGCACGGGCCTCTTCCTCGCCGATGGACTGCAGCATGCCTTCCACCCGCTCGCGCGAGCACGAGCAGGCAAAGCGCAGGGCCTTGTCGCCCAGCAGTTCCGGCGTCTCTTCATGGAACAGGCGGTGCAGCAGGTCGTGGCCCGGCACCTCCAGCAGTTCCTGCTTGCCCAGGGTCTCGAACAGGGCGCTGGCCCGCGACCAGCCATCCTGGTCGCCTTCATCGCCGGGCAGCTTCTGCAGCAGCAGGCCCGCGGCGCGGGTGCCGTCGGCGGCCAGCAGCAAGCGGGTCGGCAGCTGTTCGGACTGGCGGAAATAATCTTCGAAGGCTTCGTCCAGGCCGGCTGCGGTCAAACCGACCAGGCTCTGGTAACGCTGCGGTTCGCGCGGATCCAGGCCGGGATTCTCGATGGTGATCGCCAGCAGTGCATCCGCGCCCAGGGCGGTGAGGTCGCGCGGCGCGTCGTCGCCGCCGTCGGCCAGTTGGACGATGCCGCGCAGCGTGCCGGCCGCGGTGCACTCGGCGAACAGGGTACGCATCGCGGTATTGCTGCGCAGCTGGATCGACAGGCGGCCATCGACCTTGGTGT
Source organism: Stenotrophomonas sp. JAI102 (assembly GCF_013409105.1). Classification (NCBI taxonomy): domain Bacteria; kingdom Pseudomonadati; phylum Pseudomonadota; class Gammaproteobacteria; order Lysobacterales; family Lysobacteraceae; genus Stenotrophomonas; species Stenotrophomonas sp. JAI102. The sequence continues at coordinate 978,970 of NZ_JACCCI010000002.1, forward strand.
GGCCGGTGAACAGCGCCGAGGCCACGCTGGCCTCGCCGAGCAGTTCAGCGGCGCCCGGCGGATACACCGCGTGGGAGAGGATTTCCCGCCAGGTGTCATCGAGGTGCACGTGCACGCCGCGGACGCCGGCATCGGGAAGCAGGAAACGGACAAGGGAGTCGGATTGGGCGGTCATCGGTTCGGTGGCTGCGCGAAAGGAGTGCCGGTTGCCGGATAATGCGCCGACCACCGTGCAAGTAAAGGATGCACCAGTAATGGGGGCAGAGCGCAGCAACCTCAAGGTCGAACCGGACCTGGAACCATCCCGTAAACGCCGCTGGCACTGGAAACGCCTGCTGTGGCTGCCGGTCCTGTTCGTGGGGTTCAGCGTGCTGCAGGTACTGGTCCTGCGCGTCATCGATCCGCCCGTCTCCAGCGTGATGCTGTGGCGCTACGGCGAGGCGTTGGGGCAGGGCGACTGGAGCTACCGCCTGCACTACCAGTGGCGCGACCTGGAGCAGATGGCGCCCAGCCTGCCCATCTCGCTGGTGGCTGCCGAGGACCAGCGCTTCCCGGGGCACAACGGCTTTGACCTGCAGGCCATCGAGAAGGCGCGCGACCACAACGCACGCGGCGGCCGCCTGCGCGGGGCCAGCACGATCAGCCAGCAGGTCGCCAAGAACCTGTTCCTGTGGCAGGGCCGCAGCTGGATCCGCAAGGGCCTGGAGGTCTGGTACACCGTGTTGATCGAAGCGCTATGGCCGAAGTCGCGGATCCTGGAGATGTACGCCAACATCGCCGAGTTCGGCGACGGCATCTATGGCGCGCAGGCCGCGTCGCGGCAGTACTGGAACAAGGACGCGTCGCGGCTGAGCCCGGCCGAAAGCGCGCGGCTGGCGGCGGTGCTGCCATCGCCACGGCGTTACAGCGCGGCCAAGCCCGGGCCGTACGTGCAGCGCCGTGCGGCATGGATCCAGCGGCAGGCGCGGCAGCTGGGCGGGGATGCCTACCTCGACCGGGACTGAGCATTCATGTACGTGATTGCCTGACGCTACAATCGCCGCATGAACAGCCCTCGCCTGACCGTCGTCGTCGCCGCACACAACGAAGCACTGGCCCTGCCGATGCTGCACCCGCGGCTGCGCGCGGTGCTCGATGGGCTGGAGGGCATCGACGGCCGCGTGCTGTATGTGGATGACGGCAGCACCGATACCACCTGGGCGGTGATGCAGGGCCTGGCCGAGACCGATGCCTGCGTCGGCGTTCTGCGGCTGTCGCGCAACTTCGGCAAGGAGGCCGCGCTCACGGCCGGGCTGGATCTGGTCGACGAGGGCGCGGTGATGATCCTCGATGCCGACGGCCAGGATCCGCCCGAGCTGATTCCCGAATTCGTCGCGTTGTGGCAGCAGGGCTACGACAACGTGTATGGCACGCGCCTGGTGCGCGATGGCGAAAGCTGGCTCAAGCGGTCGACCGCCAAGGCCTTCTACCGGGTGATCGGGCGCCTGTCCAAGACCCCGATCCCGGCCGATACCGGCGATTTCCGGCTGTTGTCGCCGCGCGCGCTGCAGGCGCTGGGCCAGCTACGTGAGCGTCACCGGTTCATGAAAGGGCTGTTCGGCTGGGTCGGCTTCCGCCGCAAGGCCTTGCCCTACCATCGCCACGCGCGGCTGGTCGGCGAGAGCAAGTTCGGTTTCTGGCGGTTGTGGAACTTCGCGCTGGAAGGCATCACCGGATTCTCGACCGCGCCGCTGCGCGTGACCACCTACCTGGGCCTGGCCGCAGCGACGTTCGCGTTCCTCTTCGCGCTGGCGGTCGTGTTGAAGGCGGCCCTGTACGGCGACCGCGTCGCCGGCTGGCCGACGATGATGGCGGTGATCCTGTTCCTGGGCGGCATCCAGCTGATCGCGCTGGGCCTGATCGGCGAATACCTGGGCCGGCTGTATGAGGAATCCAAGCAGCGCCCGCTGTACGTGATTGACACCTGGCAACCACCGTTCGTGGCAGACTCGGCCGTGCATCCCATCGGTGGAGAGCTGCGAGATGACCACGGTACGACAGCTGTTGGAAGGCAAGTCCCCTGAGGTATTCGCCGTCGCCCCGACCTCGGCGGTGATCGACGCGGTCCGGCTGATGGCCGAAAAAGGCATCGGCGCGGTGCTGGTGATGGAGGGCCGGCAGCTGGTCGGCATCCTCTCCGAGCGCGATTACGCGCGGAAGATCGTGCTGCACGAGCGCTCCTCGCGGACGACCGAAGTGCGCGAGATCATGACGCCCAAGGTAGTGACCGTCGCCCCGGGCGAACAGGTCGAACACTGCCTGCAACTGGTGACCGATTACCGCATCCGCCACCTGCCGGTGGTAGACGGCACCGGCGTGCTCGGCGTGATCTCGATCGGCGATCTGGTCAAGTCGGTGATCGACGAACAGGCGCAGAAACTGGATCAGCTGCAGCAGTACATCGTCGCTGGCTGAGCAGGCATCCGTGCGGCAGGGCAGGCCGACGCTGGGTCGGTCCCTGCCCGTGCGTCCACGCGCTTACTTGGCGTAGCGGCCGCCGCAGTTGCTGTCCTCGCCCGGGCCGGTTTCGATCGTCGCCAGCAGCGCCGCCGGCGGCGCGATGCTGCCCAGCGCGAGGGCGATCGCTCCGCGGATGCCCAAGGCCTTGAAGTCCGGGCGGAACGAGGGATCCTTGAAGGTGCCGCCGATGCGCAGCGGCGAGCGCAGTGCCAGGATGCTCATGTCCTTCGGGCGCGGGCGCAGCAGCAGGTCCAGCTGTTCCTGTTTCAGGTCCACCTTGCCCTCGCCGAGGATCAACGTATCGGTCGTATCGAAGGCGAGCGACCGCGATTGCATCACCCCGTTGTCCACGCCGAAGTCGCCCCACGCACAGCGCAGCGGAATCTGCTTGTCGCCGGTGAACAGGAACTTCACCGATTCGGCGACATCCAGGCCGGCCAGTTCCATGATCAGATTGCCGACGTGCCCGCGGCCCATGCCGACCGCCACCGTGCCATCGGAACTGCCCAGCATCGCGGCGATCGAGTTGCCCTGGCCCGTCAGTCTGACATCGCCACTGATCCCGCCCGATGCCTGCTCGGCCAGCTTCGCATCCGGGAACAGCTTGCCTAGCTGCACCTTGCGGATGGTCGCCTGCAGCTGCGTGGAGATCGCCTGTCTGCGCGCATCCATCCGGATCGTGCTGCGGATGTCGCCACCGGCCACGCCGAAGTTCAGCGGTTCCAGGCGCAGCAGCCCATCGTCGAGCTTGAGGTGGGCATCCATGTCGTCCAGCGGCAGCGTCGGCGAATTGATCCGCTGCGCCTTCCAGCGCACATCGGCATCCATCGCGCGCAGCTTGGACAGGTTGTACGGCGTATCCGGCAGCACCTTGGTGCGCGCGGCCAGCTCGGCCGCCTTCGCCTTCTGCTCGGCATTGGCCGATTCCCCGGCGCCGGTCTTCGGTGGCGCGCCGATGAAGCCGGCCAGATCGTCGAAGTCCAACCGCTTGGACACCAGATCCGCCTTCAGGAACGGCCGTTCGCCGCTCACGTCGATCTGCGCGGTACCGCCCAGATCGCTGTCGCCGGCCGTGCCGGTGAAATTCTCGTAGCGCCACATCGCGTTGTCGCGCTTCAACCGCCCCTTGAGCCGGTACGGCGGCGTCGACGGGATCGCGATCCCGATCAGCGGGAACAGATCCTCCATGTCCTGGCCGCTGAGCATCAGCTCCAGATCGAACACCCGCAGCTGGAACGGATTGGTCAGCGTGCCGCTCGCGATCGCATGCGTATTCCCCGCCCGCCCATCCAGATGGATGCGGAACGGATGCCCGGTATTGGTCAGCTCCAGCGGCGACTCGGTATTGCCATCCAGCGAGAACGCATTGCCCTGCCAGCGTCCCTTGCCTTTGACGAACAGCGGGGGACCACTCTCACGATCGCGCGGCTTGCCGCTGTTGAGCGAGACCAGCACATCCGTCCTGCCTGCCGCGTCCTGGAACTGCAGGCGGCCATCCTCGATCAGCAACCGCTGCAGCACCGGCGGATCGCCATCACTCGGTCCCAGGAAATCCCAGTTGCCCGGCTGATTCTTCTCCGGCGCCGTCTCCAGCAGCAGGTCCGGCCGCGTCAGCCGGATTTCCGGAATCCGCACCTGCCCGCGCAGCAGCGGCCACACCCGCAGATCGATCTCCGCCCGATCCGCCGTCGCCATCTGCGGTTGCTTGGCCCACGTCGCATTGGAAAACGTCAGCCCATCACCGCGCACCGTCGTGACCCGACCGAGATCCACATCCAGATCCCCGGTGATATGGAACTCACGCCCGGTCTTGGCCTGCACCGCCCGCTCCACCGGCCCCTTGAACCAATTCCAGTCCCAGAGCGCGATCAGGATCAACAGCGCCGCAAACAGGAACACCAGAATGGCCAACCAGCGCTGCCCCCGCTTCCCGGGACGACGCCATCGCCAGCGGGAACGGGAAGCAGCATCGGACGGAGCAGGGGACGGGGCAGTATTCACATCCCCATGGTTGCCCTTGCATCGTGCAGGCAACGCGAAGCATTGGTAAGCGTAGTGTCAGGGTGAGACGTGTCGATCATCGAGGTCGCCGTTGTAGACGGCTTCAAGAGGCGCGGCGCGGTCCCCATGCGCGGCCACACTCGGCACCCGATCCAGCCAAAGATCTTGACCTTCCCAGGCCACCAGCCAACCGTGAGCGGGGCGGTGCGGGTGGGTTGGCGGGACCATGAGCGCCATGGATGGCGCGACATGAGCCTCCATGGACGGATTCACGGCGTGTCCCGCCAACCCACCCGCGCCGACCCAGCCTGGCGCACGCCTGACGCCCGAGCCGCTCTCGCTGTTGCTGTTGCGCTTGCCGTTGCCGTTGCTGGTGCCGTCGCCGTCGCCGTTCCCCTCACCGGACGGAAAACAGCACTCAAAGAATCTGCGCAGTCACCGCAACGAAGTGGCACACACTCCCGCCGATCACGAACAGATGCCAGATCGCATGCGAATACGGCACCGACTCCCGGTGATAGAACACCGTCCCCAACGTATAGAACACCCCGCCGGCCAACAACCAGCCCAGCGTCCACCCATCCAGCGAATGCCACATCGGCTTGATCGCCACCATCACCATCCAGCCCATCGCGATATAGATGATCGTCGACAACAGCTTGAAACGGCCCGTATAGAACAACTTGAACACCACCCCGAACAACGCCAGCGCCCAGATCGCCGTGAACATCCCCCAGCCCCACGGCCCGCCGCGCAGCCCGATCAGCGTGAACGGCGTATACGTACCGGCGATCAACACGTAGATCGCACAGTGATCGAACACCTTCAACCGGCCCTTCGCGACCGGATGCTGGATCGCGTGATAGAGGGTCGAGGCCGTATACAACAGCAACAGCGCCACACCGAACACGATCGCACTGGCCAGCTGCCAGCCGTCGCCATAGATGGCGGCCAACGTGATCAACACAGCGCTGCCAGCCAGGGCAGCGACGGCGCCAAGCCCGTGGGTCAAGGCGCTGGCGATTTCTTCTCGAACGGAAACGACAGAGGTCATGGCGATGATCGGATGTGCGGGGAGGGGGAGCCCGCTCCCCCCTATCATCGCCAAGATGGGCCGCGCATGCACGCGCGGCCGTTCAGCCGACAGATCGGCGAAGGATCAGCTGACCGACACGCTGTGCGCGGCTTCGCGCGTGGCCGCGAAGCGCACGTCCGGCGCGCGCTCCTGCGCCAGCTGCAGATTGACCCGCGTCGGTGCCAGGTACACCAGCTGGCCGGCGGCATCGATGCTGAGGTTGCCCGCGTTCTTCTCGCGGAACTCCTCCAGCTTCTTCTCGTTGCTGCAGGTCACCCAGCGTGCCGTCGTCACGCTGACCGGCTCGAAGGTCGCTTCCACGCCGTACTCGTCCTTCAGGCGGTAGGCGGCCACATCGAACTGCAGCACACCCACGGCGCCCAGGATCAGGTCGTTGCTCATCAACGGACGGAAGAACTGCGTCGCGCCCTCTTCGGACAGCTGCGCCAGGCCCTTCTGCAGCTGCTTGAGCTTGAGTGGATCGCGCAGGCGTGCGCGGCGGAACAGTTCCGGCGCGAAGTTCGGGATGCCGGTGAAGCTGACCGCTTCGCCCTCGGTGAAGGTGTCACCGATGGAGATCGTGCCGTGGTTGTGGATGCCGATCACATCGCCCGGCCACGCTTCGGCGGCGATTTCGCGGTCGCTGGCCATGAAGGTCAGCGCATTGGCCAGCTTCATTTCCTTGCCGGTGCGCACATGGAAGGTCTTCATGCCGGCCACGAAACGGCCCGAACACACCCGCATGAACGCCACGCGGTCGCGGTGCTGCGGGTCCATGTTCGCCTGGATCTTGAACACGAAGCCGGTCAGCTTGTTTTCCTGCGGCGCGATGACGCGGCCGGTGGTCGCGCGCGGCTGCGGCGACGGCGCATGCTCGACGAAGAAGTCCAGCAGCGGCTGCACGCCGAAGTTGTTCACGCCCGAGCCGAAGAACACCGGGGTCTGCTTGCCGGCCAGGTAGGCCTCCACGTCGAACGGATGGCTGGCGCCCTGCACCAGTTCCAGCTCGTCGCGCAGATCGGCCAGCATGCGCTCGCCGATCTTCTCGGCCAGCCCCGGCGAATCGATCGACGGGAAGATGGTCGAATCCTGGCGGGTGAAGTTGCGGCCCTGCTCGTACAGGTGCACCTCACCGCTGATCAGATGCACCACGCCCTTCAGGCGCTGGCCCATGCCGATCGGCCAGGTGACGGGCGCGCACTGGATGCCGAGCACGCTTTCCACTTCATCCAGCAGGTCGATGGGCTCCTTGCCCTCGCGATCGAGCTTGTTGATGAAGGTCATGATCGGGGTGTCGCGCAGGCGGCACACTTCCATCAGCTTGATGGTGCGCTCTTCCACGCCCTTGGCCACGTCGATCACCATCAGCGCCGAGTCCACCGCGGTGAGCACGCGGTAGGTGTCCTCGCCGAAGTCGGCGTGGCCGGGGGTGTCGAGCAGGTTGACGATCTTGCCTTCGTACGGGAACTGCATCACCGAGGAGGTGACCGAGATCCCGCGCTCCTTTTCCAGCGCCATCCAGTCGGAGGTGGCATGGCGCGCGGCCTTGCGACCCTTGACCGAACCGGCCATCTGGATCGCACCGCCGAACAGCAGCAGCTTTTCGGTCAGCGTGGTCTTGCCGGCGTCAGGATGGGAAATGATGGCGAAGGTGCGGCGGCGCGCGGCTTCGGTAGCGACTTCGGACATGGCGTGACGCGCCCGCCCGGGGCGCTTTTCATGGAGATAAGCCGCTCAGTATAGCGGGGGCGGGCATGGCCGGGGTCAGGGCAGGGCGGATGCGCCGGCCTCGTCCATGGTCCGGGCGAAGCGCAGCTCGCCCTGGGGGCTGACGATGCGGGCCGGGATCGAGCGCAGCCGCATGCCCGCATTGACCTGCACCGCGAAGTGCAGATGCGGGGCCGCGCTGTAGCCGGTATTGCCCGACAGCCCGATGCGTTGCCCCACCTGGACCTGCTCGCCCGGGCGCACCAGTGCGCCGTTGTGCTGCAGATGGGCGTACACGGCCATGCTGCCGTCCTCATGCAGCACCCGCACCAGGTTGGCCCGGCCCAGATCGTGGTCGCGGTCCTGGCCATTGCCCTGGTACCCGGCCTGGACCTGCATGACGGTGCCGGCCCGCGCCGCGAGCACGGGGCTGCCTTCGGGCAGCGCGAAGTCGATGGCGTCGCGGTTCTCCGGGTCGGTGTGGCTGTATTGCCCTTGCGGCGCCTGGCTGACCTGGATGCGGGCAGCATCGAAGGGGAGCAGATAGGCCACATCGCGTGGGCGCGCCGCCGGATCCCCCGGGACGGCGATCATGTCCAGCCGGATCGCGGTCGCACCGGCGGGTGGCTGCAGGCGGGTGACCACCACGCTGGCCGCGCCGGCGATCACTGCCTGCAGGGGCAGGCCCGGCATCGCCGGGGTGCCTGCGGCGGGCCGCACCGAGACCTGGGCCGGACCGGCCAGGCGGTTGTCGACCCGCGCCTGCCAGCGCTCGCCGGCGCCTTCCAGGGTCAGCACGGCGAGGCCGGGCGCTGCCGCCACCGGGGCGGGACGGGCAGGGCTGGTTTTCGCCGGGCGGTCGATCCGCCAGCCGTTGCGCCAGTCACTGGCCGGCGCGGTACCGGCGTTCAGCGCCGGGGCCAGGACGAGGATCAGGGTGGGCAGACGCAGGCAGCGCAAGGCTCTGGCCGATTGGGAAGGTGCCCCGAGTATGCGTGACTGATGATCATCTGGAATATATATCGCTTCATGCCGATGAAGGGATTGACATGACCCGGAAGCACTGGCATCGTGGCTCCACCATCGAGACCGGCAGAGGGACAGGCCCTTTGAAGCCGGGGCAGCCCGCAGACGCGAAAGCGACCTGCGTAGGTGCCAAATCCTGCGGAGACCGTTGGTGTCTTCCGAAAGATGGTTCGAACCGTGCACCGTGCGTGCGCTTCGAACGCGAGCTCCGCGAAAGCTCGATGGCCGACTCCTACTTTGGATACCGCCATGCGTTTCGCCACCGCCGCCCCTGTCGCCACCGACTCTTTCGCACCGCTCAGCGTCCCCGTCGACGCTGGGCTGAACGCCGTGCGCGGCGATATCGCGGCGGTGCTGTCGATGCGTCACGGCGGGCCGCGGCCGGTGCGCCTGCGCTACGAATGCGTCGGTCGCGCCGATGCGCCGGTGGTGGTGCTGGCCGGCGGCATCTCCGCGCATCGCCACGTGGCGGCCAATGCCGAATTCCCCGAAAAGGGCTGGGCCGAAGGCCTGGTCGCCGCGGGCCGCGCGCTGGATCCGGCCTCGCTGCGCATCCTGGCCTTCGATTTCATCGGCGCCGACGGTGCGCTGGACCTGCCGATCGATACCGCCGACCAGGCCGATGCGCTTGCCCTGCTGCTGGATCATCTCGGCATCGCCCGCCTGCAGTGCTTCATCGGCTACTCCTACGGCGCGCTGGTCGGCCAGCAGTTCGCGATCCGTCACCGCGAGCGCCTGCAGAAGCTGATCGCGGTGAGCGGCGCGCATCGTCCGCATCCGTATGCCGCGGCCTGGCGCGCGCTGCAGCGCCGCGCGGTCGCGCTGGGCCAGCTGCAGTGCGCCGAAAGCCACGGGCTGTCGCTGGCGCGCCAGTTCGCCATGCTCAGCTACCGGACGCCGGAAGAATTCGGCGAGCGCTTCGACGCCGCGCCGGAAGTGGTCAATGGCCGCGTGCGCGTCGCCGCTGAAGATTATCTGGATGCCGCCGGTGCGCAGTACGTCGCCCGTACCCCGGTCGATGCCTACCTGCGCCTGTCCGAATCGATCGACCTGCATCGCATCGACCCGGCCGCCATCCTGGTGCCGACCGTCGTGGTCGCCGTGGAAGGCGATCGCCTGGTGCCGCTGGCCGACTGCGTCGGCCTGGTCGAGGGGCTGGGCCCGCGCGGCAGCCTGCGCGTGCTGCGCTCGCCGTATGGCCACGACGCCTTCCTGAAAGAAACCGATCGCATCGACGCGATCCTCGCCACCGCTTTTCGATCCCCCGGAGAAACCGCATGAGCCGTTCCGCTGGTACCGAGCCGTCCTGTAGCCGCGTCACCGCCGCCGTGCGTGCCGGCATCGACCGTGACACCGCCCACGGCGCGGTGACCCCGCCGATCGTGCTGTCCTCGAACTTCAGCTTCGATGGCTTCGGCAACAAGCGCCAGTACGACTACACGCGCAGCGGCAACCCGACCCGGGACCTGCTCGGCGAAGCGTTGGCCGAACTGGAAGGCGGCGCGGGCGGGGTGGTCACCTCGACCGGCATGGGCGCGATCAACCTGGTGCTCAATGCACTGCTGCAGCCCGGCGACACCCTGGTGGTGCCGCACGATGCGTACGGCGGCAGCTGGCGCCTGTTCAACGCACTGGCAAAGAAGGGTCACTTCGGCCTGATCACCGCCGACCTGACCGATCCGCGCTCGCTGGCCGACGCGCTGGCGCAGTCGCCGACCCTGGTGCTGATCGAAACCCCGTCCAACCCGCTGCTGCGCATCACCGACCTGCGCTTCGTCATCGATGCCGCGCACAAGGCCGGGGCCAAGGTGGTGGTCGACAACACGTTCCTGTCGCCGGCGCTGCAGCAGCCGATCAGCTTCGGTGCCGATCTGGTGCTGCACTCCACCACCAAGTACATCAACGGGCACAGCGATGTGGTCGGCGGGGCGGTGATCGCACGTGATCCGGCGGTGCACGAGCAGCTGGTGTGGTGGGCGAACGCGCTGGGCCTGACCGGCTCGCCGTTCGATGCGTTCCTGACCCTGCGCGGCCTGCGTACGCTCGGTGCGCGCCTGCGTGCGCACCAGGAAAACACGGCCGCCGTGGTCGAGCTGCTGGCCGCCAGCGATGCGGTCGCCAGCGTGTACTACCCCGGCCTGGCCGATCATCCCGGCCATGCCATCGCGGCCCGCCAGCAGAGCGGTTTCGGCGCGATGCTCTCGTTCGAACTGGCCTCGTGCCCGGGCGAGGATCCGCATGCGGCGGTGCGCGCGTTCGTGGATGGCCTGCGCTGTTTTACCCTGGCCGAGTCGCTGGGCGGCGTCGAGAGCCTGGTCGCGCATCCGGCGACCATGACCCACGCCGCGATGACCCCGGAAGCGCGTGCGCATGCCGGGATCAGCGAAGGGCTGCTGCGCCTCTCGGTCGGCATCGAGTCGCCGGAAGATCTGGTGGCCGATCTGCAGGGCGGGCTGGAGCGCGCGCAGGTGGTGATCGATCAGCATCGTGATGTGCAGCGGCGCAAACAGGTGGATGCATGAGCGCGGTCCTGACCCTGCCACTGGCCGCCCATCGAAAGCTGGCGCTGCTCGGCACCGGGACGGTCGGCACCGCCTTCGTGCAGCGCTATGCCGCGCTGCAGGACCGCGGCGTCACCCTGCCGTCGTTCTCGTGGCTGGCCAATTCGCGTACGGCGCGGGCCTGCGAACAGACCCCCGCACACGAGCTTGCACAGGCCAACCTTGCGGCGCGCGGCGCGGTGGTGCTGCAGCCTTGGGCGGAAGCCGAAGGCCTGCAGCGTGGCGATGTGGTGGTCGATGCGACGGCCAGTGACGAGGTCGCCAATTGGCACGAACAGTGGTTGGCGCGTGGCGTGCACGTGGTGACCGCCAACAAGCTCGGCCAGGGCGCGCAGCTGGCCCGTGCCCAGGCCATCGCCGACAGCGGACAGCAGGGTGCTGCGCATTACGGCGACAGTGCAACGGTGGGTGCAGGCCTGCCGCTGCTGAGCAGCCTGCGCGCGCTGGTCGCCGGTGGCGACCGCATCCATCGCGTGGAGGGCGTACTGTCCGGTTCGCTGGCCTGGTTGTTCCATCACTTCGATGGCCAGCGCCCGTTTTCGGCGTGGGTGCGCGAGGCCGCCGAGGCCGGCTACACCGAGCCGGACCCGCGCGTGGATCTCTCCGGCGAGGACGTGCGTCGCAAACTGCTGATCCTGGCGCGGGCCAGCGGCATCGCGCTGCGCGCCGAGCAGGTACGGGTCGCCTCGCTGGTACCGGAGGCGCTCGCCGCGCAGTCACCGGCGGATGCGCTGGGCCGGCTTTCGCTGCTGGACGCACCGCTGCAGGCTTACTGGCAGCAGGCGCAGGAACAAGCAGGGTGTCTACGTTTCGTCGGTGGTTTCGATCACGACGGGGCCTCCGTCGGGCTGCGTGTACTGCCGCGCGACCATCCGCTGGCCGGCGGCGCGCAGACCGACAACCGGGTGGCGATCCACAGCGACCGGTATCACGCCCAGCCGCTGCTGATCCAGGGGCCGGGCGCCGGGGCGGAGGTCACCGCCGCCGCGCTACTGGACGACGTGCTGGCGATCGTGCGGCGCTGATTGCCGCGCGATCCCACCCAGGCACACGGTAGCGCCAGGGTGGGCTGGCTGCGTCGGTGGAGAACGCTGAGGACGGCCGCTGCCACGCATGGCGTGGCACTACCGGGGTGTCGGCTCAGTCGTGTTGTGAGAGCGCCTTGAGCAATGCCGCATTGAACCGTGCCGGATCCTGCACCTGCGGCGAGTGGCCGAGGTCTTCGAAGGTCACCAGGGTGGCGCCCGGAATCGCCGCGGCGGCCGCCTTGCCCAGCGCCGGGTAATTGCCCAGCGTCGCTTTCAGCGCCGGCGGCGCCAGATCACGGCCGATCGCGGTGCGGTCGGTCTGGCCGATGAACAACGTGGTCGGCACGGTCAGCGTCGGCAACTCATAAACAACCGGCTGGTTGAACACCATGTCAGAGGTCAGCGCCTGACTCCACGCCACCGCCTGTTTGCCGGGGCCGTCGTACATGCGCGACTGCATGCGCACCCACTGCTCGTACTCGGGCTTCCACTGGCCGTTGTAGTACACCTCCAGCTGGTACTTTTTGATGCTGTCGAAGCTGGTCTTCAGCTCGCCCGCGTACCAGGCATCGATGCTGCGCCAGGGCACGCCCTTGGCCTTCCAGTCTTCCAGGCCGATCGGGTTGACCAGCGACAGGCTGAGCAATCGCTGGGGATACATCAACGCGAAGCGCGCCGCCAACATGCCGCCCATTGAATGGCCGACGATGTGCAGCTTGCCTTCGCCATAGCCCAGATGCTCCAGCAGCGCTTCCGTATTGGCCGCCAGCTGGCCGAACGAGTACTGGTAGCGCCCGGGCTTGCTCGATTTGCAGAAGCCGACCTGGTCCGGTGCGATCACCCGGTAGCTGGCCGCGCTCAGCGCCGCGATGGTGTCCTTCCAGGTGGCCGCGCAGAAGTTCTTGCCATGCAGCAGCACGACCGTCCCGGCGAAGCCTTTGCCACTGGCAGGAACGTCGATGTAGGCCATCTCCAGCGGCTGGCGCTGTGACTCGAAGCGGAAGATCTTGACCGGGTACGGGTAATCGAAGCCTTCCAGCCGCGGGCCGTAGGTCTCGGCGGCGAGGGTGGTCAGCGGCAGGCAGGCGAGCAGGGCGGCGGCCAGGATGCGCATGGCAGTCTCCGGAACAGGGAAGACCTGACTGTACCGGAGCGGCCGTGCAGGCGGGCCGATGATGCGAACGACAGCGGCCGACCCGAGGTCGGCTCTACCGTCGTGGGCGGTCGATCAGCACTCGATGACGTTGACCGCCAGCCCCCCGCGGCTGGTTTCCTTGTACTTGTCCTGCATGTCGCGGCCGGTGTCGCGCATGGTCTTGATGACCTTGTCCAGCGACACCTTGTGCTTGCCATCGCCGCGCATCGCCATGCGCGAGGCGTTGATCGCCTTGACCGCGCCCATCGCATTGCGTTCGATGCAGGGGATCTGGACCAGGCCACCGATCGGGTCGCAGGTCAGGCCGAGGTTGTGTTCCATGCCGATCTCGGCGGCGTTCTCGATCTGGCTCGGATTGCCGCCCAGCGCGGCGACCAGGCCGCCGGCCGCCATCGAGCAGGCCACGCCCACCTCGCCCTGGCAGCCGACTTCGGCACCGGAGATCGAGGCGTTTTCCTTGTACAGAATGCCGATCGCCGCCGAGGTCAGCAGGAAATCGAACACGCGCTGTTCGTTGGCGCCGGGGCAGAAGCGGTCGAAATAGTGCAGCACCGCCGGCAGTACGCCGGCGGCGCCGTTGGTCGGTGCGGTGACCACGCGGCCACCGGCGGCGTTTTCCTCATTCACCGCCAGCGCGTACAGGTTGACCCAGTCCAGCGTGGTCAACGGATCGCGCATCGCCGCTTCCGGCTTGGAGGACAGTTCGCGGTACAACGCCGGGGCACGGCGCGAGACATGCAGGCCGCCGGGCAGGGTGCCTTCCTGGCGGATGCCGCGCTCCACGCAGGCCTGCATGGCGCTCCAGATTTCGCGCAGGCTGTCGCGGATCTCGTCTTCGGTGCGCCAGCACTTCTCGTTCTCGAACATCATCTGGGCGATGCTCAACCCGCTGCGCGCGGTCTGCGCGAGCAGTTCGTCGCCGCTCTTGAACGGGTAGGGCAGCGGGGTTTCATCGGGCACGATGCGGTCATCGGCCGCATCGTCCTGGTTGACCACGAAGCCGCCGCCGACGGAGTAGTAGTCGCGCGTGGCGATCACCTGCTCATCGGCGCCATAGGCGGTGAAGCGCATGCCGTTGGTGTGGTACGGCAGCTTCTGGCGCTTGTTCAGGCCCAGGTCGCGCTTCTCGTCGAAGGCGATCTCGTGCTGTCCCATCAGGCGGATGCGCTTGCTGCTGCGGATGCGCTCGAGCGTCTCCGGGATGATGTCGGGGTCGATCAGGTTCGGGCGCTGGCCCTCCAGCCCGAGCAGCACGGCCTTGTCGGTGCCATGGCCGCGGCCGGTCAGCGCCAGCGAGCCGTAGACATCCGCGCGGATGCGCACCACGTCCTGCAGGTGGCCCGGATCAAGCAGCCAGCGGTGCACGAAACGTTCGGCAGCCTTCATCGGTCCCACGGTGTGCGAAGAACTCGGGCCAATGCCGATCTTGAAAACGTCGAACGTGCTGACAGCCATGATTGCCAAACTGCGGGTATCGGATGGAGCGCTATTCTATGCGCTTCGTGCGGCCGGCTCTGGCTGCGGCGCAACATTTCCCAAGGCGGGTGGGCCGGTGTTTACCTTGTACCAGCGTGATGACTGCCATTTGTGCGACCAGGCCCTGGCGGTGCTGGCCCAGGCCCGGCTTGCCGATCTGGACAGTGTGTTCATCGATGACGATGCCGCGCTGGAGGCCCGCTACGGGCTGCGGGTGCCGGTGTTGCGCGATGCGCAGGGGCGGGAACTGGACTGGCCGTTCGATGTGGCGGGACTGCGGGACTGGATCGGCTGACACCGGGCGTTCCAACGAGGGCCTGACGTCGGTCGTCGGTGCCCGACGCCGCTCGGCGGTGCTTGATGTCGCTCGCGGTGCCTGATGTGGCTCGCGGTGCCGGATGCGGCTCGCGCTGCCTGATGCGGTAGTGCCGGCCGCTGGCCGGCTCCCCGGAGTCGATCACCGCCCGAGGAGCCGGCCAGCGGCCGGCACTACCGATGACGTTACTTCGCTTTCAGTACCACCTTGGTGCTGATCGCGGTCTCGTTCGGGATCGTTTTGGTGTCCGCCCAGTCGCCGCCGCCCACGCCGAAGTCGAGGCGCTTGACCGTGGCCTTGCCGGCCAGCACGGGCTGCGCGCCCGGGGTCCAGGTGAAGGTCAGGGTGACCGGCTTGCTCACGCCGCGCAGTTCCAGCGTGCCGTCGGCGGCGTACTGGTTGTTGCCGAGCGAGCGGAACCTGGTGGCGCTGTACTTGGCCTGCGCGAACTTGCCCACGTTGAAGAAGTCCGCGCCCTGCAGGGTCGAATCGCGGTCGCTGTTGCCGCTCTTGGCGCCGGCCAGCGGAATGGTCACTTCCAGCTTGGCGTCATCCAGCTTGGCCGGATCGAAACTGATCTTGGTATCGAAGCCCGGGAAGGTGCCGGTGAACACTTCGCCGTCGTACTTGGTGGCGAAGGCCAGTACCGAGCCGGGCGCCTGCACGTAATCGGCGGCTAGCACCGGGGCGGTGGCCAGCAGGCCGGCCAGGGCGGCGGCGACCGCGGCGGGGGAGGTGAGCTTGATGTTCATGGTCAATCCTTCTGGGGGGAGGCAAGCCAGCGCTGCGGGAGCATGCGCGCAAGCGTGGCATCGCGTTGGTAAAAATGGTGATAGAGCGCGGCACCGGCATGGGCCACGACCACGGCGATCAGCAGCCAGAAGCCCCACTCATGGATGGCGTGCGAGATCTGGGTGACGCGTTCGTCCGGTGGGCTCAGCTTCGGCACATCGACCAGGCCGAACCAGCGGAACGGGCGCAGGCCGCTGGCCGAGTCGTACAGCCAGCCCGACAGCGGAAGGGCGAACATCAGCACGTACAGCAGCCAATGCGTGGCCGAGGCGATGCGCTCCTGCCAGGTCGGCGTTCCCGGCACCGGATGCGGTGCGCCGGCGTACAGGCGCCACAGCAGGCGGGTCACGACCAGCGCCAGCACGGTGATGCCGATCGATTTGTGCAGGGTGTAGACCCAGAAGTACTTCGGGGTCCTGGGCAGTTCGCCCATGGTCAGCCCGACGATGCCGAGGGCGAGGATCAGCACGGCGATCAACCAGTGCAGGGTCAGGCTGACGCCGCCCCAGCGGGTCGGGGTGTTCTTGGCGGTCATGGCGTGGTCTCCTGGACCGGCTGTGGAGTCTCTGAGTCGGCCGGGGCGGCGGGAGTTCCCGGCGCATCGGTGGGCGCGGCATCGGCAGGATCGCCGGCGTTGCGATCACGCACGGCTTCGGCCTCGATCCGCAACTGCACCTCGTCGCCGATCATCGAGGCCCAGCCATCCACGCCGAAGGCACTGCGGCTGAGCGTGGCGGTCGCCGAGAAGCCGGCGGTACGCCGGAACGGTGGCAGCGGGTGGCGTTTGAGCGCATTGAGGGTCACCGCCAGGGTGACCTCGCGGGTCACGCCACGCACGGTGAGCTGGCCGATGACGTTGGCGTGGGTCGGATCGATCGGTTCGACCCGGGTCGAGACGAACCGCGCTTCGGGGAAGCGCTCGCCATCGAGCAGGTTGCGCGCCAGCGTGGCCGTGTTCCATTTGGCGTCGCCCAGGTCCAGGCGCTGGATCGGCACGGTGACGTCGAGACGCGCCGTGCGCCAGTCGTCCGGATCGAACACCAGCACGCCTTCGCTGCCGGACACGGTGCCGAGTGCATGCGAGAAGCCGGCATGTTCGACCGCGAACAACACGCGGGTGTGCACCGGATCGAGCCGATAGCGGTCAGGGGCGGCGATGGCCAGCAGCGGGGTGGCCGCCAGCAGCAGGGCAAGGGTCAGGCGCGTGAGCAAGGCGCTGGCTCCGTCAGGGTCTGTGGCGATCATACGCACAGCCGGGTGCCGGGAAGCAGGGTCATGGCTGCAACAGATCGTGGTGCGGCCGGCAACAGCCGTTCCATCCACGGCAGCCCGGCCAGGATGCGGACACCGTCCTGATCGCTGTGTGACAATCCGTACCAACAGGGAGACCGGATCGATGAGCACGCGCCGCTGGGGTGCAGGCATCGTGCTGTTGGGGCTGTGGTTGTGCGCAGTGCCGTCAGTGTTGGAAGCCGCAGGGACATCGGCAGAAACGCCACGCTTGCGCCGCCTCGGCGCGGCCGAGGGTATGCCCTCGCGCATGGTGCTGGCCTTGGCCCAGGATCGGCAGGGGTATATCTGGGCCGGTACCGATGATGGCCTGGCCCGCGTGGATGGCGTGGGCCTGCGGGTCTGGCGGAATGATCCGGCCGACCCGGGCTCGCTGCCCGGCAACGAGGTGGAAACGCTGCTGATCGATCCACTGGATCGCGTCTGGGTCGGCAGCAACGGGGTCGGCCTGAGCATGCTCGGTCCCGACCGCAGCGCGTTCACCCGCTTTCCTGCGTTGAGCGAGGCCTGCGAAGGCCAGTTCTGGTCGCTGGCGTATGCCTCGCAATCGTTGTGGATCGGCACCAACCAGCACGGCATCTGCCGGCGCGGCGAGGACGGCACCCTGGTCAGGTACCAGGCTGCCCCGGACGATCCGCGCAGCCTGCCCGACAACACCATCTACAGTCTGTTGGCCGATCCGCAGGGGCGGGTCTGGGTGGGCACGTCCAACGGCGTGGCGCGCTGGGATGGCGACGGCTTCACCCGCATCGCGCCGGCGCTGCTCGGCGGCAAGAGCGTGTTCCGCCTCACCCGGGAGCCCGACGGCACGGTCTGGGCAGGGACCGAAGGCGGCCTGTTCCGGATCGGTGCCGACGACCAGGTCCGGCCCGCGCCCTGGACGCTCAGTGCGGACGTGCGCGCGGCCACCGTCATCCACGATCGCAACGGCGGCTATTGGCTGGGGACGGCCGATGGCCTGTACCGCGGTGATGCGGGCAGGGTACGGTTGCTGGCCGGCGATGCCGGCAGTGGCTTCCTGACCGCCCGCAGCGGCGTGCTGGACATGCTGCAGGACCACGAAGGCGGCCTGTGGGTGGCGATGCTGACCCAGGGGCTGGCGTATCTGCCACCGGACTGGAAGCGCTTCTCCAGCTGGTACCAGCTCGACGGCAAACCGCTGGACAGCGTCTATCTGCTCGGCGCGGCAGCGCTCGGCGACACCTACTACATCTCCGGTGCGCACGGCCTGTACACGTTGGATGCGCAGGGCCAGCTGCGGCAGATCGCCGACGACACGCAGATCGGGGTCGGCGCGACGTGGTCGCTGCTGCCACGCGAGGACGGCGCGGTATGGCTCGGTCGCGCCGGTCGATTGAGCCTGTACCAGCCTGCGACGCGCACGCTGCGCGACTGGAAGATCGGGGGCGGCGCGGATGTGCGGCAGCGCATCGACCTGATCCGCCAGGCGCCCAACGGCGAGCTGTGGCTGTCGGTGATGAACTTCGGCATCCAGCGCCGCGATGCGCAGGGCAACGTGCTCGATACCATCCGCAACGACCAGAACCGCGGATTGACCGAGAATCCGGTCGAGCAGATGGTGTTCGATCCGCGCGGGCAGCTCTGGGTGATGGGCGACGCGATGGGCCTGATGCGATGGCGCATCGACCGTTTCGAACAGGTGCCGGGCATCTCCCGCGGCAGCATCTACGATGCGGCGTGGACCGGCCAGGATGAACTGTGGCTGGCACGCCAGGGGGCGCTGGAGCGTTATCGCTGGGATGGCCTGAGCATGAGCCTGCGCGAACGCGTCGGGGCGGCCGAGGGACTGCCCGCGGTTTCGATGGGCGGCCTGGCGCTGGGCAGCGATGGGCAGGTATGGGCGACCACGCCCCGCGGCCTGATCCGATGGAACGGCGCCGAGCGGCGGCTGCGCCTGTATGGCGAGCGCGACGGCCTGCCGGATGTGGAGTTCAGCAATCGCCCGCCGGTGCAGGCGCGCGATGGCCGGGTCCTGGCGGTGACCGCGACCGGTCTGGTCGGCTTCGATCCGGATGCGGCGGACAGGGTGCTGCCGCCCTCGCAGTTGGTGATCGACAGCGTGCAGGTGCGCCGCGACGATGCCGAAGGCCAGCAGATGCTGCCGACCCAGGCGCCCATCGTGCTGGGACCGCAGGACCGCGACCTGATCGTATCCGCCCGCCTGCTGTCCTTCGCCAATCCGCAGGGCAACCGCTACCGCTACCGGGTATCCGGCTACGACCAGAACTGGGTGATGCAGGCTGCCGATGGGGAGCGGATGCTGTCGCGCCTACCGGCGGGGCATTACCGCATCGAGGTGCAGGCGGCCACGTCGCAGGGCGCGTGGACGCCGCCGAGCACGCTGGAGCTGGAGGTGCGCCCGCCGTGGTGGCGCAGTGGCTGGGCGATCGTGGGCTACGTGCTGCTCGGCCTGGTCGGCATCGCGGCGCTGGCCTACGTGGCGCGTGCGCGCCTGCGCCGTCGCCAGCAATGGCAGTTGACGGTGCACAAGCAGCAGTTGGCCGAGCAGGCCTCGCAGGCCAAGAGCCGGTTCCTGGCCACGCTCGGGCATGAAGTGCGCACGCCGATGACCGGCGTGCTGGGCATGAGCGAACTGCTGCTGTCCACGTCGCTGGACGAGGTGCAGCGTGGCTATGCCGGTTCGATCCAGCACGCCGGCAAACACCTGCTGCGGCTGGTCAACGATGCGCTGGATCTGGCCCGGATCGAGGCGGGGCGGCTGGAGCTGGATCTGCGGCCGTTCGATCTGATGTCCCTGCTCGACCAGGTCGAGGCGCTGATGGAACCGATGGCCCATCACCGTGGGCTGGCCTTCGAACGCAGCTTCAATCTGCCCGGTCCGGTGCAGGTCAGTGGCGATGAGATGCGCGTACGCCAGATCCTGATGAACCTGCTCGGCAACGCGATCAAATTCACCGAGCACGGCCATGTCGGGCTCGGTGTCGAGCTGGCCGACGACGGCCGCACGATCATCTTCGAGGTCTCCGACACCGGGCCGGGGATCAACCAGGACCAGCAGGAGCGGCTGTTCCATCGCTTTGAACAGGCCGACGGTCCGCGGACCGCCTCGCGTTATGGCGGCAGCGGCCTGGGCCTGGCGATCTGCCAGGAACTGGCGGTGGCGATGGGCGGCCGCATCCAGATCGACAGCCGGCTCGGCGATGGCGCCCGCTTCACGGTATCGCTGCCGCTGCCCTGGACCGTGCAGCCGCTCGGCACGCCGCGTGATCCGGGTCAGGAGACGCGCACGCAGTTGCCGCCATTGCGGATCCTGCTGGTCGAAGACGATGCAACCGTCGCCGATGTCATCGCGGGGCTGCTGCGCTCGCGCGGGCACGAGGTGGTGCATGTGCTGCACGGCCTGGCGGCATTGTCGGAGGTGGCAGCCGGCAGCTTCGATGTGGGTCTGCTCGATCTGGATCTGCCGGCGCTGGATGGCCTCGCGATTGCCGGGCAGCTGCGCGCCATGGGCTATGAACTGCCCTTGATCGCGGTGACCGCACGCTCGGATGCGTATGCCGAGCAGCAGGTGCTGGCGGCCGGATTCAATGGCTTCCTGCGCAAGCCGGTGACCGGCGACATGCTGGTCGATGCGATCGCACAGGCGCGCGCGGGCAAACCTCCCCGGTATTGAGCGGTCGCATGCTGTTGCGATTGCCGATTCGTCTTGATTCCTGATTGTTGATCTGAAACTTCATTGATCGGCATGTGACGTGGTCCCGTTCTGGACGGCTGCGTTCGCGCGGCGTTGACGTACCGTGCTGTTCAAGCAGCGGAGGCGGTCGGGGTGCGTGTGGCAGGAGGCCGATCCGAACCGGTGGGCAGGCGGTGGGTGGGGGTGATGCTGGGGGTCATGCTCTGGCTGCCAGCGCTTGCCGCCGCCGGCACCCTGGTCACGTTGCCGTGGCCGCGGCCGATGGGTCCTGCAGACGCGCTGCCGACCTCGGCCATCCGTGCGATCGGCGAAGACCGTGTCGGCTACCTGTGGTTCGCCAGCGATGACGGCCTGCTGCGCTTCGATGGCCATCGCTTCCGCGCGTGGCGCCGTGAGCAGGGGTTGCCTGACGTGGACCTGCGCGCGCTGCATGTCGATGCACAGGATCGCCTCTGGCTGGCGACGGCCTCGGAGGGACTGGTGATGGTCTCCGCCGATCGGCGCGTGATCCAGCCTGTGCCGGGCGATGGGAGCGCAGTGCTGCCGCGCACCGGGGTCGTGCAGATCACCAGCACGCGGGAGGGGATGCTCTGGGTCGGGACCAACGGCAACGGGCTGTTCGCGCGGCATGCCGATGGCCGTTGGCAGGTCGTGCCGCTGCAGCCGCAGGCCGTCCCGGTCGCGCGGGTGACCGCTCTGGTCACCGATCGCGATGGCCGGCTCTGGGTCGGTACGCCCGAGGGCGTGCTGCGGCGCGAGGGCGACCGCTTCCTGGCCGTGCCGTTGCCACCGGATGCGCGCGGTGATGTTCACTCGCTGTGGCCCGATCCCGACGGCGGCGTGTGGGCGAAAACGCGAGGGGGCGTGCATCGCTGGACGGCCGACGGTGCAGTACTGCCCCGGCCCGCGCACCCCGACATACCCCTGCTGCGCAGTACGGCGGGAGAACTGTGGACCAGCGGAGCTGCGGGCCTGCTGCGCCATGCGCGCGGCAAAGCGCCGCAGCCCGTGCCATTGCGCGGGCACGATGGCACCACGCTCCAGGCCGCCGCGGTCGGTCAGGCCCTGGAAGACCGGGTCGGGGGCCTGTGGTGGATCGGTCGCAGCCAGGGGCTGTGGCATCTGCCCGCGCGCTGGCACCAGTTCACGCTGCTGCCGGGTGCACGCGACGGCGGACCGGGACTGGACGGCGACCATGTCCTTGCGCTGGCACCCGCCGGCGACGCGCAGGTGTGGGTGGCCAGCGAGAGCGGCAGCGTGCAGCGCGTGGACCTGCGTACCGGGCGCGCCGACCGTGGCTTCGACTACCGCCCCGCGCGTCTGCGCACGGGTGCCGTGGGCATGGCCGAAGATCGCCGCGGCCAGGTATGGGTGACCAGCGGCAACACGTTGTCCCGTTACGTGCCCGGTACCGGCCGGTTGCGGCACTGGTTGCTGGGGTGGGAGGGCGGTACGGGCGCGGTGGACCTGCAGGCCTGCGGCGACGGCTCGCTCTGGCTGGCCCGTTCCGACCGCATCCAGCGACGCGATGCCGAGGGCGCGCTGCAGTGGTCCGCCGTGCCACAGACACTTGGCCTGGTGCCGCCGGCGCACGGCCCGCACTTGCTGTGTACCGACGATGGCGATCTGTGGGCGGTTGATCGCAGCGGCGTGAAGCGCTGGCTGCCCGCACAGGAACGCTTCGCCTCCGTCGAAGGCGCACCCCGTGACGCGGTGGGCGCGATCGCACGCGGCGGGGACGGCCACTATTGGGTCAGCAGTCCGGGCATGCTGCGCCGCTATCGGTGGGATGGGCAGCGGCTGCGCATGACGCACGGTTTTGGCCAGGCGCAGGGCTACCCGCAGCTGCTCGCGCGTGCGCTGGTGGTCGACGCGCGCGGCGTGGCGTGGGCTGGCGACGCGCGTGGGCTGGTCCGCGTCGATCCGCATGCGGGCGGTGTACGTCGTTTCGGCAGCGACGATGGCCTGCCGGCGCATGATGTGTTGCCACGTCGGCTGGTGCGAACCGCCGGTGACCATGTGGTCGCAGCGGTGCATGAGGGCGGTGTGCTGTTCTTCGACCCGGTGGCCGTGCTGCGTCCGGCACGAACGCCGGGCCTGGTGATACACGCCATTACCGCCCGTCGCGGCAACGCGCAGATCAGCGTGCCGGTCGGCACCGGGCCAGTGCCGCTGTCGGGGGCGGACCGGCACATCCGCGTCGCCGCGCGCCTGCTCAGCGGCGGCGAGCAGGCCCATGTGCGCTACCGGTTCCGGCTGCAGGGGCATGATCCGGAATGGCAGGAAAGCGGTGCCGCCGGGCTGCGCGTGTTCGAAGGTCTGCCGGCAGGTGTGCAGGTGCTGGAGGTACAGGCCCGTCAGGGCGACGGAAGCTGGTCGCCGTCTCGCCGGGTCACCTTGCAGGTCGCGCCGGCGGGGTGGCAGACGCCGCTGGCGCGGTGGGCCGCCGCAGCCGCCGCGATCGGCGTGGCGTGGCTGGGGGCGTGCGGCTATCAGGCGCGTCGCCGGCGGCAGCGGCGCTGGCGCTGGCTGCATGGCCGGCAGCAGCATGCCGAACGCGCATCCGTGCAGCGCACGCGCTTCCTGACCGCGCTGGGCACGCGCATCCGCGTGCCGATGACCGCCGTGCTGGGCTGGAGCGAACTGCTGCTGCGCGCGCCGCTGGCTCCGGAGGAGCGCAACCGGATCAACAGCCTCCATTACGCCGGCGAACACCTGTTGCGGCTGATGGATGATGCGCTGGACATGGCCAGCATCGAGTCCGGGCAGCTGCAGCTGCAGCCGGCACCGTTCGTGCTCCAGGATCTGATCGAAGAACTGCATGCGCTGTTGTTGCCGGTGGCGCACGCCAAGGCGCTGGTGCTGGAGTGGTCCAGCACGGTGCCGGCGTCGGCCTGCTTCATCGGCGATGCGCGACGCCTGCGCCAGATCCTGCTCAACCTGGTGGGCAATGCGCTGAAGTTCACCGTGCAGGGCACGGTCCGGCTGGAAGCGCGGTGGGCGGACGGGCGTGATGGCATGCTGCTGCGGGTGCTCGATACCGGTCCCGGCATGACCTCCGCGCAATGCCAGCGCCTGTTCCAGCGCTTCGAACAGGCCGACGGCGCACGGACGGCCGCAGGCCATGGCGGCAGTGGCCTGGGGTTGTCCATCTCCCGCGATCTGGCGCTGGCCATGGGCGGCGACATCACCGTCAGCAGCCATCCCGGCGAGGGCGCCTGCTTCGATGTCTGCCTGCCGTTGCCCTGCGTCGAGGCCGGTGAGGCAGGCACGCCGTTGCAGGCGCCTGCAGAACCCATCGGTGCCGGACAACTGCAGGTGCTGGTGGTGCATCCGTTGCCGGTGGTCGGCCAGGTGCTGCCGGCAGTGCTGGCATCGCTGGGGCATTCGGCGCGGTATGTGCCGGGGCTCGATGACGTCCCGACCGCAGCGGGCGAGGGCATGGGCTGGGATGTGATCGTGGTCGACCCCGACCTGCGCGTGGGCGCTGAACGGGCGGGTGCGCGATTGTCGCGCTGCTGCCCGGGGGTGCCACGGATCGCCTTGACCCCGCGCGCGGACGCGGGGGCCCAGCGTGAGGCCATGGCAGCAGGTTTCGATGTGTTCCTGCGGCTGCCGGTAAGCCGGGCGGCGCTGGCCGATGGACTGGCGCGCTGCAGGCGCGTCGCATGAAGCACGGGCTGCGACGGCTATGGGTCGGTGTGCTGCTCGGCGGGCTGCTGCCGGCGGTGTCGGCACTGGCGCTGCCGAGCCACGGCGCGCGCGTCACCACCGTGGACGGCCTGCCGTCCAATGTGGTGCATCAGATCGTCGAGGACCGGCAGGGCTATCTCTGGTTCGCGACCGGAGACGGTCTGGCCCGCTACGACGGGAGTGGCTTCCGGGTGTGGCGCATGGAGCACGGCCTGGCCGACAACGAGGTGCGCAGCATGGCGCTGGATGCCCGCGACCAGCTCTGGATCGGGACCGCCAATGGCTACCTGCAGCGACTGTCGGCCGATCGCCAGCAGTTCGAGCGTTGGGCCGGGCCACGCGCGTCGGCCGCCGCGACCAGCCCGGTGCTGGCGATCCTGCCGATGGACGAGGGCAGCGTCTGGTTCGGCACCCGCGACGCCGGGCTGTTCCGGCTGGGACCTGATCGCCGGCTGAGCCAGTACCTGCCGGGTGCCGGGGGCGGCGGCCTGCCGTCGGCACGGGTGGACCACCTCGCGGCCGATCCGCAGGGCGGGGTATGGATCGGCAGTGCGGAGGGTCTGGCGCGGTGGCATGACGATCGGTTCCAGACGCCGGCGATGCTGGGCGCCTCCCTGCTGCCGGTGACGGCGCTGGGGCGGGATGCGCAGGGCGCGATGCGCTCGAGTACCGCCAATGGCACCGAGGTGCGACACCTGCCCGCGTTGCAGCCGGCACCCCGGCCGCGCGAACCGGCACGGTGGCTCGGCCCGAGCCGTGCCGGCGGAAACTGGTTTGCCGACGGCAGGCAGCTGTGGTGGCAGGATCGGCACGGGCAGGATCGCCATGCGATCACGCTGCCCCACCTGCACGGGCGCAGCATGCCGCGCATCGTGCGGGTGGTCGAAGACCGGCAGGGACGGGTCTGGTTGCTGGGCAGCCATCAGGGGGTGTGGCGGCTCGGCGCGCAGTGGCGGCACCTCGAGCGGTTCACGGCACCGGGCAATCCACTGGCCAGTGCACCGGGTGCGTTGTCCACTGCGGCCGACGGGCAGGCGTGGTGGGCGCGCGGCGGGATGCTGGGTAAGGTCTCGCCCGCACACGGATTCTTGCGGGCCCGGTGGTCCTACACGCAGGACCCTTCCCGTCCCGATCGCCACGCGGTGGTCGAAGACGGACAGGGCAGGGTGTGGGTATTCGCAGCCCCGTGGCTGACCCGGATCGATCCTGTGCGGGGGCATCGGCGGCGCTGGCGGGTGGGCGCGGACGACACCGGGCCGGCGACGTCGACGCAGGCCGCCCTGCTGGCCTGCGATGGCCGGGTGTGGCTGGCCGGCAATGGTCGGCTGCAGCAGCGTGCGGAGGACGGCGAGGTCCTGCTCGAGCGCACCTTTGACGCAGTGCGGCTGCGTCCGGGAGGCACCCCCTTTGTCCTGCAATGCGGCCCTGCCGGGCAGCTGTGGCTGGGCGACAGCGACGGACTCAAGCAGTGGCAACCGGCGCACGCTCGCTTTGATCTCGTGCCGGGCGGCCCACGCCGCGCGGTCGGGGCGCTGCACCTGGCCGCCGACGGCCAGCTGTGGGCGGTTGATCCGGACGGCTGGACCGCCTACCGGCGCACGTTTGCTCGCCTGCACCGCTCCACACGCATCGACGCGACGCAGGGGCTGCCGGCGGTGCTGCCGCGGGGACTGGCCGATGCAGTTGATGGGGCGCTGTGGGCCACCACCGCGCGTGGCGTGGTGCGGCTCGCCCCCGACCGCCGCAGCACCCGGTTGTACACCGTCGATGATGGCTTGCCGCCGATGGTGTTCGACCTCGGCCTGGTCGCGGTCGGCGGTCATCTGCTGGCGATGGATCCGGCTGGCGATGTGCTGGCCCTGGATCCGGCCGGCATGCTGGCGGCGACCGTGCCTCCGCTGCTGGTGATCGACCGGGTGCAGGTGCGTCGAAAGCGGCGATGGATCGAGCTGCCTGTGGGCGATCCGCTACGGCTCAACGCCGACGATCGCGACATCCAGTTGTCGGCTAGGCTGCTGTCGGGTGGCCAGCGCGGCTTGACCGACTACCGGTTCCGGTTGCGCGGGCAGGATCCGGCGTGGGTCCGCGCGGGACAACGCGGGACGCGGGGCTTTCCACGCCTGCCGGCCGGCGGACATGTGCTCGAGTTCCAGGCGCGTGGTGTGGACGGCGAGTGGACGCCGCTGCAGCAGGTGCGCCTGCAGGTGGACTACAGCGGCTGGGCCCATCCCGGTGCATGGGCGTTGTTCTGCCTGGTCGCCATGGGCGGCGCGGCGCTGCTGGCAGGGGCCGTGCGGCGCCACCAGAGGCGGGCGAACGCGCGGCGCGCAGCGACACGCCGGCAGGCGCGCGCCGAACGGGCCGCGCAGGCCAAGCAGCAGTATCTCGCCACGCTCGGCCACGAAGTGCGGACGCCGCTGACCGGCGTGCTGGGCATGAGCGAACTGCTGTTGGCCAGGCCGCTGTCAGCGCGCGCGCGCGAGCAGGTGCTGCACATCGAGCAGGGAGGGCGCGCCTTGCTGCAGGTAGTCGACGAGGCGTTGGAGAACGCCCGGCTGCAGGCTGGGAAAGTACGTGTCCAGCCGCGTCGTTTCGCCATCGGACCCTGGAGGATGGACATGGAGGCCGCGCTGGCTGCCTGTCTGGACCTGCACGGTTGCCGGCTGTCGCTGGGCCCTCCACTGCCGGCGGGTGCCTGTCGCGTCGGCGATCCGGACCGGCTGCGACAGGCCGTGCACCTGCTCGCGCGGGAGCTCGCCCTGCAGGTAGGGGCGACCGGCGTGACCCTGCGCATGGCTTGGCTGCCGGGCGGCACCGGCCTGCTGCTGGATGTCATCGCGGTGCCCGGTGCGCTTCCATCGTCGGCGCTGGACGTGGTGCGCGAGAGGTTGGCCGACGTGGACGTGCTGGCCGCTGCGATGCAGGGACAGCTGCGGGTACTACGGTTGTCCGATCTTCGATGGCAGGCCGTGTTGAGCCTGCCGCTGGCCGGTTGCGGCACGCAGTTGCCCGACCTGCAGGCGACGCTGACTGACCACGATGGCCTGCAGGTCCTGCTGGTGGAAGACGATCCTCTCGTGGCCGAGGTCCTCACCGGCCTGCTGCATATGCGCGGTCACGCGGTGGTTGCTGCCGGGCATGCGCTGGCGGCGTTGACCGCCCTGGCCCGACCCGGCCCGCAGCTGATGCTGCTGGATCTGGATCTGCCGGGCATGGACGGACTGTCGCTGCTGCGGCTGGTGCGCCAGCGCGACCCGCGCCTGCCGGTACTGATACTCACGGCCCGCCGTGAGCCGGAACTGGAGGCCTCGGTCACCGCGGCCGGGGCCGACGGTCTGCTGCACAAGCCGCTGCAGGGCGATGCACTGCACGCGGCGATGCAGCGGGTCATGGCAAGGAACGTGGATCGTGCCGGCCCGGGGAACGGTTTACTATGCGGGGCGTTGCCCGATGACCGGGGTGGTCGGGGGTGACAGGCCCATTCCGGGCGACGGCAGTGAATCCACGGACAGACCCGGGAGAGCCATCAGGTGTTGCGTGTGCTGTGGCCGTTGCTGATCGGCCTGTGTGTGCTCTGGCCGGCGGTCGCGCCGGCCCAGCCGGTACCGCCGACGCCGCGGCAGCTGACCGTGTTCGATGGTCTGCCGTCCAACACCGTCAACCGCATGGCCGAGGATCGCTACGGCTACCTGTGGATCGCCACCAACGATGGCCTGGCCCGTTACGACGGCCGCAACTACCGGATCTGGCGCGCCGAGGATGGCCTGCGCGACAACCATGTCTGGAGCGTGCACGTGGATGCGCGCAACCAGTTGTGGATCGGCACGGAGAATGCCGGCCTGGCGATGATGTCGGCCGATCGGCGCGACATCCGCTTCTACGACCGCAACAGTCATCCCGGGATCGGCAGCAACACGATCTGGAGCGTGGCCTCCACGCCCGACGGCGCGATCTGGTTCGGCACCTACCAGGGCGGGCTGCATCGGCTCGAGCGCGACGGCACGCTGACCCGCTTCATGCCCGAACCCGGCAATCCACGCAGCCTGCCGGCCGCCTCGGTCGGCTATCTGACCACCACGCTCGATGGCACGTTGTGGATCGGCTCCCAGGCGGGCCTGGCGCGCTGGACCGGGCACGATTTCGAACGGGTGCCGAGCGCGCAGTTGTCGGCGCGCGTCATCACCGGGCTCACCGCCGAGCCGGACGGCAGCCTGTGGATCAACAGCAATGCCGGGGTCACCGTGCGCCGCCCGGACGGTCGCTTCGCGCCGGCGCCGTGGACGGTTGCCGAAGGTGATCAGATCCTGGGGATGATGCTGCGCGACGAACAGGGCGGGTACTGGCTCGACACGCGCTCCGGGTTGGGGCGCGTCATGGACGGTCAGTTCCAGCAGGTGCCGCTGTACAGCGCGATCGCCCGTGGCCAGGTGCGGCCGAACTGGACCGGCGCCTACGAAGATCGCGAGGGCGGCATCTGGTTGGCCAGCACCAACGGCGGGCTGTGGCACCTGCTGCCACGCTGGTGGCAGTTCTCGGTGCTCTCGCGGCTGGAAGATGATCCAGCGTCACTGCGCAACGCCTATGTGCTGGGCATGGGCGCGGCCGCCGACGGGGGCGTGTGGACGGTCGGTACGCATGGCGCGCTGGACAAGTTCGACCCGGTGAGCGGGAAGGTCGAGCAGCACCGGACCTGGGTGGATGGCACGCAGTGGCTGCAGTCGGTGCTCGAGGACCCGCGTGGTCAGGTCTGGATCGGGTCCTGGGATGCGCTGCTGCGCTACGACCCCGGCCAGAAGCGGATCCGGCGCTGGGGGCGCGATGCGGCGGTCGATGCCGCAATGGAGGGCCCGATCGAATCCTTGGCGCTGTGCGATGGCCAGCGCCTGTGGACAGCGTCGGCCAACGGACTGCAGCAACGTGATCTCGACGGACGCGTGCTGCACCGGGTCGCCCTGGGCCATGCCGGGCTGAAGATCGGCCAGAGCGTGCTGGACATCCAGTGTGGCCCGCAGGATCGCCTGTGGGTGGCCACAGGGCAGGGTCTGCTGGAGTGGGTGGCGGCGGAGTCGCGTTTTGCGCCCTTGCCGGGCGGCCCTTCTGCCGGCGTCCACGCCATGGCGCTGGCCGACGATGACAGTGTATGGCTGTCCGAAGAAGGCAAGCTCTCGCACTACGGCTGGCAGGGCGATCGGCTGACCCTGCAGGAGGTGATCGGTAGCGGTGCGGGCTATCCGGCGATCACCGCGAACGGCGTAGTGGTGGACCGGCAGGGCGTGGTATGGGCGGCCAACGCACGTGGGCTGGTGCGGGTCGATCCGCAGGTCGGCAGCGTGCGCCAGTATGGCGTGCACGATGGCCTGCCCAGCCAGGAATTCCGTCGCCGCACGCTGACGCTGACCGCGAGCGGGCGCATCGTCGGCGGCACGCCGGCCGGGGTGGTGATGTTCGATCCGGCGCAGGTCAAGCCCGCCACGCGCCGTGCGCCGCTGGTGATCGAGCGGGTCGAGGTGCGCCGCGGCGACCGCGTGCTGGACCTGACCCATGCGGTGCCGCTGGACATCGCCGATGGCGACCGCGACCTGCGGATCGTGGCGCGGCTGCTGTCGTTCGCGGACTCCACGTCCAACAACTACCGCTACCGCCTGGCTGGCTACGATCCCGATTGGGTTGAAGTGGGGCCGGGGGGCGAGCGACTGTTCTCCCGCCTGCCGCCGGGCCGGTATCGCCTGGAGGTCCAGGCGCGCTCGGCCGACCAGATCTGGTCGCGTGTGCAGGTGCTGGAGTTCCGGGTGCTGCCGCCGTGGTGGCGCAGCCTGACGGGATTGTTGCTGCTGACCTCGGTCGTGCTGCTGCTGCTCAGTCTGTTCGCCTGGCTGTACCGGCGCCGACTGCAGCGCCGGCATGCCTACCAGCTGGCGCTGCAGAAGCAGGAGCTGGCCGAGCAGGCCTCGATGGCCAAGACGCGATTCCTGGCCAACCTCGGCCACGAAGTACGCACGCCGATGACCGGGGTGCTGGGCATGAGCGAACTGCTGCTGTCCTCGCCGTTGAACGCGCAGCAGCGCGGCTATACCGAATCGATCCGGCATGCCGGTGAGCATCTGCTGCACCTGGTCAACGATGCGCTGGACCTGGCGCGGATCGAATCGGGGCGGTTGGAGCTGCAGGCGCAGCCGTTCCAGCTGCAGCGGCCGATCGACGATGTCTGTTCGCTGATGGCCGCGCTGGCGGGGCAGAAGGGGCTGCGGTTCGTGGTCGACAACACGGTGTCGCCCGGCACCCGCACCGTCGGCGATGAACTGCGCGTGCGCCAGATATTGCTCAATCTGCTCGGCAACGCGATCAAGTTCACCAGCCACGGCGAAGTGCGTCTGACGCTACGGGCGATCACGCCCGGTCGCGGGCTGCACATCGAAGTCTCCGATACCGGGCCGGGCATCAGCGCCGATCAGCAGGAGCGGCTGTTCCGTCGCTTCGAGCAGGCCGATGGCGCGCGCACCGCGGCGCAGTACGGCGGCAGTGGACTTGGACTGGCGATCTGCCGCGAACTGGCGCTGGCGATGCAGGGACAGATCGGCGTACAGAGCCAGCTCGGCGTGGGGACCCGCTTCACGGTGACGCTGCCGTTGCCGCTGGAGCCGGGGACGACCGGCGTGCCGGGTGCCGCCGAGGGCGCGCAATCGGTGTTGCCGCCGCTGCGGATCCTGCTGGTGGAGGACGATCTGACGGTGGCGGAAGTGGTCAGCGGATTGTTGTCCGCGCGCGGGCACGAGGTGGTGCATGCCGAGCACGCATTGTCGGCGTTGCGCGAGGTCAGCGAGGCGCCGTTCGATGTGGCGCTGATGGACCTGGACCTGCCGGGCCTCGGCGGCATCGCGTTGGCCGGGCATCTGCGCAGCCAGGGCTTCGAGATGCCCTTGATTGCGGTGACCGCGCGGACGGATCCGTCGATCGAGCAGCAGGCCCGCGATGCCGGCTTCGATGCGTTCCTGCGCAAGCCGGTGACCGGCGACCTGCTGGTCGAGGCGATCGCGCGGGTCCTGCACGCCCCCCGGTAGCAGCGGACCGTTGCTCCCCTGACGGCGCCCCATCGCTGATCGCCAACCGCTGACCGTCTCCCCGCGGTTACTCGGCGACCTCTTCGACGTCGCGCGGCGAGGGCCGCGTATCGGGCAGCTGCCAGAAGATCAGCGTGGAGGTCAGGGTGATGGCGCCGACACAGACGAAGGTCGCGTGCAGCGCGGCGGTGGCGCCGTGCGAGGCATCAAGGTGATTGAAGGCGGCCAGCAGGCTGCCGGCGGCGGCCGCACCGAACCCGGTGGCGAGCATCATCACCATCGACAGCAGGCTGTTGCCGGCGCTGGCGAAGTCGCGGTCGAGATCGCGCAGGGTGACGGTATTCATGACGGTGAACTGCAACGAGTTGACGGCCCCGAACAACGCCAGCTGGACGATGCGGATCCACAGGGGCTGGCCCGGTGTCATGAAGATGAAGCTCGCCATCGCCAGGCCGACCAGCACGGTGTTGACCATCAGCACGCGGCGATAGCCGAAGCGTTCGACCAGTTTGACCGCGTAGCGTTTAGAGACCATGCCGGCGGCCGCGACCGGGATCATCAACAGGCCGGCGTTCATCGGGCTCATGCCCATGCCAACCTGCAGCAGCAGCGGGATGAGCAGGGGCATGGCGCTGCTGCCGATGCGCGAGAACAGGTTGCCGAGGATGCCGATGCGGTAGCTGGGGACGTGGAAGAGGGCAAGCGAGAACAGCGGCGCCGTCGAGTTGGCGGCGTGCAGCCAGTAGCCGACCAGGGCGGCGAGGCCGGCGACGGTCATCAGCATGACCAGGGCATGGGGGGTGGCCATGCCGGAGATGCCGTCCAGCGCGAGCGAGAGCACGACCATGCCGAAGGCGAGCATCAGATAGCCGGCGATGTCGAAGCGGGTGCGGTGTTCGGCGTAGTGGTCGGGCATGATTTTCATGGCCGCGACATAGCCGATGATGCCGATCGGGAGGTTGATCAGGAACACCCAGTGCCAGGAGGCGACTTCCACGAGCCAGCCGCCGAGGGTGGGGCCGATGAGCGGGCCGATCAGGGCGGGGATGGCGATGAAGCTCATGGCGCGGAGGAATTCTTCGCGGGAGACAGAGCGCATGACGGCGAGGCGGCCGACCGGCAGCAGCATGGCGCCGCCAATGCCCTGCAGGACGCGGGCGCCGACGAGCTGGTGCAGGGTCTGGGCGAGGGCGCAGGCGAGCGAGCCGAGGGTGAACAGAATGATGGCGACGAGGAAGGTGCGTCGTGTGCCGAAGCGGTCGGCGATCCAACCGGAGGCGGGGATGAAGGTGGCGACGGCAAGGGCATAGCTGAAGACGACGGATTGCATCTGCAGGGGGCTTTCGCCGAGGCTGCGGGCCATGGCAGGCAGGGCGGTGTTGACGATGGTGGAGTCCAGCATCTGCATGAAGATGGCCAGCGATACGAGCCACAACAGGGGCCGGATCGAGGCATAGCTGCTGGTGGTCATGGTGCGGGCCTTCGTCAACGAGGGCGATATGATCGCCGATGTGGGATCAGAGGGTGGTCAAGAGCCGAAGCCGAAGCCGAAGCATTGGGTCGGTCGGTGTCGCGGAGAGGGTGCGGCACGGGCGGGTTGGCGGGACACGCCGTGAATCCCGCTCCGCGGCCCGGCCCAGCCGCTGGCGGCTGGGCGTTCAGTCGCATGCGAGGCAGTGCCTCGCAAGCAATGCGCCTTCACCCATGGAGGCTCATGTCGCGCCATCCATGGCGCTCATGGTCCCGCCAACCCACCCGTGCCACACCCATGACAGTGGGCTGGCTGCCATGGAAAGTGCGGTAGATGCAGGAAATCAGACGCTCGTCCTGATGCCGCGAGTGGACGTGATGCCGGCAATGAACGTGATGCTGGCAATGAACCTGATGCCGGGGATGAGCGTGATGCCGGGGATGAAATGGGTAGATCCACGCCATGTGTGGATGGCCGCGCGCAGCGCGGCAATGATCGGGGCCGATCAGCTGCTGACGGCATGCTCCGTCCGTCTCGAGGATGCAGACCCGCGCAGGCGTTCTGGATGCAGAACGCCTGCGTCGTCGGCCATGCCGGGGGTGCCGGCCGCTGGCCGGCTACCTGCCGATGGCGATCAGCGTCGGCTCAAACGATGGACGGCGTCGACCAGGACCTGGACGTGGTCGGGGTTCATGTCGGGCGACATGCCGTGGCCGAGGTTGAAGACGTGGCCTTCGCGGGAGCCGCCGTTGCCTTTGGCGTAGCTGTCGAGCACCTGCCCGGCGGCGCGCTCGATGGCGGCGGGGTTGCCGTAGAGGGTGGTGGGGTCGAGGTTGCCCTGCAGGGCGACGCGACCGCCGGTGCGCGCGACGGCGTCGGCGAGGTCGAGGGTCCAGTCGACGCCGAGGGCGTCGGCGCCGGTGTCCGCCAGGGCGCCGAGGTGCAGGCCGGTGCCTTTGCCGAACAGGATCAGCGGGGTGCGCTCGGCACCTTCGCCACGCTCGAGTTCCTGCGCGATGCGGGTCAGGTAGCGCAGGGAGAATTCGCGGTACATGGTGGGGCTGAGGACGCCACCCCAGGTGTCGAAGACCTGCAGGACCTGGGCGCCGGCCGCGCGTTGGGCGGCGAGGTAGGCGATCACGGCGTCGGTGACGACCGAGAGCAGCTGGTGCAGGGCGGCCGGTTCGTTCAGGGCCATGGCCTTGATGCGGGCGAAGTCCTTGCTGCCGCCGCCTTCGACCATGTAGCAGGCCAGCGTCCACGGGCTGCCGGAGAAGCCGATCAGGGGCACGCTGCCGTCGAGCTCGCGGCGGATCACGCGGACGGCGTCCATCACGTAGCGCAGTTCGGTTTCCATGTCCGGCACGGCCAGCTTGGCGATGGCGGCGGCGTCGCGCACCGGGTGGCGGAACTTCGGGCCTTCGCCTTCGACGAAGTAGAGCTCCAGGCCCATCGCGTCGGGGATGGTGAGGATGTCCGAGAACAGGATCGCGGCGTCGAGGTCGAAGCGGCGCAGCGGCTGCAGGGTGACTTCGCAGGCGATGTCCGGGTTCTTGGCCATGGCCAGGAAGCTGCCGGCCTTGGCGCGGGTGGCGCGGTACTCGGGCAGGTAACGGCCGGCCTGGCGCATCAGCCAGACGGGGGTGCAGTCCACCGGTTCGCGGCGCAGGGCGCGCAGCAGGCGATCATGGCGGGAGGGGCTGGTCACGGAACGCTTCCTTGGGATCTGGTGGCGCAGGGCCGGAGGGGGGGGGGCGGCGGTGGCCGCTCAGGGCGGCGCATCGCTGCTGGTGTAGGTCACGTCGTAGCCGCGATGCAGGTGTGCGTCGCGCGCTTTCTCGAATGCAGCCAGCGCCAGGTCTTCCTGCAGGTACAGTTCGCGGCGCAGTTGCCCGCGCCCGCCGATCGGGCCGGATTCGTGCAGCAGCTCCCAGCCCCCGAACAGGTCCGGTTGCAGGGTGAGCTGGAGATAGCGGGCCGGATCGGCACCGCGGGCGTGTTGGTGCAGGAAGACGCGCATGCCCCGATTGTAGCCGTGAACGCCGGACGCGGCCGTCAGCCGCGGCGCGGGTGCGGCGTAACGTCGCAGGCTCAGCCGGCGGCGAGCACGCGCAGGACGTCGGCCTCGTCGACGTCGGCGACGACCTCCGCGCGGCCGATGCCACGCCACAGCACCAGGCGGAGCCGGCCGGCGACGTTTTTCTTGTCCAGCCGCATCCGGGCCAGCAGCGCTTCGGGCTGCAGGCCAGCGGGAATGGCGACCGGCAGTTCGTAGCGCAGCAGCAGGTCGCGCAGCTGCGCGGTGTCGGCGTCCCCGCTCATGCCCAGCTGCGCGGACAGGCACGCGGCCAGGACCATGCCGACCGCGACCGCTTCACCGTGGTTGAGGTTGTCGTTGCCCGGTGCGCCGTAGCCCTGTTCGGTCTCAATGGCGTGGCCGAAGGTGTGGCCGAGATTGAGCAGGGCGCGCTCGCCTTTTTCCAGCGGATCGCGCGCGACGATCTCGGCCTTGTGCTCGCAGCTGCGCGCGATCGCCTGGGCCAGCGCGGTGTCGTCGCCCGCCAGCAGCGCGGCGTGTTCGGCCTGCAGCCACCGGAAGAACAACGGGTCGCGGATCGCGCCGTACTTGATCACCTCGGCCAGGCCGGCACGCAGCTCGCGCGGCGGCAGGGTACGCAGCGCGGCGGTATCGGCGATCACGGCGCGCGGCGGGTGGAACGCACCGACCAGGTTCTTGCCTTCGGGAATGTCCACTGCGGTCTTGCCGCCGACTGAAGAGTCGACCATCGCCAGCAGCGAGGTCGGCAGCTGCACGCAGTCCACGCCGCGCATCCAGCAGGCGGCTGCGAAGCCGGCCAGGTCGCCGGCAACACCGCCACCGAGCGCCATCACGCAGGCATCGCGGGTGGCACCGAGGGTGGCCAGTGCGGTGATCGCATCGCCGAAGTGGGCCAGCGTCTTGGACGCTTCACCGGCGGGCAGCACCAGCTCACCGATCAGCAGATCCGGGCGGACGGCCAGCAGCGCCGACTTCACTCCGGCCAGATACAGCGGCGCAACCGACGAATCGCTGAGCAGCAGCACATGGCGGCCGCGCACGTGGCGGGTCAGCAGCTCGCCCTGGCCGAGCAGGCCCGGGCCGATGTGGATGGTGTAGGGGGTGTCGCCGCTGACGGCGACGGTACGCGGGGAGGGGGTCATTCGGGTGTTTCCTGTCGCTGCCACTGCGCGGCCAGGCGCAACACCAGCTGCGCGGTGGCCTCGGCGGGCGTGTAGAGATCGGTATCCAGGGTGAGATCGGCCAGACCCTGGTAGAGCGGGTCGCGGGCAGCGGCCATCTCGTGCAGGACCTGCTCGCGGTCCGGGCGCTGCAGCAGCGGGCGGCCGCGGTCGCGGGCCAGCCGCTCCAGCTGGGCCGGCACGCTGACCCGCAGGTAGACCACGAAACCGCGCCGGGCGATCGCCGCGCGGTTGTCCGGGTCCAGCACGGCGCCACCGCCGGTGGAGACCAGCTGGCCGTGCCCGTCCAGCAGCGCGTGCAGGACCTGGCGCTCGTGCTGGCGGAAGCCGGCTTCCCCGGAGTGCTCGAAGATCGCCGGAATGCTGGCGCCGGTGCTGTCCACGATGGCCTGGTCGGCATCCACGAAGTCCAGCGTGAAGCGCTCGGCCAGCCGGCGCCCGATGCAGGTCTTGCCGGCGCCCATCGGGCCAATCAGGATGAGGTTCGGAGCGGGATTCATTATCCCTCGATCCTAACATCTCCGTGCCACCGCCTTTACGCGCCGGCCCCCATGGTGGGGCGGCGCGGACTGTTCCGCGCGCCACTGGAGCAACCCATGTCCGTCGCTAAAATCATCGAGATCAACGCCTCCTCCACGACCAGCGTCGAGGACGCGGTGCGCAGCGGCCTGAAGAAGGTGTCCGAGACGGTCAAGGGCATCCAGGGCGCCTGGATCAATGAAACCAAGGTCGTCACCGATGGCGAGGGCAACATCACCGAGTGGCGGGTGAATCTGCGGGTGACCTTCCTGGTCGGCTGAGCACTGCGTTTCCGCTCACCGCAGCCGTCAGCGCGGCGCGACGATCCGGCGCTGCTCGTCCAGGGCGATCACCGTGTCGGCCAGCGCCGGCAACGTACGCAGCGCCTGCCGGCTGACCCGTTCGTAGTACTGCACGAAGCGCTCCAACTGGGCGCGGCTCATGCTGCTGCGGTCGGGTTGGGCGGCCTGCAGGTTCTGCTCCTGCTGCCAGCGCCAGCGCGGGATCACCGAGAAGTCCGGCGGCTGCAGGAACCACAGGCGGTCGCAACGCTGCCACAGCGCGGGGTAGTCCTGCGCGAGCGCGTGATTGCACCAGCGGCGCCAGCGGCCGTCGGCATCGGCGTCGCGTTCGAGTGCGTTGAGGGGAGGATCCAGATCGGCCTCGTCCTGTGCCGGCGTGCCGAGGAACCAGCCTTCGAACACCAGCAGATCGAGCGGGCGGTCGATGCGTGGCCAGTCCTTTTCAGGCTGGCGCTCGTCGGCCAGTTTGTCGAAACGGGGCAGGGCGACCGGGCCGCCGGCTGCGACCGCGTCCAGGGTGGCATGGGCCAAGGCCAGATCGTGGGTGCCCGGCGGGCCGCGGGTCAGCAGCAGCGGGTGTACCTGCCGCGCCAGGCGCTGGCGCTGGGCACGGGTCAGGTAGACATCGTCGATGGAGAGCATCGCCGCGTGCAGGCCGCGCGATTCGGCCAGTGCCACCACCTGGGCGGCCAGCGTCGATTTGCCGCTCCCCTGCAGGCCGCTGATCGCCAATACTGGGATGGCCGCGCCGCAGCTCAGTGCGTCGTCCAGCGCCTGTGCGACCAGTGCATCCGGAAAACCTTTCGTCGGGGGCATGTACGCAGGTGCAGGCATGCAGCGACAATAAACCCAAACCGCGTGACAAGAAAACCGCCATGACCGATCTGTATGCCGAAGCGTTGTCCACCTTTGCCGGGCTGTTCGAAGAAGCCAAGGCAAGCCGCGAAGTCGAACCGAATGCGATGACGGTGGCCACGGCCGACCCGAACGGCCAGCCCTCCGCGAGGACCGTGCTGCTGAAGGCCTTCGACGAACGCGGCTTCGTCTTCTACACCCACCTGGACAGCCACAAGGGGCGTGAACTGCAGGCCAATCCACGCGCCGCGCTGCTGTTCCTGTGGCGCAGCCTGCGCGAAGCCGGCATCCAGGTGCGGATCGAAGGCGGGGTGGAGAAGGTCAGCGACGCCGAGGCCGATGCGTACTTCGCTTCGCGGCCGCGCATGAGCCAGATCGGCGCGTGGGCATCGCTGCAATCGAAGACGCTGGCCTCGCGCGAAGCATTCGACGCGCGCGTGGCCGCCACCGAGGCCAGCTTCGAGGGCCGCGACGTGCCGCGTCCGGAAGGCTGGAGCGGCCTGCGCGTGGTGCCGCAGCGGATCGAGTTCTGGTACGGCGCGCAGTTCCGCCTGCACGAGCGCTGGTGCTATGAGATCGGTCTGGACGGGCAGTGGAACAAGCGGATGTTGTTCCCGTGAACGCCACCGCGCCGGTCATCCGGCAGGCGACGCGTGTGGATGCGACGGCGTGGGCAAGCCTGCGGCGGGGTTTGTGGCCTGATGCAGATGAGACGCTGGAGGAGCTCCAGGACTCTCTGGCTGACGCCGACGCTGCCGTGTTCCTGGCCTGCGCCGAGGCAGCGGTCGGATTTGCGGAGGTGCGGCTCCGGCACGACTACGTCAACGGAACCGAGACCACGCCGGTCGGCTTCCTGGAGGGCTGGTACGTGCAGCCGGACTGGCAGGGACGTGGCCTGGGCCGCGCGCTGCTGGCGGCGGCCAAGGCGTGGACGCGCGCGAAGGGCTGCAGTGAGCTGGCCTCCGACAGCCGGCTTGAAGACGTGACTGCCCAGGCGGCGCACCGGGCCTGTGGATTCGAGGAAACCGAGCGCGTGGTGTATTTCCGGCTGCCGCTGGATCCGGTTGCCTGACGCGCAGCCTGTTCAGCCTGTCGGCCCCTCGCGCAACCACCGCCACAGCGTCGTCCGCGATACGCCCAGCTGTGCGCACGCCTGCTCGCGGTTGCCGCCGCAGTCGGCCAGCAGCCGCCGCAGCGCGGCCGCATCCGGTCGCGCTGCCGAAGCAGCGGTGAGGGCTGCCGGGGCGCCTGCGTCTGGAACCGCCAGTGGCTGCTGCGCCGCGTGCAGTTCCGGCAACCACTGCAGCATCTGCGGCAGCGTCAGCTCGCCCGGCTGTTGCTGCCAGTGGATGCGCAGGCGATCGACCATGTTGCGCAGCTCACGCACGTTGCCGGGCCACGCGTAGTCGCGCAGTCGCACCATCGCCTCGGCGGACAACGGTGCGTCCGTACCCGCGAGCTGCCGGAAGAAGTGGCTCACCAGCAAGGGGACATCCTCGCGCCGTTCGTGCAGCGTCGGCAGCGCGATGCGCAGTGCGGCCAGGCGGTAGTACAGATCGCGGCGGAAGCGTTGTGTGTCCACCAGCGATTCCAGCGTCTGCAACGTGGCCGCGACCACGCGTACGTCCACCGGCGTCGGCTCGGTGGCGCCCACGCGCAGCACTTCGCGCTCTTCCAGTACCCGCAGCAGCCGGGTCTGCAACGGCAGCGGCAGTTCGCCGATTTCATCGAGGAACAGGGTGCCGCCCTCGGCGGCTTCGACCAGGCCGACACGGCCGCCGCGCCGCGCGCCGGTGAACGCGCCTTCGTTGTAGCCGAACAGCTCGGCCTCCAGCAGCGACTCGCTGATCGCCCCGCAGTTCAGCGCGACGAAGCGGCCGCGTCGTCCGCTGGCGGCGTGCAGTTGCCGCGCCACCAGTTCCTTGCCGGTACCGGTGGCGCCGGTCACCAGCACGGTGCTGTCGTAAGGCGCATACAGCGCGATGTGCCCGCGCACCTGCTGCATCGGCGCGCTGTCGCCGAGCAGGGCGTGATCGGCGTCGCGTGGCCTGGCCGGTGTGCGCCGCCGCGGTGACGGCGCACCGGAGCGCGCCAGGGTCTGGGTCAGCTCCAGTGCGTGTTCGAAGGCCTGTCGCACCGAATCGGCCGAGTACAGCAGCACGCCGGGCAGCCCGACCTGTTCGGCATGGTCGATCGCCATGCCGGTGCCGACGATCACCTCGATGCCGTTGGCGCGCAGATCGGCGATGCAGTCGCGCGCATCTTCGCGGGTGACGAAGCGGCGGTGCTCGATGTCCAGCCCGAAGCTGTGCTGGAAGCTGCCGAACGTCGGCACGTCGGTGGCGTGCGTGACCAGGCCGATCCGCGGGGCGATCCGGCGCGCGCGCGCCAGCGCTTCCATCAGATCGAACCCATTGGCCTGGATCGGGACCAGCGGCACCTCCAGCCGGCTGCGCAGGTAGGCCGCGTTCGAGCCACCGGCGATCACCACATCGCAGTGTTCGCGGCGCAGGCGCTGGCCGATGACATCCACTGCCTCCTCGAAACCGAGGTTGATCGGCACGATGCGCGCGCGGCGGTCGAACTCGGGGATCACATCCCCCAGCAGCCCGGTCAGGCGCGACACGCTGACGGTCCAGATCACCGGCAGTTGGCCGGCATCGGCATCGGGATCGGACAGGCGGGCGCGGTGGCGGGGCAGGCTGATCGACACGGTCGTGTTTCAATGTTTCAGTTGCAGCCATGTTACAGATGTTTCAATGTTTCAAGGTGAAACGTCGCAGTCACCTCGCTGCCTCAATGAAATCAGACACTTGCCACCTGGCACGGCGCTTGCGCTTATCAACCGGTCAATCACGATGGAATGCCGCATGAGCACCCCCGTTTCTTCCGCTGGCGCCCGTTTCCGCGCCGCACTGGCCGCCGAATCGCCGTTGCAGGTGATCGGCGCGATCAACGCCAACCACGCGCTGCTGGCCAAGCGCGCCGGCTACCGGGCGATCTACCTCTCCGGCGGCGGCGTCGCGGCCGGCTCGCTGGGCCTGCCGGACCTGGGCATCAACACTCTGGAAGACGTGCTGATCGACGTGCGCCGCATCACCGATGTGTGCGACCTGCCGCTGATGGTGGATATCGACACCGGTTTCGGTCCGAGCGCGTTCAACATCGCGCGGACGGTCAAGTCG
The DNA here is from genome assembly GCF_013409105.1 of Stenotrophomonas sp. JAI102. NCBI lineage: Bacteria > Pseudomonadati > Pseudomonadota > Gammaproteobacteria > Lysobacterales > Lysobacteraceae > Stenotrophomonas > Stenotrophomonas sp. JAI102. The sequence goes on from NZ_JACCCI010000002.1 coordinate 1,019,896, forward strand.
CTGATCAAGGCCGGCGCGGCCGCCTGCCATATCGAAGACCAGGTCGGCGCCAAGCGCTGCGGTCACCGCCCGGGCAAGGAGATCGTGTCGCAGGGTGAGATGGTGGACCGGGTCAAGGCCGCTGCCGATGCGAAGACCGATCCGGACTTCTTCCTGATCGCGCGCACCGATGCCATCCAGGTCGATGGCGTGGAGGCCGCGATCGAACGCGCCATCGCCTGCGTCGAGGCCGGTGCCGATGGCATCTTCGCCGAGGCCGCCTACGATCTGGAGACCTACCGCCGCTTCGTCGATGCGGTGAAGGTGCCGGTGCTGGCCAACATCACCGAGTTCGGCGCCACGCCGCTGTTCAGCCGCGATGAGCTGGCCTCGGCCGGCGTCGCCATTCAGCTGTTCCCGCTGTCCGCGTTCCGCGCTGCCAACAAGGCGGCAGAGAACGTGTATGAGACCATCCGCCGCGAGGGCCACCAGCGTAATGTGGTGGAGGCGATGCAGACCCGCGAGGAACTCTACGACCGTATCGGTTACCACGCCTTCGAGCAGCAGCTCGATGCGTTGTTCGCCGCCAAGAAGTAAGACCGCACACTGTTTTCTGGAGGGATCATGAGCGACACCACTACCGCCCCCGGCTTCAAGCCGAAGAAATCCGTCGCCCTGTCGGGCACCGCCGCCGGCAACACCGCGCTGTGCACCGTCGGCCGCAGCGGCAACGACCTGCATTACCGCGGGTATGACATCGCCGATCTGGCCAACACCAGCGAGTTCGAGGAAATCGCGCATCTGCTGGTCCATGGCAAGCTGCCGACCCGCGCCGAACTGGTCGCCTACAAGACCAAGCTGAAGTCGCTGCGTGGCATCCCGGCCGCGGTCAAGGCCGCGCTGGAAGAGCTGCCGCCGTCCGCGCACCCGATGGACGTGATGCGCACCGGCGTGTCCGTGCTCGGCTGCGTGTCGCCGGAGAAGGACGACCACAACCATCCGGGCGCGCGCGACATCGCCGACAAGCTGATGGCCTGCCTGGGTTCGATGCTGCTGTACTGGTACCACTGGAGCCACAACGGCCGTGCGATCGACGTGGAAACCGACGACGACTCCATCGGTGGCCACTTCCTGCACCTGCTGCACGGCGAGAAGCCGCAGGATTCGTGGGTCAAGGCGATGCACACCTCGCTGATCCTGTACGCCGAGCACGAGTTCAACGCCTCGACCTTCGCCTGCCGCGTCATCGCCGGCACCGGCAGCGACATGTACAGCGCGATCACCGGCGGCATCGGTGCGCTGCGCGGTCCCAAGCATGGCGGCGCCAATGAAGTGGCCTTCGAAGTGCAGAAGCGCTACGACAGCCCGGACGATGCCGAGGCCGACATCAAGGCCCGCGTCGAGCGCAAAGAAGTCGTGATCGGTTTCGGCCATCCGGTCTACACCGTCAGCGATCCGCGCAACAGCATCATCAAGGACGTGGCGCGCGACCTGTCCGCAGAGCAGCAGAACGTCAAGATGTACGACATCGCCGAGCGTCTGGAGTCGGTGATGTGGGACATCAAGAAGATGTTCCCGAACCTGGACTGGTTCAGCGCGGTCAGCTACCACATGATGGGCGTGCCGACGGCGATGTTCACCCCGTTGTTCGTGATCGCCCGCACCTCCGGTTGGAGCGCGCACATCATCGAGCAGCGCATCGACGGCAAGATCATCCGTCCGAGCGCGAACTACACCGGGCCGGAAGACCAGGCCTTCGTGCCGATCGACCAGCGCAAGTAAGACAGACGTACCGCACCCGTTCGCGGGTGCTTTGCGGAACAGGCCGGCGCGATGCCGGTCTGCTCCGTTGCGGCGTCGCTACTCCTTCTTCGCCGGTGTCACGACGCCCCGGCCCGCCAACAAGCAGCTATCGCCAGCCATGAATACTCAGTACCGCAAGAACCTCCCCGGCACCGCGCTGGACTATTTCGATACCCGTGCCGCCGTCGACGCGTTGCAGCCCGGTGCCTATGCCACGCTGCCGTATACCTCGCGCGTGCTGGCCGAAAACCTGGTGCGCCGCTGCGACCCGGCCACGCTGGAGGCCTCGCTGCGCCAGCTGATCGAACGCCGCCAGGACCTGGATTTCCCGTGGTTCCCGGCCCGCGTGGTCTGCCATGACATTCTCGGCCAGACCGCCCTGGTCGATCTGGCCGGCCTGCGCGATGCCATCGCCGATGCCGGCGGTGATCCGGCGCAGATCAATCCGGTGGTCCCGACCCAGCTGATCGTCGATCACTCGCTGGCGGTGGAATTCCCGGGCTTCGACAAGGCTGCGTTCGAGAAGAACCGCGCCGTCGAAGACCGTCGCAATGAAGACCGGTTCCACTTCATCAACTGGACCAAGAAGGCGTTCAAGAACGTCGACGTGATTCCGCCGGGCAACGGGATCATGCACCAGATCAATCTGGAGAAGATGTCGCCGGTCGTGCAGGTGCGCGATGGCGTGGCCTTCCCGGATACCTGCGTGGGCACCGACAGCCACACCCCGCACGTGGACGCGCTGGGCGTGATCGCGATCGGCGTGGGCGGCCTGGAAGCAGAGAGCGTGATGCTCGGCCGTGCCTCCTGGATGCGCCTGCCCGACATCATCGGCGTGGAGCTGACCGGCCGCCCGCAGCCCGGCATCACCTGCACCGACGTGGTGCTGGCGCTGACCGAATTCCTGCGCAGGGAGCGCGTGGTCGGTGCGTGGATCGAGTTCTACGGGGAGGGCGCCAACGCGCTGACCATCGGTGACCGCGCCACGATCTCCAACATGACGCCGGAGTTCGGCGCCACCGCGGCGATGTTCTACATCGACCAGCAGACCCTGGACTACCTGCGCCTGACCGGCCGCGAAGATGCCCAGGTCGCGCTGGTGGAAACCTACGCCAAGGCCACCGGCCTGTGGGCCGACGACCTGGTCACCGCGCAGTACGAGCGCGTGCTGCAGTTCGACCTGTCCACCGTGGTGCGCAACATGGCCGGCCCGTCCAACCCGCACAAGCGCGTGGCGACCACCGACCTGGCCGCCCGCGGCATCGCCGATGAAGGCAAGCTGGCCTCGGGCAAGCTGGAACAGGCCGACGGCCTGATGCCCGATGGCGCGGTGATCATTGCCGCGATCACCAGCTGCACCAACACCAGCAATCCGCGCAACGTGATCTCCGCGGCATTGCTGGCGCGCAATGCCAACCACGCCGGCCTGACCCGCAAGCCGTGGGTGAAGAGCTCGCTGGCGCCGGGGTCCAAGGCCGTGCAGCTGTATCTGGAAGAAGCCGGCCTGCTGACCGAGCTGGAACAGATGGGCTTTGGCATCGTCGCCTTCGCGTGCACCACCTGCAACGGCATGAGTGGCGCGCTGGACCCGAAGATCCAGCAGGAAGTGATCGACCGCGACCTGTATGCCACCGCCGTGCTCTCGGGCAACCGCAACTTCGACGGCCGCATCCACCCGTACGCCAAGCAGGCCTTCCTGGCCTCGCCGCCGCTGGTGGTGGCGTATGCGATCGCCGGTACGGTGCGCTTCGATATCGAGAAGGACGCGCTCGGCCATGACGCCGACGGCAACCCGATCACGCTGAAGGACCTGTGGCCGAGCGATGCCGAGATCGACGCGGTGGTCAAGGCCAGCGTCAAGCCGGAGCAGTTCCGCAAGGTCTACGACCCGATGTTCACCTTCAAGGTGGAACACGGCGCCCCGATCAGCCCGCTGTACGACTGGCGCCCGCAGAGCACCTACATCCGCCGCCCGCCGTACTGGGAAGGCGCGTTGGCCGGTGCGCGCAGCCTGACCGGAATGCGACCGCTGGCGGTGCTCGGCGACAACATCACTACCGATCACCTGTCACCGTCGAACGCGATCATGGCCAGCAGCGCGGCCGGCGAGTATCTGGCGAAGATGGGCCTGCCCGAGGAGGACTTCAATTCCTACGCGACCCACCGTGGTGACCACCTCACCGCGCAGCGTGCGACGTTCGCCAATCCGAAGCTGATCAATGAAATGGCCGTAGTCGATGGCCAGGTCACGCAAGGCTCGCTGGCGCGTGTGGAGCCGGAGGGCCAGGTCACCCGGATGTGGGAAGCGATCGAAACCTATATGAGCCGCAAGCAGCCGCTGATCATCATCGCCGGTGCCGACTACGGCCAGGGCAGCTCACGTGACTGGGCCGCCAAGGGCGTGCGCCTGGCCGGTGTGGAAGCGATCGCCGCCGAAGGCTTCGAGCGGATCCACCGCACCAATCTGATCGGCATGGGCGTGCTGCCGCTGGAATTCAAGGAAGGCGTCAACCGTAAGACGCTGGGCATCGATGGCACCGAAACCTTCGACGTGCTCGGCGATCGCGTGCCGCGCGCCGAGCTGACCCTGGTCATTCACCGCCGCAACGGTGAACAGCTGCGGGTGCCGGTCACCTGCCGCCTGGATACCGCCGAAGAGGTCTCGATCTACGAGGCCGGTGGCGTACTGCAGCGGTTCGCCCAGGACTTCCTGGAATCGGCGCAGGTCGCCTGATGGGGCATTCATCGGCGTCGCGCTTCCAGAGGGTGGCGCCGGTGATCCGCAGGGCCCGGCGGAGGTGTCGAAACCCCGACGGACGCGCGGCGGGGCCGCACTTGAACTCTCCAGGCGACGGGTGCACACTTTTATGGCAAAAATTGCCAAAGAGGTCTGATCATGGCCACGATGAACATCTCGCTCACCGATCCACTCAAACAGTTTGTCGATGAGGAAGTCAGCCAGGGCGGGTATTCCAGTACGTCCGATTACGTGCGCGACCTGATCCGCCAGCGCCAGCGGCAAAAGGCCGAAGAGCTGCTGCGCCGGCTGATTGCGGAGGGCCTGGCGTCTGGCCCAAGTGTCCCGGTCACCCCGGCAACCTTCGAGCGCATGCGCCAGGAACTGGCGGCACGGTTGGACCGTGAAGCCGATTGAGTGGCGGCCACGCGCGGAACAGGACGTGGCCGACGCTGCGCTCTGTTTCGCGCGTCAGGGCGGGTTGGCGCTCGGCGAACGTTTCATTGCAACGGTGGATGCCGCGCTGGTGCGGATCGCAGCGTTTCCCGGGGCCGGATCGGCTGGGCATGCCTGGGTCAGTGAGGAGCTTCCGGTCCCGCTGCGCTTCGTGGTGTTGCCCGTCTTCGATCGCTATCTGATCTATTACCTCGAGCACCCGGACCGCGTTGACATCATTCGCGTCTGGGATGCCTCACGCGGGTTGGATGCATTGATGGATCAGACGCCATGACCGTCCTTCGATGCACTGCATCGCTCCTCAAACGGATGAAGTATCCGGCCAAGCCAGAGGAGCCCGAACCCCAACGAAATCCGCTGGGCGAGTGGTACGCGGATCTCCTGATATGGAAGCGGCACCCTCTTGTGGTGCTGATGAACGCGGACACTGGCGTGGTCATGGTCCTCCCGGGGCTGGCGGCCGACCTCGTCAGACTGAGTCTTCATGCACAGCTTCACTTCGAGGTGCTGTGCAATCAATTCGACTTGCAGGGAAAAGCCGTCGAGGCCGAGATTCGAGGCTTCAAGGGCGGCTTTTACTGTGGTGCCACGCGTGATCGCAGTCTGGTGGGGTCGCTGAAGGAGCGAAAGCTTGATCTGGCCGATACCTTCGATCATGGAACAAAAAGCAAATTCGACGCTGCGGCTCATTGTTGGGAAGGGCTATTCCTTCCGTCCAAACATTCTTCCCATCCGCCGTCCGGGCCACACGATTACAAGACCCCGTTGGCGTTGGCCCGAGAGCGGTTGATGCCACAGACACCTCTCTTCCCCGTCAATCCTGCACGGACATGATTCCATGACCCATCTCCCCCAGCTCCGCATTCCCGCCACCTACATGCGCGGTGGCACCAGCAAGGGTGTGTTCTTCAAACTGACCGATCTGCCTGCCGCGGCGCAGGTGCCCGGTCCGGCGCGCGACGCGCTGCTGATGCGCGTGATCGGCTCACCCGACCCGTACGCCAAGCACACCGATGGCATGGGCGGCGCGACCTCCAGCACCAGCAAGTGCGTGATCCTCTCCGCACCGTCGGTGCCGGAGCATGACGTGGATTATCTATACGGCCAGATTTCGATCGAGACCGCGTTCGTCGACTGGAGCGGCAACTGCGGCAATCTCAGCACCGCGGTGGGCCCGTTCGCGATCAGCAACGGCCTGATCGATCCGGCGCGGATTCCGCACAACGGCGTCTGCACCGTGCGCATCTGGCAGGCCAACATCGGCAAGACCATCCTGGCGCACGTGCCGATCGTGGATGGCCAGGTGCAGGAAGACGGCGATTTCGAGCTGGATGGCGTGACCTTCCCGGCCGCGGAGATCCAGCTGGAATTCCTGGATCCGTCCGATGAGGGCGAGGGCGGGGCGATGTTCCCGACCGGCAACCTGGTCGACACGCTCGACGTGCCCGGCGTGGGCAGCTTCCAGGTCACGATGATCACCGCCGGCATTCCGACCATCTTCCTCAATGCCGCGGATCTGGGTTGCACCGGTACCGAACTGCAGCCGGCGATCAATGAGGACAAGGCCGCCTTGGCGCGTTTCGAAGCGATCCGCGCGCACGGTGCGGTGCGCATGGGCCTGATCGAGACGATCGAACAGGCGGCGACCCGCCAGCACACACCCAAGGTCGCCTTCGTCGCGCCGGCGCAGGACTACGTGTCGTCCAGCGGCAGGCAGATCGCCGCCGGCGAGATCGACCTGCATGCGCGCGCGCTGTCCATGGGCAAACTGCACCACGCGATGATGGGCACGGCCGCGGTCGCCATCGGCACTGCCGCCGCGATTCCGGGCACGCTGGTGAACCTGGCGGCCGGTGGTGGTGAGCGGGAATCGGTGAGCTTCGGCCATCCCTCGGGCACCTTGCGCGTGGGCGCGCAGGCGCTGCGCGTTGACGGTCAGTGGACGGTCACCAAGGCCATCATGAGCCGCAGCGCCCGCGTATTGATGGACGGTGCGGTACGGGTGCCAAGAAGCGCGGTGCTGTAGCTCAGGGACCGCTTTGTTCCGGCCGGTCCCCCTCTCACACCACCGTCTTTGAGGCTGATGATTCCCTTCTCTCGCTGAGGTGCTCATGCTTGTGGCAGCTTCCTGCGGATACGGCCGCGCGTTGCAATCGCTCTTGCGAGGACGTCTCCCACATCGCGCGCTCGGTGTTGATTGAGCTCGGAAATCGCGTAGACCAATTTTGACAACAGTCCTCCGCGAGTCTGCATCCTCTCAAACAGTGCGCGCCTTTCTATTTCGCCGACTTCATTGAGTTTGAGCCACTTTATGGTTCTGCCGCCCTCGCGCGTCTTGCTGCGAAATATCCATCCGCGGCCCAAATCGATGTGATTGGAGTAGTTATGCACATATGGATTAACCCATCTGAAGTCCTTGGCCTCGGTGGGGTACGGAGTGCCCGGAGGTAGTTGAGTGTTGATGACAGGGCAGTGGTGGCTATTAATCCCAAGTGATGGAATCCTTGAGCGCCTATTCCATCTCTTGAAGTATCCGGCCTTCTTGATGTTGCAGGTTCCGCAAGACAGTGCAAGATTTCTAATTTCAAATCTGTATTCGGGGAACGAACTCTTATCAATAAAGTGTTCGATGTGTGTGGCGTAATTATCATATAGCACGCGCCTGCAGTAGCAGCATCGTCCAACTTGAGCTACCCTGAGTGCGCGACTGAGCGATGTTTTGAATGCCAGCGCAGCCTTGGTTTGGGATGACCAGTCGACTGTAAGTAGATCTGCGGGGGCGATTCCCGGAGGTAGCGTTGGCTCAGGGTGGATGTACTCAAATCCAATGTGCATTACTGTTCAGCCTCGATCATTAATGCGTCAATCACCTGAATTAATGGGTCTTCTTGGGTGAGTGAATCTCTAACCGCACGAAGTTCGGGTAGTAGTGTCTTGAACTCTTCGCTATCCAGCTTGTCATCCTCAAACAAAGATACAGCTGACTGTACGATGTTAACGACGGTGCGATTCCTGCTGGATCCTACCCCAAATTGAGCTAATAGCAGCTCGTCCGACGAAGCGCCGTACGACGCAGTCTCTATGCTGAATCCGTCACGAGAAAGATCTACGATGGTGCTTCCATCCTTGGCAGATCCGACGATTAGAGGCGAGTGAGTGCTAACGATGATCTGTCCGTTCGTCATTGCTGTATCGCAAATATCGAACAATGAGCTCATTAGGGATCGTTGCCATTGTGGGTGGAGGCTATTCTCGGGCTCGTCAATGAGAAGTACTGAGTATTCCTCAAGCGCAAAGCCTATGGAAAGTAGGGTTGAGTACATTTGGAACTCGCCAGAGCTCAGTTCAAACGCCGATAGCTTATAGCTGTCGGCCTTCTGAACATTTACTTCATTTATGGTTAAAAGGTCTGTGAGGAACCCAAGTCGGATGACGTTGGGGTCGATGGCTTCTGACTCGCTCCCGGTAGGTGTAAGTCTCACTCTAAGATTGCCAAATCTCTTTTCGCGCAATAAATGGTCGAGATCTCTGAACTCATCATAGGTGAACTCGTCAAGAAGCCAATTGGCAGTGAGTTCGGAAACTAAGGGGCGAGGATGGGGCTTCGTCGTCGTCACCCCTTGAGATGCAGATTGCACTCGTTTGAGGGTGTCTATGTTCTCATCTTTGTTTTTCGGTCTTCGAATTGAGATGTCCGCGCCAGCTCGTATGCCCGCAAACTCATGCGCCTGAGAAAAGAAGTTCCACTGGAATCGATGTGCCCTAGCTGGATCCAAGGCGAACAGAAGCATTTGTTCGATGGGTGCCTTTTTGCTTAGAAGATTGGACATAACCCTCTGTCCAATATATGTGTATCGGGGCGTGTCGTAGGTAGTAATTCTTCCGCCTGGTCCCTGTTTTTGAGGGAAACGGTCGGCGGCAGAGCCTGATACGCACAACACCTGTGGGTTGCTCTGTGGGATATGGTCGTTGTTTTCAGTGTTCGGTGATGGGTTGACGAGATGCTCAGCGATGGCCCTTAGTGCCGAGCTTTTGTGTGAGCCGTTCTGGCCGGTGATGACTGTAGTCGAGTACTTTTGCCTTAGTGTAGTTTGATCCGATTGGGTAAGCGGGATGGTTCGGGTGGAGTTGTCCCAAGTCTTAAGTCTGATTGAGTCAATGATGCTCATGGGTGCCTGTATATCTCGGGGTTGCGCTACGGGTAGTGGCGTTTCTCTGTCAATTCTTCTCAGTATGGATCGGTAGTCGGCCTTGCCGTTCTCGGTGCGTGCCCTGTCAGGGGGGTGTGGCAGAATATACTGTCGGCTGGTCGCGGGTGAAGCTGATCAGTTCATTCCGATATTTCGCTACTGGTGATTTTTAATGAAGCTCTCTGTCACTGCTGAGGGATGTGGAGGATTTCCCTCGGGGCCCGATTAGGCGCGCTGGTGGTTAGCAGAGTTTGGTGAAGTCTGATGGTCAGCTAGATCTCGTTCAATTGCAGATAACCGGAATTGGGGTCGTTGACGGTCAGTGGACGGTCACCAAGGCCATCATGAGCCGCAGCGCCCGCGTATTGATGGACGGTGCGGTACGGGTGCCTGCCACTACCTTGTAATGCCCAACAGGAGAATCGCGATGTCCGGTCACGACAGCCACAGCAACCAGCGCCCGCCATGGGACACGGTCCTGACCGACATCGTCGATTACGTCCGCGACTACCAGGTCAGCTCGCCGCAGGCGTACACCACCGCGCGGCACTGCCTGATCGATACGCTGGGCTGCGGGCTGGCGGCGCTCTCGTTCCCGGCCTGCAGCAAGCTGCTCGGACCGCTGGTGCCCGGCATGCGGGTGATCAATGGCGCACGCGTACCCGGCACCCGCTTCGAGCTCGATCCGGTGCAGGGCGCCTTCAACATCGGCGCGATGATCCGCTGGCTGGACTTCAACGACACCTGGTTGGCGGCGGAGTGGGGCCATCCCTCCGACAACCTCGGCGGCATCCTCGCCACCGCCGACTGGCTCAGCCGCAATGCCGAGGCGCTGCGCCGGGCGCCGCTGACCATGCGCGATGTGCTGGCCGCGATGGTCAAGGCCCATGAGATCCAGGGCTGCCTGGCGCTGGAGAATGCGTTCAACCGGGTCGGGCTGGATCACGTGGTGCTGGTCAAGGTCGCCTCCACCGCAGTTGTCTCGCACATGCTGGGCCTGGATCGCGAGCGCATGCTCAATGCGCTGTCGCTGGCCTGGGTCGATGGGCAGTCGCTGCGCACCTACCGGCACGCGCCCAACACCGGCTCGCGCAAGAGCTGGGCGGCCGGTGATGCCACCAGCCGTGCAGTGCGCCTGTCGCTGATGGCCGCGGCCGGGGAGATGGGCTATCCCAGTGCGCTGACCGCGCCGACCTGGGGCTTCTACGATGTGTCCTTCGGCGGGCAGCCGTTCCGCTTCCAGCGGCCTTACGGCAGCTACGTGATGGAAAACGTACTGTTCAAGATCAGCTATCCGGCCGAGTTCCATGGCCAGACCGCGGTCGAGGCGGCGATGCAGCTGCACGCGCAGATGCGCGCCAGCGGCAAGCGCAGCGAAGACATCGCGCAGATCACCCTGCGCACCCAGCAGGCCTGCCTGCGCATCATCGACAAACCCGGCCCGCTGCATAATCCGGCCGACCGCGACCACTGCGTGCAGTACATGGTGGCGATCGGGCTGATCTTCGGCCGCCTGGTCGCCGAGGATTACGAGGACGACGTGGCGGCCGATCCGCGCATCGATCCGCTGCGGGCGAAGATCACCTGCGTGGAAGATCCCCGGTTCACCGCGGATTACATCGACCCGGACAAGCGCAGCATCGCCAACGCGCTGCAGGTGACCTTCACCGATGGCGGCACGATGGACGCGGTGGTCGAGTACCCGCTGGGCCATGCCCGCCGCCGCGCCGAGGGAATCCCGCTGCTGGAGGACAAGTTCCGCCGGCACCTGGCCGGGGTGTTCCCGACCGTGCAGCAGCGCCGGATCCTGGAGGCGTCACTGGACCCGGTGGCGCTGGAGGCGATGCCAGTGCACGAGTATGTCGACCTCTACGTGGCCGGGTAGACGCCGACCGCTGGTCGGCTGCCCTTCGCGGTGGCCCTGCCGGCCACCCATGACGCCCGGATCGCCCGGGGTCGCCCGCGAACGAGCGGGGACGGCCCGTATACTGGCGGCCTTGTTCAAGGAGTGACGTCATGGCTAGCCGCAGTCGGTTCGGGCAGTGGAGCTGGAAGGGAATCGCGGGCCTGGCGCTGGTCGCCGGCCTGGCCATCGGCGTCGGGGGCTGCAAGCGCAACGACAGCGGCCAGCTGCCGGCACCGTCCGGCGCGCCGATCACGGCCAAGGCCGAGGCGGTCACCGAGTTCACCCTGGTCCGGGCCTACCCCGATCAGAAGAGCGACGGCCTGTCGCTGGCGCTGGAGTTCTCGCGCCCGCTGGTCGGCACCCAGGACTTCGACACGCTGGTCCGGTTCGCCGAGAAGGTCGGGACCGAGGACAGCAGCTGGTCGCTGTCCGATGACGGCAAGACCCTGCGCTATCCGTTCGTGGAGGCGGCCAAGGAATACGCGCTGATCGTCTCGCCCGACCTGCTTGCCGCCGATGGCAGCCGGATCGGCAAGGAGCTGCGCCAGAAAGTCTTTACCGGTGAGCTCAAGCCGGTGGCCGGGTTCGCCTCGCAGGGCAGCGTGCTGCCGGCCAAGGACAGCCGCGGCCTGCCGGTGGTGTCGGTCAATGTGCCGGAAGTGGACGTGGAGTTCCTGCGCGTGCGCGAAAAGGAACTGCCGAACTTCTTCAGCCAGTACCAGCGTGGCGGCCGCCGCGGCAGCTGGGAGCTGGACAGCGATTACGGCGACAAGACGCCGATGTCGCAGCTGGCCGAGCCGGTCTACGTGAACCGCTTCGTGATCGGCGGCAAGCAGAACGAGCGCGTGCTCACCTACCTGCCGACGCAGGACATCAAGGAGCTGCAGCAGCCCGGCCTGTATTTCGCGGTGATGAAGCGCAGCGGTTCGTTCGAAGGTGAGTACGACACCGCCTTCTTCACCGTCAGCGACATCGGCCTGCATACGCGCGCCTACAAGGACAAGCTGTTCGTGCACACGGCCTCGCTGCAGAGCGGGGCGTCGCTGAAGAAGATCGAGCTGCGCATCCTGGATGGCAAGGGCGAGGTGGTGCTCAAGGGCGCGACCGACGGCAACGGCAATGCGCTGCTCAATTACACGCTGGATGCCAGCCATGTGCTGATCGCCAGCAGTGGCGGCGATACCTCGATGCTGCCGTTCAACCAGCCCGCGCTGGACCTGAGCGAGTTCGCCGTGGCCGGGCGCGACAATGCCTGGTTCGACGTGTTCACCTGGTCGGGCCGCGACCTGTACCGCCCCGGCGAGACCGTGCGCATTTCCGCGCTGCTGCGCGACAACGACGGCAAGCCGGTGAAGCCACAGCCCGTCTTCCTGCGCCTGAAGCAGCCGGACGGCAAGACCTTCCGCGAGACCCGCCTGACCCCGGGCGAGCAGGGCTACTTCAGCTTCGAGCAACTGATCCCGGCCGAGGCCCCGACCGGGCGCTGGCAGGTGGAGTTCCGCACCAATCCGGCCAGCAAGGAAGCGATCCAGGGCATGACCCTGCGCATCGAGGAGTTCCTGCCCGAGCGCATGAAGCTGGACCTGGACAGCGCACAGAAGACGCTCAAGCCGGGCGAGCCGCTCAAGCTGCAGGCCGACGCCGCGTACCTGTACGGCGCGCCGGCCGACGGCAACCGCTTTGCCGCACGCCTGGCGGTGGCGGCCGAGCAGTCGCCGGTGGAGTCGCTGCCGGGCTATTTCTTCGGCGATCCGACCACCGCGCTGCCGCGCGAGGCGCGCGACGTCATCGATACCGAGTTCCCGGCCGACGGCACGCTGCGCCAGGACGTGGAGCTGCCGGCCGAGGTCAAGCCGACCGCACCGATCGCCGTGGTGCTGTCCGGCAGCGTGTATGAAACCGGTGGCCGCACCGTGACCCGCACCCTGAAGCGGGTGATGTGGCCGGCCGCGGCCCTGGTCGGCGTGCGCCCACTGTTCGACCCCAAGGATGGCGCGGATGCCAACAGCAACGCGCGCTTCGAACTGATGCGCGTGGACGCGGCGGGCAAGCCGCAGCCGACCAAGGGCCTGAAGGTCACGCTGGTGCGCGAGCTGCGCGATTACCACTGGACCTTCAACGACAACCGCTGGGATTACGACTTCACCCGTCGCTTCGAGAACAAGGACACCCGCACCGTCGATGCCGGCAGCGCGGCGGTCGGTGTTGATTTTCCGGTGGAGTGGGGCGAGTACCGGCTGGACGTGTTCGACCCGGCCACCGGGCTGACCAGCCGCTATCCGTTCAATGCCGGCTGGAGCTGGAATGACGACAACCGCGGCCTGGATGCGCGCCCGGACAAGGTCAAGCTGGCGCTGGACAAGACCGGCTACAAGGCCGGCGATACCGTGCGCGTCACCGTGACCCCGCCGCATGCCGGCAAGGGCGTGCTGATGGTCGAGAGCGACAAGATGCTCTACGTCCAGGACATCGACGCCAAGCCAGGCAGCACCTACGACATTCCGGTCACGGCCGAGTGGGAACGCCATGACGTCTACATCACCGCGCTGGTGTTCCGTGGTGGCAGTGCGCCGAGCAAGATCACCCCGGCCCGTGCGGTCGGCGTGGTGCATGTGCCGATGGACCGCAAGGCCCGCCAGATCGCGGTCGGCCTGGTGGCACCGAAGCAGATGCGCCCGGAGCAGACGCTGCCGGTCACCGTCAGTGCCCCGCAGCTGGCCGGCAAGGTCGCGCATGTGACGGTCTCGGCAGTGGATGTGGGCATCCTCAACATCACCCGCTTCCCGGTTCCCGATGCCGCCGCGCACTTCTTCGCGCAGCGCCGCCTGGGCGTGGATGCGTATGACATCTACAGCCGCGTGATCGAAAGCTTCGACGGCAGCAGCGGCAAGCTGAAGTTCGGTGGCGACATGGCCCTGGCCGCGATGCCGCAGGCCAAGCGTCCGACCGCGCGCGTGCAGACGGTGGATCTGTTCTCCGGCCCGGTGAAGCTCGATGCCAAGGGCATCGCGCGGATCGCGCTGAAGGTGCCGGATTTCAACGGCACCCTGCGCGTGTCGGCGCTGGTCTATGCCGATGACCAGTACGGCAAGCGCGATGTGGAGACCGTGGTGCGCGCGCCGATCCTGGCCGAAGCCAGCATGCCGCGCGTGATGGCGCCCGGCGACACCAGCACGGTGACCCTGGACGTGCAGAACTTCACCGGCACGCCGGGCGAGTTCAAGGTGCAGGTGGATGGCATCGGGCCGCTGACCCTGGGCGACTCCAGCCGCACGCTCAAGCTCAATGCCGATGCGAAGAGCACGCTGAGCTTCCCGCTGACCGCGCGCGAGGGTTACACAGTAGCCAAGGTCCGCGTACGCGTGGACGGCAACGGTTTCAAGGTCGATCGCCGCTATGACCTGCCGGTCCGTGCGGCGTGGCCGCAGGTGCTGCGCGCACAGACCCGCACGCTGGATCCGCTGGCCGCCGTCACGATGGAAGCCGGGCTGGCCGACGGCCTGATGAACGACTCGGTGACCGCACGCATGCTGGTCAGCGCGCTGCCGCCGATTCCGTTCGCCAGTGCCTTGAACGGCGCGCTCAACTATCCGTATGGCTGCGCCGAGCAGACCACCAGCAAGGGCTATGCCGCGCTGATGCTGGATGAAGCGACCTCGGCCATGCTCGGTGCGGACGGGCTGGATGCCAAGACCCGCCGCGAGCGCATGGAAGGTGCGTTCGGCCGCCTGGCCTCGATGCAGGTCGCCAACGGCAACTTCTCGATGTGGGGCGACGACGGCTACATCAATCCGTGGCTGACGCCGTACATCGCCGAGTTCCTGCTCGATGCCAAGGATGCCGGCTTCGCGGTACCGGACAACGTGCTGCAGAAGGCGCTGAACCGCCTGAGCGAAGACCTGCTGTCCGGTGGCAACCAGTTCTATGGCGAGGACCGCCGAGAGAACCTGAAGTTCGCCAACCAGGCCTATTCGGGCTACGTGCTGGCCCGGGTCAACCGCGCGCCGCTGGGTACCCTGCGTGCGCTGTATGACAACGAACGCAGCAAGTCGCTGACCGGCCTGTCGCTGGTGCACCTGGGCATCGCGCTGTCCCTGCAGGGCGATCACAAGCGCGGTGATGCGGCCATTGCCGCCGGCTTTGCCAAGAGCGCCGACGACCGTCCGGCCTACTTCGGCGATTACGGCAGCGCGGTGCGCGATGACGCGTTGATGATCGCGCTGCTGCACGAACGCAAGCTGTCCAAGCCGGCCTACGATGCACGCGCGGTCGATCTCGGCCGCGCGCTGGATGCCCGCCGCAACAGCGGCTGGATGTGGCTGAGCACCCAGGAGCAGGTGGCGCTGGCGCGCATGGGCAAGGCGCTGTCGGCCAACCAGAAGAAGCTGGTGTCCGGCGAGCTGGTGGTCGGTGGCGAGAGCGAGAGCATCTCGGCGCGCCGCATGTTCGGCCGCAGCTTCGACTACGCCGCGCTGGCCAAGGGCGTGCGCTTCACCCCGCAGGGGGAGCCGCCGATGTTCGCCAGCCTGGAAGTGGCCGGCATTCCGCGCAACCCGCCGGAACCGGACAGCCGCACGCTGGGCGTGGAGCGCAGCTGGTACACCACCGACGGCAAGCCGTGGACGCCGCGTCCGCTGAAGGAAGGCGAGGCCCTGATCGTGCGGGTCAGCGTCACCCCGAACGTGGACATGCCCGATGCACTGTTGACCGATCTGCTGCCGGCCGGGCTGGAGATCGAGAACTTCAACCTGGGCGATGCCAAACAGTGGGCCGATGTCGTCGTCGACGGGTTGAGCGTCAACGATCGTGGCGATGCGGCCAACATCAAGCACGAAGAGTTCCGCGACGACCGCTATGTGGCCGCGCTGAAACTCTCGCGTGGCAGCACCGCCAAGGTGTTCTACCTGGTGCGTGCGGTCACGCCGGGCACGTATCGCGTGCCGCCGCCGCTGGTGGAGGACATGTACCGTCCCGACCTGCGCGGCGTGGGTCGCAGTCTCCCGGCCTCGCTGACCGTGGTGCAGCCCTGATCGCAGGGCGGGCCGTCGCGATGACGGCCCGCCTGCCTCGCTGCTGAATGGACATGACGTCTCTTTTTTCCAAACGGTCGTGGGCCTCCGTGCGACGCAACGTGCTGCCCTGCCTGCGTTGGGGCACGGCGGCGGTGCTCGCGCTGCTGCTGGTGCTGGATCTTGCGTTCCCGCCCCCGCTGCCCAGGCAACGCGACACCAGCACCCTGGTGGTCGCGCGCGATGGCACGCCGCTGCGTGCGTTCGCCGATGCGGACGGGGTGTGGCGCTATCCGGCCTCCGCCGACAGCGTCTCGCCGCTGTACCTGCAGGCGCTGTTGAATTACGAAGACCGCTGGTTCTGGCGGCACCCGGGCATCAATCCGTGGGGGCTGCTGCGCGCCGGCAAGCAATGGCTGTTCGAACAGCGGATCGTCTCCGGCGGCTCGACCCTGACCATGCAGGTCGCCCGCATCCTCGATCCGCATACGCGCACGCCGTGGGGCAAGGCCAAGCAGTTGCTGCGCGCGGTGCAGTTGGAAGTGCACCTGAGCAAGGCGCAGATCCTGGCGCTGTATCTGGAGCGCGCGCCGTACGGCGGCACCATCGAAGGCGTCGAGGCGGCGAGCTGGGCGTATCTGGGCAAGCCGGCCTCGCAGCTGTCGCATGCCGAGGCGGCGTTGCTGGCGGTTCTGCCGCAGTCGCCCAGCCGGCTGCGTCCGGACCGTCACCCGGAGGCGGCGCAACGTGCGCGCGACAAGGTGCTGGAGCGG
This sequence comes from Stenotrophomonas sp. JAI102, assembly GCF_013409105.1. Taxonomy (NCBI): domain Bacteria; kingdom Pseudomonadati; phylum Pseudomonadota; class Gammaproteobacteria; order Lysobacterales; family Lysobacteraceae; genus Stenotrophomonas; species Stenotrophomonas sp. JAI102. Next base: position 1,036,749 of record NZ_JACCCI010000002.1, read on the forward strand.
ATGGTGTCGCTCGACGTGTGGTCACGCGAGGAGGTCGACGATGCGCGCATCGAGCCGGTGGTCACCCGTGCCCTGCAGCCCCCGCTGCATGCGGCGTTGCTGGCCCAGCGCCTGCGCTCGGCGCAGCCGCGGGTCGCGCGGATCGAGAGCACGCTGGATATCGGCCTGCAGCGCACGCTGGAAGAACGCGTGTCGTCGTACTTCTCGCAGTTGCCCGAGCGCACCTCGGCCGCGCTGCTGGTGGTGGACAACCGCACGCTGGAGGCGCGTGCCTATGTCGGCTCGGTCGCCTTCGGCGACAAGCAGCGGCTCGGCCATGTCGACATGGTCCAGGCCTGGCGCTCGCCGGGCTCGACGCTGAAACCGTTCCTGTACGGCATGGCGCTGGATGATGGCCTGATCCATTCGGAAAGCCTGATGGTGGATGCGCCGCAGAGTTTCGGCGGTTACCGGCCGGGCAACTTCGATGCGGCTTTCAACGGGCCCGTCAGTGTGGCCACGGCGCTGCGGTTGTCGCTCAACGTGCCGGCCGTGGACCTGCTGGACCGGGTCGGCTCGGCGCGCTTCGCGGCACGCCTCTCGCATGCGGGCATCAACCTGCGCTTTCCGCACGGCAGTGCGCCGAACCTGTCGCTGATACTGGGCGGTACCGGCGCGCGGCTGGAGGATCTGGTCGGTACCTTTGCCGCGTTCAACCGCAACGGCATCGCCGGGCGGGTGCGGTACACCACCGAGGATGCGGTGATCGAGCGTCGCCTGATGTCACCGGGCGCGGCCTGGATCACCCGCGAGATGCTCGAATCCAATCCCCGCCCGGGGTATGGCGCGGGCACCTTCGACGTCACCGGCCGCCCGCGCGCGGCCTGGAAGACCGGCACCAGCTACGGCTACCGCGATGCCTGGGCGATAGGCACGACGCGGCACTACACGGTAGGCGTCTGGGTCGGGCGCCCGGATGGCACGCCGCTGCCCGGGCAGTACGGCGCGGTGACCGCGTTGCCGCTGATGTTCGAGGTGATCGACAGTCTGCCGCGCCAGGCCGGCGATGCCAGTGCGGCGCCGATGCCGGCGAGCGTGGCGCAGGCCGATATCTGCTGGCCGACCGGGGGTCTGGCGGAGCAGACAGCGCCCGCTCTGTGCCAGCGGCGGATGCCGGCGTTCGTGCTGGACGGTGTCGTGCCGCCGACCTTCGCCGAGCGCGATGCGCGGCTGTGGCAGCCGGGGCTGCAGCGCTTCCAGGTGGATGCGCGCACGGGGCTGCGGCTGTCGCCGGAGTGCAGCCGGCCGCATGAGGCGGAGTCGCGCGAGATCGCACGCTGGCCGGCGTTGTTGTCGCCGTGGCTGCCGCAGGCGCAGCGCCAGGCCTCGCAACTGCCGGCGCTGTCGCCGGATTGCAGCGCGGACGGCCGCGACAGTGGCGGCACCCTGCACATCGAGGGGCTGAACGACCGCGCCACCCTCGCACGCGCGCCGAATGCCGAACACGGCGTGCGCCTGCAACTGCGGGCGCTGGGCAATGAGACCACGGTGGACTGGCTGCTGGATGACCGCTGGATCGCCCGCACCGAAGGCGCGCGGCTGTTCCAGCGCGATTTCGATGAGGTGGGCGAGCACACGCTGACCGCATTGGCCGCCGATGGTGCGTGGACGCAGGTCCGGTTCCGGATCCTGCGCTGACGTTACGTCTGCGCAGACGCTGGTAGTGCCGGCCGCTGGCCGGCATCACACCATGAACGGTAGTGCCGGTCGCTGGCCGGCAGGACACCTTGGAGCCGGCCAGCGGCCGGCACTACCCGTGCGTTCGGATTCTGCGAGGAGCCGGCCAGCGGCCGGCACTACTCGCCGATCCAGCCGTCCAGCAGGTCGGCGAATTCGTCGGCGTGCTCTTCTTCCTGCGCGAGGATTTCTTCGAGGATGCGCTTGGTCGTGGTGTCCTTGTCGCCGACGAAGTTGATCATCTCGCGGTAGCTGTCGATCGCGATGCGCTCGGCAATCAGGTTCTCGCGGACCATGTCGCGCAGGTCGCTGCCTTCCTTGTACTCGGCATGCGAACGTGCGGTGAGCGTATCCGGATTGAGATCCGGCTCGCCGCCGAGCTGCACGATGCGTTCTGCCAGCTTGCCGGCGTGCGCCTGCTCCTGCTGTGCGTGCTCCAGGAACTCGGCCTTGATCGAATCGGCGAGCATGCCCTTGGCCATGAAGTAATGGCGGTAGTAGCGCAGCACGCACACGTATTCGGTGGCGAGCGCATCGTTGAGCAGCTTGATCACCGCCTTGCGGTCGGCGCTGTAGCTGTCGGTGATCGCGCCGTCTTCGATGTCCTTGCGGGCCTTGGCGCGCAGGGTGGCGGTATCGCTGATGCCCGGCGGCCGGGCGGTGTTCGGGGCGGTATCGGGGGTGTTCTTGGCTGGCTTGGACATGGCTGGCCGGATTCCTCTGTTGCGTGGGTCTAGCGGGGGAGATGCTCCAGCACGTACTGCGCCGAAGACACCTCGAATTTTCCGGGTTCCTCGATGAAGGTTTCGCGCACGACACCGTCTTCGACGTACAGCGCGAAGCGGCGCGAGCGGATGCCCATCCCGGAGCTGCTGGCATCCATCTCCAGGCCGAGGGCCCGGGTGAACTCCCCATTGCCGTCGGACAACAGCTGCAGGCCGTCGGGCACCTGCTGGCTCTCGCCCCAGGCCTTCATCACGAACGGATCGTTGACCGCCATGCAGAACACTTCGATGCCGCGGTGGCGGAACGCGGGGAACTGTTCGATGAAGCCGGGCAGGTGCCCGGCCGAACAGGTCGGGGTGAATGCGCCGGGCACGCCGAACAGCACCGCCTTGCGCGCATCGAACAGGGCATGGGTATCGATGGTCTCCATGCCCTCGCGGATGCGCTTGAGGGTGACTTCGGGAATGCGGTCGCCTACGTGGATGGTCATGCGGACTCCTTGGACACAGGCAGGGTAGTGAGGGGCATGGGATGGCCATGTCAACACGTTGAAAACCGGACGTGCAGACCCATCTGGAGCGGGAGAGGCGGGCTACCGGGGGCAGCGTAGCCGGTCGGGATGTCCGCCGCATTGCGCAGGATCATTCGCGCCCGGCGTCACGGTGGGCCGGTCCGCAGCGGCTAGAATTGCGCGGACGGCGCCCGCCCACGCGGGTGGCCGAACTTAGTCGAGGTGTTTGGATGGAATTCAAGGATTACTACGCCACGCTCGGGGTGGAACCCACCGCGGGCGATGCTGAGATCAAGACCGCTTACCGCCGCCTGGCGCGCAAGTACCACCCGGATGTGAGCAAGGAAGCGGGGGCGGAGGACAAATTCAAGGCGGTCAACGAGGCTTACGAGGCGCTGCGCGACCCGCAGAAGCGCGCGGCCTATGACCAGCTAAAGGCGCAGGGCTACCGGCCCGGCGAAGAGTTCCACACCCCGCCGAACTATGGCGGTGGGCAGGGCTACGATTTTGAAGAGGTGTTCGGGGGCGGCGCCGGCGGCGGCGGCTTCAGCGACTTCTTCGAAAGCCTGTTCGCGCGCCAGCGGGGCGGCGGTGGCGGCCGCGCCAGCGGATTCGGCGGCGCCAGCCAGGGCCCGCAGCCCACCCGCGACACCCGCGCCAAGCTGTCGGTGCCGCTGGAAGCCGCCTACCAGGGCGACAGCCTGCGCATCAACGTGGGCGGCAAGCAGCTGGATGTGCGCGTGCCCAAGGGCATCCGCCCGGGCCAGGTGATCCGCCTGACCGGGCAGGGCACCGGCGGTGGCAACCTGCTGCTGGAAGTTGAATACGCCGAACACCCCCAGTTCGAGGTGGACGGGCGCAACATCCTGTACACCCTGCAGGTCACCCCGTGGCAGGCCGCGCTGGGGACCAGCATCAGCGTGCCGACCCTGGGCGGTGCGGTGGACTTGAAGGTGCCGGCCGAGTCCGACGCGGGCCGCAAGCTGCGCCTGCGCGGCCGCGGCCTGCCGGGCAATCCGGATGGCGACCAGATCGTGGAACTGGAGATCATCGCGCCGGCGCCGACCGACGAGGCGCAGAAGAAGGCTTACAAGGCGCTGGCCGAGGCGTTCGGCGAGAAGGTGTGAGGCAGGCGGTACGCCGGATGCAACGGCGTACCAGGAATCGTTGCGTACCGACCAACGGTCGGTATCTACCGGGTCGGTCGCGATTGCCTTCGCGGTAGAAGCCGACCGTTGGTCGGCTCATCGTGCCATCGGCTCACGCCGTCGGCGGTTCCTGGTGGCTGAAAACGCGCTCCAGCACCTCGGACAGCTCGTCCTCGGAGAACGGCTTGGTGATGTAGGCCTTGGCGCCCTGCCGCATGCCCCACATGCGGTCGGTGTCCTGGTCCTTGGTGGTCACCAGGATCACCGGGATGTGCTTGGTCGAGGCATCGCGTGCCAGCGTACGGGTCGCCTGGAAACCATTGAGGTTGGGCATCACCACGTCCATCAGCACCAGATCGGGCAGCTCGGCCTTGGCCGCTTCCACCCCGGCCGCGCCATCGGTGGCGGTCAGGATGTCGTGCCCGAGTTTTTCGACGATCCGCTGTATCCCCAACAGCTGCGACGGTGAATCGTCGACGATCAGAATGCGTGCCATGTTGTTCCCCGTGTGATGCCCGCAGTGTAGTGCGGGCCTCGCACCGTCGTGAAGCGCCGGACGTGCCGTCCGTCGCCCGGCTGCCACGCTCAGTCGATTCGTACCACCGTGCGGCCGTGGTTGCCGCCTGCGAGCAGGGCATCGAACGCTGCCGGCAGGCCATCCAGCCCGACTTCGCCCGTGCAGATCGTCTCCAGATGCGCCGGTTTCCACGCGCCGCCCAGCTTCGCCCAGACTGCTTCGCGCAGATCGCGCGGTGCGCTGGAGGACGACACACCGATCAGCGACACGCCGCGGATGATGAAGGGCATGACCGTCATGTCCAGCGCCGGGCTCGCGGCCAGCCCGGCACTGACGACCGAGCCGTAGGGCACGGTCTGGGCCAGCAGGCTGGTCAGCATCGCGCCGCCGGCATTGTCCAGGCCGCCGCCGAAGCGCGCCGATTCCATCGGCCGGGTGGTCGCCAGCACGTCCCGCGGCAGGACCTCGCGGGCCCCCAGTCCGCGCAGGTAGTCGGCCTGGTCGGTCTTGCCGCTGATCGCATGCACCTCGAAACCGGCCCGGGTGAAGATGTCCACCGCCAGCGAGCCGACCCCGCCGGTCGCCCCGGTCACGGCCAGCGGCCCGTGGGCGGGGGTCTGCCGGTTGTCCAGCATCCGCACCAGGGCCAGCGCAGCGGTGAAGCCGGCCGTGCCCAGGATCATCGCCTCACGCGGGGTCAGTCCGGTCGGCTGCGGGATCACCGCGCTGGCGGCCAGGCGCACATACGGGCTGTAGCCGCCATCGCGGGTCTCGCTCAGCCCGCAGCCGGTGGCCAGTACCGCATCGCCCTCGCGGCAGGCCGGATCGGTCGAGGCGACCACGGTGCCGGCCACGTCGATGCCGCCGACCAGCGGGAAGCGGCGCAGTATTTTGCCCTTGCCGGTGCCGGCCAATGCATCCTTGTAGTTGACCGAGGACCAGTGCGCGCGGATCACCACCTCGCCCGGGGTGAGCTGGTCCAGGCCGATCGGTTCCAGCCCGGCGTGGTAGCCGGTATCGTCCTGGTGGATGCGGAAAGCGTTGAACCGGTCGGGAATTGCCATGAAGATGCCTGACGGGGGAAACCACCACCTTACCCGCTGCTCCGGCGCGCGGGGACCCTCACGGACCTTCGCGGAGGCGGTTATGAATCGTTCCCCGAGATGCGTGACCCCTTCCAATCCTGTCGATCTGCCCCATCTAGTAGAATCGACAGCGATTTAACGTTTTAACGGTTGACGGTGCGGGAATGGCCCGCAGGCAACCTTACCTTGATGGAGCGTGCATGGCCTGGAATACACCCGGCGGCAACAAGGGCGGACAAGGCCCCGACGAGAATCGACGTGGGCCGTTCGGTCCTCGCGGTGGCGGCAATGGCGGCGGTTGGGGCGGTTTGCCCGGTCCGCTGAAAGACCTGTTCGATGGCGGCATCCTGCGGTGGGTCGCAGTGGCTGCGGTGTTGCTGCTGCTGTTCTCCAGCTTCCAGCTGATCGGCGAACAGCAACGCGGCGTCGTGCTGCGCTTCGGTCAGTTCCATCGCATCCTGCAGCCTGGCCCGAACTTCAAGCTGCCGTGGCCGCTGGAATCGGTGACCAAGGTCAATGCCACCGAGATCAAGACGTTCAGCAGCCAGGTGCCGGTCCTGACCCGTGACGAGAACATCGTCAACGTCTCGCTCAACGTCCAGTACCGCATCGACGATCCGCGCCTGTATCTGTTCGGCTCGGTCGATGCCGACCAGGTGCTGGAACAGACCGCGCAGAGTGCCGTGCGTGAGCAGGTCGGTCGTGCGGACCTCAACAACGTGCTGAACAACCGTGGCCCGCTGGCCGTGGCCGCCGAAGAGCGCCTGCAGGCCTCGCTCGGCAGTTACCGCACCGGTCTGTCGGTGACCGGTCTGACCCTGCCCGATGCCCGCCCGCCCGAGGAGGTCAAGCCGGCCTTCGATGAGGTCAACGGTGCCCAGCAGGTCAAGGAGCGTCTGATCAACGAAGCCCAGGCCTACGCGGCCAAGGTGGTCCCGGAAGCGCGCGGCCAGGCCTCGCGGGCCCGTACCACCGCCGAAGGCTACAAGCAGGCCGTGGTCGCCAAGGCCGAGGGTGATGCCTCGCGCTTCAGCCTGCTGCAGGCCCAGTACAAGGACGCCCCGGAAGTCACGCGCAAGCGCCTGTGGCTGGAGACGGTGCAGAAGGTGCTGTCGGAGAACCGCAAGATCATCGGTGGCGATGGCCGCCAGCTGATCTACGTGCCGATGCCGGGCGACACCCGCACCAGCACCAATGCCGCTCCGGCGGTGACCCCGGAAGTCATGCTGCCGTCGCTGCCTGCCAGCACGGCCGTCGATGGCGTTCGCAATGCGGAGCGTCCGACGACGCGCCCGACCGGTCGTGAGGAGGGCAGCCGATGAGAAGTTCACTGTGGATTGGTCTGGCCGTAGCGGTCCTGCTCGGCCTGCTGGGTTCGGTCTACGTGGTCCGTGAGGACCAGACCGCGATGGTGTTGAACCTGGGCAAGGTGGTCCGTGCGGACATCAAGCCGGGCCTGCACTTCAAGGTGCCGCTGGTGGAAACGGTGCGCGTGTTCGATCGCCGCTTCCAGGTGCTCGACACCGCCCCGGCGCGTTACTTCACCGCCGAGCAGAAGGACGTCAGCGTCGACTTCTTCGCGATCGGTTACATCTCCGACGTGCGCGCGTATTTCCGTGCGACCGGCGGCGATGCCCGCGTGGCGAATGCCCGCCTGGCCCCGATCATCACCGACTCCCTGCGCAACCAGATCAACTCGCGTTCGTTGCAGCAGCTGGTGTCCGGGGATCGCAGCGAACTGATCGCCAACCAGCTGACCGGCATCAACGAGTCGGTCAAGGCGCTCGGCATGCAGATCATCGACCTGCGCATCAAGCAGATCGACCTGCCGACCGACAGCCAGGTGATCAACGATGTGTACGAACGCATGCGCGCCCAGCGTAAGCAGGAAGCCGCCAAGCTGCGCGCCGAGGGTGAGGAGCAGTCGCTGACCATCCGTGCCCAGGCCGACCGCGAGAGCACCGTGATCGTGGCCGAAGCCGAGCGTGATGCCCAGCAGCTGCGTGGTGCCGGCGATGCCGACGCCGCCCGCATCTACGGCAAGGCCGGTTCGGCCGACCCGTCGTTCTACGCCTTCTACCGCAGCCTGGAGGCCTACCGTGGCTCCATGACCGACGGCAACGGCGTGATCGTGCTCGACAAGAACGACCCGTTCCTGCAGTACCTCAAGAGCGATCGCTGAGGCCGCAGGCGGTCGTCATCCACGGGGACCCGGTGCAGACCGGGTCCCCGTTTTGTTTGTGGAGATGTCATGAAAGATCTGTTCTCGGCCCTGTGCCTGGTCGCCGTGCTCGAAGGCCTGTTCCTGTTTGCCGCCCCGTTGGCCTGGAAGCGGATGGCCGAGCAGCTGCTGATGCTGCGCAGAAGCGCCCTGCGTGCCTGGGGCGGGGTGATCCTGCTGGCCGGGCTGACCACGTTGTGGTGGTTGAAGCATTGAGCGGATGCCTGTGGGCTCCGCCATGGCCTGTTCCGGTAGTGCCGGCCGCTGGCCGGCTCCAGGCCATCCCGGGAGCCGGCCAGCGGCCGGCACTACCAACGCCTTGGAGGCGGTCCTGACCGGCCGGTGAAGTCCGCCCGCGGCCGGGGTGGCAGCGGCCACCGGAAACCCGGATAATGCACAAAAGCCGGACGGGCACTCTGTTTCAGAGTCACTCGTCCGGCTTTTTCCGTGTCTGGGTACCCCAGCGTCGGCGCGCTCCCCGCTGGAGCCCGCCACCCCGCGCTGATCGGCCACCCCGACATGGTCCCAAACCCGCGGCCCCGATGGCCGCACAAAAACCAGGAGTTACCCGTCATGGGTCAGTCAGTTGTCGTGTTGGGTGCCCAGTGGGGCGATGAAGGCAAGGGCAAGATCGTCGATCTGCTCACCGAGGAAATCGGCGCTGTCGTGCGCTTCCAGGGCGGCCACAATGCCGGCCACACGCTGGTCATCAATGGCAAGAAGACCGTGCTGCACCTGATTCCGTCGGGCATCCTGCGTGAAGACGCGCTGTGCCTGATCGGCAACGGCGTGGTGATCTCGCCGGCCGCGCTGCAGAAGGAAATCGCCGAGCTGGAAACCTCCGGCGTGGAAGTGCGTTCGCGCCTGAAGATCTCCCCGGCCGCGCCGCTGATCATGCCGTACCACATCGCCCTGGACCAGGCGCGCGAACGCGCTGCCGGCGGCAAGGCGATCGGCACCACCGGCCGTGGCATCGGCCCGGCGTACGAAGACAAGGTGGCGCGTCGCGGCATCCGCATCGCCGACCTGCATTACCCGGCCCAGCTGGAAGAACTCCTGCGCACCGCGCTGGATTACCACAACTTCGTGCTGACCAATTACCTCAAGACCGACGCGGTCGACTTCCAGAAGACCTACGACGAAGCACTGGCCTTCGGCGAGTACGTCGAGCCGATGAAGTCCGACGTCGCCGGCATCCTGCACGACCTGCGCAAGCAGGGTAAGCGCGTGCTGTTCGAAGGCGCCCAGGGCGCGCTGCTGGACATCGACCACGGCACCTACCCGTACGTCACCAGCTCCAACACCACCGTCGGTGGCGCACTGGCCGGTGCCGGCGTGGGCGCCGATGCGATCGACTACGTGCTGGGTATCGCCAAGGCCTATGCGACCCGCGTCGGCGGTGGCCCGTTCCCGACCGAGCTGGACGATGAAGTCGGCCAGGGCATCCGCGACCGTGGCGCCGAGTACGGTGCCTCGACCGGCCGCCCGCGTCGCTGCGGCTGGATGGACATCGTCGCGCTCAAGCGCGCCGTGGCCATCAACGGCATCAGCGGCCTGTGCATCACCAAGCTGGACGTGCTCGACGGCATGGAAAAGCTGAAGGTCTGCATCGCCTACGAATACCGCGGCAAGCGTACCGAGTACGCCCCGCTGGACGCGCAGGGCTGGGAAGAATGCACGCCGGTGTATCTGGAGTTCCCGGGCTGGACCGAGAACACCCACGGCATCACCAACTGGGACGACCTGCCGCCGGCCGCCCGCGCTTACCTGCGCGCGCTGGAAGAGCTGGCCGGTTGCCCGGTCAGCATCGTCTCGACCGGCCCGGACCGCGACCACACCATGGTCCTGCAGGATCCGTTCGCCTGATCAGGCGCGTAGTGCCGGGCTCTGCCCGGCATTGTGTGGAGCAGTAAGAGAGAGCCCCGCGCAAGCGGGGCTTTTTCGTATTCGCGCGAGTAGTTCTACGGGTTGCCCGCGGCCATCGGACCACAGTGACCCCGCCCGCCAGCGCGGGGCCATGGCATGCTGTGCAGCCTCACCAATCAGCAGGGGCGGCAGGGTGTCTGACGATCACGTGGCCACCGGCATGAGCAGCGCGGACCGCGCGTTGCATGCGGTGGTGTCCGAACTTGAGGCGCTGTTGCGCGGCGACGGGGAAACCCACTGGGCCGACTGGATGCAGCGGGTCATCACCCAGCTTGAGCAGGGCGATCCAGGCGCGCCGGAGAGCGTGCTGCGCGCCTATGGCGGCATGGGGTCGTTCAATGATGTTGCGTTGGGCCTGGATTACAGCAATGGCCACTTCCAGTGGCGCGCAGACGCGGGTGAACTCAATGAGCGCCTGGATGCACTGCGCGGTCGCGCCTGGCAACTGGCGCGGGCGATCCGGGACGCATCCCCCGGCGCGCGTTGATCAGAGCGCCTGCTGTCCCTTCAGCACCGGATACGGATTGATCGATTCGCCTTTCCACCACTGCTTTTCCGGACCCAGTACATGGATCTCGAAATGCAGGTGGGGCGCCTCCGGACTCGCGTTGCCGGTGCTGCCGACATAGCCGATCACCTCACCGCGCTTGATCGTCTTCTTCTCGGCCAGCCCATCGGCGTAGCGGTCCAGATGCGCGTAGTAGTAGCAGTAGCGGCCGCTCGGCTCGAACTGGTACACCGTCAGACCGCCCCGCACGCTGTCGAACAGTTTCTCCACCGTCCCGTCGGCGACGGCCAGCACCGGCGTCCCGTTCGGCGCCAGGATGTCGATCGCATCATGTACGCGGCCTTCGCTGCGCGCATCGGTGAAGGTGTCCTGCAGCTGATCGGCCCCGACGCCCTGCACGGGCAGCAGCAACGCGCCCACCGCGCCGCTTGTCGGTGCGGGTGTCGAACCGCCCGCGTCCGGCGCGGGCGGTGTGGTTGAGGTGTCGGCGGGCACCGGCGTCGTGGCCGGCGTAGGTGGCGCCGGGGCATCAAGCGCAGCGCGGGCCGAACTGGTGGCCGATCCCACCTTGGCCGGTTCGGCGGCGCCAAGCCGGGATGAGGGGCCCGGCCCCAGCAGCCAGTACCCGACCACGCCGATCACCAATCCTACTGCCAGCAGTCGAAAGGTCTTCATGGCTTACTCCTGCATCACGACCGGCACCGAGGCATCGACCGCAGCGGCGACCTGCAGCGCATCCCAGTTGGTCATGCGCACACAGCCGTGCGATTCGGTCTTGCCGACATGGCCGGGTTCGGGCGTGCCGTGCAGGCCGTAGTGGGGCTTGGAGATGTCGATCCAGACCACGCCGACCGGATTGTTCGGGCCCGGCGGCAGGACCGCCTTGCTGTCGCCCGCCTTGGCGTCCCAGAAAAGCTTGGGGTTGTAGTGGAAGGTGGGATCGCGGGAGATGCCCAGGATCTTCCATTTCCCGATCGGCAGCGGGTCATGCTTGCTGCCCGAGGACACCGGGAACTGCGCGTAGACCTTGCCGTCCGCATCGAACAGCCGCAGCGTGGAGTCGGATTTGTCGATCACCAGCTTGCTGGCCTTCGGCAGCGGGGCGGCCGCGATGTTCGGCACCTGGATCACGCTGCCGGCCTTCCCCAGGTCAACGCCCGGATTGAGCGTCTTCAACAGCGCGGGGGAGGCATGGAAGCGCTCGCCCAGCGCTTCTTCGATCGAACCGAAGCCCAGGGTTTTCAGCTCGGCCTGCGCGGCCGGACCCTTGGGCACCGGCTGGAACGGACCGGCCACGTCCTCCGCGGTGAGCGTGTAGCGCACCAGCGGCGGCGCGGCATCCGGCTGCAGCGCCTGCCAGGTGGCATCGTCCAGTTCGCCGGTCACCTTGATGCCGTGTGCGGCCTGGAAGCCGGACACGGCGCGCTTCTGATTGGACCCCACCTCGCCATCGATCTGCCCCGGAGAAAAATGGGCGCGGTCCAGCAGCACCTGTGCATGCAGATCCGAACGTGGACCGGTCGCCAGTGGCGTCGCGTCGGCTGCCGGGGTCGCGGCGGGCGCGGGGGCCGTCTGCGCGACCGCCCAACCGGAGTAGGCCCCCAAGGCGAGGGCGAGCGCGGTGAGGCGGGCGATTCGGTGCAGGCGAAGGGACATCGGCAACTCCAGGGGATACGTGTTTCCACCATGCCTGCCGGGCGTGCGCACTTGCCGTGAAAAGCATGACGGGGGGCTGAGCGGCGATGGGGGGGCAACCCCATCGTTATGTGAATCCATTCACAGCGGGCTCACGGCCCTCGGTCAAGCCGCTGCCTCTGCCGCCGATACCAGCCCACCCCCCACGTTTTTCGGATGTCTCATGGAATTTTTGCGGAACGTCAGCGTTGTCTGGCGTCTAGGTATGGGCTTTGGCCTGTTGTTGCTGCTGGTCGCGGCCGTGGTCGCCACCGGCGCCACCGGGAGTGCGGTACAGAAGCGCGCGATGCAGCAGGTGGTCGAGGTCAACGTGGCCAAGGTGCGGCTGCTCTCGGACATGCTCGATGCCAACAACCAGATGATGGTCGTGCGCCGGGAGATGCTGCTCCGCCAGGGCGACGGTCTGGCCGGGGATGAGGCGCGCATCGCCGCGCTGGTCGCGCGCTATGAAGCCAGCTGGGCTGCCTACCAGGCCTTGCCCGCGCAGCCGGAAGACAAGGCTGTCGGCGACGCCATCGCGGCCGCCCGCGCGGTGGCGCGTCCGCTCAACAAGCAGATGAGCGAACAGCTGCAGCAGGGCGATTTTGCCGCTGCCACGGCCCTCACCCTGGGCGCCGTGCAGGCCGCTGCCAATGGCTGGAACCAGGCGCTCAGCGATGGCGTGGTCTACGAAGAAAAGGAAAGCCGCGAGGCCGCTGCCGAAGCGATCCGGCTGGGCGAGCGGACCCTGCTGCAGCTGCTGGTGCTGGGCGCGATCGCGCTGGTGGTCGGCATCGCCGCCTCCGTGCTGATTGGCCGCAGCCTCACCGGTCCGCTGGCCCGCGCCGTCGGCCTGGCCACCCGGATGGCCAAGGGTGATCTGGCCCATGACGTCCATCTGGGCGGCCGCGATGAGATCACCCAGCTCGGCAACGCGATGGCCACGGTCCGCCAGAGCGTCCAGGGCGCGATCACCGCGCAGCTGGACATGGCCCGCCAGCATGAGGCCGGTGCCATCAGCCATCGCATGGACGAAACGGCCTTCCCGGGTGATTTCGGCCGGATGATCCGCGCCACCAACGAGCTGGTCGGTTCGCACGTGGCCGTCGAGTTCCATATGGTCGAGGTGATGCAGCGCTACGCCATCGGCGACCTCAGCCGCGATCTGGACAGCTACCCGGGCGAGAAGGCCGTGCTGACCACCACCATGGCCACCGTCAAGGCCAGCCTGATGGCGATCAACCAGCAGATCGAGACACTGGCCTCGGCCGCCCGCGCCGGCGACTTCTCCGTGCGCGGCGACGAGCCGACGTTCCAGTTCCAGTTCCGCGCGATGGTCGCCCAGCTCAACGGGATGATGGCCAGCTCGCAGGCCAGCATCGCGGACCTGTCGCAGGTACTGCGCGCGATTTCCACCGGCGACCTGACTTCGCGCATGGACGGCCGGTACGAAGGTGTCTTTGCGCAGATGCGCGACGATGCCAACGTCACCGCAGTGCAGCTGACCGGCATCGTGCAGCAGATCCAGGGCGCGGCCGGCAGCATCAACGATGCCGCGCAGGAACTGGCGGCGGGCCACAATGACCTGTCGCGCCGTACCGAGCAGCAGGCAGCCAACCTGGAAGAAGCGGCGGCCTCGATGGAGGAGCTGACCTCCACGGTCCGGCAGAACGCCGAGCTGGCCAACCAGGCCGACCATGAAGCCCATGCGGCGGGTGCGGCGGTCAAGGCGACCGAGCAGGCGATCGCGCAGATGGCCGCGGTGATGAGCGAGATCGACCAGTCCTCGGCGCGTATCGGAGAGATTTCCTCGGTGATCGACGGCATCGCCTTCCAGACCAACATCCTCGCCCTGAACGCGGCCGTCGAAGCGGCCCGTGCCGGTGAGAACGGCCGCGGCTTCGCGGTGGTGGCCACGGAGGTACGCACGCTGGCGCAGCGCGCCGGCACGGCGGCCAAGGAGATCAAGGACCTGATCGATGAGTCCAGCAGCAAGGTCAAGACCGGGCTGAGCGTCACCGTGCAGTCCGAAGCGGCGATCGCCCGCCTGACCCAGGCCAGCTCGCGCACCAATCAGCTGATGAGCGACATTGCCGCGGCGACCAAGGAACAGGCTGCCGGCATCGAGCAGGTCAACCAGGTGGTCGTGCAGATGGACCAGGTGACCCAGCAGAACGCGGCGCTGGTGGAAGAAGCCACCGCGGCCAGCCGCGCGCTCGAGCAGCAGGCCCACGCACTGACCGAATCGGTGGCGGTGTTCACGCTGGAGGACCCTACTACAGGCCTGCGTCGCCCGGCGTCACTGCAGGCCGCGTGACGGCACCTGAGCGCTGAGCAGGACAGAAAAGCCCCGCGTCGGCGGGGCTTTTCTCATGTCGATCCGGCCGGCCGACGCAGCGGCGCGCACCTCGCTCAGTCGTCGTTTTCTTCGGCGGCTTCGCGACCCTGCTGGCGGATCAGCGCTTCTTCGCGCGCATCGTTGATGGCATGGCGCACGCCGTCCAGGTCGATGGTGCTTTCATCCTGCTCGAACGTGCCGGTCAGCACGCTGTCCGGGAGCAGATCGCCGGCCTCGAACAGCGCCCACATCTCCTCGCCGTACCAGGTCTCCAGCAGTTCCGGCGCCCAGCGGCCGAGGTAGGCGGTGAGGTTGTTGACGTCGCGCAGCAGCATCGTGCGTGCGGCATTGTTGCCTGCCGCGCTGACCACCTGCGGGAAATCGATCACGACCGGGCCTTCCGGGCCGACCAGCACGTTGTACGGCGACAGATCGCCGTGGATCAGGCCACAGCACAACATGCGCACGACCTGGCGGACCAGGATCTGGTGGAACTCCCGGGCCTGTTCCGGGCTCAGTTCGACCTCGCCCAGGCGCGCGGCGGAATAGCCCTCGGCATCGGTGACCAGTTCCATCACCAGCACGCCATGGAAATAGCCATACGGCTCGGGCACGCGCACGCCGGCATCGCGCAGCTGGTACAGCGCATCGACCTCGGTGTTCTTCCAGGCCGCTTCCTGCTGCTTGCGGCCGTAATTGCTGGCCTTGCCCACGGCGCGCGCTTCGCGGCTGCCACGGACCTTGCGGCCTTCCTGGTACTGCACGCGCTGCTGGAAGCTGCGCTGGGCCATGTCCTTGTAGACCTTGGCGCAGCGCACATCGTCGCCGCTGCGGACCACGTATACCGCTGCTTCCTTGCCGCTCTTGAGCGGGCGGAGCACTTCATCGATCACGCCGTCGTCGATCAGCGCCTGCAAGCCTTGGGGGGTCTTCACGGTATCTCGGGAATCGGCGGGCGCGGGGCCTGCCCTGGAGGGGGAGGGATTTTCGCATCTTCGGGCCGAGGGAGCCATCGACACGGCGCCCGGCGGCCGGGTTGTTCAGCTGTGTGCACGCCGGGGGCGGCTTGAAATCTGCTTCACATCCGCGCGGCAGGCTGGGGTCACTTCCCAAGGAGTGCCGCTCATGATGCTGTCCCTGCTGCGCCGCACCGGCGCCGCCCTGGCCCTGCTGCTGGCCATCCCGACACTGCACGCTCGCCCCGCGGCGTCCGATACGGTGCTGATCGTGGTCAGCGGCGAAGGACGCGATCACGGCAAGACCCGGCCTGGCTTCGAGATGGACGAGTTCGCCCAGGCCTACCTGATCTTCCGCGACAACGGCCTGGCCGTGCAGGTCGCCAGCCCGCGTGGCGGGCCGGTGGAAGCCGACAAGTTCGATCCGAAGGAACCGTTCAACGCGCGCGTCCTGGCCGATCCGGCGGCGACCGCGCTGCTGGCCGATACCCGCGCCACCGCGACGCTCAGCGCGGCCGACTACGCAGCGGTCTACGTGGTCGGCGGCAAGGGCGCGATGTTCGACCTGCCCACCGATGGCGCACTGCGCGCTCTGCTGGGCACGGTGCACGACCGCGGCGGCGTGGTCGCGGCGGTCTGCCATGGCCCGGCGGCGCTGGTGGAGGTGCGGCAGGCGGACGGATCACGGCTGGTCGCCGGGCGCCGCATGACCGGCTTCACCAACGCGGAGGAGGGCGTGTTCGGCAAACGCTGGGCGAAGGAGTTCCCGTTCCTGCTGGAAACCGCGCTGCGCGAGCGCGGTGCGTACTGGGAGCAGGCGCCGCTGATGATGCCCAAGCTGGTGGTGGACGGTCGGCTGATCACCGGGCAGAACCCGTACTCCACGCCGGCGGTCGCCGAAGCGATCGTGCGCGCCATCGGTCGCACCCCGGTCGCCCGCACCCCGTGGCGCGATGAAGCCAGCATGGCGCTGGTGCAGCGCCTGCTCGACGGCGAGGGCGACGCGGTCAGGCGCACGCTGGCCAGCGACCGCACCGGCTATCACGACCAGTTGATCGGGGTGCTCGGCTACTACCAGTTGCAGGCCGCGCAGGACGATGCCGCGGTGCGTGATGCGCTGGCGATCATGCAGTTGGCTGCGCCCTACATGAGCGAGCCGCAGCTGCCGCTGGGCATCGCGCAGGCACATTGGCGGTTGGGCGAGGTGGCGCAGGCACGCAGCGTGCTCGGCAAACTGCTGGAATCCCACCCGGACATGGCCGAAGCTAAGCAGCTCAAGGCCACGATCGAAGGCTGACCCGATGCACGACGGCCTGCACATCCTGGTCATCGAGGACAATCCGGCGCTGCGCGCCGGCATGGCCACGCTGCTGGAGGCGCGTGGCCATCGCGTGGCCTTTGCCGCCGATGGCCGCAGCGGCCTGCAGATGGCGCTGGACGAACCGCCCGACGTACTGGTGCTGGACCTGACCCTGCCGGGCATGGACGGCCTGCGCGTGTGCAGTCATCTGCGCGAACAGGCCGACCGCCACATCCCGATCCTGATGCTGACCGCGCGCGACACGCTGGGCGACAAACTGATCGGCTTCCAGGCCGGTGCCGATGATTACCTGGTCAAGCCGTTCGCCGGCGAGGAACTGCTGGCGCGATGCCTGGCGCTGGCCCATCGGCACGGCCGGCGCGACGGGCACGTGCTGCGTATCGGGTCGCTCGGCATCGACCGCCGTAGCGGCGCCGTGTGCCGCGGTGGGCAGACGATCGAGTTGCCGCAGACGGCCTATCGGCTGCTGGTGCTGCTCGCCGAAGCCTGGCCGCGCACGGTGACCCGCAGCGAGTTGATCCGCCGTCTGTGGGGCGATGAGGCGCCACCGTCGGACCCGCTGCGTTCGCACCTCTACCTGCTGCGCCAGGCCCTGGACAAACCGTTTGATCGGCCGATGCTCAAGACCGTGCACGATGTCGGCTTCAAGCTGGAGGCTGACGCATGACGGCACCGGTGCACCGCCTGCGCAACCGGTTGATGCTGGCTTTCTCGGTGTTCGCACTCGCGGTGGCCAGCCTGTTCGGCCTGTACGTGGCGGTATTCGTGTACAGCGTGGAGGATCGCTTCTTCGAGGCGATGCTCGAACAGGAAGCGCAGCAGCAGCTGGAGCAGCGGGCCACCCGTGGGACGTGGTCGCCGCCGCGCAGTGCCTTCATGACGATGCACGACAGCCCTGCCACGTTCCCTGCGGATCTCAAGTTCGCCTTCGATGCCGAGCCGTGGCGTCGCGAGATCGCCGGCACCGAGGGACGTCACTATCACCTGCGCGCGCTGCAGCCGGGCGGTTCCGGTGCACCGGGGTGGCTGGTCGCCGAGGTCAGCCAGCAGCTGGTGGTCCGGCCGATGCGCCGCCAGATTCTGGCGTTGCTGGCCTGGTCCGGCGTGGCCGTGGTCGTGGTCGCCGTGCTGGCCGGTGCGTGGCTGGCGCGACGTACCACGCGGCCGTTGTCGAAACTCGCGGCACTGGTGGATGACATGGCACCGGCGCGTTTGCCGGTCGGGTTCGCGGCTGATTTCCCCGATGACGAGGTCGGTGTTCTGGCCCGTGGCCTGGACAGGCTGAGCGGGCAGGTGCGCGCCTTCGTTGCGCGCGAACATGCGTTCACCCGCGATGCCAGCCATGAGCTGCGCACGCCATTGGCCGTGATCCGCAGCGCGACCGAACAGCTGGCCCGCGAGCCGGGACTGTCTGCGGCCGGGCGGTTGCAGCTCGACCATGTACAACACTCCGCGCGTCACCTCGAACAGACCGTGATCACCCTGCTCACGCTGGCCCGCGAAGAGAATGTGCAACGGGACGCGACGCCGCTGGCGGTACTGCCGGTGCTGGAACAGGTGGTGGTCGAGCAGGCGGCGCTGCTGGAGGGCAAGCCGGTGGCGGTGCGGGTCGATGTGCCCGGCGACGCGCGCCTGACGGTGCCCGGTCCGGTCCTGCACATGCTGCTGGCCAATCTGGTGGGCAATGCATTCGCGCACACGCGGGCGGGGGAAGTGCACATCGATGTCGCGGCCGGACGGCTGCGCATCCGCAATACGGCGCCGGCAGGCGACCCCGACACGATCATGCGGCCATTCGCGAAAGGGGAGGGCAGTGCCGGATTCGGGCTCGGCCTGGCGATCGTGCACCGACTGTGCGACCGCTTTGCCATCGACCTGCGCATCGAAGGCACCGAGCACGCCACGGTCGCCAGTTTCAGCGTGCAGTAGGTCCGCGCTCAGGGCTGCCCCACGCAGGGCGCGGCACCGGGGGCCGGTCCGCTTCCGTCGACCGCAAAAGTGCGCGAACGCAGGGTTGGCGGTACCGCGTGCTGCCTCGAACAGCACGCGGTAGCCCTGCGAGCGGGCTGCTGATGCTCAGGTCCGGCTACGGGCCGCTTTGCGGGCGGCCGTCTTCTTCGCTGATTTCGTTGCCGCACTCTTGGCGGCCGCCCCCTTGGCCGGCGCCTTCTTTGCCACCGACTTTTTCGTCGTCTTCCTGGTGGACTTCCTCGCGCCGCCGCTCTTCTTCCCGCCACCATCCTGCTTGTTGACCGTGGCCCAGGCGATGCGCTCCGCAGCCGCCTCGCTGCGGCCCTGGTCCTTCTCGCTTTCCTCGATGTGCTCGGCCTGGCGCTTCTGCTTGTCGGTATAGCTGGACTTATCACCACGCGGCATGGGAATGCTCCTGTTTCCTGAAGAAGGCCGCGCCGCTCAGGCGAGCGTGCGCACCTTCGGTTCGCGGGCCCACTGGCGGGTGGCCGCAGCAGCCAGGAACGCCTTGGCATCCTCGGCCTCGACCACGCCGGCATCGTTGCCGACGCGGGCCACCTTCAGCAGCGCCTGTGCCCCATCGTCGGCGGCGATCGCCTTCAGATGCGCCCAGGCATCGCTGACGAAATCGATCGCGGCCGACTCTTTGCTCAGCTTCTTGGCCGCGTCAGTGCTGAGTACGACGGCGACCGCATCGAAAATCACCGACGGCGTGCCTGCCAGCTGGCCGTCCGCCGCCAGCGTCTTGCCGTCACTGAGCTTGGCGCCACCGATCTTCGGCGCCACCAGCTTGACGCTGGCGCCGGCCTTGTCGGCGGCCTTGCGCAGGTTGGCGATCAGCGTCGCATCGGAGCCCTCGTCGAACAGGATGCCGATGCAGCGGCCCTTGAGCAGGTCCTTGGTGCGGCCGATGATGCGCACTTCCGGCGCCTTCGGGAAATCCTGCGCCGGGGTCTGCGTGGCGGCCGGCTCGGGCAGGGTGGGCATCGCCAGACCGTCGGCCACGCGCTTGGCCAGCGCGTCGTCGATGTTGCGCAGGTGGCTCACGGTGCGCTCGCGCACCTTGACCGTCTCCACCTTGGACAGCTCGAACACCAGCGCCGAGGCCAGGTGTGCCTGCTCCGGGGCTTCCAGGCTGCGGAAGAACATCCGGGCCTGGCTGTAGTGATCGGCGAAGCTCTCCGCACGCACGCGGCCCTTGCGGCCATCGTCCGGCGCGGTGGCGTGGCTGGGGAAACCGTCAGGGGTTTCGCGCGGGGTGTCGCCCTGCAGGGAACTGGGATCGTAGGCAACCCGCCCCTTCGGGATGCTCATCTGCATGTGGCCGTCGCGCTGGTGGTTGGCGAACGGGCACTTGGGGGCGTTGACCGGAATCTGGTGGAAGTTCGGACCGCCCAGGCGGCTGAGTTGGGTGTCCAGATAGGAGAACAGTCGCCCCTGCAGCAGCGGATCGTTGCTGAAATCGATGCCCGGCGGCACGTTGGCCGGGCAGTAGGCGACCTGCTCGGTCTCGGCGAAGAAGTTGTCCGGCCAGCGATCCAGCACCATGCGTCCGATCACGGTCAGCGGGACCAGCGACTCGGGGATGATCTTGGTCGAATCCAGGTGGTCGAACGGGAACGACTCGGCCTGTTCCTCGGTGAACAGCTGCACGGCCAGCTCCCACTCGGGGAAGTCGCCGGCAGTGATCGCCTCGAACAGATCGCGCCGGTGGAAGTCGTTGTCCGCGCTCTGCAGCTTGACCGCCTCGTCCCAGACCGTGGACTGGATGCCCAGCTTCGGCCGCCAGTGGAATTTGACGAAGGTGGATTCGCCAGCATCGTTGATCAGCCGGAAGCTGTGGATGCCGAAGCCTTCGATGGTGCGCAGCGAGCGCGGGATGGTGCGGTCGCTCATCGCCCACATGATCATGTGCATCGACTCGGGCATCAGCGACACGAAGTCCCAGAAGGTGTCGTGGGCGCTGGCCGCCTGCGGGAAGGCGCGGTCCGGCTCCATCTTCACGGCATGGATCAGGTCCGGGAATTTGATCGCGTCCTGGATGAAGAACACCGGGATGTTGTTGCCGACCAGGTCCCAGTTGCCTTCCTTGGTATAGAACTTCACCGCGAAGCCGCGTACATCGCGCGGGGTGTCGACCGAACCGGCGCCGCCGGCCACGGTGGAGAAGCGGGTGAACAGCGGGGTGCGCACGCCCACTTCGCTGAGGATGCGGGCGCGGGTGTACTCGCCGAGCGAGCGGGTCAGCTCGAAGTAACCGTGCGCTGCGCTGCCGCGGGCATGCACGATGCGCTCGGGGATGCGCTCATGGTCGAAGTGGGTGATCTTCTCGCGCAGGATGAAGTCTTCCAGCAGGGTCGGCCCGCGCGGGGTCGCCCGCAGCGAGTTCTGGTTGTCACCGACCGGGATGCCCTGGTTGGTGGTCAGCACCGGGTGGCCGTTGCCCGCACGCTGGTGCAGTTCATCCCCCTCGCCGCGGACATCGGTGGCGGGTGCAGGGGCGTTCTTCGTGCTTTTCTTGCTGGCGGCCATGAGGCGACTCCGGGAGCTGGCGGAAGGGGATCGGCTCACACTGGCGGCCGGGGCGTTAATCGAGGGTGCGAATACGCGGCCCTGCTTGCACCCGCGCTTCACATGCCGCGTCCGGCCGCTGTGTGGGCGGGGCCCGGGCAGGTATCCTTGGGCGCGTCTTCTCCTGTGTTTCCCAGCCGCATGCGCGTTGAACCCGCCGACATCGAAGCCCTGTTTGATGCGATCCCCGACGTCCTGTTCTTCATGAAGGACTGCGACGGGCGCTATACGCACATCAACCAGACCATGCTGCGCCGGCTCGGCCTGAAGTCGCGCAAGGACGTGATCGGGCGCACCGCGGCGGAGATCTATCCCACCGGGCTGGGCGCGGATTACGCGACCCAGGACGAACAGGTGCTGGCCGGCAAGGTCATCGAGAACCTGATGGAACTGCACCTGTTCGCCAACCGCGAGCCGGGCTGGTGCCTGACCTGCAAGCGGCCGCTGCTGGTCGACGGGCAGATCCGCGGGCTGATCGGGATCTCGCGCGACCTGGGGCAGAAGGACAGCCTGGGCACCCAGTACGAACAGCTGCGCCTGGCTCTTGCCCATCTGAATGCGCATTACGCGGAGAACGTGCGCATGCAGACCCTGCTCGACATCACCGGGTTCTCGCTGTCCAAGCTGGAGCGCACCTTCCGCAAGGTGTTCCAGATGACCCCGCAGCAGGTCCTGACCCGCCTGCGCATCCAGATGGCGGTGCACCTGCTGCATGGCCCGGACAGCATCGCCAGCATCGGCCAGGCCTGCGGCTTCACCGACCAGAGTGCCTTCACCCGCAAGTTCAAGGCCGAAGTCGGGCTGTCGCCCCGGGCCTACCGCGCCCAGATCGGCGAGCGCGCCGCCGCCTGAGGCGGGGAGGGGCTTCCGGCCTATGCCGCCGCGCGGCCGACAGGGTATGGTGTCGCACTTGTTGCCCGCCAATCGATTCCGATGCCCGCATCCCAGACTCCGGCTCCCGCCATCCCGCCCGCCGCTGCCCGCCTCGGGCACGCGCTGAAGCCCCGCCAGCTGATCATGATGGGCCTGGGCAGCGCGATCGGCGCCGGCCTGTTCCTCGGCTCCGGTGTGGGTGTGCAGGCCGCCGGCCCGGCGGTCCTGTTGTCGTATCTCGTCGCCGGCGCGCTGGTGATCATCGTGATGAACGCGCTGGGCGAAATGGCCGCGGCCAAGCCGACCAGCGGTGCGTTCTCGGTGTATGCCGCCGATGCGATGGGAGCCACCGCCGGCGCGACGGTGGGGTGGCTGTGGTGGGTGCAGCTGGTGATCGTGATCGCCGCCGAGGCGGTCGGTGCGGCCGGCCTGCTCGCCACGGTCTGGCCGGCGATTCCGGTCCCGATGGCGGCGCTGGCGTTCATGCTGTTCTTCACCGCGATCAACCTGCTCGGGGTGAAGAACTTCGGTGAGTTCGAATTCTGGTTTGCGATCCTCAAGGTCGCCGCGATCGTCGGCTTCATCCTGATCGGCGTGGCGCTGCTGATGGGCTGGCTGCCGGACGTGGCTTCGCCAGGCCTGCGCAACTTCACCGAACACGGCGGCTTCATGCCCAAGGGGCTGGCCGGCATCGGCGCGGCGCTGCTGGTGGTGATATTCGCCTTTGGCGGCACCGAGATCGTGGCGGTGGCCGCGGCCGAAACCGAGGATCCCGAGCGCAGCATCGCCCGTGCGATCCGCACCGTGGCCTGGCGCATCCTGGTGTTCTACATCGGCTCGTTGAGCGTGATCATCGCGGTGGTGCCGTGGACCAGCGAGGCGCTGAAATCGCCGTTCGCGGCGGTGCTGGAAGCGGCCAAGATTCCGGGCGCGGCGACGGCGATCACGCTGATCGCGGTGATCGCGCTGCTGTCGGCGTTGAACGCCAATCTCTACGGTGCGTCGCGGATGATGTATTCGCTGGCGCAGCGTCGCGAGGCGCCGGCGGTGCTGGGCTGGACCGACCCGCGCCAGGTGCCGATCATCGCGGTGCTGGCCAGTGTGCTGTTCGGTTTCGCGGCGACGGTGATGGAGCTGTTGTTCCCGGGCAAGGTGTTGCCGGTGCTGCTCAATATCGTGGGCTCGACGTGTCTGCTGGTGTGGACGATTTCGTTGTTGTCGCAGTTGATCCTGCGCCATCGTGCGAACCGCGATGGGACGCGTCTGCCGTTCCGGATGGCGGGGTATCCGTATCTGACGGTGTTCGGGTTGGGGGTGCTGGCGTTGATCTTCGGTCTGTTGCTGTCCGAGGCGCACACGCGGGTGCAGTTCCTGTCGATGGCGGCGCTGACGGTGGTGATTGCGGCGAGCAGTGAGATTTCGCGTCGGGTGCGTGCTACAGCCAACAGCTAACAGCCAACAGCTAACAGCTAACAGCTAACAGCGGCAGGTTTTGGGGTCCGCTGGTTGGGGCGGGCACGGGTGGGTTGTCGGGACCCGCCGCAAGTACGTCCATGTAGCAACTGTGTTGTTGGAGGGACTTCGGCCCCTCCAGCAGACGGGCGCGGTAGTGCCGGCCGCTGGCCGGCAGCCTTTGGAGATGTGCCCGG